>NZ_JAVDXR010000003.1:0-457034 GCF_031458035.1 Flavobacterium aquidurense
TCTTTACTCTTTACTCTTTACTCTTTACTCTTTACTCTTTACTCTTTACTCTTTACTCTTTACTCTTTACTCTTTACTCTTTACTCTTTACTCTTGACTCTTTACTCTTGACTCTTTACTCTTTACTCTTTACTCTTGACTCTTGACTCTTGACTCTTGACTCTTGACTCTTTACTCTTTACTTTTACCCAAACCATCTACATCAATAATTGCTTGTGCAAATGCTTTTGGGTCTTCTTGTGGTACGTTGTGCCCGATACCTTTAAGAATTCTATGCTCGTATTTTCCTGTGAATTTATCTCTGTAAGCTTTTCCATCCGCGAAAGCGCCATCAAAATCACTTCCTATGGTAATTGTTGGGACTTTAATTGCAGGTCTTGCTGCCAAACGTTTTTCTAAATGATCATATTTAGATTCTCCCGCTTCAAGAGATTGTCTCCATCTGTAATTATGGATTACAATTGCTACGTGATCCGGATTATCAAAAGATTGCGCTGTTTGATCGTAAGTGGCTTTGTCGAATTTCCATAAAGGAGAAGCTATTTGCCAGATTTGTTTGTTAAACTCGTAGGTATTTTGAGCGTATCCTAATTTCCCTCTTTCTGTAGCGAAATAATATTGGTACCACCATCCTAATTCCGCTTTTGGAGGTAATGGTTTTAAATTGGCCTCTAAATTTACAACCAAATAACCACTTACTGAAACCAATCCCTGTAAACGTTCTGGCCAAAGTGCTGCCATAACTACCGCTGTTCTTGCTCCCCAGTCGAAACCGCCAATAATTGCTTTATCAATTTTTAGCGCATCCATCAAAGCGATAATATCACTTGCCAAAGCTGCTTGTTGTCCGTTTCTGAAAGTATCTTTTGAAAGAAAGGTTGTAGTTCCTGATCCTCTTAAATACGGTGTGATTACTCTGTAGCCTTTTGCAACTAAAATGGGAACCACTTCATTGTAACTGTGAATATCATAAGGCCAACCGTGCAGCAAAATTACCGGAGTTCCGGTTGAAGGACCTGCTTCTGTGTATCCTACGTTTAATAATCCTGCATTGATTTGCTTTAATGTCCCAAGAGATGGATTTACTGATTGTGCATTTACAGCTGTCATGGCAAAGAAAAGAACTGCGATTAAAAATATTTTAGAAGTTAAAGCTGCAATACTGTTTTTGATTTTTGATATTGTTTTCATAATTTCTGATGTCTTAATTATTTGATTATTAGTTAATTTCTTCGTCAAAAGTATTTCGATAACCTTCTTTATACAATCAGAAAAGAGCTCAAACGGACGAAGTAAATGGTGAAACGGACAGACTGAAAGTTAAAAATCCTACTGTCTGATGAATGTTTTACTTTTTCAAAACCAGCACGGGTTTACCTTTTTCCACGATATAAGTTGCCAATTCTGAAGCTTTTGCATTAGTATTATTTCTCGCTGAGTGAACTACGCCTGCAGGAATAAAAAGTACCTCTCCAGCTTTTAGCGTCACTGGTTTATCGTCATTAACCTGATATTCTAATGAACCTTCAAGCACATAAATAACTTCTTCACCAGGGTGAGAATGCTTTCCGAAAGCACTATGTGCATCAAAATCGATTTTTGCCTGTACGGTTTCGTATCCTGGAACGCCAAGGTCATGTTTTTGTAAATCGGTTCGTTTTATACCAGTTTGTGCGGCAATCTGATTCGGAATTAAAAAGGCAATTATTCCTAAAATGATAATAGCTACTACTACCCATGTTTTGTTTTTCTTTGGTTCCATAATTTTATTATTTAGTTGATTAGTAAATTAATTGCCTGACAGAATTTCAAACCTATCAGGCAATAGGTTTTATTATTTTCTTAATGATTTAAAAGCGGCGCGAAGTTCAATAGTGAAAAGTTGTGGTTCTTCCCAGGAAGCAAAATGTCCTCCTTTGTTTACTTCATTGAAATAAATCAGGTTTTTATAGGCTTTCTCAGTCCAGCTTTTTGGTGCCTGATAAATTTCGCCCGGAAATACGGTTACCGCAACCGGAATCTTAATCTCAGTTGTTCTTTGTTCAACAACATTAAAATTATTTGTGTTATTCTCCCAATATAAATTAGCAGATGAATTGGCTGTATTTGTTAACCAATACAATGAAATATCGTCCAGCATTTCATCTTTGGTAAGTGATTTTTCAGCATCACCTCCACTATATGTCCATTCGTTAAATTTGTCTAAGAAAAAGGAAGCCAAACCTACTGGCGAATCTGTAAGACCATATCCCAGAGTTTGAGGTCTCGTTACCATCATGCCGGCATAACCACCGCCTTTTGTGTATAATTTATTTAATGATACAAAAGCCGCTTTTTCTTTTACTGATAATCCTGCAGGTACCGGATCACCATCTTTAAGTGCTTTGGCAACATCTGCCGGAACCGTAGCAGGCATATTTACGTGAATGCCCAACAATCCTTCTGGTGCCTGACGTGCCATGGCATCTGCAATTACAGACCCCCAATCACCGCCTTGAGACACATAATGTGTATATCCTAAACGTTTCATCAGCACATCCCAGGCAGTTCCAATTTTTTCTGGTCCCCAACCTGTTCCTTTTGGTTTTTCTGAGAAGCCATAACCCGGCATTGAAGGAATAACTAAATCAAAAGCATCTTCGGCTTTTCCACCATAAGCAGTAGGATCAGTTAATGGACCAGCCACTTTTAAAAGTTCAAAAACAGAGCCTGGCCATCCGTGAGTGATGATCAAGGGCAAAGCATTTTTATGTTTTGATTTGATATGGATAAACTGAATATCCAATCCATCGATGTTAGTTACAAATTGAGGCAATGCATTTAGTTTGGCTTCGGCTTTATGCCAGTCATAATCGGTTCCCCAATATTTTACCAGTTTTTGAATTTGGGCCAATTTTACTCCCTGAGATTGATCTGTAACCGTTTCCTGTTGTGGCCATCTGGTAGCATTTACACGATTTTTAAGATCTGTAATGGCTTCCTGATTTACACTAATATGATACGGACGAATAGCTTCTGAATCTTTTGTTGTTTGAATTTGTTTTTTCTGTCCAAAGCTGGTAGCAGCTACCAATATAAAAGCTCCTGTTACCATTGCATTTAAGAAGCTGTGTTTGTTTTTTTGAATTGTTTTCATTTTTTGACTTTTAATTTATTTGATTATCAGTTAATTTCTTCGTCAAAAGTATCCCGATAACAGTTCTTATAGAATCAGAAAATAGCCGAAACGGACAAAGTGAGAAGTAAAATGGACAAGGTGAAATGTGAAATGCTTTGCTGCTTAACCGCAAGGTGCGCAAAGCTTATAGCACGATTTTATAAAAACGCAAAGATCGCAAAAGCTATGAGATGATAGCTTTGCGACCTTTGCGTAAATCTTAGCGCACTTTGCGGTAAAACGATTCCAACCTGAAACTTGAAACCTGAAACAAAATATTTAAGCCAAAACCATTCCGCCATCCATAATAAAATCGGCTCCGGTGATGAATTTTGAAGCTTCACTGCTTAAATGCGAAACCATTTTGGCAACATCTTCTGAAGTTCCCATTTGTTTTAGGGGAATTCTATCAACCACAACATCCATAATCGATTTTACAGTTGTTTCATCTAAACCGACTTTTTTCATGACTTCTGTTTCTGTTGGGCCGGGACTAACCGAATTCACTCTGATTTTTCTTGGTGCCAATTCCACAGCCGCTATTTTCATTACTGCATTAAGTGCAGTCTTACTTGAAGAATAAATAGATGATCCTGCTCCACTCATGCTTGCAGTATTAGAAGAAAGAAATACTACGGATGCGCCATCTTTCAGAATCGGAATAAAACGGCTTAAAGTAAAATACGCTCCTTTTAAATTAATGTTCATTATATCATCGTATAGCGTTTCTGTTGCCTGTTCTATTGTTCCTAAACCTGCGATACCTGCATTGATAAAAAGAATATCAACTTGTCCAAAATCTTCTTTTACTTTTGAAGTCAGATTTTCAATGTCTGAAATTCGGGATTGATCTGCAACAATAGCGTTAACTTCCAATTCTGAAGCGGCTTTTTCAATTGCTTCTTTTCTTCTTCCGGTAATGATAACCGTTGCGCCTTGTTCTTTTAATTGTTTGGCTGTTGCGTAACCAATTCCGCTATTTCCTCCGGTAATTACGGCTACTTTATTTTTTAAATTGTCCATTTTTTATGTTTTTAAATTAACGGTACAAATTTAAATTTGAATAGACATTACTTTTTCAACGGTATCATGGAGTATACTGCATATTTTTTCTTTTACCATATAAGTGATATAAGAGCATATTACAGTAACTCTTAAGCTGCTATGTATAAAAGTCGAGGTCATATAAGAAAAGCTTATGATTTTTTTCCACCATATAAGTGATATCAGTTCATATTATAGCAACTGGTTTAGCAACTTTTATAATACTGATCAAGATCATATAAGAAGACAGTAATGAATATCTTAGAACTTAAAATAAATACGATAAAAATTACTCTTCATAAGCCCAGCTTAAATGAGCTCATCCGCAAAGATTACTCAAACTAACCACAAAGTTTAAAATGAACTGATATCACTTATATGGTGAAAAAATTACGCTCCAACAAACCACAAAGTTTAAATGAACTTATATAACTTATATGGTGAAAAAATTATTTATATCTTAGTGTTAAATTAATACCAATGGCAAGAAATCAGAAAGAAGAATTTCAGGCACTTCAGGACACTTTGTATGTTTTAGGCGGTAAATGGAAATTGCCTATTATCAATTCTATTTGTAATGGAAATACAAGATTTAAGGAAATTCAGCAAAGTATACCAGGAATTACTTCACGTATGCTTTCGAAAGAATTGAAAGATATGGAACTTAATAATTTGGTTAAGAGAACCGAAAACCGCGATGCAAAAGTGCCTATACTTTATGAATCAACTGATTATTGTAAATCTTTTGGACCTATAATTACCGAAATGATCAATTGGGGAATATCACATCGGGAGCATATTCGAAATAAGCAGAGTAATTCTTTGATTCGTTAGCAAATTTTTACCATTTTCAGGTTTAAACGATATTATGAAAAACATTTTAACAACCATTAAAGTCAATAAGAATCAATTTTAAAAAAAACTATCTTTATATAAACGAAATATTTACAAATGAAGTTTTAAACTAGTGTAAGGTAAATTGCAGAATTTAGATGCAAAAAAACTTATATGTCCTCACTTAAAAATCAATATTTTTTTAGCAAGCTTTCATTTTATGACTAATAAATCACAACTTCGGAGTTCCATTTTCAGACATCTTGACGGCTTAGCTGTTGCCCCGGTTGCCATAGCCCTAAAAAATCATTCCGTTCTGGAATTTATCCTAAATAAGAAGAAAATACAATTAAGTGAGCTTGTAACTGTTTTTAAAGCTAATGAAGGTTATCTTAATGTTGGTTTGAGGATTTTGGCTTCTCAGGGTTTTTTAGATTACGAAGTTGATAACAAAACACAGGAAATAACAGTCCTGGTAAATGAAAATACAAAAATAGCCTTTTCAATGTTTCATCTTTATGAAGATGTTGTTGATTTACTTCAATTTTCTACTCAGTTTCACCCGCGACTCTTTGAAAATGAGCCCTTTGAAAAACTTAATATAATTTTTGAAAAATACACTAGAAAATATGGCATTGAACCTTCCGATGACATACGTACCAAGACAATTCACTATCAGATTTTACAACATATAGAAGGGCATTTGATTGGGCCAACCATAGTCCGTCTGGCGATGAACGGGATGTTTCATAAATATTTTATGGAAACTTCCTTCAGACCGGAAGAGTTTCATAAATCTCCTGAAAATTTTAAAAAAATATTAGACTTTTTTGTACATCTTGGATGGTTTTTAGAAAAAAATGGCAATTATCAATTTACTGAAATGGGCTTGTTTTTTGCCAAAAGAGCCAGTGCCTATGGAGTTACAGTTTCATATTTACCAACTTTTGCCAAAATTGAAGAATTAATTTTTGGTGACCCGAATGTTTTAAGAATGATAGCAGATGGTGAAAACGAAATTCATGTTGATCGCGAAATGAATGTTTGGGGAAGCGGCGGTGCGCATGATACTTATTTTAAAGTTGTAGATGAGATAATAATAAAGCTTTTTAACCGCCCAATTGAAGAACAACCTAAGGGAATACTAGACATGGGTTGTGGTAATGGTGCTTTCCTACAGCATATTTTTGAGGTAATTGACAGGCAAACATTACGAGGAAAGATGCTTGATGAGTATCCGTTGTTTCTGGTTGGGGCAGATTATAATCAAGCCGCCTTAAAAGTAACCCGGGCCAATCTTATTAAGGCAGATATTTGGGCAAAAGTAATCTGGGGCGATATTGGACGCCCAAATATACTCGCAGATGATCTGAAAGAAAATTACAATATTGATCTGAAAGATTTACTCAACGTAAGGACTTTTTTGGATCATAATCGAATTTGGAAAAATCCGAAACATATCGATGAAAACCGGGTTAGTAAATCTACTGGCGCATTTGCCCACAGAGGAAAAAGAATAAGCAATAACCACATAGAAGATAATCTCCTGGAACATTTGCAAAAATGGTCACCTTATGTTCGTAAATTTGGTTTGCTTTTAATTGAATTACATACTATAAATCCAAAACTTGCAGCCAGTAATTTAGGAAAGACTCCTGCAACAGCTTATGACGCAACTCATGGTTTTTCCGATCAATATATTGTTGAGATAGATGTCTTTAATAATGTTGCTTCAGAAGCAGGATTGTTTCCGGACAAATCAATTTTCAAGCGATTTCCAGATGCTGATATCGCCACCGTAAGTATCAATTTATTAAAAGGAAATTAAAAAGTTAGCGAAATAAAAAACCTCCGAAATCAATGACTTCGGAGGTTTTTTATTGGTCTATATTATAATATTACATTTCATTCAAGTCGTTGAATTCATGTAAAGATTTTAATGTGCTTTCGTAAAATAAAATTGCAGCGATCAGGTTTCCCTTATCAGAATAAGGCATCATTTTTCTCTGAAAATCTACTGTTGTATCTAAGAAAATTGTTGTACCAGTGGCCTGGTTATCCAATACTTTTTTATGCTCACTATCGTCTGGAATCCCTAAATCAGCCATCGTAACACCCGGTTTAGTAACCAGAGCAATGTACGGAAGCGTTTTTACTAAAACTTTAATACGTTCAATATACAATTCTAAAAGCTCACCTTTTTGCATACCACTCAATTCTTTTTGGTCATGGTATTTACGTATAAGAGCTGTTGTACTAATAATACTTCTAGGAGCATTTTTTGCCTGTGCTGAGATTGCACCAGTTGTCAAGAAAAAAAGGATACTTAGTAAAATAATGTTGCTTTTCATTTTCTTAATAGATTTGGTTGTTGGTATAGCAAAAGTATATAAATTAACTTAAATTACAACTTAATTAATTTCTTTTTTAGTTTGATAACTAGTATTATAACATTCACTCACGCTGTGTAGGTTAATTATAACAGTAGTGCGAAAAAAATAACTATCAAGTTTCTCGTTTATTTCATTCTTTCTTATGACTTAATTATTCTAAAACGCCCCGGATATTTTATCCATATACTTTTTTTATTGCCATAATAGTCCATAAATTCTTCACAAACGAAAACTGCGTGAGCGGTCGACCATGCAACAACTCCACAGTATTCACTTCCAGATTCACGTTTTAACTTTTGTATTTCTTTACCTTCTTTAAAACCTAAATACTTATAAATTGTCGGGGTATATACTTCTCCCTCTTCTAAATCTTCTAATGCTTTATCAAATGTTGACTTTTTATCAATAATTTGTTTGTATTTTGCCATGACTGCGTATGTCAGTATTGCATAGTTTTTAATTTTTTCACTATCACAATTTTCCTTAATATAGACGAAATCAGCAGATAATTTAGCTTCATTTATTTCATCACTTTTGAGATTAAATGATGCATTATTTTTTAATGTTATTTTATACAAACTGTCATTTAATTTTTCAGTTATAAAAAGATTATCTAATCCATAAACATTTAAAGAAGCTTTAATAAAAGCAATAGATGAACAATTAGTGCGTTCACCCTGCTTAAAGCTTTCGAAAATTTTATCTGAACTTAATTGTGAGTACGAATTTGAATAAACAAATATTAAAAATAAAAATATTGAAGAAACAGATTTCATTGCTTTTTTTAGATTTTATAATTAATTCCCAATTTGTTTTTGGGAATATCTAGATTTTACAAATCTATAAAAATCAAATCACAGTTATCTTTTTTTTACTTCTTAAATTTAATCAATAATTAAAGTCTCTTACGTGTTAAATATCTTTTACTGGATTTGGATAATTTTTATTTTATTAAATATTGAATTTTAGATAGCAGGGGATTTATTTGACGAAAGCATTCCTCCAAAATAAGATTCCCTCCTTCATTAGTTGCTGTGATGGTATAAATTTCGTTTTCTTTTGCTTCAAACAGTACTCCGAATATAAGCCCGGTATTTGATTACCGGTTTATAAACAAACCTATAATATTACCAAGTATTTTAACAAGAAAAAAACATATAATAAGATTAAAAAATATAGAGGCATAATTTACATAATCTATTCTAAAAGACAATAAATACTATATTTAAATGTTATTACTATATACATGTTAATACTGTTTATTTTAAATTATTATGAAAAGAATTTTGTTTTTGATTACCATAGCTAGTATTTCTTTACAGGGATTTGCGCAAGATGAACTGAATAAAAACCATCAGTCAATCCAGTCAAAAAATCCAGAAAAGAAAGAAGTTTTACCCCCAGCAGAAGCTTTGCCAAATGAAGAACCTCCAGCACTTGCAAAAGATCCGATGGTACTGAAGATCAATCCGGATGAACTTTTTAACAATAACATTTTTTATAAAAAAGAAGCCAATAAAGAGGGAATTTTTTATAGAAGAAACGAATATTTAGGGGGCTTCATAACAAAATCCTTCACTTCTACCATTCGTTACAGAGATGCTGCTTTTGTAGATGGAGATAAGATTAAAGTCTATCTGAATGATAAAGTTATTGAACCTGAAGTTCTCCTTGATGGAAGTTATAAAGGATTCAAAATAAATTTAGTAAAAGGAATCAATAAAATTGATTTTGAAGCTTTGAACGAGGGTTCCGCTTCACCTAATACCGCCGAATTTCAGGTTTATGACGACAAAGGAGCCGTTATCGAGTCTAGCCAATGGAATGTTGGAACTGGATATAAAGCTGTTATTATTTTATATAAAGAATAAAATATATAAAGAATAAAAAACGATTAAAAATTGTTTCAAATAATAGGCAAATAGTCTTAGGAGTTTTTTTATGCCTGCCTAATCCATTGGAGAGGCATTTTAAAAATTTAAAATAAAATCATCAAAAACAAAAAATCCCATTTTATAACGAAATGGGATTTTTTGAATATCATAATTATAAATAAAACTTAATCAATCGTTGGTGTTTCAGGATCAATAATTACAGGTTGAGGAGCAACATGATGATTATCATCCAACCATGCAATAAACAGCTTGTAACCAATTGAGAATATAATTGGACCAACGAACAAACCTATAAACCCAGACATTATAAATCCGCCAATTACACCTAAAAAGATAACGAGCATTGGTACCAGCGCCCCTTTTCCTAATAAAAGCGGTTTCAAAACATTATCAGAAAGTCCGCTGATTACAAAAAATATTGTCCACCCTATTGCATAACCCGAATCGCCTGTCGAAAAAAGATATACAATAACTCCAATATTAATGATAATTGGCCCGATTTGTAAAATCGAAAATATAAGACATACTAAAGTTAATAGTCCAGCGTATGGAATATCTGCTAAAAAAAATCCAAAAGCCTGAATAATAGTCTGAATAATCGCAACTCCCAAAATCCCTTTTACCACCTGAAATACAGTTGATACTGAAATTGTCATAATTTCATCTGCTTCGTTTCCGGCAACTTTTCTAAGCAATTTCATCAATAAATTTTTCCCCCCGGGCGTCACAAATAAAATTCCCGCAATAATTACAGATAAAATAAGCTGTAAATACGCCATTCCTGAAGTTACAACACTTCCCATAAGTCTTGATGTAACATCTTTTATTTGTTCCTGATATTTAATAATACCTTGTTGCATATCTGTGGACATTGCCAGCAAAAACTCATACAAAGGCTTACCAATTACGGGCCATTCTCTGATTGACGGGCCTGGTGGACTAATTTTGAGCGTGCCGGCATCAAAACTGTTTTTCAGTTCTACAAAATTTGCTGTTGCAGCATTTAAGGCGTAAATTACAGGTACCAACATGATTGCTATTATAGCAAGTGTGATGATTATGGCTGCCAAAGTTTTTCGTCCTTTTAAGATCCTTTGCAGAAAATCAAACAAGGGGAAAAATGCTACAGACAAAATTGCCGCCCAAAGAATTGGCATAAAAAAGGGCATCAGTAATTTGATACAAAACCCCACAAGCAGGAAGATAAAAAATAACTGCAAAATAGTGTCAAAGAGTTCTTTTCGTTTATTCACATTCGATTTTTCCATTTTAATTTATTTTTAGATATACAATTGATTTATATGATTAATTTACTTGTTTAAAGAAAAATTGGCATTTCCTACGAGTCTTCCAATCAGGATTACCGGGTACAAAATACCTGTTAAAACTTCTACCTGAACCAGAGAACGGGCAAAAGGGTGAATAGGTACTATTTCTCCATAACCAGTCGAAGTAATAGTAATATAACTGAAATACAAAAAATTGCTCTGCTCGCTGCTCATTGTAAATGGAGAAACCGCCATTTGAAACGAGCCTTCGATGTGCCTGAAAACAAATAAATAGACAACACACCAAAGATTAGCCAATAACATATACACGACTATCGAGCCTATAATACGGTAAATTGTGACAGGTCCGGGCTCCAGTACCTTTATTAATACTAATATGATCAGAAGCAACATGATGGCTACCGATAAAATAAGATCTGCAAATACAACAATGGGAATTATCGTAAAAAAAGCAATCCATTGTACGACTACAAACAGAATAGGTATAATGGAAAGACGAATAGTTTGCTCTTTATTTTTTGAAAGTGAAAAAATACCCGCAAAAAGAAACAGTATCCAGAAAATATTCAAAATCACCATAAACCGCGAATAACTCCCAAACAACGGAATTACTATAAAATGCATGACAAAAAGCAATACAAACATGCTGCTGAATCCACTTTCTTTAGTCCATAAATGATATAAAAAGCGATCTTTTTTTAGTTCCATAATAATTCATATTGTTGATTAAATAAGATGCTAACTTGTATTCTATTTCAATAGTTAAATTGGTATCGGCTCTACTTCTACTTTTCCAATTGGCCTGCGCCAAAGTTTAAAAAGCAGAATTATAAAAATTGGAAAAAAACAAATGGCCGACATGACAAGATAAACATCCTTATAAGCCAGTAAAATCGCTGCTTGTGAAGTTTTACTGGAAAGTCCTTTTTCTGCTTTTTTCTGTGCTTCACTATCGGATAATCCCATGAACAAAAAATTTCTTTTGTAATTGGCCAGCTCTTTTTCTGCCTGCATGTTAGTCTGTGTCAGTTGCTGACTTAAACCTGTTTTGTGCTGTATGTTCATGTTAGAAATAAAAGTTCCTAAAATGGCTCCTCCTAACAATGATGCGAAAACGGCTTGCGCTATAATCCCGCTCATCATGCGGGATGTGCTCAATTTTGGAGGAATACCTTCGGAAATATAAAGCAATGAAACGGGAAATAGAAAACCAATTCCGAGTCCTTTAAAAACTAATGGAAGCACGAAATCTGAAGAATCAATTCCGGGGTAAAACCTGAAAAAGAGAATCAAATGATAAAATCCGTAACAGGCAAAGCCGAAAATCCAAATCGTGGCGAGATAGATGCGTTTGTATAAAAGATAGGTTCCAAGCGGAATGGAAATGCACAAACCAAGTAATATTGCAAGATGTGTCTGAGCTCCTAAAACCGAATCAAATCCCAAAATATTAGTCATAAAACCTGTCACAATACTGCCGGTTCCGTTCATTACGCCGATATAAAACATTAAAAAAGCGCCGATAACCACATTTTTATATTTGTAAACATCTGGATTAATTAATGGATCTTCTGTAAATCGTGCATGAAAGAGATAAAGTCCAAAGAGTAGAAATAAAACAGCAACTGCCAGTCCAATTTTAGAATCGCTGAACCAGTTTCGTGTTTGTCCTTCGGCACATAAAAAAAGAATGATGATAAAGCACAAAATCATAATAATCCAGCCTCTCCAGTCAAACTGAAATACTGGTGCTTTCATTGGCGCAACATCAGCTTTATAAAAATACCAGGCCAAACCAATGCCAACCAAAAAATTGACATTCAGAAAATAAATTCCGAAGGTCCAATTGTGCAGACTTGTAAATTGGGCTCCAAAATATTGATACAAATGCTGACTTCCTTTCTGAATAAACTGAAGGATTCCATACAACAAAGCCATATTAAAAACCGGATTGTATTTCAATAAAATTGGAACCATCGAAGCAAATATGCCAATAACAGAAGCTATAGCCAAAAGAGAGCGACAAAAAGTAAACCACTCAATTGTAGGTGCAAATAATGAAGCAGTATTAAATAGTAAGGATAAAAAACTAATCGATAAAATCATGGTACGAACCCTGATTTGCTTGCCCAATTTTAATCCTAAAGGCATAAAGGCCAGCATAGAAAAAATAGGAATATATACTGAATAAGTAAAAGCAGTAGTCGAAGGCCCAAAATGCCCAAGAATTTGAGAATTGTCGTAGGTGGTGACATTCAATCCGTTAAAAAAGGGAATCGTAAGGATGTATAGTCCTATGAGGGTAAAAACGCTTCCTTTTTTTCCTGCGATCATCTTTTATTTTTTTACATCAACGGTTACGTTCATTCCTGGTTTTACTTCCAGTAATTCTTTGGCGGAAGCCTCAAATTCAATTTTAACTGGAATTCGCTGTGTAATTTTCACAAAGTTTCCTGTTGAATTATCGGGTTCAACCATCGAAAATTTAGCGCCTGTTGCCGGAGAAAAACCCACTACTTTTCCTTTAAATTCTTTTCCGTCAAGTGCATCAATGGTAATGGCTACCTCCTGCCCTTGTTTTATTTTTTCGATTTGTGTCTCTTTAAAATTGGCCGAAATCCATAATTTTTGATTGAGGACAATTGTCGCAATGGTCTGATTGGCATTGATTAACTCCCCGATTGAAAGGTTGCGTTCACCTACATATCCGTCAGATGGCGCAATGATGTTTGTATATGACAATTGTAGTTTTGCAGCCTCGAGATCAGCTTTTTTTCTGGCGATTGTTGCTCTTCCCGCTTCAAGGTTTATGTTACTTTGTTTGGTTACGGAACCGCTGGCTTCCAATCCTTTTCGACTGGCTTTTACATACGCTTCTTCCGATTTCAATTTTGAAATGACCTGATCATATTGATTACGTGTTACCGCCGAATCGGCATACATGTTTTTGAATCGCTGATAATCTTTTTGGGCTTTCTCCAGACTTGCTAAATCACCAGCCAGTTTTTCTTCCCCAGATGCCTGATTTGATGCTGAGGTAGTTATATTTTGTTCTGCAGAGTGCAAGTTTCCTTCGGCTATAGCCAAATCAGCTTCGGCCTGCGCAACTTTAATTTTATATTCTGAATCATCTAAAATTACCAGCGTATCGCCTTTATGAACGTACTGATTGGCTTCAAACCTAATTTCTTTAATATGTCCTGTCGCTCTTGCGGCAACGCTGTTAATATAAGCTTCGACCTGAGCATTATTAGTGGTTTCATAATTTTTGAAATCAAAAAATAAGCTTAAAATCCATAAACCGCCTGCAATCAGAAAAATAAAAGACAGTACGGTTAATACCGTATTTCTTTTTTTTTCTTTTTTCTGAACTGCTTCATCTGGTACATTTTCTTCACTCATAATATCAAAATATTAAAGTTTTCCCATTGCATATTGAAGGGAATAATATTGAATAATTAAATCTAAATTAGCGTTAACCAATGAAATTCTTGAGTTATTTAACTGAAGTTCAGCATCAACTATTTCGCTAATCAGAGCAAAATCATTGTCATACCTGCTTTTTACAATTTTATAATTACTCATAGAAAGCTCTACATCTTTTTTATAGGTTTTGATGTTTTCCTTGCTTTCAGCATATCTTACATAAGCATTTTTAACCTCTGTACTAATTTGATCTTTAGTTACTTCCAATGCGATATTGCTTTTGTCAATTTCGAGTTTATCGCCTGAAACACGGTGTTTTAAAGTATAAAAGCTCGATACATCCCAACTTAAGGAAAGTCCTGCAGCCCAATAATTTAAAATATTTACATAACTGGGCCATTGCGCAGGATATTCTGTATTTAAAATTAGGTTGGCATTAATATTTGGACGAAAACCGCTTTTTGTCAGACTTAAAGAAGATTCTGAGATTTTAATGCCTACCTCAGCGCGTTTTATTTCTTCTCTGTTCAGAAAAGCTTCCTCTAAACTTTGCTGCAGATTTATATTTTCTGTGGGCAGCATACTTTCGGCAACTTCGGGTTTCAAAATAGTATTGGTTGGAAAGCCAATTAGTATGTCGAGATAATTACTGATTAATTCTATGGTATTGGTGCTTCGAAAAACGGAGACTTTAAAATTGGATTGCTGTAATTCGGTTCTTAAAAGATCACTTTTTAAATTCTGACCGTTATTGACACGCGATTTTAACTGACTGATACGCAAATCTGTATTGATAATGTTTTGTTTGGTTACCTCTATTTGACGGTATAATTTTTCGAGGGTAAAATATTGTTCTGTGATGGCGTTTTTAACATCGGCCTCGGTCATTTTTACAGCTGATTCCTGCATTTGATTGAGTAATTTTTGTTGCTCAATTCTTTCATTAATAGCACCTCCGCTATAGATTGGCATTGCCGAAACGATGTTGGCAAAGCCTGTATGATTAAAATAATCGACGGTAATATTGCTTTCATAAAAACCTTCGTAAAGTTTAGGATCTCCAATATAAGTATAGCCTGCGTTCACCCCGACACGAGGCAATTTAGCAGTTTTAGCCTGACTGAGATTTTCATTGGCTATAGCCAAATTTGTGTTTGCTATTTTAAGTTGCTTATTGTTTTGAAGGCCTAATAGTATTGCCTCATCAAATTTTATTATTTTGGCTGATGCAAGGCTTTCCTGAGCAAAACTTAAACTGATATTACAACATATCAGGACTAAAAAGAAATATTTTGAACCTAGATCTTTTGATTGCCAATAATTCATCTGATTGAATTCGTTTAATTTTTTTTTTATATGCGACTATTAAATGCAACCAATTCATTTTAAAATACTTCAATTAGAAACTTTGGACTGGGGCAAATTGAATTATTCAATGTATTCTGACATAAAAATAAATATTTATTTCGAGACCTTTGTTTAAAATGTTAAAATGTTTTAAAATAATTTAACAAATTCTTGTTTTTTTTTAAGACCTTAATAATAGCAATATCATCACATTTTTTACCTCAACTGTTAATAGCCTCTTTTAACATACAAATACCCTGAACGTTTCTTATAGGATTCACTTTCGCTTTTTCTGTACATAATGGTATAGAAATACGTATCCTGCCCCACTTTGATTCCGTCTTTATATCGTGTATTGTCTGAAGCTTTTCCTTCAAAAACATTTCCGTTTTGATTGTAGCCGTGCGTTTCATACACTTTATTTCCCCAACGGTCATAAATTGCCACTATATTGTCAGGATATTTTTCAATATTTTTGATGGTGAAAACATCGTTTACAGCATTGGCATCATCGGGAGACAAGGCGTTATAAACTACTAAATCATCGTTTGCACTTGAAATATTGGGCTGCAGATAATCCGGAACTCCATTTCCATCACTGTCTTTGGCATCATCAGGAAGTCCGTTACCATTTGGGTCAGCATTTTCATCTTTGGTTAGTATGCCGTCACCGTCATCATCATCATCTAAATAATCAGGAATACCATCTTTATCTGTATCGTTTGTTAAACCTTCGGCACTATCAAGTAAGCCGTCTTTATCACTATCTATAATTGTTGAAACATTTTTGATAACTCCAACACCAATTGCCTGTATTCCGACCTTCATGATTCCACTGAGTGTACTGTTTTCTGTGAGTCCGGATGCTCCTGCTGTTCCTAGGTTTTCCCAAGCTTTTCCGTTCCATCCCACAAGCCGTAATAGCGAAGCATCGGTAAATTCTACTCCGAAAAGTTGCGGTATAGAAACAGTTATGATTAATCCTTCACCAGTTCCGCGGATAGTCTGCCAGTCCCATTGTCCTGCGGTACTTACTGAAGATATTGGCGAAGCAACGGCAGTTATCGGATGAAATGAATTAGCATTTGTAGGATCTGCTGTTGTATTTGGATTACCAGCAATCCAGGCAACAGCATAAACATCTGAAGGATCTGAAGGCGCTGAAATTGAAAGACTTCTCAAATCAGTTCCGGAACCTACTGGAAACACAAAAGCCTCCGATCCGTATTTTTTGACGTAACCATTAACATGATGCGTATCATCAGCACCTATATAATTGCCACTCCCTATTGTCCATGAGTAATAGCCTGGTGCTGCAGTTCTCGCCGTGCCCCAGAAAGTACTGGTTTCAAAAGAAAATGGTCCAAAAATCCCCATTTCAACATGAGTGTCCAGATAATTCTGTGCCTGCAGCAAGGATGATGAGAACAGCAAAACGCAGATGATTATAGGGGAGAAATATATTTTTTTCATCATTTATTTATTTGTTTAATCGGTTAATTGTTAATTCGTTTAATCGGTAATTTGTTTAATCGCTGATTCGTTAATTCGGTTAATCACTTTAGAATCTAAAAAAACTCATAACTCATAACTCACAATTCATAACTCATAACTCACAATTCACAATTCACAATTCATAATTAAAAAAATCATTTTTTCTCCATCAACTGTTTCACCATTGTCTTCAACTCATCAATTTCTTTTTGCTGGGTGTCATTTTTACTTTTTTCTTCTTCAATTATTTTTTGCTGTTCCTGAATAGCTTTGGTCAAAACCGGAATAATCGCGTCATAATTCACCGCAAGTAATTTGTCTTTGTCCGTACCTTCAAATACCACTCCTTTTGGAAATATTTTTTGCAAATCCTGAGCAATAAAGCCTATTTCGTGCAAATCATAGTTATTGCTTTCCAATGTTCTTTTTTTGTCATAAGTCACAGGGTTCAATTGCATTACATCAGCAAGACCATTTTCTACTTTTGTTACATTCGTTTTAAGTCGTTCGTCTGATGTATTGGCAAAAGCACCATTTGAAGAAACCGTTCCTCTTAAATAGGTCATAATTGTGTTTGAATCGCCAATAGTAGTTGTATTAGATCCGTTTCCTGCAATTCCGGCGCCAATAACAATTTCATTTGATGCTGTAGAAGTACTTGCTACCGTATTTGCGCCTACATAAACAGAATTTGAACCATTATTACTGCCTGATCCTGCCCCAAAACCAAGTGCCGTATTGTTTTCACCGCTTGTAATATTATAAAGTGCATTAAACCCAAAAGCAGTATTGAACCTGCCTATTCCAGCCTGTGCTAATGCATTCATCCCAAAAGCGGTATTGTTGGCATTTGCGCTTCCATAAGCAGTAATAGATTTTGAACTGACATATACACCTGTATTGGTATTGTTGGAAGCGTCTTTTATTGGTTTTAAGGTATTATCAACTCCCCCATCAACAAAAAGACCGGTACTGCTACCAGTAGATACACTTCCATCAGCCATAAGGAATTGATCTCCGGTTCCGTTTGGAATTTTAAAACCTGCTGCCCTAACATTTCCGTTTACTTCTAATTTCTCTGTTAAACCTTCATAATCATTAAAACCAATGCTAAATAATCCTCCACCGGCGAGATATGATAAATTCGCAGGGGTATTTGGACTTCCAACATGAAAAGCATCTACAGCGAACATGTTATTTGGAGCAAAACCAATATCCTGAAAAGTCATCACAAGCGGATTAGCATCAGATGTTACTAAAGACAAAGGTGCTGTAGTTGAGGTACTACTTGTAACTATTGTTAATGAACCCGGAGCTACAGTGTTTCCTACAGTCAATTTTCCAGTAGTATTGCTCACCCGCATTCGTTCAATATTGTTCGCCTTAAAAACAAGGTCTTTATTATCGGTGGTTCCTATAAAATGGGTTCCGGGTGTTGTTCCTGCATTTCCATTAAGTGCCCATCCACTCGCAGATAAAGAACTTACACTACCGTCTGCCATCAAATATTGACTGTTAGTCCCATTTGGGACTTTAAAACCAGATGCCCTTACGTTTCCGTTTACTTCCAGCTTTTCAGTTAAATCAGTAAAATCAGCATATCCGAGATTAAGTATGCCTCCCTCAGACATCAGGGAAAGATTTGTTGGTGTGAAAGTAGTATTATCTCCTACGAAAGTTCTGATATTAAAATATTTGGAACTTCCAGATAATTTAGTTTGAAATTCCATAGTAAGAGGATTCTCCAGATCAGCGGTTTTTATCGTTATTGGAGTGCTATCGGTAGTACCACCTTCAGGCACTATATACAATGATCCGCCACTATTAGGATCAGCAATGTCACCTATATAAAATCGGCCAGAATTAGACCCCATACGCCAGCGCTCCCTATTATTCGTTTTAAAAATGATATCAAAATTGTTTGTAGATCCAATAAAATTTGCGGCTGTTATTTCATTTCCATTAAGGGACCATTCACTTGAAAATGAACCTGTAGAGGTACTGCCATCAGCCATAAGAAATTGGCTCGAAGTCCCGTTTGGTATTTTAAATCCTGTTGCTCTTACATTTCCATTTACTTCCAGTTTTTCGCTTAAACCCGTAAAATCTTTTTTTCCAATACTAATTATTCCGCCATCAGGCTGCATGGATATATTTCCTGGAATATTTAAGAAATTAGTGCTGTCATAAACATAAGAATTTATATCCAGATAATGAGTTTCTGTTCCTGATCCAAAAACACC
This sequence comes from Flavobacterium aquidurense, assembly GCF_031458035.1. Lineage (GTDB taxonomy): Bacteria > Bacteroidota > Bacteroidia > Flavobacteriales > Flavobacteriaceae > Flavobacterium > Flavobacterium aquidurense_C. Next base: position 19,123 of record NZ_JAVDXR010000003.1, read on the forward strand.
AAATGTTGTAATAAAAGGATTAGCCTCACTTGTTGTTATCTTTACAGGAATATTTTTAGATAACTCCGTGGTTGTATTTATTCGCAATGAAGTTGGGCTTGCAGAAGTTCCTATTTCCACTTGTGGAAGTGATTGATTTATGCGCATTCGCTCAGTATTATAAGCTTTAAATACTAAGTCCTTATTATTAATAGTCCCAATAAAATCGGTATCATTTATATCATTTCCCAATTTTGACCAACCACCAGATGCTGTTTTATGTACAAAAGATGTAGTAGCGATTGAGTTATCATTATCATTTATTGCTGCTTCGACAGCCTGAGCATCACCCGTAAATACCGGCGAATTTAAAGGAGCATAAACAATATTATCATAACTCACTGTGGTGCCGGCCATTCTTACCAAACCTGTACCGTTTAATTGAGTCTGACTGCTTAATTTAGCATTTATACCCGCATTTATACTTGCCTGGGCTGCACCCGCTAATGTTCCAATGTTTCCATAAGCATTATTATCAGTTATTTGCGAAGCTCCGTTTAATTTGTCCGCTTTTAAGTTCAAAGCGGTTTGTTGAAGTGTAGAAACTGGTTTATTAACATCGCTTGTATCATCTGCATTTCCTAATCCTACCTGAGCTTTGGTTACACCATGCGGATTACTTTTATTATTGATATGGGCAATATTGGCATCTGATACTGATTTCAATAAATTGGAAGTTGGTACTAAAGTCGTAGATGACGAAATAACGCCATCGAGTTTTACCATTCCTTCCTGAATAGTCGTTGCAGACGGATATTGTTTTTCTATTACTACCCAACACGTTCCGTCAAATTTGATTATATCTCCTTTAAGAATATTGGTTGAAGTACACATATTGGTATATTTTACTGGACTTCCGCTTGCAACTGTAACATCGTAAGTCCAACCTTTTTTAGCTGTTGCTGCACCTACAAGTGTGGGTGTATTTGTTGCAGCATTCCAAACCCCTTGATATTGCTGTAAACTGGCAACGGTTTCATCTACATATTTTTTATTGGTTAAATAATTGTCCGCTATGGGTGCTGAGCCAGAAGCTACGGGACCTGTAAATATGGTTTCGTCAATACCGCCATTAATTTGTTCATACTGATTTCTTAAAACATCGGCTACGAGATAAGCCGTAAACAAAATAGCAGGATTTGCAGGATCTACACTAAAAGCTTTACCAATCCTGACACCAAAAGGCAAACTAGAAGGATCAGCAGTAAAACTTCCGCCGGTACCTAAAAAAACTGATCCGTTTTGAGCATAGGACGAAGTATCGACATTGTACGAAATATAGCGTAAGTAAACCTTACATGGCGCTCCTGCCGGAACATTATCTACTATTACTCCCTCAAATCGTGCTGTAGCAGCATTGCCAGCATCTGCGATAGCTATAGTAGTATTATTAGAACCATCAACACCTTTTATATAAACTGCGACTGGTGTGCTTGCACCAGAAATTGCTGCACCCGAATCATTTATAGCATCATAATAATCTAACTTAACATCTCCCTCAAGTAACATTCTATTCCATCCTGTACTTGTTTTCAAATATTGTCCTTCGCGGGAACTTCCTGACACATCCGTTTGATAAACCTGCAATCCTGTTGGTGGCGTAGTAATTAAATCGCGTTGCTCTTTTGTTTGCCTCGGCATTAAAACTCCCTTAGTTGTACTTTGCACGTTTAATACTGCCGAATTATTATCTATAGCATCACCAGCTAAAACATTTCCTTTGTCGGTAATACGAACGGCTTCGGTATCGACACCTGTAGCTGTTTTTACTTTGAATGAAAGCTGCCCTTTTCCTTTATCATCACCGGTTTGAGCCGTAATACTAGCAGCAGCATAACCTGCTCCATTTTCATCGTTTGTAAATTGAAGCGCATTTACCGGAGCGTTCGTTCCGGTTACTTTATTATTCAAATTGATGTTGCCACCAATAATTACGCTCCCGTCAGGATTCAAACGTGTAGGATTCGTTGCTGTAGTACCAATAAAATCTAGACTTTTACCATCTAATGTGACTTTTCTATTATCCGTTAGCGTACCATCTTTGTTATAAATATTTCCTGCCGAAGTAATCTGGTCATCAACATAACCTTTATTGGCAATTGCCAACGGGTCAGTGATTGTGTTCCCCTTAATATCCGGAACTTTTGCAACTCCTGTAAAAACAGGTGAATTTACAGGTGCTTTCAAATCCAGTTCTTTTCGTACCGCATCTTCTGATGGTGCCGTAGTGGTATTGTTCAGTAAAATTGATTGTGAAATCAAACCCGTTTTAGCTTCAGTAACGATGACATCTACATATTCTTTTGTCGCTATTGTTTTGCCGTCACTTGTTGTTGTTGGCGTTACTGCACGGGCAATACCTGTAAACGTTGGCGAATCTTTTGGGGCTTTCAAAGCCAAAGCATCGTAAACTGCATTTTCAGAAGGTGCTGTAATAGTCTTACCATCTATTATGGTTTGAGAAACTAATGCTATTTTGGCTTGTCGTATTTCATCGTCAACGTAGCTTTTATTGACAATGGAATTATCTGAAGAGGTTATATTGATTGGAATAGTTTTTGGAGTCCCGGTAAATAAAGGTGATACAAGAGGTGCCTTTTTGTCTAATTCAGCTTGCAGTCCTTTTATGTCAGCTAGTGAAACATCCTCTCCCTTAACAACCAAACCCTTTTCATCATAAGTAATTTTAGTTTTTATTCCCGGAATTATTTTAGGATTACTATCTACTTTCTTGTCAATTATATTTTCAATAACTGAATATGGAATTGTTTTTAACACACCGGTTATCTTGTCAATAACCACAAAATCACCCTGAACAGTATCTCCAGCACCGAGTCCTTTAATAGCAAAAGTATTGATAGCTGTTGTTGTTAAAACCGTAGGCTGATTTAAAACACCGCCCAGCTTAACTATGCCGTTTAAATTGGTCAAACCGTTTTCTGCAGAAAGTAATCCTGTAACGGTGGATGAGCTAACGCCAATCCATTTTGTGCCGTCATTATAATAAAATCCGGGGCTTAATCCTTTTGCTGTTGCAGTATTGTAAACAATCATACCTGCAACATGCTGTGCAAGTGGCGCTGAAAGTGAAACATTAGTCAATGGCAGGCGGGGCAAAAGAAATCCTGTATTTGTCGATTCTATTTCTAAAATCGCCGATGCGTTAATTATTGTAGGATTATTTCCAATCTTTATTTGGGCAGATACTGTTTGAAAAATTAGAAGTATAAATACACTCCACTTTACCGTTTTTGTAGTGATTTTCATTTATTCAGCTTTATTATAATTAATACCTTTTTTAATAAAATCCGTTGAAATTCTAGCTTAAAATTACTTATTTTTTTAACACAAAATAGAATTATATCTCTATTTATTAAAGCTTTATACTATAAAAATTTATTATTTTTGGAACTCTTTAACACTTTCAATTACATCAAAATTCCATTCTGGGCAACTATAGGTTTCGGAATTTCTTCGTCTCTTATCATTTGCTTCAAATCAATTTCGATAGTCCGGCAAAGAGAAAGCATCGGAATATCATTTCCTAAACCTCCAAATGGGTTTTCAGAATAGTCTCCCACCATTTCCATCAGTGAAAAAATCCAGGAAATAATAGTAACTACAGGAATAAACAACCAAACATTATAAGGTCCCATTTTGTCAAATTCTGCAATCAGGCCAAAAGGAAGTAAAATGATAAAAATCCAAACAAAAACATTACTCGCATAGGCATACAAACGAGGCAAAGGAAAATTTTTGATTCTCTCTGCCTTACCCTGCTCCTCGTAAAAATTATTGAGAAGGTTCTGTAATTGAGCATGATAAAAATCATTAATAACATTCATTTTTCTGAGCTCCAGTAAATGTTGCGACTGCAGATCTATAATATGTGTGGCCTTATTGGTAAATTGTTTCAACTCTTCATGCTCATCATAATCGAGATGTTTTTCTACTATTTCCCTGGTAAAATTATCTTCAAGCATACTAATGCCAAATTTTTCCAATATTTTCCGGCTTCTTTTCGCAATGCGGGTTCCCAGACTAATATGCTCCCATGTAGTTGGTATTAAAAGTTGTGCCCGAAAAGCATAGGCGTAAGCAATATTTCTATAAACTAATTTCTTAAGGATAGCGTTTATTTCTTCCTCCGATAGTTTATTCACCGAAATTTGATTGTTGATATAGCTTTTTGTGGTAATGCCCCACATACGGCTAATATTTAATAAGGTTCCCCAAATTTTTCGCGCTTCCCAAATTCTATCATATGACTGATTGTTTTTAAAACCTATATAAAAAGACACTGCTGTACCAATAATTCCAACGCTGACCCACGGAATTGAAATCCATCTTATATTGAGGTATTCATAAGAAAAGAAAATCATAAATGCCCAGCTTACAATCAGTGCTAAACTGCCGCCGCTGAATTTTATTAATGATTTTATATGGAAACGATTATTTACAAACATAAGCTCCTGATTCTCTAGTTTCTAAAAATAAAAATCTTACATCTTATAAAGATAAAAATATGCAGAATAGAATGATGCAGTTTTTTAATGTTTCTATAAATTTAATTGCAACCTATTTAAAATTAGACTTTTACAGAAACATACTTAGAAATAGATGTTACCAATCTTCTATAATTCCATTTAAATAGTATTTTATTAATAATATTCTTAAATATATTAGTTTATTTCTATATTTGATTGATCATAAATCACACAATTACAAATACTTAGAAAAACATGAAGCAATTATACTGTTTTTTACTTCTGCTGTTTATTTCTTTTCCCTCATTTTCTCAGGCACCATCCTCAACTGCCAATTATAATCTGGCGAAAAAACGATTGTTAATTCAGTTATGCAGCTCCTTTCTTTACGCAACATATCAAGGGAAAATTGATGAGGACAGCGCAACCGTTTTGGCTGTAAAAATTTATAAATTACCACTTTTGCTAAGTTATGATGAAGGTTTTTATGATGCTTCAGATAAAACTTTTTTAAGTGGAAGTGCATTATTAGAAAAAGGAAATGTAACGCCGTTCAATAAAATTTTAGCCAAAACAAAAGAAACAACCAAAATAAAATTACTGCTTTTACTTGGCAATTTTTATCTTTTTAAACCAGGAGCAAAACCACAAAATCTTCAGAATGCATTATACAATATAAATGAAGCGCTCAAAATCAGTAATGAGCTTAAAATACAAAAATGGCAGCATCAAAGTGTAATGCTGCTCGGAAAATATTATGCCAAAGCACATAATTTAGATGAAAGTAAAAATTGCTTTACCAAAGTTGTAAACGAATGCCGAAAAAACAATGATCAAAAAGCCCTCGCGGACGCATTAGCCAATCAGGCACAGTTTCTTCCTGTTTTTGATCCTCAAAAAGAAATAATTCTAAATGAAGTTATAAAGCTTTACAGTACGTTAGGATTAGAAGAAAAAATGATAGTAAATTATCTAAAGATCGTTGTCATTCATTATTATTCGGGAAATTTAAAGTTAGCGCTTAAAGGATTTTATCAAAGTTTGTATTATCAGCGAAAAGCCGGTTTTAAGCACGTTCATTTTACCGAAGCCACGATCTCTTACATTGAACTTTTACAAAACAATACAAAAAGCGCCTTGTATTATGCTTTAAAGAGTATAAAAACAATGGAAGCAATTAATGACTATAATTTTGCAGACGATTTTTACCTTCGTCTTGGCAATGTTTATCTAACGCTTGGTCATTTTGAAGAAGCCAAAGTAACTTATGAAAAAAGTATTCAAGCAGGGCAAAAAGGCAGTAATACCGGTGGTTGGTATAAAAGTTTTGCGAGTCTCGTGTCTGCTTTATCTTTAAAAGGAAAAGATCAGGAAGCTATAGATTATATTAACTCGATTACAGCAAAATATCCCCCACCAAATCTTTTTGATAAAATGGTTTTGGCTAATACCAAAGCACTATGTTACGACAAACTGAATAATTTTGTCCTGGCAGAAAAGAATTTTAAAGAAATGGATAACTGCGCACAGCAGATTTTAGCACCCGAAACTGTAATTGATATTTTAAACCTGTATTCTAACATGACTGCTTTTTATGCATCTAGATACAAATTAAAAGAAGCTAAGTTCTACGCCGATAAAGTTTCAGCTATAGCAAAATTGTACAAACACAATTATAGTTCTGAGAAACTTGAAATTTCATTATCCAAAATTGATTCTTTGGAAGGTAATTATTCTTCGGCCTTAAAACACTATCAGATTTATAAAAAGATAAATGATAATTTGGTTAATTTTTCTAAAAACAAAGAAATTGAAGAACTTAAAATTCAATACGAAACGCAAAATAAAGAAAAGGAAATTAAGCTCTTAAACAATCAATCAGAATTACAAAAAAGCGAACTGCATAAATCACAACTTTTAAATTATTTAGCAATTGGAAGCTCTGCTTTATTTTTAATTACTATCGCATTGTTATTTAACCGATACCGTTTAAAACAGCGAAATCACCATAAACTTGAACTCAAAGAGAAAGAAATCCATAAAAAAAACATCAATTTAAGGCATTTACTCGATGAAAAAGAATGGCTTTTGAAAGAGATTCATCATCGGGTAAAAAACAATCTTCAAACGGTTATCAGTCTTCTAAATTCACAATCCGCCTATTTGGAGAATGATATGGCTTTATCAGCAATTAAAAATAGTCAGCACAGGATTCATTCAATGTCCCTGATTCATCAAAAACTATATAATTCTGAGAATATTTCGACGATTAATATGCCCAATTATATCAGGGAATTGGTCGAATATTTAAAAGAATCTTTTAGTACCGGACAGAGAATTCGATTCGAAATTAATGTCGCACCTTTAGAGCTAGATGTTGCGCAAGCCGTTCCGTTGGCACTTATTTTAAATGAAAGCATTACGAATTCAATCAAATATGCTTTTCCGGATGATCGTACGGGAATGATTAATGTGACATTAGAAAAAGTAAAAGACAGTTATTATATACTCACTATTTCAGATAATGGAATTGGCTATAATACTAATGTTAGCCCTGAAAGAAAAAATTCTTTTGGAATGAGTCTGATAAAAGGTTTAAGTGATGATTTGGAAGGAAAACTTTCAATAGAAAATCAAAACGGAACGGTTATAAAAATTGAATTTTTGGCTGAATTTCTAATGGATAAAAATAAATAAATTCCAAATTTTAAAAATTCCAAATTCCAATTTAATAACAAACCTGATAATTCTTAAAACCGATCGGGCTTGGTAAACTCAAAAATTGGAATTTGGAATTTCTTTTTTGGAATTTTTTAATAATTATTTTGTTTCAAGGAAGAAATCCAATAAGCCTTTTTGAACTGCTTCGGTATTTTCCTGTACAATCCAGTGTCCTGAATTTGGAATATTAGCTTCATGAACATCGTTGGCTACAAGCTTGGTATGGTCTTTTAAAAATGCTGCCGCAAAATACTGGCCGCCCATTGTAAGAACCGGCATTTTTAATTTTGTTTTCATGAATTCAACATTATCTTTCCCATCTTGTGCAAAAGCACCGAACCAATGAAAACTTCCGGTTGTTGCGCCCTTAACAGCATATGCACGAATAAATTCAGCTGTTTCTTCTTTTGTAAATGCGTCTTTTTTATTGGCAACTACAGGCCAGAATCCGGTTAAGAATTCTTTTTCTTTTCCTGCCACAATGCTTCCGGAAGGCGCCCAGCTAAAAAATCCAAACCACCATGCTGACGCAGAAACCTGAGACCAAACGGGTTCAATTCCAGGTAGCAAAGCATCCATTAAGGCTAATTTTTTAACTTCGTCAGGATATTGCGCAGCATAAGCGTAAGCTACCATCAACCCTATATCGTGTCCTGCCAAATTGATGTTTTTATATCCTAGTTTTTTTACCAATTCATGAATATCGGTTGCCATCGTTTTTTTGTCGTAACCGCTTTCTGGTTTACCTGACTCTCCAACTCCTCTTAAATCCGGTGCAATCACTGTAAAATGTTTTGAAAGTTCTGGTAAAAGTCTGTTCCACATATACCAGTTTTGACCAAAGCCGTGTATTAAAACTAATGGCTCTCCTTTTCCTCCAATTACATAGTGAATATCAACATTGTTCACGTTTATTGTTGCGTGTTTAAAGTTTGCAGGAGGATTTGCTGCTTTAACTGTTTTATTTTGTGCTGGTGCCGTAGTACCAACTAAAAGTGCTGCTGTAATCATTGCTAAATTTTTAATTATTGTTTTCATTTTTATGTTGTTGTTAAATATTTATCGGACAAATTTACAATAACGGAACGATCGTTCCGTTATTATTTTTGTTAATATTCAGTTAAAAGCAAAATGTTGAAAAAATAAAAAAGCAAAAAGTGAGTGATGACAGGGTTTTTTGGGCATTTTTTCTATTTGAAAATTTCCGCGCTTATATAAATAACACAGTAAAAAGCTACAATTTATTTCAATTAAGAGGGCACTTCAATAAAAAAATAAACCCAAACTTCATAAATTATATGAAATTCGGGTCTTCAGTTTTAACCTAAACAATTAAAGTCCAATAAAATATGTTGATTAATTTTGAAAATCTGTCGAGAAAGTAAGCTCTTTAGTGGCTTCAATTTCATTTTTAAGAGAGTCAATTTTATAATTCGCAAATTGGTATGCATCAGATCCTGTCAACAAATGAAGCGGCGGTTCTGCCAATTTACTTACGTCAATAATTAATGCTGCAACTTTTTCAGGATCACCCGGTTGTTTTCCCGGCAAATCTTCCTGATGTGAGCGTACTGACTCACGTATTCCTGTATAAGCGTCGATTGGTGCAGCTGATGAAATTAATGAAGTGCTGTTTAAAAAATTTGTTCGCACATAGCCGGGCTCAATAAGCGTAACTTTTATCCCGAAAGGTTTTACTTCCTGGACAAGGGCTTCAGAAATGGCTTCAACCGCAAACTTGGTACTGCAATAAATTCCCCAACCTGCTCCGGCAAGCAATCCAAATACTGACGAAATATTAATTACATGTCCAAATTGAGCCGCTCGCATATGCGGTAAAATAGCTCTGGTAACATTCAGCAAACCAAACACATTAACATCAAAATTGGCTCTAACTTCGGCATCAGAGCTTTCTTCAATTCCGCCAATTAAACCATATCCTGCGTTATTGACCAAATAATCAATAGTTCCAAATTGTGCCAAAGTTTTCTTTACAGCTTCTTTTACACTTGACTCATCCACTAAATCAACCTGCAATGGAAGGAATTGTGCTGATGAAACACCAACAACTTTTTTAAGTGCTTCGGTATTTCTGGCTGTTGCAGCCACATTATAACCTTGTTCTAATAATTGTTTTACTAAAATAAGTCCGATTCCCTGAGAAGTTCCGGTAATAAACCATGTTTTTTCTTGATTTTTCATAATCTTTTAATTTATGTTGTTTGAATAAAAGGGTAATCTGTATAACCTCTTGCTGTACCTCCTCCAAATAAAGTATGATTGTCTGAAATCTCATTTAAGCGCAGATTCTGTTTCACTTTGGCAGGATAATCAGGATTGGTTAAAAATTTTCTGCCAAAACCAATTAAATCAGCTAAATCTTCCTGAAGTAATTGCTCTGCTTCTTCCGGCGTTTTATTTCCTGTAGCAATAATTGTATTCTTAAATGTCTTCCTCAGCTGAATTCTAAAATCAATTGGAATGGAAGGTGCGTCATCCCAATCAGCCTCACAAAGATGAATGTAAGCCAGATCGAGTTTATTTACTTCTGCGGCTGCAAGCATTATAGTCTGCAAAATTTCCGGATCACTCATATCCTTAAAACTGATGAAAGGCGAAAGTCTTATTCCTGTTTTTTCTTTTCCGATTGCCTGCGCTACTTTTTTTGCAATTTCAATCAGAAAACGAATTCTGTTTTTTGGTGTTCCGCCGTATTCATCAGATCTTTTATTACTATTGCTTCGCAAAAACTGATCAATTAAATAACCGTTTGCGCCATGAATTTCAATACCATCAAAACCTGCTGTAATGGCATTTTTAGCCCCCTGTACAAATTCTTTAATGACGTTTTCAATATCGGTTTTGCTCATTTCTCTGGGTTCATCAACCGGAACAAAAGTTGCATCTCCGTTTGGAGCTCCATCAAATACATAAACACTAGTGTCCTTTGCCATTAAAGCAGAAGGGGCTATAGGCTGTAATCCGTTCACTTTAAAACTGCTTACTCTCCCCACATGCCATAACTGCAAAATTATTTTACTGCCCTTTTTATGGACGGCATCTGTTATTAATTTCCAGCCTTCTATCTGTTGCGGACTATAAATCCCGGGAGTATTGGCATATCCTTTTCCCTGTAAAGAAACCTGTGTCGCTTCTGTAATGATTATGCCAGCGGTGCTGCGCTGCCCATAATACTCGGCCATCAGCGTATTTGGAATATCGCCTGGTTGTGAAGCTCTTGAACGAGTCATTGGAGCCATTAAAAATCGATTTTTTAATATCTGTCCGCTTAAATTGTACTCCTCAAATAATTTTTGATACTTCATTTTGATGGTTATTTTAAAAAATTAAATAATCAATTTTTGAGGAAATCATTATTCCCGAATGATGTTCTTATCTGCATAAGCCATTTGGGCAATTTCATCTTTTCTTTTAAAACTAACTCCCTTATGTTTTTGAATGTAGGAGAGGATTTCTGTAGTTGCAGCAACCATTTGAGGCGTTCCTCCAATACGATCATGAAAACTTATTGACATTTGCCGGCGCTTTTTTTCTGATTCTTTGTAGAGCTGATCAAATTCTAAAATAACCTGGCGTGCAAACTGATCTGCACTGAAATTTTTTCCTTCTATCAATACAATATCGTTGCAGCGAATAGTGTATGGAACCACTGCAAAATCATTTCCTTTTACTTTTAATAAAAACGGCTCATCGCGACTTAAATCATCGATATGATATTTAAATCCAAGTTCCTGCAAAATTTCAAGTGTGTTTGTTCCGCGTCTTAACCAATTTGCATTATATCCGACGGGTTGAAAACCGGTTACTTTTTTAATAGCATCAGCACCATCTTTGATGAATTGTTTTTCAGTTTCATACGGCATTGAATATTGAGTTGTCCAATCCATACCATGGGCGGCGGCTTCATGACCTCTTTCTACAATTTCTTTGGCGAGATCCGGATTTTTTAATACCGCTGATCCTACCATATGCGAGGTAATTTTGACACCAAACTTATCCCAATTGTCCAGCATTCTCGGAATTCCTTCTTTGTACCCATACTGATACCAGGTTTCGCCTGGAAGATCCGTAAATCCTTTTTGCATATTCTGCGGAAACGGACTCTCGGCATTTACAGGCTGGCCTCCCGCTTCAAACTGCATCGATAGCGATACAACCAAACGTGATCCGTCAGCCCATTTGGTATTAGAATCTTCTGGATTAGCTAGTGTATTTGTTTTTAAATCACTTGCCAGCAGTGTACTCGTTGGCAGTAATCCGGCAAGCCCTACAAGACTTGCCTGTTTAAGAAATGTTCTTCTGTCCTTCATGTTAATATTTTTAGGTTTTTAGCCTTCATTATTATTTCATTTCAGTACTTTTTCAATAATTAGAGTCTCTTCATAAAGTGAAAATTTGCTTATCAGATTATTTTCAACTGTTATATGTATAGCAAGAGGCATTCTAAAATGTTTGCCATTTTTTTTCACCGTTCTTTCGACAAAACCAAAAACGGCTACTTCATTTCCTCTCAACAAAAAAGATTGTGCTTCGAGTTTTTCACTTCCATCAACAAAATAACTAAAGAGGGTTGTAAACAATTCTGCAATTTCTGCTCTCTTAGAACGATGTCCTGTCCATGGCATGTATTTCGATTCAAATATGTACCAATCGACCTTTTCTGAAACCATAGAGGAAATTTTTTCAGGATCTTTCGCACCAATATAGCCAAAGAACTTCTCTACGGTTTCTTTTGTTTTTATTTCTTCATCTGTAAATTGTTGTCCATATACTGAAAAATTCAGCAATAGAATTACTAGCATTATATATATCTTTTTCATTTTTTACCACCATTTTCTTTAATGTCTTTGTATGCATTTGGAACGTTAAAATTAAAATGAAGCCAATTGAATAGTTCATAGCCTTTATCATACTCTTTCATGGTTACAGCGGCTTTGGTTTCCTCTAAAGTCAGTCCTTTTTTAACCGCATTTTCAACATTTGTTTTTAAGGCTTCAACATAATCAATCGTATATTTAATTCCGGCTTTATTGGTAACTCGGCCATGACCCGGAACAACGATGTCATTGTCTCCTATCATATTATAAATTTTGTTGAGGTTGTTTACAGGTTCCAGAAAATAACCATCAAACAGCCACGGAATCGTCGGACTTTCCCCAATAAACGGATTTCCGGCCCATAAAACATTTCCCTTTGGAGATTTCAAATACACAAAAAGATCTGCCGGAGATTGCGCCGTTCCTACATTTATTACTTCGATAATATTTCCTTTCCCCATATCAATTTTCATGGATTGATTAATAGCAATCGTAATATCCGCCGGGCGATAAACACTTTCTTCTATTCCTCTTCCTTTGCCGAAAAGCATGATCATAAACTGTTTGATGTTGTCGTAATTTTTAGAAAGGTTTTCCTTTGCAAATTCATTCTGAATTACAATGGTTTCTTTTGGAAGCAAATAATTTCCAAAACAATGATCGCCATGATCGCTGGTGTTTATAGCATAAATTATCGGCTTGTCTGTTACACTTCTGATCAATTTATAAAGCTGATCGTAAAGTCTTTTACACAACATGGTTTCGATAAGCAAAACACCTTTGTCGCCCACAATAAACCCTGCTGAAGTTGCTTGTGCAATTCCTTTTGATGTTTCAGCTTCTACTGTTTCCGGTGCAACAGAGTACACATTTTCTGAAATTTTATGCAGTTTTAAAGTGACTTTATTGGCATCCCAAATTGGGACATGATCCGGCATTGGAAACTGCGCATGTGCATTGATGCTGATAAGAAGCAACAGCGTAACAGCAAATGCTGAAATTATTTTTTGAGTTTTCATAATTTATCTTTTATGTTTTTATTGTTTTACTTGATATCCTCCGAAATATTTAATAGGCGACCATTCCGGAATTACCGGAGCAATCCCAGGATCGAGAGTTTTAAAATCTCCTTTTCCGTACACTACTTTTCCGTTTACAATGGTCAAATCAGATTCGATATTTCGAACTTTATCTGCCGAAATCGTGAAATAATCATCAGATAAAATGCTCATATCCGCATACATTCCTTTTACCAGTTTTCCTTTTTCTTTTTCTTCACCAGAAAACCACGCACTTCCTGAAGTATATAATTGAAGTGCGGTAAATTTGTCTAAAATCTGATCTTTTGGCCAGAATTGCATGCCTCCTAAAGTTTTTCCCGTAAGGAGCCAGTGCATCGCCATCCAGGGATTGTAAGTTGATATACGTGTAGCATCTGTTCCCATCCCTACTGGGATTCCCATTTCTAACATTTTTTTAATGGGCGGCAATTGCGTTTTCGGAATTCCATACATTTTCTCGTATAATTCGCCCTGAAAATACATTCTGAATTGAACCGCGATTCCACCATTAAGTGCCTTTACCCGCTCTAACTCCTGAGGTGTAATCGTTTCTGCATGATCAAAAAACCAGCGCAATCCGTTAAACGGAATTTCTTTATTTACCTTCTCAAAAACATTCAGCATTCTGTCAATCGATTCTCCGTAGGTGGCATGCAGGCGAAACGGCCATTTATTTTTAACAAGCAGGCGAATAATCGGTTCCAAATCTTTTTCCATATCGTCTGAAAGCACAATTCTTGGTTCAAGAAAATTCTCAAAATCTGCTGCGGAAGCCACGATATTTTCTCCGGCACCTTCTTCGGTATAACCATTGGCTACTAAAAGGTTATCATTTTTATTGATTAAAGTGGTCGCAACCCATTTTTCATAATCCTGTAACTCCTTACCTTTTTGCTGAGCAAACAGATAATAGGAAATTCTAAGATTTAATTTTCCTGTTTTCGCCAATTCCATTGAGGTTCCATAATCTGTTGGAAAGTTCTGAGATCCCCCAGCGGCATCAATTACAGACGTTAATCCAAAACGGTTCAATTCTCTGTTAAACTGAAGCGAACTATTGATTCTTTCTTCGGCAGTTAACTTTGTGGTTAATCCCAACGTCATATAAATTGCTTTTGGAGTTTCTTTGGCAAACATTAATCCGGTTAGGTTTCCGTTTTTATCCTGTTCAAGAACACTGCCTTCATAATGTGTATCTTTGGTATAACCTAAAACTTCGATTCCTTTTTTATTCAAAAATGCCTTCCCATATAAATAGGTAATAAAAACAGGTTTATCAGGAACAGCCGCATTTATCTCTTCGATGGTTGGCTGTCTTTTCTCTCCAAATCCGTATTCATTCCAGCCACCAATTACTTTAATCCAAACACCGGGCGGAGTTCTTGCCGCTTGTTCTTTCAGCATTTCCATGGCTCTTTTTAAGGTTTTTACGCCATCCCAACGTAATTCGGAATTGTAATTAAGCCCTTCACGGATTACGTGCATATGGCTGTCGTTCAACCCCGGAACGACTGTTTTACCTTTAGCATCAATGACTTTAGTTGCGGTGGTTTTATAAGTGTCCAAAATACTTTTCGAAGTTCCGGTAGCCAGAATAATTCCGTCTTTCGTAGCGATGGCCTGAACAAATTCACCGGACTTTTGCATGGTTGCAATTTTGCCGTTATAAACAATCAGGTCGGCCTTTTCCTGAGCCTGCGCAAACAGACTTAGGAATATTAGTAGTGAAAATAATCGTTTCATTTCTTTAGATTTAGCAGGTTGCATATTTATGCCAATGTTTTATTTTGCAAGGAAAAAAGCCAATAAGTCTTTCTGAACCTGTGCTGTATTTTCCTGAACCAGCCAATGTCCTGAACCAGCAATTTTAGATTCGCTTACATTCTCTGCTACTAATTTAGAATGCTCTTTTAAGAATGCTGCTGCAAAATATTCTCCCCCCATTGCTAACAGAGGCATTTTAAGTTTTGTCTTTGCAAAAACTAAATTATCTTTTCCGTCCTGAGGGAAAGCTCCAAACCATTTAAAAGTAGATTTAGCTCCGTCTTTAACAGCATAAGCTCTTACAAATTCAGCCGTTTCTTCAGCCGTAAAAGGATCTTTAACGTGACCCACCATTGGCCAGAAATTAACTAAAAACTCTTTTTCTTTTCCTTTTACAATATCTCCGGAAGCTGGCCATGCAAAAAATCCAAACCACCATGCAGAAGCCGAAACCTGCGACCAAACTGGTTCAATTCCCGGAAGTAATGCATCCATTAGAGCCAATTTTTTAACTTCGCTGCCGTACTGCGCCGCGTAAGCATAAGCTACCATAAGTCCGATGTCATGACCGGCAAGATTGATGTTAGTATAACCCAGTTTTTTAACCAATTCATGAATGTCGGTCG
Organism: Flavobacterium aquidurense; assembly: GCF_031458035.1. Taxonomy (GTDB): domain Bacteria; phylum Bacteroidota; class Bacteroidia; order Flavobacteriales; family Flavobacteriaceae; genus Flavobacterium; species Flavobacterium aquidurense_C. Next base: position 34,659 of record NZ_JAVDXR010000003.1, read on the forward strand.
CCATTGTTTTTTTATCATAACCTGACTCTGGTTTGTCTGATTCGCCAACCCCTCTTAAATCGGGCGCAATAACAGTGAAATGTTTTGATAATTCCGGAAGCAAACGATTCCACATGTACCAGTTTTGACCAAAACCATGTACTAAAACAAGTGGGTCTCCTTTACCACCAATGACATAGTGGATATTTACACCGTTTACAAAAGCAGTTGCATGTTTAAAATTAGCCGGAGGATCAGCAGGCTTTACAGTTGCCGAATCAGTGGTAACTTTTGCATCGTCTACTGCTATCGGTTCTGTTTTTTTATTACAGGAAGCAAGCATAAAAAAACTGATTATTAAAAGACCTAAAAAAGCTCTCGTTTTTTTCGATCCTGCATTTTGGTTGGAAATTGATTTCATAATTTTAGATTTAAAGTGGTTAATTAATTAGAAGAAAAAAGAATATAGAATATAGAATATAGATTTTAACGCAAATTCTTGACTATTGACTCTTTACTCTTTACTCTTGGCTCTTTACTCTTGACTCTTTACTCTTTACTCTTTACTCTTTACTCTTTACTCTTTACTCTTTACTCTTTACTCTTTACTCTTTACTCTTTACTCTTGACTCTTGACTCTTTACTCTTGACTCTTGACTCTTTACTCTTGACTCTTGACTCTTGACTCTTGACTCTTGACTCTTTACTCTTTACTCTTGACTCTTGACTCTTTACTCTTTACTCTTTACTCTTTACTCTTTACTCTTTACTCTTTACTCTTTACTCTTTACTCTTTACTCTTTACTCTTTACTCTTTACTCTTCTCAAGCCATTCCAGAATATAAATTGCGATTTCCTGCCAGCCGGGTTGTCCTAAAACGAAATGATTTCGGCCAGAAAAAAGCTTATAATCCGTAACAGAGCTTTTATTCTTGTATTTTTTAAAATTATCGTGGTTTAATTGATATGGAATCGTATGATCATTATCTCCCGCAATCAATAATAGCGGATTGTGGGACTTAGAAAAATCAACTTTGGCGACGGAAGTAATCGTATCACGAACTACCAGTTTTGATTCGGGAATTGCCAGATCTTCATATCCTTTTTTCTGTAATTCAAAAGACAGACCATTGGTAAAAGCATATTGCCATTGCGGAAAATTCATTAAAAAAGTCTTTTTTGTGGAAGTGAAAAAACCTAATGGCCCCCAGCCTGCTTTCAGAAATGAAAACTTAAAAGACATAATACCCTGCGGAGGTACAGAATGGATGGCTACGGCTGCTGCTGCCAATCCTCTCTGGTTTAAAATCTGCGCAATTAAGCCGCCTAGCGAATGGCCGATAATAATTGGTTTCTGTGAAAATGACGCCGCTATTTCTGCATAATAATCAATAAGATGTTGTAATCTGATCGATGCTACTTTAGGATCAGGATGCCTTTGACGAAGTGCTTCCGCGGTTCCATTTTTATGAGGCCAGGGCGGTGCCACGGTTTTAAATCCTTTACTTTCGTAAAAATCCCGCCAATCATTCCATGATTCATTACTTACAAAAGCTCCCGTTATAAAAAGAATTGATTTTGGATTTTCGCTTTGCATAATATCTGTATTAGATTGTTATGCAGACGGATAGGCTAAAACAATGCCTTTAATATAACATACTGAAAATCAATAACTTACATTTTAAATAACTAAAAACAAAAGTTAAATATCGTTATCCAAAGTATCGTAATCTCGATATTACACTAAAAAGAATCTCCTTATAAATTAAACCTTTTCTATATTTCGAAATCTTAAGAGTATATAAGATTGATTTTTCTTCTCCAAATAAGTTGTCTTACTAATATTTATTTTTACATTTGCGTTATTTTTATTTATTCTAAATAATTGTTTTTTGCAGCTGTTTTGGAGTAAATAATTACTTAACCAAACTATTTTAAAAATTGTAAATTTCTAAATATGAAAAATAAACTTTTCATTTCGATTGCGTTAGTTGCTGCTTTTTTGGCGAATGCACAGCAAAAAAATACTTTATTAGAAGCAGCTTTCTGGAAAACTTCTCCAGACGTAGCAACTGTAAAAGCTGAAATAGAAAAAGGAAATAGTCCGTCACAAGCGAATCAAAATGCATTTGACGTTACTGTTCTGGCCATCAATAACGATGCGCCAAATGCAACGATAAAATTTTTATTAGATCAACCAGGAAATCCAATAAATAAAACTACTCACGACAATCGTATTTATTTGCACTGGGCTGCCAATAGAGGAAATGTAGAAATGGTACAATATCTTATAGCAAAAGGTTCAGATATTAATAACGAAGACAGTCATGGCACAACTCCTGCCGATTTTGCTGCTGCTAACGGACAAATTGATCCGGCATTGTATGAAGCATTTTTTAAGGGAGGACTAAATCCGAAGAAAAAGTACAGCAATGGTGCAAACTTATTATTGCTTACCATTCCGTTTGACAAAAACCTGACTGCTGCAGAATATTTCAGCACTAAAGGATTATCTCTTAAAGATGTGGATAACGATGGAAATACAGCTTTTAATTATGCTGCAAAAGTTGGAAATATTGACTTATTGAAAAAGCTAGCCTCAAAAGGAATTAAATATAATGACAATGCACTTTTCTTCGCTGCACAAGGAAACCGTAGAGAAACTACTTCATTAGAAGCGTATAAATATTTAGTAGAAGAATTAAAACTAAACCCTTTAGCCGTAAACAAATCAGGAGAAACTATTTTTCATTTATTAGCAAATAAACCAAACCAGACTGAAATCATTAAATATTTCTTAGGGAAAGGTATTGATGCCAACAAAGCTGATAAAGAAGGAAATACGGTTTTAATAAAAGCTGCTGCTACAAAAGAAACTGCCGTTTTAGAACAATTATTAGCGGTGACAAAAAATGTTAATGCTCAAAACTCAAAAGGAGAATCGGCATTGACAGTTGCAGTAAAATCCGGAACTGCTGAAAATGTTGCACTTCTTTTAAATAAAGGTGCCGATGTAAATGTTACGGATAAAGATGGAAATAACTTAGGTGTTTACCTGATTCAATCGTACCGCCCGGAAGCATCTAAAGGTCAGGATCCTTTTGAAGCAAAAATAAAATTATTGCAGGACAAAGGTTTAAATCTTGCTGCTGCTCAAAAAGATGGCAGTACTTTGTATCATTTAGCCACCGCTAAAAATGATCTGACATTGGTTCAAAAACTAGCTTCCTTAAATATCGATGTAAATGCCAAGAACAAGGATGGTTTTACCGCTTTACACAAAGCTGCGATGATTTCTAAAGATGATTCAATTCTAAAATATTTATTATCAATCGGTGCTAAAAAAGATATCAAAACAGAATTTGATGAAAGCGTATACGCATTAGCAAAAGAAAATGAATCTTTAACGAAAAATAATGTTTCGGTTGAATTTTTAAAATAGGTTTTTGAGTTATAAATTATGAGTTATAAGTTGCAATAGCAGACAAATAATATACAACTCAAAACTTATAATTCATAACTCATAATTCATAACTCATAACTAATAATTTATAACTCATAATTAATTTAAATGAAATCAATATTTAAGGTTGCCCTTACAGTTTTATTAATCACCTTAGTTTCTTACCCGTCTCAAGCTCAGGCGAGCAAATACAAATGCATGCTTCAAATGTCTAATTATATGGGAGAAGGTGCTTACATTGTAGTTTCTCTTATTAATTCAAAAGGAGAATATGAAAAAACACTTTATGTAATGGGTGACGATAAAAAATGGTATAAATCATTGAAAGAATGGAACAAATTTCAGGCGAAAAAACATGAGGATGTAAGTGCTATAAGCGGTGCATCTGTTACTGGCGGAGATCGCAGTGTTACTACTTTTGAAATTGAAGATTCTAAAATTAATAAAGGATATAAATTAAGATTTGAATCAGCTGTTGAAGATCAAAAATATCACGTAAATGATGTCGAAATTCCGCTTACAACTGCTGGTCTTGCTGATAAAACAGATGGTAAAGGTTATATCAGGTACGTAAAATTAATCAAAATTTAATACCTTACCTGCTCAATTGCATTTGATTACCTTTTAGCATATACTCCATGACTCTTTCTTTTTGGCGTTCCTCACACCTGGCCCTGGCTTTGGTTTCTTCTTTATTTTTGATATTAGCATCGGTAACGGGCATTATTCTGGCTGTTGATGCTGTACAGGAAAAAACGCTTCCGTACAAAATTGAAAATTTTGATAAAATTACCTTAGGTCAGACGCTTCCTGTATTAAAAAAGAATTACCCTGAAATAACCGAATTATCAGTCGATTACAATCAGTTCGTAACCTTGCAGGCAATCGATGAAGATGGCAATGATATCAATGCATATATTGATGCTAAAACCGGGAAAAAATTAGGAACTCCAGTAAAAAAAAGTGAGTTTATTCAGTGGATCACCGGCTTTCATCGTTCATTATTTTTGCATGATACAGGACGCCTTTTTGTTGGTGCAATTTCGTTTTTATTGGTGTTGATTGCGGCTTCGGGATTTGTTCTTGTTTTGAAAAGGCAAAAGGGAATCCGTAATTTCTTTTCGAAAGTCATCAAAGAATATTTTGTCCAGTATTACCATGTTGTTTTAGGGCGTTTGGCTTTAATTCCGATTTTGATTATTGCAATTACCGGAACCTATTTAACACTGGAAAAGTTTAACTTTTTTATGGATAAAGAAAAGGAAAAAGAAAAAACCGCGATTACAGCAACTCCCAAAAAAGCTTCTTCAGAAAATATACTTACGACTACCCTTTTGTCTGATGTAAAAAAAATCGAATTTCCTTTTACAGACGATCCGGAAGAATATTATATCATCGAATTGAAAGACAGGGAAATTGAAGTAAATCAGGTGACTGGTGCTGTAATTAGCGAAAAACGTTCTCCAATGACGGCTCAATTTGCAGATTTGAGTCTTGATCTTCACACCGGAAGAATAAATGTTATTTGGGCCGTGATTTTGGCCATTGCTTCGGCAAATATTCTCTTTTTTATCTATTCTGGTTTTGCAATGACTTTACAAAGAAGGGCAAGCCGAATTAAAAATAAATTTAAAGCAGATGAAAGCAAATTCATTTTGCTGGCTGGTTCTGAAAACGGAAGTTCGCTCCGATTTGCAAATGCGATTCAAAAACAACTAAATGCCGCCGGCGAAAAAGTTTTTCTGACCGAATTGAATAATTTTTCGGTTTACCCGAAAGCAGAACATATTATAATTTTTTCTTCCACGCATGGATTGGGCGACGCACCATCGAACGGAAAAAAATTTATTTCACTTTTGCAGCAATACAATCAACAACAAAAAATTAATTTTTCTGTGGTTGGGTTTGGTTCGAAAGCTTATCCGAATTTTTGTGGATTTGCCTACGAAATTGATGAACTTTTGGAAGAGCAAAACTGGGCGGAACGCTTTGTAGAACTGCAAACTGTAAACGATAAATCGGCTGCCGAATTTGTAGACTGGGTTAAATTATGGAGTGCTAAAAGCGGAATTGCATTAGCGACAACGCCATCATTATACAATCATGCGCCAAAAGGTCTGCAAAAAATGATGGTTTTAGATAAAACGGCAATTTCTGAAACTGAGCATACTTTTATCATTACGCTTCGTGCCAATATGAGAGCCAAATTTCAATCGGGTGATTTATTAGCTATTTATCCGGCTAATGATACACGAGAACGCCTCTATTCTATTGGGAATCATTCCGGTAATATTCAACTGGTTGTAAAACTGCATCCGAATGGTTTGGGTTCTGAATTTTTAAATGAATTGAAACCCGGCAATGTTATCAAAGCGAGAATCATTAAGAATCATGCTTTTCATTTTCCTAAAAAAGCATCCAAAGTGGCGTTTATTTCTAACGGAACCGGAATTGCACCGTTTCTCGGAATGATCGAACAAAACAAGAAAAAGTCCGAAACACATTTGTACGCAGGTTTTAGAATGGAAACTGAAACCGTTACAGGATATAAAAAATTCGCCTCTGAAATGATGAAAAAACAGCAATTGCAGAATTTTCATTTGGCTTTATCACGTGAAGAAAATCATTATTATGTCATGGATTTAATCAAACGTGATGCTAATTTTTTCTTGGATTTGCTGGTAAACAAAGGTGTTATCATGATTTGCGGTTCGCTTGAAATGCAAAAAGATGTTGAATCGACGCTTGATACATTATTGGCAGAAAAAAAATTAAGTCTTGCAGTTTATAAAAACAATGGTCAGATTTTAAGCGATTGTTATTAAATTTAAACACCTAGAAACATAGCTTTTACACCGCTTAAAAAAAGGCAATTCATTAATCTAAAGATACATAGCTGCCAGAAAGAAGTATATAAAAAAATAATTATTTAGTCACACATCGCTATGTGTGAGAAACTAGTTTCTTTTTATTTTCTTTTTCTGCATAAAATCTATGTTTCTATGTGTTTAATTATACTTCTTCAAAACAATTATCATGTCAAATAAAAAAACCTTTTCCCGTAAGTTTCTCTTAATTTTATTTGCTATCTCTTGCTTTTTGGGCAATGCGCAAGTTTTACGAAAAAGAACAACCCTGCTTATGGGAGGGCGATTTGACATTACAATTGTTGCCCAAGATTCTCTTACTGCCGAAAATTCGATTGATGAAATTATTGCAGAAATTACAAGAATCGAAAATTTGATTTCAGACTGGAAACCAACTTCGCAGGTTTCAGAAGTCAATCAAAATGCGGGAATTCGTCCTGTAAAAGTCGATAAGGAAGTTTTTGAATTGGCACAAAGAGCCTTACATTTTTCTGAAATTACAAACGGTGCTTTTGATATCAGTTTTGCGGCTATGGACAGAATCTGGAAATTTGATGGTTCCATGACCGAAATGCCTTCGGCGGAAGCCATAAAGAAATCGGTAGAGAAAGTCGGTTATAAAAACATCATTTTGGATAGCACACAATCGACTATTTTTCTAAAATTAAAAGGAATGAAAATTGGTTTTGGCGCCTTAGGCGAAGGTTACGCAACCAACAAATGCCGTGACTTAATGCTGGCAAAAGGCATTACCTCCGGAATTGTAAACGCCTCCGGCGATATGACCGTATGGGGAAGACAACCCAATGGCAAAGAATGGAAAATCGGAATGACAAATCCTTTTCATACTGATGAGGTTTTTGCCGTAGTTCCGTTGAAGGAAGGTGCAGTTACAACATCAGGAAGTTATGAAAAATTTGTAGTCTTGAATGGCAAAAGATATTCTCATATTATAAATCCATCGACCGGCTATCCATCGACCGGACTTTGCAGTGTTTCTGTTTTTGGTCCAAATGCTGAAACGGCAAACGGTTTCAGTACTTCAATAATGGTTTTAGGAAAAGAAGCGGGATTAAACCTAATCAAAAAATATCCTGATTACAGCTGTATTATGATTACGGATAATGGGAAAATCCTGAAATCAAAAAACTTTAAGAAGACTAAGCTTCATCTTAAAAATTAAATAAACATCCCTTCATATAATCCAGTAAAACACTGCTTTAAAATATTTTATAAAAATAAATCATATAAAATTTGTTTTTTATGACCAATCGGTCATATATTTGCACTGTAATTACAATTCGTAATATAAACGATCATGGCAAAGGGAGAAGAAACCAGACAATTTATTATAGACAAAGCAGCACCTATTTTTAACACAAAAGGGATTGCAGCAACTTCTATGAGCGATATTATGGAAGCGACTAAACTGTCTAAAGGAAGTATGTACGTTCATTTTGAAAACAAAGAAGTACTGGCTTGTGCTGCTGTAGATCATAATATGAAAGTACTGGGCGTTAAACTTCAGGCCGAAATGAGCAAAAGCAAAACAGCAAAAGGCGAATTGTTTGCTTACATCGATTTTTTCAGTAATCCTGTAACCCCTCCTATTATTGGCGGTTGTCCGTTGTTGAATTTCGGTACAGAAGCCGATGATACTAATCCAATTGTAAAAGAGAAAATAAACGGCGGGATAAAGTATAATCAGCAGCTATTGGGAAGTATTATCGCAAAAGGAATTGCCAACGGCGAATTCAACCCAAACTGGAATGCAAGCGACTTTGCCACAGTAATGTTCGCGATGATGGAAGGCGGTCACTTAATTTCGAGAATGTCAGGTAATAATGATAAAATGCAAATCATAGTTAAAACCCTAAAAAAAATTATAGAGGAAAACACCCTTTAATTTTTTTTATCAAAAATATGACCGATTGGTCATTTATAAATTAATAATTAACAATTAAAAAATCATGTCAAAAACAATTTTAATTTCAGGAGCATCAAAAGGATTCGGAAGAGCCTGGACAGAAGCATTATTAGCAAAAGGATACAAGGTAGCTGCAACAGCCAGAAATATCGATACCCTAGCCGACTTAAAAGCACAATATGGAGAAGCCATTTTACCGCTACAATTAGACGTAAACAAACGCGAAGATTCGTTCGCAGTCGTAGAAAAAGTTAAACAACATTTCGGTACAATTGATATTCTGATCAACAATGCCGGTTACGCTTTAAACGGTGCCGTTGAAGAAGCCAGTGAAAGCGAGGCCAGAGCACAATTTGAAACGAATTTCTTTGGTACTTTATGGTTAACACAAGCCGTATTACCGATTATGAGAAATCAAAAAAGCGGTCATATCATTCAGGTATCTTCTATTTTAGGAATTGCAACTTTACCGGTTATCGGACTTTATAATGCCTCGAAATTTGCCGTTGAAGGTCTTTCTGAAACTTTGGCTTCAGAGGTAAAACAATTCGGAATCAATGTTACTTTGGTAGAACCAAATGGTTATTTTACAGATATTTGGGGTAACGGATTCAATAGCGAACGCATTGACGCCTATGACGGAATCAAAAAAGCCCTTGCAGAAGGACATGATCCTGATACTTTCGGAAAAACAAGTGCAACTGTACCTGCAATCATAAAGCTGATCGAAGCCGAAAATCCTCCTCTACGTTTATTCTTGGGAAAAGTTGCGTTGGCTTTTGCTAAACAAGCCTACGAACAAAAACTAACTACCTGGGAAGAATGGAATGACGTTTCTGTAGCCGCACACGGATAATTTATTTCTCTTTTCTTTAATTTGACTAAACGAGATTGTTTCATTTAGAAATAATCTCGTTTTTTTGTATGAGCTGTTGACTGTAAAATTTCACAAATCTCTTTAAACATGGAAATTCTATAACTTTTTTAAAAAATATTATAAATCATTTACAAAACCAAATGCTCAAATTGCTCGTATATAATTAAATAAAATATTCTGGAAAGAACACAAAATCAAATGAGTTAAGTTTTTGGAACATATTGATTTTTAACACTTTTCAGAATATTATTTTTTTTAATAAATTTTAAAAAGACTATAAAGATTGGAAAAATTACAAGTTCAGCGATTAAAAAAGAGTTTACAGTATTTAGAAAGCAAACAACGGGAATTAAAAAGACAAGAAGGAGCTGATACCCGAACTATAGAATCTATTATAAAATATCTGAAAAAAGATATGATTCAGCAGTTTCAGCTACTGGATTACAATGAATTCATTAGACAAGAAATTAAGAATACTGACGCTTTTATTAGTGAGGTCAAAGAAATTATAGAAAGTAATTTTTCACCTTCTTTTTAAGAATTGCTTACTCCTTCAAAGCATTTTTTTAAGAAGAATAATAACAAACACCTACACGGGCAATTGGTTGCTCATAAAAAAAACTCCTTTCAAACTAAGTTTAAAAGGAGTTTTTTTTTAGGTACTAATAAGTGTTGATTTCTTTTTTTTCTTGTTATAAAAAAAGTATTAATTATCTCATTTAAAATGAATTACAATTTAATTTAATTATTTTTATTAGGATGGTTTTCTACTAGAAGATTCGCGAACCAGTACTTCAGTATTTAGGAACGCTATTTCCTGAACATCTTCATTTTTCAGTGATTTCAGGTTTTTTATAATAATATCAGCGGCAGCTTTTCCCATTTTTTCGGCTGGATGTGTAATGGTAGATAGATTTGGATCTATAATTTGTGAAATCGGGTCATTATTAAAACCAATAATAGCAATATCTTCCGGTACTTTTATTCCTCTTCTTTTAGCAGTTTGAACCGCGGCGACTGCAATAATATCTCCAGAGGCGAAAACGCCATCCGGAATGGGATTCAAATCAAATAATTTATTACTTGCCTTCACTCCTTCTTCATATGTAACTCCTTTCAAATCAATAATCAAATCTTCATCTACAGGCAAATTATGATCTCTTAGCGCTTCAACATAACCTCTTTTTCTTTCGTTATATAGATTCCCAAATTCTGAACCCGCCGTTAAATGTGCAATGCGGATGCAGCCTTGTTCTATAAGATGTTTAGTTGCCTTATAACCAGCCGAATAATTATCGATAACAACCCTAAAAGTATTGTAATCTTTAGGAACCCTGTCAACAAAAACAAGCGGAATATTATTGTTTGAAAACTGCTGAAAATGCGAAGTATCTCTGGTTTCCATCGCCAATGAACAAATAACACCGCTTACACGGTTGCTGTATAATGACTTAGCCATATTAACCTCCTCATGATACGAGTCATGCGACTGCATAATGATAACAGAATAGTCTGATTTTTGCGCCGTAATTTCGATACCGCTAATTAGGGAGGACAAAAAGGGCTGTGTAACTGTTGGTATCAGTACACCAATTGTTTTTGTTTTATTTCCACGTAAGCCTGCCGCTAAAGTATTAGGTACAAATCCCATTTCTTTAGCAGTCTTTTTAACCTTCTTTATCGTTTTATCACTTATAGAATGATGATCCTTTAAAGCTCTTGAAATTGTTGAGGTTGCAAGATTTAACTTCTCCGCAATATCATAGATCGTTACGTGTTTATTTTCTTCCATGAAATAAAAATATGAAATGTAAATATAAGTTTTTTTATCATAATATAATTAAAAATCAATAATGCTGCCGTATTTCAACATTATTGAGCCCTCATTTCAGGAAAAGTTCTTCAGCTACATTTTTATAGATTTTTTCTTCATTATCAGCGAGAAATGCCTTAAAAAAAATTAAATTTGAAAACCCAATTCATTATTTAAACTATGTCGCAAAAAAGAAATTTCGTCTATTTATTCGTTTTACTGCTCGCACTATCTTTTGGATCAAAAAGCTATTCGCAGACAGCGGCGCCTAAAAAAGAAAGCCGTTCAAAATTATTTGAAGAAGCAACCACTGACAGCGACTATCTTATGGCAATTGAAAAAGCCGGCGAAGTTATGGAAACTGCCTATAATGATGCCGATTTTGATAGTGCTTCGCATCATTTATTTGGTGAAATCAAAAGAACGCAAAGTAAACTTGACCTAATACTGGCCAGTTTAAAAGGGGCCAACCCCAATGTACGTAATCAGCAAATGTATCATACTGTTCTGGAAGAAATTCAGCAGCAACTGAACGAACAAAATACGGCCATCAATTTACGCAATGAAAAGCTGGAGAAAATCAAAGGACGATTTATTGAATTGCGTAAAGACAAGAATTTGATGGCACTTTTAAAAGATACCATACGTCGTAAGCAATTCAAAAAAGAATTCTTAAACCTCAGAAAAAAATACCGCAGTACAGATAGCCTGATGACCAAAAATCAGGGAATTTTAAACACAAAAAAAAGAATTACTGTACAAAGAAAAATTGCTGTTTCAAATGCATTAATTACGGTTGAAAACAACCTTGAAAAGTCAGGAATCAGCATGCTTCATAAAGAATATCCTTTTTTATGGAGTATTACAGACTCTATTCCTAAAAAAACTGTAGCACAAAATATTGGTACTAAAATAGTTATCGAAGAAAAAGTTGCTGCTTATTATCTCAGTTATCGTACAGGCGGGCTTATTACCCTACTCTTCTTTATGGGACTTTTAGCGTGGTACGTTTCCCGAAATCTAAAATATCTCAAAGAAAATGGGTATGCAGAAAACCTGACTCATTTCAACTTCAAGTATTTAAACAGAGGTGTAATACTCCCGGTCGCAGTGATTGCTCTTAATATTGCCGTTATAAGCAATTTGTTCGCTCCGGCACTGTTTTTAGAGCTGCTTTATTTAATTTTACTAGGAACGCTTACTTTACTTTTTAAAAATAAATGGCCCTCTAAAGCAATGAAAAACTGGATATTCCTACTGGGATTATTCTTCACACTTTGTTTTCTGGATCTGTTTATCGAAGTTGGTTTTTTACAGCGTTGTGCTTTTATTGCGATCAATATCATAGGAATACGTTACGGTTTGGTCCAAATAAAAAGCCTAAAAGAGCAATTGTATATCAAAGGATTTTTTAAATGGGCCAGTATTATTTTTATTGCTTTTAATGCTTTATCCATTCTTGACAATCTTTTCGGTAGGGTATCACTTTCTAACATGTTAAGCCTTACCGCTTTTATTTCGCTTACGCAGATAGTAGCCCTGAGCGTACTTCTAAAAATAATCTTAGAAATTATCATTTTACAAATTTATACCACTCGTGTAAAACGCGATATACAAAAGCTTTTTGATCACGAAAGTTTATCTGAAACACTCAAAAAACCTTTCATTTTAGCACTCGGTTATATGTGGTTTGTGGTAATTGCCTCAAACTTAAATATTTGGGAATCACTTCGTAATTCTTTAGGATCTTTATTAAGTCATCCTAATACCATTGGTAGCATTACGTTCACCTTAGGCAATATTGTACTGTTTTTTATAATTGTTTGGATAGCGCACCTTCTGCAAAAATATGTTGCCTACTTTTTTGGTGAAATCGATGATGAAAATGAAGAAAATGTCAACAAAAGGCAGCATTCTAAGTTACTTATCACCAGACTTATTGTATTAATTGGAGGTTATCTTTTAGCAATATCCGCATCTGGAATGCCGCTGGATAAATTGAGTATTCTTTTAGGAGCGTTGGGAGTTGGTGTCGGACTTGGACTTCAGAATGTCGTAAATAACTTTGTTTCCGGAATTATATTAATCTTTGATAAACCAATTCAGATTGGAGATGTTATTGAAATTAGTTCCGAATCCGGCCGCGTAAAAGCAATGGGATTGCGAACCACTAAAATCAATGCGCCAAACGGTGCTGAAATAATTATTCCAAATGGAAATCTCTTGTCCCAAAACATTACGAACTGGACATATACCGACAACTTTAAACTTGTCGAAGTTTCGATCGAAATTAGCGGAGATACCACTCCAGACGATATTAATGCCATAATCATGCAGGCTCTTGAAAGTTTGTCGTTGGTAAACACAACCAAAACACCACAGATTTTCTACAATGCAATTTCTGATGGTAAATACAAAGTATTAGTAAAATTCTGGTGCAGCATTTACCGCACTGAAGAAACAATCAGTTCAGCGCGTCAGGTCTTGTTTAGTCATTTTAAAGCGAAAGGCTTAACTTTTTCATCTTAATAATTCTAATTATTGATTGACAATAACGCATAAAAAAACACCTCAATTGGAGGTGTTTTTTTATGTTTATTTCTAAAAAAGCTAAATTATGCTTTTGCTTTTCTTTTTACCGTACAGCCAATTTCTTTTGTCTGAGTAATGGTTGGTTTTTGATTACTTTTTAATGATGCAATCACATCTTCAGCATATTTCGTTTTTTGTCCATTATTCCCTTCCGGATCATTATCAATGGCACCTACATATTCTACTACATTTCCTTTATCCGTTTTTGATACAATAAAAAGATGCGGTGTTCGCTTCGCACCATATTGATCCGTTACTTTTTGTCCCGCATCGAATAAATAAGGGAAAGGATATTTTTTGTCTTTTGCCAATTCCTGCATTTTCTCAAAAGTATCTGCTTTAGAAGCTTCGGGATCATTCGGATTGATAGCAATTACAGGGTATCCCTGTGGTCTGAATTTATTATCAAGGTCAATTATTCTTTGCTCATAACCAACAGCGTATGGACAAGTATTGCAGGTAAAAACTACAATATAACCTTTCGCCTTTGGAAAGCTGTTAAAAGAAACTTCTTTGCCATCAACATTTTTCAATTTAAAATCTGGTGCAGTATCACCAGCTTTAAGGGTTGCATTTTGTGCTTGAGAAAGAAAGGCAGAAAATGCCAGCATAACTAAAAGGATTATTTTTTTCATGGTTAAATAGTTTACAGTTTTTTATATTCAGTTAATAATTGTTCATAGGTAAATTCGCTTTCGACAAATTTTCGTTTATCACCTTTGATAAATAATGTTGCCGGAATACTGCCGGACCAGGCTGGATCTATACGATCGATATATTCCTGCGGACTGCTTTCATTCAGTAAAAAAACCTCATTTTTAAGATTTTTTCTCTTCACAAAAGGCACAACAGCTGAAGTTAATTTTGATTTAAAATCGACGCTCACCAGCAATACTTTCACTTTCTCCGATTTATAATCAGCCTGAAGTTTTTCAAAATGTGGCAATTCTTTAATACAGGGCGCACACCACGTTGCCCAAAAGTTAACCACGTACGTACTGTCTTTTCCTTTTTTCACTCTTTCGTTGAGCTGGTCAATACTAAGAAGCTTCACGTTTTGGCTAAACGCCGACATCGAAAATACCAGAAAAAGAAAAGAAAAAATTTTATAGGCTTTTATTTTCGTCATGAAATCAATGATTTAGTAATTTAATCATTACAAATATAAACGATTAGTGATTTTGTATTTGTTAATAAAAGTTTAATGCTTTAATTAATTCTCACCTACTATCGATTTCGCTTTTTTAAGGACTTTTTAAGCACTTAAACTTTTCCTTACCGAATTACTATTCGTAAATTAGCAAAACAAAATTTATCTGAATGACAGTCCTTACGTTTACCCTGATTATGCTTTTTGGTGCTTTTTTAGCAGGTTTTATTGGTTCATTATCAGGATTAGGCGGTGGTATCATTATTATTCCGCTACTCACAGTCATTTTAGGAGTTGATATTCATTACGCCATTGGTGCGGCTTTGGTTTCGGTAATTGCAACTTCTTCTGGTTCTGCGGCGGCTTATGTACGGGAAGGAATTACCAATATGCGACTGGGGATCTTTCTTGAAATTGCCACCACAATTGGTGCCGTGTGCGGAGCTTTACTCTCCACAATTGCACCTACTTCTTTCATTGCCGTCTTATTTGGTTTGACTTTAATTTTTTCAGCTATAAATTCCCTCCGAAAAAAAGAAGAACATATTGTTTTAGAATCTAGTTCGTTAGCTAACAAATTAAAACTAAACGGAACGTATCCTTCACATAACGGCGAAATGATCAGCTACGGAACCAAAAATGTAGTTGGTGGATTTAGTATGATGGGAATTGCCGGAATGATGTCGGGCTTGCTCGGAATTGGTTCAGGAGCTTTTAAGGTGATTGCGATGGATAATATTATGAAAATTCCGTTTAAAGTTTCCACTACAACCAGTAATTTTATGATGGGCGTTACTGCAATGGCGAGTTCCGTAATTTATATTCAGAAAGGCTATATCGAACCCGGAATTTGTATGCCGGTGGTCATTGGCGTTTTGTTTGGAGCTATGGCGGGAGCCAAAATATTAGTACGAACAAACCCGAAAAAACTACGAATCTTTTTTGCCTGTTTGATTTTTGTATTGGCACTCAACATGATTTATAATGGAATTAATGGAAAAATCTAAACCTATGCAGAAAGAAAAATTTGGAGAAAAAGATTTTCAACTGATTATTGGGAATTTATTACGTTACGGCGTTTGGACTTCATTAGCCGTAGCATTTATTGGAGGAATTGTTTATTTGATGGGGCACAGCACAGATATTGAAAATTATTCTGTATTTCATGAAAATGACCGAAACATATTTAAAGTAATTTCAGATGTTTATCATGGCGTAATTCAGGGCGAAGGAGAATCTTTGATCTTTTTTGGAATCATATTATTGTTTCTGACGCCTGTATTTCGTGTATTACTTTCCTTATTTTCTTTCCTTCTGGAGAAAGATTATCTTTATGTGGTTATTACAACAATTGTGATTCTGATTATTTTAATCAGTGTTTCGTTTGGGTTCTCCCATTGATCTTTTGCTGTAGGCTTTTTTTCAGCATTAAGCTATAAGCTGTAGGCTTTAGGCTTTCCAAAAAAGCTTAATAAATAAAATTAATACTAAAAATGCTTAAAGCATATTGCCTAAAGCATAAAACAAAAAATAATAAATGCTATAAGCATTAAGCTCTAAGCCTTCTAAGAAAAGCTTAAAGCCTATAGCTTACAGCTTAAAGCTCGAAAATATGGAAATAGGAATAGACAGTTTTGCTTCGGCAATGTACGGCAGCAACAATTTGAGTAGTGTTGATGCAATGGAACAATTAATTCAAAGAATAGAACTCGCAGATCAGGTTGGTCTGGATGTGTTTGGAATTGGGGAACACCATAAAAAAGAGTTTTTAGATTCGGCTACTGTGGTGATCTTAAGTGCTGCTGCCGCGAGAACTAAAAACATTCGATTAGCAAGTGCTGTTTCGGTTCTAAGCGCTGCCGATCCAGTGAGAGTGTATCAGAGTTTTGCTACTTTGGATTTGATTTCAAAAGGTCGTGCCGAAATTGTAGTGGGCCGTGGTTCTTCTATTGAAGCTTATCCCCTTTTTGGATTCAATCTTAATGACTACGATGCGCTTTTTAAAGAAAAATTAGAATTATTTCTACAAATTCGCGACAACGAATTTGTAACCTGGTCAGGGAAATTCCGTCCTGACATCAATAATCTTCCGGTTTATCCGAGAGCATTGCAGGAGAAATTCCCTGTATGGCTTGGTGTTGGAGGAACACCGGAATCTTTTGTGAGAGCCGGATCGTTGGGGCTGCCGCTGATGGTTGCCATAATTGGAGGACAAACACACCGTTTTCGTCCGTTGATTGATTTATATCGTGAGGCAGGAAAAGCAGCAGGATATAAACCCGAAGAACTGAAAGTTGGTGTGCATTCACCCGGTTTTGTTGGAACTACAACTGAAAAAGCGATCGAAGAATATTATCCCGGATATGCTGAACTTTGGACAAAATTAGGCCTCGAGCGCGGTTGGCCCCCTGTTACAAAAGCTAAATTTGATGGACTAATTGACGATCTTGGCGTTTTAATTGTTGGAGGTCCTGAACGTGCCGCTGAGAAAATTTTGCGACACAGTGAAGCACTTGGCGGAATTTCAAGATTTACTTTTCAAATGGATAACGCCGGACTTACCCACAAGCAATTAATGAATTCCATAGAAATTATCGGAACAAAGCTTATTCCATTAATTAAAAAAGGCTAGATATTTTTGCCACAGATTGCACAGATTAAGGCGATTTTTAATTAAAAATTGAGAATTAAAAATTAAAAATCTTGCGGAAAACCTTTGAACCTTTGTCACTCTGTCCCTCTGAACCTATTAAATACAAAAACATCCGCAAATAGCGGATGTTTTTGTATTTAATTCTTCTAAAAATTAGAATTTATAAGTTACCCCAACTCTAAAGTTTCTGGGTGCTTCAGTTTGCCAGTAATAAGCAGAAAGCCACTCGTAGTAGGAACCACTGTAAAGGTATTTATCCAAGATATTGAAAACATTCGCAGTAACTTTTACTTTTCCTGTTTCATAAGATAAACCTCCATCTAATTTAAAATAAGAAGGTAATTTTTGAAGTCCTGCACTCCATGTATCAGTTTGGCGTCCGTCTTGGAAAGTTCCTCCAAGTGAAACCCCAAATCCCTTAATTTTACCACTTTGAACAGTATAATTTAACCATGCATTTGCAACATGCTTAGCATAACCTGGTACAATAGAACCTTCTTTAATAGTGCTAACATTAGATTCTAATACAATAGACTCGGTAAAAGCGTAATTGGCAATTAAATTAAGTCCATCCAATAATTTTCCTCTAACGTCAAATTCAATACCCTGAGCTCTTTTTTCACCAAGAACAACGCTATAGGCTTGACCAGGAGGGCTTGTTGGATCAGAAGTTAACTCGTTTTTCTTTAAGATATTATACGCTGACAAACTAGTGTTCCAAGATCCATCAAACCAGTCTTTTTTGATACCTAATTCAAAGTTATTACCCGTAAGTGGTTTTACTGTACCCTCTCTCACAACACCAGATTGTGGTGTAAAAGCCTGATCGTATAATCCGTAAACAGCTAAACTTTCGTTTATTGAATAACTAACTCCAACGCGAGGCGTAATATGACTATCTTCCAGTACTTCACTATAGCTACTAGCCTGGCTAATCCATGTATATCTTGCAGCAAGTGTTAATCTTAATTTATTTTGAAAAAAACCAAGTTCATCCTGAACATATCCAGCTGCATATTCTGAACTATAAAGTCCACCAGCTCTTTGGCTTAAAGGTGTATCATGGTCAAAAGCAGGTAAACCGTTAGATGGTGGACCATAATTTGGACTATTAACATTGAACGGATTATCAACAGTATCAAGATCGTGCGATTGTCCCCAATCTGCTTCATAATCTTTGCTACCTAAATCTACACCACCTAATATTTTGTGGCTAACAGCACCTGTATTGAATTTTCCGTTTACGAAAATCTGTCCTAAATACATATTACTTTCTGCATCCCAAATACCTACATTACGAATAATTTCGCCAGCTTCCAGCGTTCCTTCTGGTACGCCGTCATAATCTCTGTCTACAGGTCCGGGACCTACAACACTCGGCCAAGAACTATATCCTTGTTGAAGGTATTTAAAATATGAAGTTTGAGCAGTCAATTTCCAGTTATCATCAAACTTGTGTTCGAACATCAAATATCCACTGTGATCCTGAATATTAGTATCAGGTATTCCTGGCTGCGTCATTGTAAATCCTACCGGCAAAGTTGCATATCCGCCTGATGCTGGTCCAAATACGTAGTAAGAACCTACTTCTGTCATATTAGCATACTGAAAATTATATTCAGCAGTTAATTTTGTTTTATCATTCACCTGGTATGAAATTACAGGAGCAAGAACATAACGGTCATTGTGTTCAAAAGGTCTGTGAGATCCTTTCTTTTGAGCAGCTCCATTAAATCTGTACAATAATTTTCCTTTTTTATCTAATTTTCCGTCAAGATCAAGACTAACTCTGTAAAAATCATAGCTTCCACCAAGTATAGAAACTTCACCTTTTGTAATTCCGGTTGGTTTTTTAGTCACCACATTATAAAGTCCGCTTGGATCCCCGCTTGAAAGCATGAATCCTGCTGGTCCTTTAACGAACTCGATATGATCTACAAAACTCATATCTTCTGTAAGTGGTCCCCAGAAAGAAGAAACTACGTTAAATCCGTTACGGAAAGCCTGAATTTGCGAACCGCGCATTGTAATATTAGTATACAAATCTCCCCAGTGCTCTAAACGTACAGCACCACTCACGTTACGTATCACACCATCACTCATACTCGTAATTTGCTGATCTTTTAAAGTCTGACCGCTCACGATTTGTATGTTTTGCGGAATTTCTAAAACCGGCGTTTGAAGACGTAATGACAAAGAAGGTTTATCTTGTTTGTATTTGTTTTTTGTAATAACTACTTCATCAAGATCCTCCTGACTTTCAGAAAGTGAGAAGTTTCTTGTTGTAGTTTGATTCGCTTTTACAACAATATTATCTTCAATCGTATGAATTCCGACAGCACGAATATGAATAACATAACTACCCGGTTTTACGCTTTTGATTTCGTATTGTCCGTTTGAATTCGTAACAGCACTATATTTTGTTCCTGTAAGCGTAACAGAAATATTTTCTGCAGGGATATTTCCACTTAGAGAAATTTTTCCCGCTACTTTCCCTAGATCCTGACTCATCATGTTTAGTGATGTTAAAAGCAGTGTAAAAAAGAAAACTTTCTTGGTAATATTTATGTTCATTTTAGTAAGGTGTTAAATTTCGTTGGCAAAAGTAATTCCTAATATCTTGTTTTCCAAATTATTTTTAATCATTCTAAATAAAAATAGTTATATTTCTCAAACTATATTTATAAGCAACTGAACATCAATAAAAAAACCTGTGTCAATTGATACAGGTTTTTTAAGCATTTTCACTTCTGAATAACGATATACTTATTTGACTAATAAAGGATAAATAGTTTCTTTTATTATTTGAAGAAGGTAAACTATCGGGATTTTTCTCTAATACTTTTTTATGTCACCTTCAGATTATATTGCGATGAATAAGTAAATGTGTCAATGTGCCAATGTGCCAATTAGATAATGAGATAATTATTAGCACCAATATCATTATCTAATTGCCACATTTTCTCATTATCTAATTATCTAATTGCCACATTTTCTAATTATCTTTAGGCTGGAAAATTAAATCTCTTTTAAAACTAAAATCTAAAGATGAATAACAGCCATACAATTAGAAAAGTAGCCATTGTGGGTTATAATAGAATTCCGTTTGCGAGAGCAAATACAGCTTACGCCGAAGTTGGAAATCAGGAAATGATGACTGCGGCCTTAAACGGGCTTATTGACAAATACAATTTAAACGGACAATTGCTGGGTGAAGTTGTGGGTGGTGCCGTAATCAAACATACTTCTGATAGTAATTTAATACGTGAATGTGTCATGAAAACAAGTCTTGATCCGGCAACTCCTGCCTGTGATTTACAACAGGCTTGCGACACCGGGATAGAAAGTGCTATTTACATCGCTAATAAAATTGCTTTGGGCCAAATGGAATCCGGAATTGCCGGTGGAGTCGATTCCATCAGCGATATGCCCATTGCAGTAAGTGAAAAACTTCGAAAAATATTATTGAACGCCCGACAAGCTAAATCATTGGGCGAAAAAATCAAAACGTTTTTAAAACTTCGTCCAGCCGATTTAACGCCTCTGGTTCCCAGAAATGAAGAATCACAAACCGGGCTTTCGATGGGTGGACACACTGAAATTACTGCAAAGCATTATAAAATTTCAAGAGAAGATCAGGATAATTTGGCGCTTAAAAGTCATTTGAATCTGGCTAAAGCTTATGACGAAGGTTTTTTTGATGATATGATTACGCCTTTCAACGGATTGGACAAAGACAATAATCTGAGAAAAGACAGCTCGATTGAAAAATTAGCCAAATTAAAACCTGCCTTTGATAAAGTAAACGGAACTTTAACTGCCGGAAATTCAACACCTCTTACAGATGGAGCTTCGTGCATACTTTTAGCCAGCGAAGAATGGGCAAAAGAACGAGGGCTTCCAATTTTGGCTTACATCACTTTTGCCGAAGTTGCTGCAATTGAATATGTCAAAAATCAGCAAAATCTTTTATTAGCACCTTTATTCGCTGCAAGCAGAATGTTGGAAAAAGCGGGATTAAATCTACAGGATTTCGATTATTATGAAATCCACGAAGCTTTTGCGGCTCAGGTTTTAGCCACTTTAAAAATTTGGGAAAGCCCTGAATTGAGCGCCCAAATAGGTTTAAAAAAACCTCTTGGAGCTATTGACAGAGAAAAATTGAATGTAAAAGGAAGCAGTTTGGCTGCCGCACATCCTTTTGCTGCAACTGGCGGAAGAATTATTGGCGTTATGGCTAAATTATTAAATGAAAAAGGTTCCGGAAGAGGGTTTATTTCAATTTGTGCTGCGGGCGGACAAGGAATTACCATGATTATTGAGAAATAAATTCGAAATAAATCCCATAAAGCTCTGATAATCTTTATCTAATTTATTTTAGAATGAAATAATTACACATAAAAACATTAAATTTGAGTACCCAAGTTTTCAATTTATTCTGAATAGTGTTGTGAATGAATTCCATTTTAAAATAAATAAAAATGATAGATTCGAAAATACCAGAAGGCCCTCTTGCAGATAAATGGAGTAATTATAAAGCAAAAGCCAAGCTCGTCAATCCAGCCAATAGAAAAAAACTAACTATTATTGTTGTAGGAACCGGACTTGCCGGCGCATCCTGCGCAGCTTCTTTGGCGGAACAAGGTTATAATATCAAATCATTTTGCTTTCAGGATTCAGCAAGAAGAGCGCATTCTGTAGCGGCTCAGGGAGGCGTTAATGCCGCCAAAAATTACAAAAATGATGGCGATAGCACATTCCGGATGTTTTATGATACTATAAAAGGCGGTGATTTCAGATCTCGTGAGGCCAATGTTTATCGCCTCGCCGAATGTTCTGCAAATCTTATCGACCACGCGGTTGCGCAAGGTGTGCCTTTTGCCCGAGAATATGCCGGATATCTTAATAACAGATCTTTTGGCGGCGTTCAGGTTTCCAGAACATTTTACGCCCGCGGTCAAACCGGACAACAGCTTTTATTAGGAGCTTATCAAGGTTTGTTACGACAAGTTTCATTAGGAAAAGTAGATTTAAATACGCGTCATGAAATGCTTGAATTGGTCGTTATTGATGGAAAAGCAAAAGGAATTATCGCCCGCAATCTCGAAACCGGAGCATTGGAACGCCACATCGCCGACGCCGTAGTATTGGCTTCAGGAGGTTACGGCAAAGTATATTATCTTTCTACATTAGCAATGGGCTGTAACAGTTCTGCGATTTGGAGAGCTCACAAGAAAGGTGCTTTTATGGCCGGCGTGAGTTGGATTCAGTTCCATCCTACTTCATTGCCACAGCATGGTGAAAATCAATCGAAACTCACTTTAATGTCGGAATCACTTCGAAATGATGGCCGAATCTGGGTTCCCAAAACAGCTGCTGACGAACGAAATCCCAATACAATTCCGGAAGAAGAGCGCGATTACTATCTGGAGCGTAAATATCCATCCTTCGGAAATCTGGCTCCAAGAGATATTTCGTCAAGAGCCGCAAAAGAACAAATCGACGCCGGACATGGTGTCGGCCCAATGAAAAACGCCATTTATCTGGATTTTTCAGATGCTATTAAAACACAGGGTAAAGATAAAATCGAAGCCAAATACAGTAATCTTTTTGAAATGTACGAGAAGATTACCGGAATCAATGCGTACAAAGAGCCCATGCTGATTTCACCATCAGCGCATTTTACGATGGGCGGACTTTGGGTTGATTATGAATTGATGACCACAATTCCGGGATTATTTGCCCTTGGAGAAGCTAATTTTGCAGATCATGGAGCCAACAGACTCGGAGCAAATTCACTGCTTCAGGCTTGCGTTGACGGTTATTTTATTGCACCATATACGATTCCGAATTATCTTTCCGGAGAATTAAATGCTCCAAAAACAGATACTTCGCACCCTGCATTTGAAGAAGCTGAAAAATCGGTACAATCTCAACTAGATAAATTCTTAAATAGTAAAGGAACCCTTTCAACAGATTATTTTCATAAAAAAATAGGACGATTATTATATGAAAAATGCGGTCTTTCACGCAGTAAAGAAAAACTCGAGCAAGCACTTGTAGAAATCAAAGCTTTAAAAGATTCTTTTGAAAAAGACTTATTAATTACCGGAGATGATAAACTCAACAGCGAACTGGAAAAAGCAGGACGCATCGCCGATTATATTGAATTAGCCGAATTAATGTGTCATGATGCCCTGCAGAGAGAAGAATCCTGTGGTGCTCATTTTAGAGAAGAATATCAGACTCCTGATGGCGAAGCAGTTCGCAATGATGCCGATTTCTGTTATGTTTCTGCCTGGGAATGGAAAGGGAAAGAAGAACTTCCTGAACTTCATAAAGAACCTCTTGTATTTGAATCAGTACAACTTGCAGTTAGAAGCTATAAATAATGGTTAATTGTTAATTTTAAATTAATTAATTTACAATCCATAAAACTCACTTTTATAACATATAAGTAATTCATAATTAACAATTTATAATTAATAATTAATAATTAGCTATGAAACTATATTTAAAAATATGGCGTCAATTGGATGCTTCTTCTAAAGGAGAAATGGTAGATTATGAAGTTGATGAGGTTTCTGAACATATGTCTTTCCTTGAAATGCTCGATCTTTTGAATGAATCTCTAATTCATAAAAAGGAACGCGTTATTGAATTTGATCATGACTGCAGAGAGGGAATTTGCGGGCAATGTGGCGTTATGATTAACGGACGAGCGCATGGACCTTTGAAAAATACCACAACTTGTCAGCTTCATATGAGAAGTTTTAAAGATGGGGATACTATTTATATTGAACCCTTTCGTGCAAAAGCTTTTCCGGTGCTGCGAGACTTAAAAATTGACAGAGGTGCATTTGATACCATTATTACTGCAGGAGGTTTTATTGGTGCTTCAACAGGTCAGGCACCGGAAGCCAATAGTATTCCGATTTCTTATGAAACTGCCGAAGCCTCTTTTGACGCCGCTGCCTGCATTGGATGCGGAGCCTGTGTTGCGACTTGTATAAATGCGAGTGCAGCTTTGTTTGTCGGGGCTAAAATCACACATTTGGCTTTGCTTCCACAAGGGAAAATTGAAGCTTCAAAAAGAGTATTAACCATGGTACAGCAAATGGATGCTGAGGGTTTTGGCAATTGCTCTGACACCAGAGCCTGCGAAGTAGAATGTCCGCAGAGTATTTCGGTGCTTTCAATTGCAAAAATGAATGCAGAATATACTAAAGCAGTAATTTTTAAGAAATAAAAGAAACTTTGCTTTGAAAGATTAATTCTTAGTATTTATTCTTCTCCGAAAATCGCACGCAATCCCGAAGCTTCGGGATTGCGATATTATTTCTTCAACTCAACGCATCATTTTCTTAAAGACTGTTGTTTTTATACTATGTTACAGTTGGTCATAATAAATTAAAACTTCATTTTCTGAATTCTGACCGCATTCAAAATCGCCAACAAAGCCACACCAACATCAGCAAAAACGGCTTCCCACATGGTTGCGAGTCCGCCAGCACCAAGAATCAGCACAAAAGCTTTCACAACAAAAGCCAGCGTAATATTTTGCCAGACGATTTTTTTGGTTTGCTTTCCGATGTTAATTGCCATCGGAATTTTGCTTGGCTTATCATCCTGAATAACAATATCGGCGGTTTCAATTGTGGCATCGCTTCCTAAACCTCCCATCGCAATCCCGACCGTACTCAAAGCAATTACAGGAGCGTCATTGACACCATCGCCAACAAAAGCTACGGTTTCATTTTTAGCTTTGATTTCATTCAGCTTATTGACTTTATCTTCCGGAAGCAAATCTCCAAAAGCATTTTTTATTCCGAGTTTATCCGCAACAAATTGTACTACATTCGTTTTATCTCCACTCAGCATTGTTGCTTTAACGCCCAATGCTTTAAGTTTATTAACTGCTTCCTGTGCGTCTTCTTTAATTTCATCTGCAATAGTCAAATAACCTGCAAATTTGCTATCATAAGCAATTGCAATTATTGTGTAAACAACTGAATTTGGGTCAATATTATACGAAATATTGAATTTATCCATCAATTTGAAATTCCCAACGTGAAGTTCTTTTCCGTTTATTTCTGCCTTTAAACCATGACCTGAGATTTCTTCTACGTTTTTCAATTCAACTGAAGTATCAATCATGCCCACATGATTATGAATCGCCGTCGCTACCGGGTGCGTACTCTGACTTTCCAAAACATTGACCAGTTTTAGAATTTCTTCTTTATCAAAACCATCCTGAATAATGACTTCCTGTACTTTAAAAACACCTTTGGTCATTGTGCCGGTTTTATCCATAACAACATTTTGAATCGTTGCAATACTATCCAGAAAATTGCTACCTTTAAATAGGATTCCGTTTTTACTTGCAGCGCCAATTCCACCAAAATAACCTAGCGGAATACTAATCACTAAAGCACATGGACAGGAAATCACCAGAAAAACCAAAGCGCGATAAAGCCAATCCCTGAAAACATAATCTTCTACAAAAAGCATTGGCAGTAAACAAATTGCAATTGCCAGGTACACCACAATTGGTGTATAGATTTTAGCAAACTTTCGAATAAATAATTCTGCGGGCGCTTTTTTGGTTACCGCATCCTGAACCATTTCCAGAATTTTAGAAAGTTTACTATCTTTATAAGCCGCAGTTACTTTTACTAGCGCAACAGTATTGCCATTAATCATTCCCGCCAAAACAGTTTCTCCCTTATTTTTTGTTGCAGGCTTGCTTTCGCCCGTTAGCGCAGCTGTATTGAATGATGCAGTATCAGACAATAATTCACCATCCAATCCTAATTTTTCCCCTGCTTTAAGTTGAATAATTGCACCTATTTTTGCTTCGGAAGCTTTGATTTTTGTGGCAACATTATCTTCTAAAATAGTTACTTCATCTGGTCTTTGGTCTAATAAACTTTTAATATTTGATTTTGCTTTACTGACCGCCAATCCCTGAAAATTTTCTCCAATGGTATAAAACAACATCACCGCAACACCTTCAGGAAATTCACCAATGGCAAACGCCCCGATTGTTGCAATACACATCAGGAAGAACTCCGAAAAAATATCACCTTTCATAATACTTTCGTAGGCTTCCTTCAAAACCGGCAAACCCACTGGCAAATAAGCAATTACATACCACGCAATTCTAACATAACCCGAAAACCAGCTTTGCGGAAAATAATTGTCAAACGCAATTCCAATCAACAATAAAATAAATGAAATTATTGCCGGAAGAAACATCTGAAACAAACTTCCATCTGCTGCATGTTCGTGGTCATGATCGTGTCCGTCATGATCGTCGTGTTTATGTTCTTCATGCGCCGAACAGCATCCGGATTGGTTGACTTTCTTTTTTATTATTTTTTTTTCTATATGTTGATGTTCCATAATTTTTATGTTTCAGGTTTTCCTTTTTCAAGTTTTTATTTTTGGAAAAACACTTTCTAAAGTTACATATTTTATAACAATTGTTTTTATTTTAATCTCGCAGACTCGATCCCGAAGCTTCGGGAGCAAAGTTTTTGTTTGAATTGTCTCCAGCTTTAGCTGGAGGTGATTCAAAGTCAATTAAAGGGCTTTAGCCAAAATATCTGTTTCGGCTAAAGCCTTTTCTATTCTTACTAATTACCTCCAGCTAAAGCTGGAGGTAATTCAATGAAATTATCAATATAACAAGTAAAACCTTGATTATGAGAGACGCACTGCTGTGCGCCTCTACGGTAAAACCTCCAAACCTTTAAATACCTAAGACGCACTGCTGTGCGACTCTACCGTAAAACCTTTGCCCCTTTGCTCCTCTGAACCTCTGCACCTCTACCTAATGTTCATGTTCTCCTCCGCCCTTCATCGCCGAAAGCAAATAAAAAGCACCTGTTGTAACCACTTTAGCATTCGCCAAAATTTCATCTACAAATTTCACTTCAGTAAACCCTAAATCTGTGGTCCCCGGAATTACTTCTATGGCTTTAAAATGAACTTCTTTTTCAGGAGTTTCTTTATTTTCAGATTGATCCTGATGTTTATCTTCTTCCACAAACACAAAATATTTGTCGGCATTACGTACGACAGCATCTTTTGGCAACGCCGGAACTGTGGCATTTGTAATGTTGATATTTGCCG
Source organism: Flavobacterium aquidurense (assembly GCF_031458035.1). GTDB lineage: Bacteria > Bacteroidota > Bacteroidia > Flavobacteriales > Flavobacteriaceae > Flavobacterium > Flavobacterium aquidurense_C. The sequence goes on from NZ_JAVDXR010000003.1 coordinate 62,117, forward strand.
AAACATACATTCCGGGAATCAGTCCTTTCGCATCAGCCGATTCGATTTTGGCATGAACAGCAACCGTTTTACTTTCATTTGAAAATGATTTATTGATTCCGAAAATCTTTCCTTTAATGGATTTATTCGACTGATTTGTCAGCACAAAATCAATTACCTGACCCACCGAAATCGATCCTAAATCCTTCTCATAAACATTCAGGTCCAAATGCATCTGGCTGTTGTCAACCACTTCAAAAAGTGAAACTCCGGTTTGGGCGTATGCTCCTTTTGCAATACTGATTTTTCCAACATATCCGCTGATTGGTGCCAAAATTGGAACTTCCGAAGTACTTCCTTTTGTACTGATATGTAAAGCTTCCAGTTTATTCTTCGCTGCCTGAGCACGTGCTCTTTCGGCGGCTAATTTTGCTTTTACTTCCTGGAAAGTTTTCCTCGGATTTACGTTTTCTTCACTTAAAGTCTTTTGACGATTATATTCTAATTGCAAGTATTCGATATTGGCCGTAGCCGAATGATAATCTTCCTGCATTTCAATTACTTCCAGATTCTGAATTGTCGCCAAAACTTTTCCTTTAGTAACAAAAGTGCCTTCGAGAACAAAAATATCCTTTACAGTTCCGCCAATTAAAGTCGAAACTTCTGCAGAATTTTGAGGTGGCACCGTCGTATATCCATTGGCTTTAATGACTTTGTTGAGGTTACGGTTTTCAACAAGTCCGGTTTCTATTCCCACAGTTTTATATTGAGATTCTGTTAAAGCAACTTCTGTCTGCGATTTTTCTTCTTCCGGCTTTTCTTCGGTTTTTTTCTCGCCGCAGCTAATTAAAATGCTATAGGCAATAAGCAATAAGCAATAGGCTGCTATCCTTTGCGGACTTTGCGTCAAAATCCTTGCGAGCTTTGCGGTTAAATCTGTGGTTAAATATATTTTCATTTTTAATTATTTTTGATGGATGGAAATTGAAATTCTATAGCACTTTGATTAAAGCTGTGCACGGCCTCTGTGTATTGCTTTTTGATGTCAATCGCCTGGTTTAAAAAACTGATATACGACCAGTAACTCATATCGCCGTTGGCATAACTTTTCTGTGCTGTATTGATAATCTGATCAGCGTATTGCATTCCTTCATTCTGAAAATAATCGAGTGCTTTTTGCTGTTTTTGAAAGTTATTCTGCAATTCCTGCTTTTGCAGATTCAATGTTAATTTGCTTTTATCCAAAGCCAGTTGCGATTGCAAAATACTAATTGCCGAAGCTTGTGCTTTTGCAGTATTCACGCCTCCAAACAACGGAATTTGCAATCCTGCAGTAAAACCCTGAAATAACGATTCGGTGTTGATGGTTTGAGCAAAATAGCCCAAGCCTAATTTTGGAGTTCGCATTGCTTTATACGTATTGCTTTCTTTCTCGTAAACTGAAATCTGCTGTTGATAATACGCCGTCACTAAATCTTCAACTTTAAAATTCTGCTCGTCTTTTATGGTTTTATATTGCAAATCTGTTTTTTCGTCCGGAACTATATTTTCATCTGTCTGAATAAAAAATTGCAGTTGTTTTTGATACATCGCTAAATCGTAATCTAATTGTTCCTTTTGCGTTTCAATCTCTTTCACTTTCGCTTTAGCGCTAATCACTTCGATGTTTCCGCTTTCACCCGTCTGAAAACGCAATTCCGCATTCTTTAAAAATTTGGTGTAAATCTCATTTAATTCCGAGTTTAATTTCAGAATCGAAACGCCGTATAAATACTGATAATACGACAGTGTTACGGCCTTTTCGATTTCATAAGACGATAAGGCTTTTCGTTTTTCAGCCAATTTCACCAATTCTTCCTGCAACTGTCGATTCGCTTTAGTAATCTTCCCGATTGGGAAATATTGCTGAATCGAAACATTATGGTCAAAATCGGCACTATTAAACTGCCCGCCCTGATATTGCACCTGAAGCGGTTCTGCCTGAAAAGCGGTCTTTTTGAGAACGGTTTGTTTTTCAATTTCTTTATCGGCAATTTTTAAGTCGATGTTATTTGTTTTGGCAAGTTCTATGGCTTTTTCTAAAGAAATTTTGGCTTGCGCCGAACATAAACTGCTTACAAATAAGAGCACAATTAACCACAGCGAATTTAACCACAAAGAACTCAATGGAGCTTCCACAGAGCTCACAGAGGGATTTGGGTTTATTTTATATAGTGTTTTCATATATTATATTTTTATTTCACGCAGATTTAAAAAGATTTAGGCAGATATACGCAGATTATTATTTTAGTATTTCAAAAATTAAATCCGCAAAATCTGCTATAATCTGCAAAATCTGCGTGAAAAATCATTTTTTACTTTTCATTTAAGCATTAGTCAATTTGATATTTTCCATAAAGTGGTAATTTTCTAATTATCACATTTTCTAATTTTCTAATTAACTTCTTTTCGGTTAAATCGTTCTAATAATAAATACAAAATCGGCAAAACGATCAATGTCAGTAACGTTGCTGAAACTAATCCGCCAATCACCACGGTTGCTAACGGTTTTTGAACTTCTGCCCCTCCGCTTGTCGACAACGCCATTGGCAAAAATCCTAAAGAAGCCACTGCTGCGGTCATTAAAACCGGACGCAATCTTGTTTTTGTTCCGATTAAAACGCGTTGCAGCGGATCTAAAATGCCTTCTGATTTTAATTGGTTGAAATACGAAATCAGAACTATTCCGTTTAAAACTGCAATTCCGAACAAAGCAATAAAACCGATTCCGGCTGAAATACTAAAAGGCATTCCGCGCAGCGATAACGCAAAGACACCTCCGATTGCAGAAAGCGGAATTGCGGTAAAAATCAGTCCTGCCTGTTTAAAACTGTTGAAAGTCAAGTACAGCAAAACCAAGATTAATCCTAAAGCGATTGGAAGCGCCACCGAAAGTCGTTTTGTGGCTTCGATTAAATTCTCAAACTGTCCGCCATACGTGACATAGTAGCCTGCAGGAAGTTTAAAATCTTTGTCTAATTTTTGCTGAATTTCCTCCACCACACTTTTTATATCACGACCACGGACATTTAAACCTACAGAAATTCTGCGTTTTCCATCTTCGCGCGTTACCTGCACCGGGCCTTGTTCGTAATCAACCGAGGCTACCTGAGAAAGTGGCACCTGCTGCCCGTTTGGAAGCGGAATAAACAAATTGCTGACATCCGTAATATCGGCACGATTGTCCTGATTCATTCGGACTACGACGTCAAATCGTTTGCTTTCTTCGTAGATTTTTCCGGCGCTTTCTCCAGCAAATGACGAACGTATAATTTGGTTGATATCTGAAATATTCAGTCCGTACAACGCTATTTTATTGTAATCGTATTTGATGGTAATTTGAGGTAAACCGGTTACTTTATCGGCTTTTAAATCACCAATTCCTTCGATACTTTTAATTTTTGAAATTAATTCTGCAGCCTTTGAATCCAGAATTTCTAAATCATCACCAAAAATCTTGATAGCGATATCGCTTCGGCTTCCGGTCATCAATTCGTTAAAACGCATCTGAATAGGCTGTGAAATCTCAATATTCGCACCCGGAATTATTTCCATTTCTTCCTTCATGGCGTTGGCTAAATCTTCCCAATTATGGTATTTTCCTTTCCATTCTTTCTTGTCTTTCAAAACAATAATCAAATCGCCACTTTCAATCGGCATTGGGTCTGTCGGAATTTCACCACTGCCAATTTTGGTAACAATTGTTTTAATTTCGGGAAATTTAGCTTTCAGAATTTGTTCAAATTTTGTGGTCGTTTCCACCATCTGCGTAAGCGAACTTCCGGTCATAATTGTAGCGTTTATAGCCAAATCACCTTCTTCAATCGTCGGGATAAATTCTCCTCCCATATTATTAAAAATAATCAGCGCAAAGGCAAATAAACCTAAAGCAACTCCTAAAACTATCTTTTTGAATTGTAAGGCTTTTTCTAAAAATGATGTGTACAAATTCTCCAGCCAAACCATCATTCGATCACTGAAATTTTCTCTGTGTTCTGTGTTTTTTGATAAGAATAAAGCGCTCATCATTGGCACATACGTCAGCGAAAGCACAAATGCGCCGATAACGGCAAAACCAACGGTCATCGCCATGGGTTTGAACATTTTTCCTTCAGTTCCGATCAAGGCTAAAATGGGTAAATAGACAATCAAAATAATGATTTCTCCAAAGGCTGCACTATTTCTGATTTTTGAAGCTGAGTTGTAAACTTCAATATCCATTTCGCTTTGCGTTAATTCTTTTTTTCTTTTGAGTTTTTGCAGATGATGCATCGTGGCTTCGACAATAATAACGGCTCCATCGACTATAATTCCGAAGTCAATTGCGCCTAAACTCATTAAATTGCCGCTTACGCCGAAGGCATTCATCAAAATCACAGCGAAAAGCATCGCGAGCGGAATTACAGATGCGACAATTAATCCGGCACGTAAGTTCCCAAGAAATAAAATCAGTACAAAAATTACAATCAGTGCACCTTCGAGTAAGTTTTTTGTCACTGTTCCGATGGCGTTATCGACTAATTTTCCGCGGTCAATAAAAGCTTCGGCAACGACACCTTCAGGCAAACTTTTGTTAATCTGAATCATTTTTTCATGAATTCTGTTGACAACTGCGCTGGAATTTTCGCCTTTTAGCATCAAAACTAAACCCGAAACGATTTCGCCTTTTCCGTCTTTGGTTGAAGCTCCGTAACGCAGGGCAACGCCTTCGCGGACTTCGGCTACATCCCGAACTAAAACGGGCGAACCATTGCGGTTTTTCACCACCACATTTCCTAAATCGTTCACCCCTTTCGCCATTCCGACACCACGAATAAAATACGCATATTGATCTTTTTCAATATAAGCACCGCCGGTATTTTGATTGTTTTTTTCTAAGGCATCAAAAATCTCTGTAATCGTAACTCCCAGACTGTTTAGTGTATTTGGGTTAACGGCAATTTCGTATTGTTTTAACTTCCCGCCCCATGCACTGACATCTGCAACACCTTTAATTCCTTGTAGTTGCGGAATAATAATCCAATCCTGAATGGTTCTAAGTTGTACGGCATCGTATTTATTTTCATAGCCTTTTTTGGCGTAAACATCATATTGATAAATTTCTCCCAAACCCGTTGTAATGGGCGCTAATTCGGGTGAGCCGGCATACGACGGAATGTTTTCTTCGGCTTGCTTTAAACGCTGAAAAATTTGTTCCCGAGCCCAATAAATATCAACATTGTCTTCGAAAACTACGGTTACAACAGATAATCCGAAGCGGGAAATACTGCGGAGTTCGATAATATCCGGAACCGTTTTTACAGCCTGTTCCAGCGGATACGTAATTAATTGTTCGACTTCCTGACTGGCTAAAGTGGGCGCTGTGGTAATAATCTGAACCTGATTATTGGTGACATCCGGCAAGGCATCTAACGGTAAATTTTTAAGCGAATAACTTCCCCAAGCTATTAATACAAGGGTAAATAACAGTATAAAGAACTTATTCTTTATACTGAACTGTATAATTTTATCTAACATTTGAATATATAATGACGTGAGAAATCAGACAAGGTTTTGTCTATTTTATGGTGTGGAAAATCCACAATTCTCTAACCCATCACGATAACTATCGGGCAATGTCATTAAGTTAAGAGATTTTAGATTGAGGATTAACAATTAACAATTTTTGATTTATTGTTACTAAATATTTGATTGTCTATTTTACAAGGACTGGTAAATCTGAAATCAAAAATCGTTAGTCAAAAATCAGCAATCAGCATATCATTTAATCCTTAACTTAATGACATTGAGCTATCGGGAGGGAATCATTACGATATTTGAGGGGGCTGCCAAATACTTCCGTAGAAATTAGAAGCAAAAACTGAGGTGTAATTTGGTAATTGTTTTGTGATAACGGAGTAATCTGCAGGAAAATCAAAAAGCGGAACAGATTCATAACTCAAAACCTGAGCTCCACAACAATTACAAGCGCAAAATGGCGAGCATAAATCGTTGCTTTTGTCATGTGAATGATTGGCTTCCGATGAAAATTGAGCAGTTTTATGCGCAGCACTACCTACTTCCATATCTGCGCAAGGCATATTTGAAAGTGCAATTAAGTAAATTGACAATATGATAGCTAACCATTTCATACTTGTAAAAATAATATTTAATTTTTGAAAAATCTAATCATTTAAGAAATGGCTTTCAGAAAGATTTTTTCAAAACAATAAAGGGTTTAAAAATTAAGCATTAGATTCTTAAAAAAAATTATACGCGGTAAGAAAATTTATTTAACTTTAACAATAATTAACATATTATTCAAATTCACATTTTACAAACGTTTAAAGTTCATCCTATTATAAAACATAAATAAAACCTTTTCAGAATACAATTTAGTACCTATTTATTTTTCGCAGTTCAATTAATTAACATTTAATACTTAAATCAATGAAATTTAATACGCTAATATCCGCCTCCTTGTTATTCTTTAGCATCCAAATGTTTGGACAAGTTTACACCGACAAAATAGTTGGTAAAAAAAATGAGCAGCTTAAAGACAGTTTAGCCACTGAAAAATACCCCTATATTTTACCTATCTGGGGAGAAAAAGTTGCTCAAAAAGGATATAAACTACCCTATTCTGCTGGTGTTTCGGTTAATTATTTTTGGCAGGAATCTGAAATTGTAATTAGTAATCTGGAAGTTGGTTTTAACCATGGCCCCCTACATAATTTAGATGAGATTATACGTTTTGATAAATCTACAGTAGAAGCCGGTGCCTTAACAATCAGACCTGATATTTGGCTGCTTCCTTTCTTAAACATTTATGGGATTTTTGGAAAAGCTAAAACAGCCACTAAAATTAATGCCGGAGTCTGGATTCCGGATGCCGATAATAACTGGTCACAAATTACGAGTTTTAGCACCAAAGCTAATTTTGATGCAACTACTTTTGGTATTGGTATGACGCCAACAATTGGTATTGGAGGAGGTTGGTTAGCCCTTGATATGAATATGGCCTGGACTGATATTAGTTCTCTTGACAAACCCGCTTTCTCTTATGTTTTTGGACCAAGATTAGGAAAAACCTTTAAATTACCTAAACCCGACACAAATGTTGCTGTATGGGTGGGTGCTTTTAGAGTGCATATAAATGGTGATACTAATGGAGATTTGCCTCTGTCTGATTTTATAGATTTAACAAATGCTCAGGCAAAAGTAGACAGTGGTTTTGCCAAAATCCAAGAAAACCAAACTAAAGTTGATAATTGGTGGAATAGCTTACCGCCGGCTCAACAAGCCAATCCGGTAAATATTGCCAAACATAATACTGCTGACAGAGCACTTACAAAAGCAAGTGAAATTTTGACTTCTTTGGATGGGGCACTTAGTACAGCCGAATCTTCATCTGTGCAATATTCACTGCAAAAAAGACCAAAAGACATGTGGAATTTTATTATTGGATCTCAATATCAATTTAGCAGACACGTAATGTTTCGCGCTGAAGTTGGTTTCCTGGGCACTCGTACTCAAGCCTTAGGCAGTCTTCAGTATCGTTTTGGACTTTAATTCGTCAATTATGAAAAAAGGGTTATTATTACTTATCACTTTCTTTTGTATTACATCAGCACAATCACAAGTTTTAATTTCCTTGCTTTTTGGTGACAAATTAAATTCTCCATTTTTAGAATTTGGTTTAGATGGCGGTATCAATTTTTCGACGATTTCTAATATGGAAACCTCTGCTCCGGAAGTAGGTTTTAACCTTGGTTTTTATTTCGATATAAGATCTAAAAAAAATCCGGCATGGATGATCAATACCGGTGTTATCGTAAAATCGCCAATGGGTGCGCACGGCATGCCTGTATATTCTTTAGGTGATGCCAATCTGGACAATACTTTTGCCGGAGGACGTGTCGATCGCGAAATACGCTATTTTAATGTCCCGATTTTAATTAAATACCAATTCAAAAATAATATATATCTAAAGACTGGCCCGCAATTTGGTTTGCTGGCCAAGGCTTTTGATAAATTTCGAAAAGACTATGGTGGAGATGAAGTTGAATATAAACATAATATCAGGGATCAGATTCATGTGATTGATGCCGGAATTGCTCTTGGTGCCGGATATCATATGAATGTTGGAAATGGTTTGAATATGACCGTGCAATATTATTACGGATTAGTAACCGTAATGAAAGGAGACGGTCCGGAGCAATACAACAGAGTTTTGTATGTTACGGCAGGACTGCCAATTGGTCGTGGAAAAGCAGCCAAAAAGAAAGCAGAAAAAGAAGCAGAATTAAATAAGGTAATTCTTCCTGCAGACGAAATGCCGAAACCAGAAAAGTAAATCCTTAGCTATTTATGAAAACGATTAACTGCAAAATTTGCTGCATATCTAAAATAAAATCAGGGTCTGCATATAAAATTGCATTATTGGGCATAAAAGGCATGTCTGCTGAAAGCGGATTTTGAACAACAATTGTTCCGCCAGCATTGCGAATGGCTTTTAAACCTTGCGTTCCGTCAGAATTTGAGCCAGATAATAAAATTCCGACTAAGGAAGATCCGTAAATTTCTGCCGCCGATTCAAAAGAAACATCAATACTTGGCCGGCTGTAGTTTATTTTTTCAGAAGTGTCTAAAGCCAAATGATCGTCTTTTTCAAACAATAAATGATAATTAGACGGTGCAACATAAATAAAACCGGGCAAAAGTGCTGTTTTATCTTCTACAGACCTTACTTCAATACGAGATTTTAATCGGATTAACTCTTCTAAAGTCTGATCGTCTGTTCTTTTGCGATGCAATACAATCACAATTGCAAAATCATTTAATTTTGGAAGTTCCGGCAAAACCTGCATTAAGGCATTTAAGCTCCCTGCAGATCCTCCAATAATAACGACTTTACAGTTTGATATTATTTTACTTTCCTCCATATTTTTTCTTTATCCAACTGTTTGTATTTGTTTGGACCTATAGAATATTTTATAGTTTCTTTAGTTCCTAAGGCTAAAAAACCTAATGTTGCCAAACTTTCATCAAATAAATTAATGACGCGCTTCTGCAAATTATTATCAAAATAAATCAAAACGTTTCGGCATAAAATAAAATCAAATTCATTAAATGAAGTATCTGAAACTAAATTATGCTGTGAAAAAACCATCTTCTCAGCTAATTCCTCATTAAACTTGGCGATTCCATAATTCGCTATATAATAATTTGAAAAATCTTCCTGACCACCGGCATCCCGATAATTCTCTGAATATTCTTTCATCATGCGTAAAGGAAAAATTCCTTTTTTCGCAGTTTCCAAAACGGTCGCATTGATGTCTGTTGCATAAATTAAGGATTTATGCAGCAAACCGGCTTCTTTCAGCATTATCGCCATCGAATATACTTCTTCGCCAGTCGAACAGCCGGCGTGCCATAATCGTATAAAAGGTTTGGTTCCCAATAATGGCAAAATCTCATTTCTGACCACACGGTAAAACGCGGGGTCACGAAACATCTCTGTAACATTTACCGTAATTTCGTCGACCATTCTTTTATAATATTCCGGATCGTATCGAACTTTTGAAAGAAATTCATGAAAATGGGTAAACCCATCTAAATGATATATTCTGTTAACACGCCTTTTTAACGAAGCCCTGGAATAGCTCCCAAAGTCAAAACCGTAATATTCATAAACATCATTAATAAGCGTTTCTAATTCGATATCCTCAATCATATTCCATTTAAATTTTGCTCAAGACAAGCAGTAATTTATCCACATCAATCGGTTTTGAGATGTAATCATCTGCACCAGCCTCCAAACATTTTTCCTTATCCCCTGTCATAGCCTGCGCCGTGACGGCAATAATATACGTTGATTCTCTTGACGGAATCTTTTTTATTAACGGAATGGCATCATAACCATCCATTTCAGGCATCATCATGTCGATTAAAACGGCATCGATGCGCTCATCTGATTCTAATAACTTCAAAGCTTCTTCTGCACTCAGGCAAGACAAACAATCGAATGATCTGGCACGTAAAGTATTTTCTAAAGCAAAAATATTTCTAGAATCATCATCAATAATTAAGAGTCTTTTTTTAGCCATATTGGTCCACTTTTTAAATTAAGTTTATTTGTTTTTTGCCACAGATTTCACAGATTCAAAAGAATTTTCAATGTATTAACCTGTGAAATCTGTGGCTTATATTTTTTTAGTATTTATATTTTATCATAAAGCCAAACTCGCAATAACGAAAGCAGCTGGTCAATATCTACTGGTTTTGTAATATAATCTGATGCTCCGGCTTTGATACATTTTTCCCTGTCACCTGTCATGGCTTTTGCCGTCACGGCAATCAATGGTAAATTCAGGAATTTAGGATTTGCACGTATTTTTTCAGCCGTTTCATAACCATCCATATTCGGCATCATCATATCTAATAAAACAATATCAGTATCTGTATGCTCATTTAAAATTTTGATAGCCTCCTTACCATCAAAAGCAGTGATTACATTCATTTTAAAAACTTCTAAAGCCTTCGTCAGCGAATAGATATTTCGAACGTCATCATCTACAATCAATACCTTTTTTTCGAAAAGGATATTGTTCAGTAAATTTAGCTTTTTATGGCTTTCTTTTTTATCTTTTCCTTCTTTTTTATCTTCCACCAAATGAAGAAATAATGATACTTCATCAAGCATTCTTTGATAGGAATGTGCTGTTTTCACAATAATAGAATCGGCGTATTTTTTAATTTTAACTTCTTCTTTGATCGATAAACTTTTTCCTGTAAAAACAATTACCGGCAGATTTTCCAATCCTGGATTTTTCTTGACACCATCCAAAATCTGATAGGCATGTTTGTCCGGAATTCCCATATCTAAAATAACACAGTCTATTTCTGATTTTGTAAGCACTTGCAACCCTTCAGAAACGTCACTTTTTATTTCAGAATTGATATTATAAGTCTCCAGGAAAAATGCCAATGCTTTTGCGTGCTTCGGATTGTCTTCAATAATTAAAACTTTTTGAGCTTCTTTATTAATGATATGTTCGATTCGTAAAAACACATCCGGAATTTTATCGAAAGCAACTGGTTTATCCAGGAAATCTACCGCTCCTTTTAATAAACTTTCCTGTTTCAATTTATGAGAAGACATAATATGAACCGGAATATGTTTAGTGGCCGAATGATTTTTTAGTTCTTCTAAAACTTCCCAACCGCTTTTAATTGGAAGTTCGATATCCAATAAAACACCAACCGGATTATAAAGCAAGGCAAAGTTCAAGGCGTAATCCCCTCTTACAGAAACAATTCCCTTATATCCTTTATTTCTGGTAAACGCCAAAAGTGATTTTGCAAAATTAATATCGTCTTCTACGATCAAAATCACTTTGTCTCCTTCATTAATTAAATCTCTGTCATCATCAATTTCATCAGGAATAATCGTGCTCAGGTATTTATTTTTCACCGGAAGCTTTTCATCTTCAATCACTTCTGTAAATTCGGTAGGTGGTATTTTTTCTACATTAGCTTTCTGGATTCCAGATCCAAAAACCGGAAGGCATAAAGTAAACGTACTTCCCTCCTTTTCTTTACTGTTCAGAATAATTTCTCCGCGAAGCAATTTTGCCAATTCTCTACTGATTGACAATCCTAAACCTGTTCCTCCGTATTTTCGTTTTGTTGAGCCATCGGCTTGCTGGAAAGCTTCAAAAATAAGCGGTTGTTTTTCTAACGGAATTCCGATTCCGGTATCTTTTACAATAAAGCAAATGATTTTATCGTCGTCAGTATTGATTTTAATTTCAAGGGTAACTTTTCCTTTTTCTGTGAATTTAATAGCGTTCGAAATAAGGTTTTTCAGAATTTGTTCCAAACGCATTTTGTCTGTTTTGATGACAATTGGCGCCTCTTTAGAAAGGATTTCAAAAGTGATTCCTTTTTCTTTCGCTACCATATTGAAGAGATTCCACAAATTATCCGTGATTTCTTTGGTCGAAACATCTAAAAACTCCAATTCCATTTTTCCGGCTTCGATTTTAGATAAATCCAAAATTTCATCAATCAAACCTAATAAACTATTACCAGAACTCTGAATTACTTTTGCAAATTCTATTTCCTCGGCAACCATACTATTATTATTGTTTTCAGATAATAATCGGCTTAAAAGCAAAATAGAGTTCAGCGGCGTTCTTAATTCGTGCGACATATTAGCCAGAAATTCAGACTTATAGCGCGTGGTTAATTCTAAAGCCTCTGATTTTTTCTGGATTTCATTGTTTTTTTCTTCCAATAAAACACTTCTTTCAGAAAGCTCCTCATTGGTTTGTTCCAATTCTTCCTGTTGTACACGCAATTCTTCTTCTGATGCCTGTAATTTTTCTGTTTGCGCTTCTAATTCGGCATTTATAGCTTCTAATTCACTGTGCTGTACCTGTAGTTCTTCTGATTGTGATTTGGTTTCTTCCAGCAATTCCATCACTCTTTTTCTGTTTTGAGTCGACTTAATTGCAATACCAATATTATTTGCCACGGTTCTCAAAAATTCTAAATGAAGGTCCGAGAATCCGTACGTACTTGCTAATTCTACAGCACCTTCAGTTCGGGTGTCCATCAAAGGAACAGCCACAATATGAGTAGGTTTGATTTGCCCCAACGCATAATTAATATGAATATCATCCGGCGATAGGGTTTTTAATTCTAATAATTTTCCAGAAACAATAGCCTGGCCAATTAATCCTTCTCCTTTTTGAATACGCTCTCTATTTTTACTTGGAATGTAGCTGTATCCTCCTGCAACATAAAGTTCACTATCTTCGAGAACATACAAAACTCCCGCGCTGCTGTTGGTATAATTGCATAAGAATTCTATAACATCTTTTGCTAATTTCTGCAGTGTTTTATCACCTAACATAACGTTATTAAGACTGGCAACACCTGTTTGCATCCATTCTTTTTGAGATAACAATTCGAAAGAATTTTTCAGGGCAACTCCCATATTATTTAATGATTCACCTACATTTCCAAGAGCATCAGACTTAATATTATCTACACGAATGTCATAGTTTCCGCTTGAAATATTACTTGCAATCATACTGATCGCCTCGATTCTCTCCGCCGTTTCCCTATCTTTCTTTTCTAATTCTTTTTGAAGCTCTAAACGCTCACTATAATCTTTTAGAATTCTCAATAAAAAGACAATTGAAATAACAAATGCAATTATGAAAGCTACAATAATTAGAATAGTACTGTAATTACCATATTGCTCAGAATTTTCTCTGCGCTCTTTTAAAAGATATTGTTCTGCATTTTCAATTTTTTTAACACGCACACGTAGTTCATTCATCATTAATCGGCCTTCATTCAGGTCGAAAACCACTATATTTTTTCCTAGTCGTTTTTTTACAATCTGATTGTTCAGATATTTAAAAAAATTCGCTCTAAGAACTTTTAACTGCTTCAATTGCTTTTGCTGCAGTGGATTATCAACAGTAAGATCTTCTAATTTTTCAAAATATTCATTAGACTTTTTTTCAGAATCGCTATATCGTTCAACAAATTGTTCATCTCCGGTAATCAAATAACCACGCATGCTGGTTTGTGCTTCGGTAAGTAAAGCTGAACCTTCATTCAGATTATAAATTACTTCCTGCGTATGATTTACCCAAAAATTACTATTTAGCAGACTTTTTATACTAAAAAAAGACGCGATCGAACTGATCATTAATACCAACAAGGAAACTAATGAACTGATTAATAAATTCCGTTTAAAGTTGTTCTTCATTTTTAAAATTTAAAATTATATTATACTTCATTAAGCGAATATTTTTTTCTGCCACAGATTAAAAGATTTAAAATGATTATTAATCTTTAATCAGTGAAAATCTTTTAATCTGTGGCATATCTTTTTTTATCAAGTTTCTTATTCATATTGTAGAGGAAGGATTATGATAAAACTCGCGCCCTCTCCTACTTTACTTCTGGCTGTTATCAAGCCGTTGTGTTTTTCGATAATTTTTTTGGCAATTGCGAGTCCGATTCCGGTTCCTTCATATTTCTGTCGGTCATTTAAACTCTGGAAAATGATAAATATTCGGTCCAGATAAATTTCGTCAAAACCAATTCCGTTATCTTTTACGATGATTCTGCAGAATTTGCCCTCGGGAGCAGCCGGGCTGTCAAAGGATTTGTCGGCAATAATTTCAGAAGTAATTTCAATTACCGGATTATCAGTGTTTTGAGAGAATTTAAGTGCGTTTCCGATCAAATTCTGAAAAACCTGACGTAACTGACTCGGTATACTATCAATTGTTGGAAGTTCGGTAGTTTTAATGGTAGCATTTTTTCTTTCGATTAAATAATCAAAATCCGAAAGCACTTCTTGTAAAACCACATTTAAGTCAGTAGTTTCAGGCTTTACCTGGGAGGACAATCTTGAATAGGCCAGCAAATCTGTAATTAACGTCTGCATTCTTTCTGCCGATTTAATCGTACGATCTACATAATCGATAGCTTTTTCATCAGATGTCAAATAAAGCTCTTTGATAATTTTTATAAAGATTTGGATTTTTCGGATGGGTTCATTCAAATCATGAGAAACTACCCATGAAAATTGCTGCAATTCGTGGTTTCTAAGTTCCAGTTCTTCATTTTTTAAAACCAATTCTTTGGTTCTTTCTGCAATTTTAATTTCAAGGTTATCCTGAGCCTCTTTCCTGATTTTTATTTCTTTGGAAAGAAGATCTTTCATTCCCTTCAATTCATTTTGCTGTTCGTAAATTTTAATGAATGTCTTTACTTTCAGAATCAGTAAATCAGAATCAACAGGTTTTGTAATATATTCGACAGCACCAGTTTCGTAACCTTTAAAAATGTATTTCTTTTCGATATTTAAAGCTGAAAGAAATATAACCGGAATGTCTTTAGTGCGCTTGTTTCCTGAAAGAATTTTGACAACTTCAAAACCGTCGAGTCCGGGCATCTGAACATCCATAATAATAAGACAATAGTTGGTCTTGAGGATTTTTTTCAGGGCTTCCTCACCGGATTCAGCAGTGTCAACATCGATATCGTGCAACTCTAATGTCTTTTTTAAGGCAATTATGTTTGCTCTTATATCGTCTACAATTAATACCATGCTGTTTTGGGTAAAGCGTTATGAATTGGAATGTTAGTTTAAAATTCGATTCAGATAAATATTTGTTGTTTTTGAAAGCACCAAACGTTGATTGACTCGTTTCAGTGCAACTCCCAAATTTATAAAAAATTGAAAGGAAGCCATTTTATTGAAGAGGAAATTAGTTACATAATTCCCATGTTGAATTTGTGAACTGAAATGAAAATTTTATAAAATATTTTTTTTGAGATAATCTTAAATTCTATTCAGTCAATACCTTATCATTAAAACTGATACTTTAGAGTCAGAATAATGGCTCAAAATTACAAGTTATGAAAAAGATAAAAACCTTTCCCGAACAAAAACAAAACCTTCCAGGTAACGAACATTTAATGCATCCGGAACCGGAAATTATTAGGGAAAATTACGTTGGAAGCGGTAAATTACTTGGTAAAGTTGCTTTTATAACCGGCGGCGACAGCGGTATTGGCCGAAGTGTAGCCGTACATTTTGCCCGAGAAGGCGCCAATATTGCAATTGTTTATCTTAAAGAAGATAAAGATGCGCTTGAAACAAAAGCACTAATCGAAAAAGAAGGTCAGCAATGTTTGCTGATTAGCGGGGATTTAAAAGAGGAGAAGTTTTGCAAAAGTGCTGTAAAAAAATGCCATGCGACATTTAAGAAAATCAATATTGTAGTGAATAATGCCGCTACACAATTTCCTCAAAATGAATTAGAAAAAATAACCGCAACACAGTTGCATAAAACTTTCGAAACTAATATTTATCCGTACTTCTACATTACTAAAGAGGCAATACCTTTTTTAAAAGAAGGCGATACGATTATCAATACCAGCTCGGTTACAGCCTATCGTGGCAGCGAACATCTGGCTGATTATGCGAGTACTAAAGGTGCGATAGTAAGTTTTACGAGGTCGTTATCGACGATGCTGGCGAAAAAGAAAATACGCGTCAACGGAGTTGCTCCCGGACCGATCTGGACACCTTTAATCGTAGCGAGCTTCGATAAATTATCCGATTTTGGAAAAGACAATCCAATGGAAAGAGCCGGACAACCCTCAGAAGTGGCGCCTGCTTATGTGTTCCTGGCCTGTGAAGACAGCAGTTACATTACCGGGCAATTTATACATATTAATGGAGGGGAACAGGTTGGTTCTTAGTAAAAGGTGCAAAGGTTCAAAGGCTTTTAAATTACTGGGGAGCCTCACGCTAAGTCGCAAAGTCGCAAAATTTTAGAACCTATAGTCCTTTATTTGTTATTCTTATTAGAAAAAACTTTACGCTTCTGCTCCCGAGGCTTTGGGATTGCGTGATTAAAAAAATTAAGCCATGGATTTTACAAACCTTATCGGTCTTTTCGCAGGAACTTGTGTTACTATTTCTGTAATTCCGCAGATTCTGAAAGTTTACAAAACCAAGAAAGTTAAGGCGATCTCGCTTAAAACTTTCAGTATTCTAACCTTCGGTATTTTGGTGTGGATTATCTACGGCATTCTCAAAAATGATTTACCCATTATCATAACCAATAGCATCTCTTTATGCCTGAATCTGGTGATGGTTTATTTTATCATTTATTATGAGAAAGAGTCTTAAAAAATAGGTACTGAGGTACTGAGGTTCTAAGGCACTAAGGTTCTAAGTTTTTTTTACCATTTTGCAAACCCGGCAATCCTGAGACTTCGGGATAAAACCTATCGGGATTTCTAAGCTGTCCTCTACATAAAATCTCAGTGCCTTAGCACCTTAGTACCGCAGCACCTTAGATAGTACCTCAAAATAAAAAAACAGCTTTTACAAAAGCTGTTTTTTTCGTAAGATCGAATGTATCGACAATATATAATGCTTATCAGCTAGCTAATTTTTGATTGTATGGCTTGTATGTTAAGTGGTATTTCTCTTTGAAAATACGTGGCAGATAGTTTCGGCTTGCTAATCCTGCAGCAATAATGACATCTGCGATATTGATATTCGAAATTCTCTTTATTTCTGTGGCCAAATTTAATATTGGCTCAAAAGTTTTCATATAATTGTAACTATGTTGAGCTACCTCCATCTCTATAATACTGTTTAAAATACTTTTTTGAAGCAAACTTTTAACGATTCCTTTTTGCGGGATTCTTTTAAGTTCAGTCAACTTTTCAGTTATTTTTTGATTCTTAGATCCGATGTATAAATACTGCCCGGACTCTGTTGTGAACCTTTTTTTAATTTGAGAAACCAATTCCAGATTATCTTCATTAACAGAAACAGCTGTTGGCATTCCGATTAATGAAAACTGAATTTGTTTATGACTCTCAAAAAACAATACCGTATTAATTACAGAAGTATTATGAAGAATAGCTGTCTGCTGTTCTTTAACGTGTTTTCTTTCTCCATTTGCTCCAAAACTATGCGTTAGCGTTCCTCTTTCGCAATAAGCAAAGAACACAGGCGAAGTTTGAAGCGATTCTATACTTAAAGTGACCTCAGAATTAAATACAAGATTAAAATTTAAATAGGACATTTCTTTTTCAAAACGTACAGCAGTAATGGTACCCTTTGCCCATTTTGATTTTACATGTAATCTGTATTCGTTATTATTTATTTCTAATTCACCATCAAAACTATCTTTAAGGTCATTAAAAATAGCATTAAATCCTCCTGTATTTAAGTATAGTTTTTTCATTTTTGGTTTTCGTTAAATAAACTGGTTAGTACTTATTTACGTACAAATTCCATTTAAGGTTTTTATCCCGTATTTTGATATTTCAAATTTCGTACATATTGCCAATCAATTTATTATACAATTTCGGAGAGAATTTTCATAATTACTAGAAGAGAGGTGCAAAGGCTCAGAGGTGCAAAGGTGCAAAGGTTTATTTGCTTTGGAAAAAAGGTTTAAAAAGTCAAAGTGCAAAGCTCAGAGTTTTTTCTAGTTGTCTATAGATGCAGAATAAGAGTTTTTAAAGTCTATAAAAAACAAACGGCAAATTCAACACAATCCTATAAAACCTTTGCACCTTTGTGCCTCTGCCCCTTTGAACCTATAAAAAAAACAGCTGCCAACGGAAAAAATCCGAAGACAGCTGCTTCTCAGCAAAATAAAAATACCTACTAAAATTATCTTACGTAAGTTTATGAATGTCTGCATTAGTAGAATAATTCTCTTCCGGAATGTCCTTGAAGAATTCGGCCTCTTCTAAATCCGCTGTGGGGCCATATCCTAACAAATGAGTTCCTTTCTTTTTATCAGCAGTTTCTATTATGTATAAAATAGACATATCATCAGGATCGCTCATTCCTTCGTAACGATGATGTGCCACAATAAATATTTCCTCTGGTGTATAAGCATATTTTGTCTCTGAATCTAACAGGGCACCTCCGTCAAACAAAAAATTTGCGGTATAACCTTCTTCCTGATATTTTCTGATATAATCGGTTTCGTGTTTTTGTTCTTTTTTCATGGCTTGAATTTTAAGCAGATTGATTGTAATCTATATTTAATCAAATTTCATAATTGATATCAAATAAAATTAACTCAATAGATTTTAATCTTACCTCAATTAATAAAAGGGAATCAAATCAATAATTATTTTCTTAATTTTAGCTGTTCTATAAATTATTTTAGAGAACGTTTATCTAAATTATATAATTCTTTACAAGTTAAACCAACATTTTAATGACCAAGGCAACTCAGGATTTTCTGGCGAACGGTGGCGAAATGGGCGCGCTTACACGCGCCAAAGACTGGAGTAAAACTTCAGTTGGTGCCGTAGAATCGTGGCCACAGAGCCTACGTACCACTTTAGGAATTCTTTTAAACTCAAAATTCCCAATGTTTTTATTTTGGGGACCGGAACATATTTGCTTTTATAATGATGCATATCGTCCAAGCCTCGGAATGAACGGAAAACATCCTTTCATCTTAGGCGAAAAAGCTGCCGATTACTGGCCGGAAATCTGGGATTTTATAAAACCTTTAATCGATCAGGTACTTACCGAAGGCGAAGCAACCTGGCACGAAGACCAATTTCTCCCAATATACCGCAACGGAAAGATGGAAGATGTTTACTGGACATTTAGTTATAGTCCGGTAAACGATGAAACCGGAAATACTGCAGGCGTTTTAGTTATTTGTAATGAAACGACCGAGAAAGTAAAAATGGTAAAAAAATTGGAAGAAAGCAATACCCGTTATCTTAACAACATTTTACAGACACCTAGTGCTATGTGTGTTTTCAGAGGACCGGAATTTGTGGTTGAAATTGCCAATGACCTAATGCTCGAACTATGGGGGCGAAAAAATATTGAAGTTCATAATAAGCCCATTTTTGAAGCCTTGCCAGAGATTAAAGGTCAAGGCTTAGAAATTGTTCTTGACAATGTTTATCAAACTGGCGAAAAATTTGAAGCGCATGAAAGACTTGTAAAATTACCACGTGATGGTAAGATTGAAGATGTTTATGTGAATTTCTTTTACGAAGCTTTAAAAGAACCTGACGGTACAATTTCTGGTATCGTAGCTGTTGCCAATAATGTTACGGCACAGGTAATTGCAAGAAATACCATTGAAGAAAGTGAAAAACGATTCCGAAATATAGTAAAACAGGCTCCCGTGGGCATCGCAATTTTAAAAGGTGAAGATCTGATTATAGAAATGGCGAACCCCACTTATTTGCAAATAACGGATAAACAGGAAAATGACATTTTAGGACATCCTATGTTTAAGTCATTGCCGGAAGCCAAAGACACTATGTACCCTTTACTTTCAAAAGTTTATGAAACCGGAAAGCCTTATTATACAGATGAACTTTCGGTAACACTGAACCGTTACGGAAAGGAAGAGTTATGTTATTTTAATTTTGTTTTTCATCCGCTGCGAGATGAAAACAATACGTTATCGGGAATTATTATCGTTTCTTATGAGGTTACAGAGGCTGTAACAGCCAGACATCTTCTTGCTGAAAGTGAGAAAGCTTTCCGTCAGATTGTAGTTGAATCTCCTATTGCCATGGCTATTTTTAGAGGAAAAAATCAAACTATCGAAATGTCAAATAATGCCATGAAAAATATATGGCAAAAAACAGATCAGGAAACTATTGGAAAACCTATTATTGAAGTTTTTCCTGAATTACGAGAACAAAAATATCCTGAACTACTTGATGATGTTGTGACAAATGGCAAAATTATTCGTGAAAATGAAGCAGTAGCTTATGTTGATATTGAAGGTGAACTTAAAAAGTTTTATTTGGACTATCAATATACACCTCTTTTTGAAAAAGATGGAAAAGCCGCCGGTGTCATGGTTACCGTAAATGATGTTACCTCTAAAGTTGCCGCTCGTAAAAAACTGGAAGATGCCGAACAAAGAGCTCGTTTGGCTGCTGAAATTGCCGAAATTGTGACATGGGAATTAGACGTTGCAACTCAGGATTTAATTTATTCTGAGAATCTTCCGGAGCTTTTTGGTCATAAAAAAAATAAAAAACTAAAAAGAACAGATATTGTACAGCAGATTCATCCTGATGATTTATCTATCTTAGAAAAAGCTTATAAAACTGCTCTGAAAACAAGTATTTATAAATATGAAGCCCGAATCATTAAACCCGATACTTCTATTGCATGGATAAAGGCACACGGGAAAATTTTTTTTGATGAAAACGATGATCCAATACAAATGATTGGTACGATCATGGATATTACAGACGAAAAAAACAGCCAGCAGATCCTGATGAAAAGCGAGGAAAAATTCAGACTCCTCGCCGACTCTATGCCGCAACACATCTGGACGGGTGATGCATTAGGAAATCTTAATTATTTCAATAAATCTGTCTACACCTATTCGGGGATAAACAAAGAAAACCTTAACAAAGAAGGCTGGTTACAAATCGTGCATCCTGACGATCGCGAGGCAAATATAAAATCCTGGACGGAAGCTGTTAAAAGCGGTAATGACTTTTTGCTCGAACACCGTTTTCGTCGTTACGATGGTGAATACAGATGGCAGTTAAGCCGTGCAATTGCCCAAAAAGATGAAGAAGGAAATATACAAATGTGGGTAGGAACCAGCACTGATATTCACGATCAGAAAAATTTTACTGACAAACTTGAAAAAGAAGTTTATGAGCGAACAGCACAACTTGAACTCAAAAACAAGGATTTAATAAATATGAATATTGAGCTTCAGTCCTTTGCTTATATTTCAAGCCATGACTTGCAGGAACCACTTAGAAAAATTCAGACTTTTGCGAGCCGTTTGGCCGATTTGGATGAGCAAAATATTTCGGCGAAAGCCAAAACCTATTTAAACAGAATTGAAGTTTCAGCAAAAAGAATGCAGACTTTGATTCAGGATTTACTTACCTACTCCAGAACCAATTCTGCTGACCGAGTATTTGTAAAATCAAATCTCGATGAAATTGCCGAAGAAGTAAAAAGCGATTTTTCTGAACGAATTGAGGAAACAAATGCGGTTATAGACTTTGAACCACTGGGAGAAGCAACTATTATTCCGTTTCAGTTTAGGCAGTTACTTCATAATTTAATTGGAAATTCACTGAAGTTCTACAAAAAAGATGAAGCTCCGTACATTAAAGTACAAGCTAACAGAATCAAAGGAAAAGATATGAAAAATCCGGTAGATTTTCCGGAGAAAATATACTATCACATGACCATTTCGGACAACGGAATTGGTTTTGAAGATGAATATAAAGAACGAATTTTTGAAGTTTTTCAACGCTTAAATACTGAAAGTGAATTTTCAGGCACCGGAATAGGACTGGCAATCGTAAAGAAAATTGTAGAAAACCATAAAGGTATGATTACGGCACACAGCGAAAAAGGAAAAGGTGCAACATTTGAAGTTTATTTACCTGAACTATAATAAACCGCTGGGTGCAATTATTTAACACATAGAAACATAGCTTCTGTAAGCGATAAAGGAGGCGTTTCACTTATTTAAAAACAGATAGCTATGTGGAAGAAATATTTCTTTTTTAGCATTCTTTTTTTGATAAAATCTATGTCTCTATGTGTTAATTTTTTTATTTCCTATCAGCAAATAACGCATTCATAAAGCAAAAAAAAACAGATAAGCCTTACGCGACTTATCTGTTTTTATATGATTATTTAAATCCTCTATATTCAGTACTTGTACACAAAATTTTTAGTATCAGGAACAAATTTTTTCCAATCGATACTTAACGCGTGTTCAATAGATTTAACAATATCACTCATCAAAACTGGTTTGGTGATGAAATAATTAGCTCCCAACGTACGGCATCTTTCAATTATTCCCGGCTCATTTGAAGTTGAAAAAATGACAATTGGAATGTCTTTTTTTTCTGAACTTCTAAGTTCTGCCAAAACATCAAAACCATTTTTACCCGGCATGTTCAAATCTAAAAAAATCAGATGTGGTATTGGTGGCGGGTTATAAATTGCCGTTAGCAATTTATCTCCACCATTATAAGTTTTAAGTTGTATTTTTTCTGGTAATGATTCTACAGCATCGGCAAAAATGCTCAAATCGTCATCATCATCATCCGTATAAAATATCGTTAAATCTGTCATGGTATTTGGTGCAATAAAATAATTTTCATCAAAGATAATTAAATTTACTGATTTAACTATTTGATTACAAATTCTGATTAATTTTTACCCGGATTGAAATATCATAATTTTAAGATTGAATTGTGTAAGCTAATGTTGCTGTAAAAAAACCAACTTTATGCAGATAAACAATTACATCAAAAACAATCATATAATTTTCTTCTAATGAGAATATTATGTCTTGTTTTTCAATTATAAACTTAAAAATATAAAGTCATGGGAGATCATAAAGACCTTACAGATAATCTGGCAGCCGATAAAATAAAATCGCTTGCTGAGGAGATAAAAACATGTATGTTTTGCACATATAAAGAAGACAGACTGCAATCGCGCCCAATGTCTGTTCAAAAAATTGATGAATTAGGACAGCTTTGGTTCTTATCTGATACCAATAGCAGTCAGAACGCAGAAATTATCCTGAACCCAACGGTTGAAATTTTCTTTGCGACACCACACGATAAATTCCTGACCTTACACGGAAAAGCTCGTGTTTTATACGATCAGGAAATCATTAAAGAATTATATGATCCGATTGTAAAAGTATGGATGCCGGGCGGTGTAGATGATCCGAATTTGAGTGTGATCCAAGTAATACCTGAAGAAGGTTATTATTGGAACAACAAACACGGAAAAATGATTGCTATTGCAAAAATGGCGACTGCCTTCGTAACCGGCAAAACTATGGACGATGGAATTGAAGGAACTTTGACGTTGTAGAATCTAACCGCAAAGCTCGCAAAGATTTTCCGCCAGGTTCGCAAAGATTAATTTTTCTTTGTGTTCTTTGCGTAAAATCTTTGCGAGCTTTGCGGTTAAACTAATTTAGCCTATTAAACTCAAGAGCATTCAAAATTCCCGCTTCGCTTGCGGTATTATTAAAATACACAAATCCTGATTTTGAATTAATTGCAGCTTTTATATCAAGTAATTGTTCAGTACTGTAACCTGAATAAAACAACTTCGGAATTCCGTGAAATCTAATATAAACAAATGGGGAATTTGTCAAAATTGTTTGTGGTAATTGCGGATGACTCACACTGCAAAAAGTTATATTATTTGCTGAAAGGGCATTCCAAACTTCCGGAATCCACCAGCTTTCATGTCTGAACTCAATTACATTTTTGAAATCCGGATTTAAACTTTGAATAATCAAATCCAGGTTTTCAGGGCTATACTTATAACTCGGTGGAAACTGGAATAGAATTGCTCCCAGCTTATCTTTAAAGCCCAATTTGCAAATCTCATAAAAGGCTGAAATTAAATCTTCGCAATTTAAAAATTTCCTGATATGTGTAATTTCTTTTGGTGCTTTTACCGAAAAAATAAAATCTTCAGGCGATTTATTATACCAATTTTCAAATACTTTAACGGTCGGAAACCTATAAAAGCTTCCATTGAACTCATACGTGCTAAAGTGCTGGCAATAAAACTCAAACCACTTACTAGCAGACAAATTGTCAGGGTAGAAAATTCCATTCCAAAACCTGTTATTAAAACTTGAGCATCCTATTTGAATATCATTTTTCATAAATGTAATTTTTGACAATTAGTACAAAAAAAACTTCTTCGATTTCTGCGTCCTGTGTGCTTTCTTATCATCGGTAAATTGCAACGCAGACATTCTTTTTTGGTATATGCTTCCCAATGTTTTTTTAATTCATACTTTTTCTTCCAGTATAAAAATTCGAAACTATAAATCGAACATTCCGTTATAATTGCATTTAAATCTTCAAACGGAATTTTACCTACCAGAGATTCAGGGTGAATCCGGCATCGATACAAAACTTCATTTTTAATAATATTCCCTACTCCGGCGAATATATTTTGATCTAAAATGGCATCGCAAATCATTTCATTCGGAATTTCATTTAGGCTTCGATTGGCGTTTAAAGGATTCCAATTTACGTTCATAACATCCTGACTCCAATTGTAATATGTATTGATATCACCTTCTAAAATTTTTATAGAGCAAGTATAAAAATTAATTTCCCCGTCAGAAAAAACCATACTTAGTCTGGGCTTAGTTTCCTTTCGCTCATTAACGCGATAGGTTCCGAACATCAGCATGTGAATCTTTACAGTAAAGTCATCAAAACATATTAAAAAGTGTTTCCCCCAGGTTTTAAATTCCCGAATCGTTTTATCTTTAAGTCGTTGAATATCAATAGAGCTATTTCCAGAAACTTCCACTATTTTTTTTCCGGTAAATTGCTGCACTTCTTCTTTTAATATCACTATAGAGGGACCTTCAGGCATAATATGGCTTTTAAATTATAAACTAAAAAGTGCAGTTTTACAACTGCACTTTAGATCTTATTTTTCAGTTCTCTTTAGTCTGCCTCGGCAGCTTCAAGATTTACGGCGTTTACAGCAACAATGGTCAATGCTACATCAGCACCTTTTTCTTCTTCCAGTGTTTGTTCCAATAGACTGGCTGCTTCAGACATACCTAATGTTTCGGCAAATTGTCTTAGGGTTCCGTAAGTGGCGATTTCATAGTGCTCAATTTTCTGGCATGCCGCGATAATTCCGGCATCACGAACAACGCCAATTTCAGTTTCTTCCAGAATGCCGTCTCCTTCTTCAATTAAGCCCGCCATTGCATCGCATTTTTTTGCTGTTGCTTTTTGTCCTGCAAGCTCAAAAACTTGCTCTAAACGGCTTATTTGACCCTCTGTTTCAGTCAAATGCTTGTTTAACGCCTCTACAAGTTCTTTAGAGGTCGCATTTATAGCCATTTTAGGTAGTGCTTTTGTCAGCGCTTTTTCAGCCCAATAAATGTCTTTAAGTCCGTCTTCGAACAATTCAGTTAATCCTGATGCTGCATCAGACTTTGGCTTTGTAACTCCTGCTTTTACTCCCGTTTTAGAAGTAGTTTCTTTTTTACTATCTGTAGTTTTCATGGTACTATTTTTTAGTGATTAATATTTTTTAAAATTACTCAGCATACCGACCGCTTTAGTTATATGATTGTTGGTTTAATTTCTATTCTAAACACCTGCTAATTATACAATTAGACATTATAATCATATAAGAATTTCTTTGGTGTTCATGGCTAGATTTGTCTTATACTAATCTTATAAAATTATACATCATGAATACTACAGCACAAAAAAACAGCATATTTAATGATAGCGATCTTAGAAATCAGCATCAAGGTCTTGCCGATAGAAAAGATGATCTTATGAATGAAGATTTATATGATATCGACGACATGAAAGAGTCTGATAATGACAATAGAGAGATTGCGGAACGCGGTTATACCATCAGAAATGGTTACGATCCAAATAAAGTCAACCCGGATGACAATCAAATTGTTGACGAAGACGATAGTGAGCTTGACGATTTAGATGATGATTTCCACTCAGAAAAAGACTTGAAACATAACAGCGATGATTTATATGATGACGCTGTAGATGCAGATCTTGAAGTTCCGAACGACGAACTTGATAATCCATCAGATGTTTTAGCAATCGAAGACGACTTTAATGAAGTTGACGATTTAGAAGATATTGATCCGGATGACGAGGAAGAAATTGATGAAGACGAAGACGAAGACGAAGACGAGGATGACTTTAATGAAGATGAAGTTGAAGAAGAAGATTCTGAAGAAGATTATCCTGCAACAGATCCCAGAAAATTTTAAAACTGATTGATTTTAGAATAAAAAAACCGTTAAGCAACTTAACGGTTTTTTTGTGTTTGATATTGATGTAAGTTACTACAAACAGGGCGATGAGCATTCAGTCGAAATTGACAAAAAAAATTAATCCCCAATTTTTTCTAAAGGCGGAATATCATCCATTTTTTCAAGACGTTGCGCTAGTCCGGCTCTTGCTTCTTGTAATTCAAGTTCGGCTTTGCCTAATTCTTTATACCATTCTTCTTTTCCTTGGGATGATGATTCAATTTTTCGCAGAATCTCATAAATTTCACCTTCCGCTTCCATCACTTTTAGTCTTTTATAGTAGGTTAGACTTTCGGTCATGTGTGCTAAGGCGATCATCGCAGTCAAAAATGGATGATTATTAGTTACATTCACATCTTTTATTTTTCCGTGTTCGAGTTCGACTTTCAAAGCAAAAGCAAATTCTTCCATATTGAATGACTCGTGTTTACTTGCAGGATTCAAATACGCTTTAATTGCTTCTACATTATTCATTGTCGAAAGATCAACATCTGTTTCTTTATTCATTAAATCATTATAAACCACATTGCCAATGGCTCTCGCCTCTTCTGTTGTCGGATCATTTTCAGGATTTTCGAAATCACGAACCGACCAGTCCCAATTTTCAGGATGAACAGGTTTTATATATTTTTCACAAAAATCTGTTACATCATTTTTCAAACTTACCATTTCATTGTCTCTTTTGATATAAACATCCTGATAAGCACCGCTTTGTGTTCCCATACTATTTATTTTATTTTTAAAGTATAAACGACACACTTACCTAAATAAATGTGTCGTTTTAAATTCGTTATTTAATTTACTGAGCTATAAAAACATAGACTAAATACTTCTACGTCCGCTAATAAGCGAAAGGATAAATAGTACTATGAATATAAAGAATAAGACTTTAGCTATTCCTGCTGCTCCGGCGGCTATACCACCAAAACCAAATATTCCGGCCACTATGGCTAGAATAATAAAAATGACTGTCCAACGTAACATAAGCTTGATTTTTTAGTTAATTATATATTGTTTGTTACTCAAATTTCATGCTTTTAAAAGAGATGCATTAACTCAAAACATTTTATTTATAATGCTATCAAATCTGATTTACAATAAATTGATTTGATAATTCTGAATTAATTCTGAAAAAGCAATTTCGCTTCGTGAAAAATACTGCTGATTGCTTCGGCTTTTCTTAACTCTGTCAAAATAGTGCTGAATCGAACCGTCTTCATACGTAGAAACCAATAAGGGATGCACATAATAATTCTTGCAAACATTTCTGGTATTTCCTAATGCTTCGGCGGTTATATCATAGGCGGATAAAATATTTTTCTTGATTTCTTTTTCGTCAGATGTAATTCCGAATTCCATTAAACTTTCAAAAAATATAATCGAGGCTGCCCATGTTCTGAAATCTTTGGCACTAAAATATTCGCCAGAAATAGTATGTAAATATTCGTTGACCATATGACTGTCTAAAACCTTTCTCTCACCGTTTTTATCATAATATTTAAAAACTTCCCAGCCCGGAATTTCTTCACAGCGGCTGACTAATTTTACCAATTGTTTATTTCTGGTTGTTATGGTATGCTGTTTTCCTTTTTTTCCGATGAATTCAAATCGGAGGGAATTTTTATTGATGTTGATGTGGCGTTTTCGCAAAGTTGAAAGTCCGTACGATTTATTGTCTTTCGCGTATTTTTCGTTTCCAATTCTAATATGAGTTTCTTCCATTAATCGAATAACCAATGCCACGACTTTTTCTCTTCCCCATTCTTTTCTTTCCAAATCCTTATCAACCTGTTTTCTAATTGCCGGTAATTTTGTACCGAATTCGGCTATTTTATAAAATTTAGTCTGATTTCTAATCAGATTCCATTTTGGATGATAGCGGTATTGTTTTCTGTTTTTATCATCTAAACCCACCGCCTGTAAATGTCCGTTTGGCAAATCTGAAATTTGAACATTTTGCCAGGCTGGCGGTAAAACCAAACTGCTAAAACGTTTCAATTCGCTTTTTTGTTTAATACAGCGTCCGTTCTTTTTATAAATAAAACCTTCTTCGCATTTACATCTTTCTATGGGCAGTTTCTGATTGTTTATGTAAACTAAATCTAATTTATCAATCACCAAATGAGGCGCTTTGATCAGCTGATTCATTAGTTTTTCGGTTTTGGCTGCTGCATTCATGGTTAATTAGGTTTATTGGCGTTTTATTCTTAGATAACAATTCAAATTTCTTAATAAACCTAATTTTTTATGTTATACAATTACTGGATATATTTTCATAATTAACTCTAAGTCTGGAGCATAAAAAAATCCCAGCTCTTTTTGGAGTTGGGATTTTAAATTTTTACAAGTAAATTATATTACTCTAAATGGCTTTTTATTTCGAACATTATTTCTTATAATTTTCAAAATCATCTGGCGAAATCACTAATTCTTTGCCATTTTGTAGTTTTAATATGGTTACCGTATAACCATCTGTTAAAGCTCCTGACTTTCTTCGCATCCTAATTTTTTGTTTTTTTAACCCAGTAATAATTCCAAATGGTATAAATTCTTTTTTTCCAGAAAGTAATACTGTTTTTTCAATTCCTTTGTCTGTAACATTTATTCTAAAGATTGAAAATAAGCCAATTGTCATATAAATTAGAAAGAAAAAAAACACTAAAGAAAAAATCAATACAGGATTTTTAATAATTGATGAACTATGCAAGATATACCTTATACACAAAAATAATCCGAGGATAAAAACAAAAAAACAAATGCCTATTCTAACCCAAAATAATTTTCTAAACTTTGAATTCACTTCCATTTTGAACCCTTATTTGTTTTCATTACTATCGTACTTTCCAATATCATCAATTGAATCAACTGGTAAAGGTTTTGGTTTTAGTAATTGAAATCCTTTTTTTCCGGTATAATAGACTAAAAACAATGCACCGACAAATACAATCATAGAACCAAAAAGATAGGCACCGCCTGCTGATGTCGATTTTGCAAGTTCATTACTGATTTGTGGTAATGATTTAATAAAACCCGCTATGGTTGCCAGGAATAATACAAAGGCAAAAATCAGTAAAGCAATGCCTGCGACTATTTTTAATATTTTCATAAAGTTGAATTAAAGTCCGCCCAAGATAGTAACTATAGTTGATATCAACCATATAACAACATTAATCATTTCGATTTAAATTAAGTTAAATTATGTTTTTCAAAGTTCACTCTATAAATTATAATTTCCTTACGGAAAACCGCAATTTGGTAAGATTTTAAAAAACAGTTTTTCTTCGGAATAACAAGAATAAAACACGTATTAGTACTCGCTGTTTAATTGTAAAAAACCAGCATCTTTAAATCCTGTAACATTATTTAAAAATGCTGTAATATACTCTGCAGTCATCTAAATAATTTTACATCATAACATTTAAAACTAAACAAATCATGAAAAAGTTACTATTAGCAGGAAAGGTTATTTTAGGTGCGGGACTAATTATTATATTTTTGAATTCTTGCAAAAATGAACCAAAACAAGAAGATCCAAAAGAAGTAGCAGAGGATGCTAATGAAGCAAAATTTGACTCTATAGACGATAAAAAAGATGATTCTGAATTCTTAGTTGATCAAGCCGAAATCAATTTGGCAGAAATCGAAATCGGAAAATTGGCACAAACAAAAAGTACCAATCCAGAAGTGAAAAAATTTGGTAAAATGCTTGTTGATGAGCATACTAAAGCAGCTTCTGAAGTAAGTGCTTTAGCGAAAGCAAAAAACTTTACATTACCAACTTCTCTTACTGAAGACGGACAAGAAGAATACAATAAACTAAACGAAAAATCAGGACTTGATTTTGATAAAAAATTCGCAGATTTAATGATCGACGGTCACGAAAAAGCCATCGATAAATTAAAAAAAGCTGCTGATGACGCGAAGGATGAAGACGTTAGACTTTGGGCTTCTAATAATATTGCCGGATTGACCGCGCATTTAGAACACGCCAAATTACTAAAGCATAATCTGGACAAAAAATAAATAAATTTAATTGGTTATTATTTATTTTAAAAACCCCTCAAGAGTTGAATTGCTTGAGGGGTTTCTTTTTGAGGTACAAAGTTGCAAAGGTGCAAAGGTTCAGAGGTTTTATTCTTTTGTAAACTCTTTTTAAAGTTCAAAAAACCTTTGTCCCTTTGAACCTCTGAGCCTGTGGACCTATTTCAAAGACTCCATATCAATCACAAAACGATACTTGATATCTCCTTTTAGTAATCTTTCGTAGGCGTCATTTACTTCGTTTACGCCAATTACTTCAATATCTGCAGTGATATTATGTTCTGCGCAAAAATCAAGCATTTCCTGAGTTTCTGCAATTCCACCGATGGCAGATCCTGCAAAACTTCTTCTTCCTAAAATCAAACTGAAAGACGTTACCGGAAGCGGATCCATTGGAGCGCCAACCAACACAAGATTTCCGTCTACTTTAAGTAAATTTAAATACGAATCAATGCTGTGTTCTGCCGATACGCAATCTAAAATAAAATGCAGACTTCTGGCATGTTTTGCCATTTGATTCGGATCTGTAGATAAAACAACTTCATCGGCACCTAAACGTTTTGCATCTTCGGTTTTAGATAATGAAGTAGTAAAAACAACTACATGAGCGCCCATTGCTTTTGCCAATTTGATTCCCATATGTCCTAAACCTCCAATGCCGACAAT
This sequence comes from Flavobacterium aquidurense, assembly GCF_031458035.1. Classification (GTDB taxonomy): domain Bacteria; phylum Bacteroidota; class Bacteroidia; order Flavobacteriales; family Flavobacteriaceae; genus Flavobacterium; species Flavobacterium aquidurense_C. The sequence goes on from NZ_JAVDXR010000003.1 coordinate 93,244, forward strand.
ACCAACTCTTTGACCAGGTCCCACTTTCCAATGTCTTAACGGAGAATATGTTGTAATACCAGCACAAAGTAAAGGTGCTACTCCGGCAAGGTCTAATTTGTCCGAAATATGCAGCACATAATTCTCATCTACAACAATACTTTGAGAATAACCTCCAAAAGTATGTCCGCCTAAATGCTTATCCGGCGAATTGAAAGTCAAGATACTTCCGTCATCGCAGAATTGCTCTAAATCGCTTTTGCAATGTTCACATTCGCGACAAGAATCAACCATACAGCCTACTCCTGCCAACTCGCCTACTTTAAAATTCTTAACATGATCGCCCACTTTGACCACGCGCCCAACAATTTCATGTCCCGGAACGATAGGATACATTGTTCCGTGCCATTCATTTCTGGCCGAATGCAAATCGGAGTGACAGATTCCACAATACAAAATCTCAATTTCGACATCGTGCGCCTGAACGGCTCTACGTTTGATGTCTAGCGGTTTTAACGGCGCTTCGGCAGCTTCTGTACCAAATGCTTTTACGTTTTTTGTTTCCATAATATTTTATCGTTTTTTTTAGTTTTGTTTTTGTTTCAGGTTTTCCTTGTTTCAGGTTTCAAGTTTGCCAGGATCGGTATAACAAGATTGTAGTCATGTAAGTTCAGAATTATCTAATTATCTAATTATCTAATTATCTAATTATCTAATTATCTAATTATCTAATTATCTTATTATCTTATTGACAAATTATCTAATTCCTTTAACTCCCAAAACTGTGATATTCCTCATCCGTAACACTGTCAAGCCATACGCCATGACCCTTGTCAATCTCAGTAATAATAGCTACATAGGAAAATTTTCTAAAAGGCGTTGCGCCATACCAATGTTCAATTCCAGGTAAAATTGTAATCACTTCGTCTTTATGAATCAGACGAACTGCGCTTCCTTTTTCCTGATAATAACCTACGCCTTCTTTTGCAATAAGCAACTGAAGGCTTGCGTTAATGTGCCAATTGCTTCTTGCATAAGGCTCAAAAACAACTTCTTTAATAACAGTATTTTCGGGATGAATATTACTGGTTTGTTTTTTATAAGAAACGTCGCCTGTCATATATGTACTAGGGACTTTTCCTTCTTCGATAACTGTTGCATAATTTGTCGACATAATTACTTATTTTTTGAGTTTGGTTTATTTAAAGCTATTGTATTGCTCATCGGTTACAGGTTCAAGCCAATCAACTATACCTTTGTTTGTATTGGTACTGATGGCAATATGAGTGAATTCGCTGTTGGGAGAAGCTCCGTGCCAATGTTTAAGGTCAGGCGGAATATTAACAACATCTCCAACTTGAAGCAGCTGAATTGGTTTTCCAATTTCCTGATAATAACCAGTTCCATGAGTTACAATTAAAATTTGTCCGCCGGGATGTGTGTGCCAATTATTTCTAGCGCCGGGTTCGAAAATCACATTACCAACCGCAGTATTAAGAACCGGATCATTCGGAACGAGCATTTTAACCCACGCTTTTCCAGTAAAGTAATCGGTTGAAGCCAAATCACCTTTCGGAAAAATTTTGTTGAATTGATTTTCTGAAGTTTCCATAATTATTTGTTTTAGATCGGCTTTAAAACTAAATCAGGAAGCTAGAATGCGCTTTTAGAAGTGATATTTAGTTTGTAAAAAACCAATAAATGATTAATACTAATTATTTTCAGTGCAAATTTACTTTGTAAAAACGAACACAGATAACGATAATCAAACAAAAAATTAAGAAAATGAAACAATTTACATTCTTAACGATTTCGGAATTGTTCCGGTGAGTCTTTTAAAGTAATTATTAAAATAGCTTGGATATTCAAATCCGAGCGAATATCCAATATCGGCAATACTCCAATCTGTATGTTGCAATAACGCTTTGGCTTCGCTGATAATTCTCTCTGTTATATGTGCTGTGGTAGATTTTCCTGTAACTTCTTTTACAGAACGATTGAGGTGATTGACGTGTACGGCAAGGGTTTGCGCGTAATCTTGCGGGGTTTTCAAGGCGAGAGGCTGATCTTTTGTTTCTACCGGAAATTGTCTTTCCAGAAGTTCCAAAAACAAAGAGGTAATTCTCGATGAAGCATTTTTATGTTTAAAGAAATTTTCTGAAGGCTGCATTTTCATCGATTCATGCAAAATCAGGTTGATGTAATTGCGCATCAAATCATCTTTAAACACATAATCTGTTTCCTGCTCTTCAATCATTTTTTTGAAAAGCGAATCTATAAATACTTTTTGTTCAGGTGATAACGAAAAAATTGGGGTTCCGCCTATTTTAAATAAAGGAGATTCATGAAGACTTTCAGAACGGTCATTTACTTTCAGAAAATCTTCGGTAAAAACACAGGCATAACCTTCATAAGAAGGCGAAATAATATCCCATGAATATGGAATATGTGGATTTCCAAAAAACAAAATGGTTCCGTCGACTTCAATACCGCGATCTGCGTAGTGTATGAGACTTTGGCTTGTATTGATGCAAATCTTGTAAAAATCCCTGCGATTATACGTCGGAATTTTACTTACGTCACCATTTACTTCGTAAACTTTAAAGCCTTTTAACTTTAAATCGTTTATACCAAGTTCTGAAGCCTGAAAATCTAATTGCTCTTTCATTTTGCAAAGTTATGAAATTCAAACAGAAAATATTTGTTTCAGGTTTTTTTGTTTCAAGTTTCAGGTTTCACTTTTTTTACCACAAAGAACAGTAAGTTATTGTTTATTGAGTGTATTTAGAAAACACAAAGTTCACAAAGCTTTGAGTTAATCCAGCTTTGCGAACTTTGTGTTTTTTAAACCTTCAAAATATAAAAATCTTTGTGTCCTTTGTGGTTAAATTTTTCTTATTCCAACCTGCAAACCTGAAAACCAAAACTATTTTACAACTAGTGTTCCCGTGCGTAATCCTTTCGCTGAAGCGGATAAAACAATTTCTTTTACACCTTCTTCCTTTTGGATAATGATTTGAGCATAGCCATTAAAAAGCTGTCTCTTCCATGATTCTGCTGGGGTAACAAACTGAATAACACCTGGATTAGTATTCATTACGTCCCAGTCTTTTTCTTTTTGCAATGGTGTTGCAATAATGTGAATTGTGTTTTTTCCCTGCTTCAAAATAGTTGAATTCAGAACGTATTTTAAAGGATCTTCGGTACTTGGAGTAACTTTATTTCCATTGATAAAAACCACAGCATCAATACCTATTTTTTTATAAAAGAAATTAACCGAATTGCTTGCATTATTACTTTTCAAATCAAATTCGCCACGATAAACGTACGACGGTGCCTGATTTTTATAATCTCTGTCTTTAAAAGCTTCTTTCCACTCTGTGTCAGAAAACATTGGCAATTCCTGAGGCAAATTGGCTGTAATTAACTTTTGTTCTTCAAATTTATTGATAGCAACAAGATCAATTACGTCAATAAATTTGTCATTTTCCAATGAAGTCGGATTTCCGTTTCCAACTCCAAGGATTTTTCCCCCTTTAATGGTGAACATTATTTCGTTGTCAGCGGTTGGGATGTGCAAACCGTTTTTATCCATTACTTCAGCTGTTACCACCACTACATTTGCATTCGAAGGATTTTCTTTGTCAAGTGAAAGTTTTACTGATTCGGGTTTTCCGGTTGTTTTTTGAACCTCGGTCAGCATCTTTTTTCCGTTTTTATAGCCAATCGCTTCCAAAGTGCCTGGTTCGTATTTTACTTTCCATTCCAAATGACCGTTTTGCGCCATTTTCTTTTTTCCGAGACTCTTTTTATTCAGAAATAGTTCGACTTCATCGCAATTCGAATACGCCCAAACATCAATTTCCTTATCTTCCATCCCACTCCAGTTCCAATGCGGCAATAGATGTAAAACGGGCTCAGTTCCCCACCACGATTTTAAATAAAATACATTGTCTTTCGGGAAACCGCAAACATCCATCATTCCAAAATAAGACGTCACCGATGGCCAGCCGTACGGTGTTGGTTCTCCGCGATAATCAAAACCTGTCCAGAAAAATACTCCCGCCAAATACGGTCTATCAGCATAAAATTTCCAGCCTTCTTCGATACTATAAAAAGTCGGACGCGGTTTTTTGTCGTAAGCACTTTGATAATGTTTGACATCATCTGTAAAATAAACACCTCGCGTTGCAAAAGTTGAACCTTCCTCCGTTCCCATTCCGGGCTGTTGTTTGAACTGATTTCTATGCGCGTCGATATCACCGTTTCCTAAATAATTATACCCCATAATTTCGACAACGGACGAGATTCCGCTTCTAAAACCACTGCTAATTCCCACCGTTACAGGTCTTGTAGCGTCAATGCTTTTTGTAAAGTCCTGCATGACATTGGTAACACGTTCACCCACAATATTGCCTTCAATATTCCATTCTTCATTTCCAACCGACCAGCAAAAAATACTCGGATGATTGCGATCGCGTTCGATCATTTGTTTTAAATCATTCAAATGATAATTGTTAATTCCCATCAATCGGGTTTCATCAATGACTAACATTCCCAACTCATCACAAGCTTTCAATAATTCTGGAGTTGGCGGATGGTGTGAGCAACGATACGCATTCGAGCCCATTTCCTTCAATTTTCTGATTCTATAATACTGCAATTCATCCGGCAAAGCGGTTCCGATTCCCGCGTGATCCTGATGATTATTGGTTCCTTTGAGTTTTACTGATTTTCCATTCAGAAAAAAGCCTTTCTCAGCATCAAACTTAATAGTTCTGATTCCGAAAGCAGTTTCATAACTATCTATTACTTTTCCTTCCTGCTTAATTTGAGTCACTAAACGATATAAATTAGGTGATTCAATATCCCATAATAATGGATTTTTCACATTTAATTTTAAAGTATGAACAGCAGTCTTATAAAATTCCGGCGCTGTTGTGTTTTCGGAAATAGTCGCGACTTGTTTTCCGCTGGTATCAATAATAGTCTGAATAATTTCAACTGAACCTTTATAATTTCCTTTGTTTTCGATAGTAATTTCGGCTTTTATTTCAGCATTATTATCTTTAATTTCAGATGTTACATAAGTTCCGTTTTCGGCAACATGAATCGGACTTGTTTTCTGCAAATAAACGTGTCTATAAATTCCGGCACCTTCGTAAAACCAACCTTCTTCCATTGACGCATCAACACGAACGACAATCGTATTTTCTCCACCATAATTCACATAAGCCGAAACATCATATTCAAAACCATTATAACCGCTTTCTTCTGTTCCAAGGAAATAGCCGTTGAAAAATACTTTAGAATTTCTAAAAACTCCATCAAATTTTAAGGAAATAATTCGGCCTTTATCACTTTCAGGAATGTTGATTTTTTTTCGATACCAGCCAATACTTTTTTCAGGAAAACCTTTTCCGGCAGTTTTAAATCCGTGACTATAACTTGCTTTTTCGCTAAACGATTGTTCAACAGCCCAATCATGCGGGAGATCTAATTTTCTCCAGGCGCGGTCATCAAAACCTGCGGCCGCCGGACCATCTCCAAAACCAGTTTTTGTTAAATACGAAAAATACCCTTCAGCATGACCAAAATCTTTTTGAGTATCATAAAGATGTCCGAATGAAAATCGCCATTCTTTATCAATTAAAGTCAAATCTCTTTCTGATTTATTTTGTGCCGAAGTACAAATTGATGTCAGAAGAATAAAATAAAACAGAATCTTTTTCGGAAAAATAGTTTTCATATCTAAAGCGGTTAACAAAAATTGTTTGCAAATAGCGATAAAATTATTGCTTTTAAACCGATTAAAATAATAGTATTTTATCAAAATCTGATCTTTATCTAAGACAATAATACCTGAAAATTAGACGTTAAAAATTTAGAATCATTCTATCAGTGGTTCTTAGCCAATTCTTATTGTTTTGGTGTAATTTTATCTTAAAATGAACAATAAACTAAATATAATTATGAGTGTTATTAAAGATGAAAATACGCTTCTTAACACCCTCAAGCGTATAGATAATGAAATGGACAAGTTAAATGATCAAAAAATAATTGCCTTTTTTGATCATCTTGGATTAACAGAAAGACCCGATATACCAAAAGATTTCCTGAAATGGGAAACCATATTGGTTGTCGTGCCAAACCGACATGTATCTCACGAACTAAAATCATATAAATATTCTATTTCAAGACTTTCTTTTGTTACGAATCCGTATGCGCAAAATGTGCATATTTATGATTTTAAAGAATGGAATGCAATCACACGTAATAAAACGCAATTTCAGGTTAGGGAATTATTAAAAACAAGCTTTGGAGGTGTTAGAAACATCATTGAGGGAATGAATTAATATAATTATCGGAACTAATACCAAACTCAAAAAAAGCCACAGATTCCACAGATTTCTTTAATAGTTGGAGCGATTGTGGTAATCTGTGGAATCTGTGAAATCTGTGGCCAAAAAAAATATAAGGCTTTTTGCAGACTGTCATGTAAATTAATTTAAAAAAACGACCCATAAATGAAGTGGATTACACGGGAAAGACCAAAAATTGACAGAATTGCATGCCCATGGCTGATCAGGAAATTTGTCGATCCCGAAGCCGAATTTATTTATGTTCCTTTTAATGAAGTTCTGGCTAAAGCCGAGGAATTAAAAGCGATCCCGTTTGATATTCCGAATGTAGAATATACACATTATAATGAGGAATGTACTTTTGACTTCATCGTAAAAAAGCACAAAATTACTGATCCTGCTATTTTAATTCTTGCAAAAATCGTTCGTGGCGCCGATACCGACCAGCATGAACTTGCAAAAGAATCGGCCGGACTTTGGGCTATTTCTGCGGGACTTTCGCATAATATCACCAATGATGTAGAACTTTTGGCAAGTGGAATGATAATTTATGATGCGCTATACAGTTGGGCTACCCATTTGTACAAACAAAATCATTTGCAAAACAGTCCTTTTGAAAGCTTGCTTCATGAAGTTTACAACAAGTTTTTATCCGATAAAAAATCAAATAAAAAAACGCCTGCCTGGGTAACGGATTTAAAAGAAATGATTCAGGATCAGATTGATACTCAGTTTGCTTTCGATCTGAAGAAAATTTCAAATGATTTGGAAATCAATCCTTCCTATTTATCGCGAGAATTTTCAAAATATTTTGAAGATCTTAATTTTGGTGACTATGTTCGGAAATTACGAATCGAAAAAGCGATTAATCTTATTCAGACTTCCACCTATACCCTTACCGAAATTGCATACATGACGGGTTTTTCAGACCAAAGTCATTTTACCAGAATCTTCAAATCGCATACCGGGAAAAATCCTTCATCATATCGAAAAAATGCAATAAAAAGTAAACCAGATACAAAAGGTAAATAGCGTTCTATTTATTTCTACCAAGTCTATATAGTTTTGTATGACTAACAAAAACTATTATGATTCCTTTTAGACACATTATTTTAACTACTGTATTTTTTACCAGCATTGCAGCATTTTCACAAACGACAACTTATCCTAAAATAACAGGGTATTTTGGTATTCTTCACCCAATTGTAACGGTAAGCAATGAGCAAACCAATTTGAACTTCAGAGATTATTATGCAATTGGCTTTCCTACCGGAATTAACATCTGGAAAAGCGCCAAAATAGGTTTTTCTTTCGAAATCGTTCCCAATATAAAAGCAGAAGACGGACACGATAAAGTCACCAATTTATTATTTCATCCCGGCGTTTTAGTCGCCTTAGGAAAAGGCTACACTTTTGCCGGAAGAGCCGCTTTTGAAAGCAGCGGGCGTTATGGCTTTACTCCTGTTCTTAATAAAACCATCATAAAAAGTGAGAACTGCAGTTATTTTGTTGCGGTGCCGCTTCCCGTCAGATTTGGCAATGATCATCCTGCAACATTTACGGTAGGATTTCAATTTGGAATCGCTTTTTAAAACTTTCTGCTATGGCAACTCCAAAATATTCATTAAAAGACATAACACTCTATTTTTTAAAATTAGGCACTATTGGTTTTGGCGGTCCCGTTGCACTTGTCGGTTATATGCATAAAGATCTGGTCGAAAATCGAAATTGGATAACCGAAGAAGAGTACAGACAAGGTCTCGCTTTAGCCCAATTAGCTCCTGGACCATTGGCAGCTCAACTCGGAATTTATTTTGGTTTCGTCCATTACCGAATTTTAGGGGCAACATTAGCAGGCTTTGCCTTTGTATTACCCTCTTTTATAATGGTTGTCATTTTAGGAATCATCTATAAATTGTATGGCGGTTTATCTTGGATTCAGGCTGTCTTTTATGGCGTGGGTGCTGCCGTTATTGGCATTATTGTCATAAGTTCTTATAAACTTACAGTAAAATCTATTGGTAAATTCAATTTGCAATCTTTCACAGCAAATTGGTTATTATGGTTATTTTTCATTCTTACCCTGAGCATCACTTTTGTAACACAGCAAGAGCCGGTTTTACTATTTATTGCCATTGGATTTTTGTATATGTTTATAAAAGCCCCGCCTAAATGGTGGAATGCAAAAGCCGTTAATTCAATATTGCTTTTACAAATTCCGTTTTGGAGTTACGAAAGTACAACCCTGACAAAAATTGCTATTTTCTTTGCCGAAGCCGGAACTTTTGTATTTGGCAGCGGACTTGCAATTGTACCTTTTTTACATTCAGGAGTTGTAATAGAAAATCAATGGCTAACCGAACAGCAATTTCTGGATTCTGTTGCTGTAGCTATGATTACACCCGGGCCTGTTGTCATTACCGTGGGTTTTATTGGTTATTTGGTGAGTGGCTTTTTAGGTGCTCTTGTTGCTGCTCTGGCTACTTTTTTGCCTTGCTATTTATTTACAATTGCACTCGCACCATCTTTTCACAAAATCGCCGAAAACAAATCGGTTAAAGCATTTGTTGACGGTATTACAGCTGCTGTAATTGGCGCTTTAGTGGGTTCCGTTTTTGTAATTGCTTCCCGAACAATCATAGACCTTCCGACGGTATTTATAGCTATCGCCACCATTTTTGCTTTAATCTATTTAAAAAAAATTCAGGAGCCCTATATTATACTTATTGGTGCCGTTTTAGGGATAATTATAAAACTGATTTAATTTATAAGAAGCTATTCCTGCTATCCGCTTGTATCTTTTCCTGGCTAAAGAAGCCAGAAAAAGGATACCGCTTCTATCAGGGCTAGGGTACTCGTTTTCAAAAGAAGATTATTCAACAATCTCAAAAATTTCAATAAACTTTTTCTCTATATTTTTTCTTTTATGATTGGTATGCCACCTTGAATAAAAAATCATAAATACAATAAATACATTAACCACTATAAATACTCCCATCGGTGCATTCTCAGAAAAAATCAATAATAAATTCATTACAATTCCACCAAAAATAGGAACCGATTTTATCCATGCCAAAAAAAACTTTGGACTCGGTTCAATATTATAATTGATAATAAGTCTTCTATTTGTGATTTTGTATTTTCCTTTGATGATGAAAAATGTGGGCGACATAGTGGAATTCATTGTCAAACGAAAACTTTTGTCATCAAAAAGTCCATAAAAAAGTTTTGAAGTGCCATCAAAAATGCTAAAAAAAGCACCAAATGGACTCAATCTTAGTTTTGGTGAACCTATTTGAGTGTTATTATTTAATCTGGTTCTAAATTCAGATAAACTGAGTTTTGACTCCATAAAAATTATTTTGTTTTTTATTGAACCAGCAAACTCTTCAGCATATCCTCCAGAGCACTTCCATGAATATTTTTAGCAAGGATAACTCCATTTTTATCTATCAAAAAATTTAAAGGAACAGATTGAAGCATATAATCGCCTACCACAGGAGAATTCCAATATTTCAAATCACTTACCTGCGTCCATGGTAATTTTTGCTTTGCGATTGCGGCTAACCAAAGTGTTTTTTTCGTATCCATCGAAACACTATAAATTGAGAATTTCCCAGTATAAGTGCTATATAATTTTAGCAATCCCGGCTGTTCTTTAATGCAAGGGCCGCACCACGAAGCCCAAAAATCAACTAACACTAAATCTCCTCTTAAAGAAGAAAGTGCAACATTATTTCCTTTTGTATCCGGAAGATCGATTTCGGGAGCAATGTCTCCCACTTCTACTCCAACAACTTGGGCATTTGAGTTTAAAGCACAGCAAAAGAATGCTACAATGAGTAAAGTTTTTTTCATAATGGTTAAGATTTAGTGGCTTTTGTAATCTCTCGCAAAGTCGCAGAGTCGCAAAGTTTAACTTTTTAAGTTTTATATTATTCCTTTGCGTCTTCGCGACTTTGCGAGATTATAAGATAAGCAAATATAAATACTTCTGTCTATGTTTTCATATTCAATTGCAATTTTTCAAAATGAAACACCATCCTCCCCATCATAAAATTATCCTAAATATTTTTCTTCAAATTGATATATCGGGAAAAGTCGATATATTTGCACCATGGAACATATAGAAATTTTTAAGGCCTTGTCTAACAAATCCAGACTGCAAATGCTGGAATGGTTAAAAGAACCCGAAATCAATTTCCCGGAACAACTTCAGCACGCAGGATTTGAACACGGAGTTTGTGTTGGGCAAATTCAAGCCAAGGCAGGCTTAACACAATCGACAGTTTCGGAATACCTGTCGATTTTACAACGTGCCGGTTTTATAGAATCCAAACGCGTTGGACAATGGACATACTACAAACGCAATGAAGGTGCCTTTGAAGCACTCAGTAAATTAATTCAAACTAATTTGTAATTACTATGAGTACAAACAACCTGTTTTCGCCATTTAACGTAAAATCGTTAAATCTTAAAAACCGAATCGTAATGGCGCCCATGACGCGCTCATTCTCTCCAAACGGAATTCCGACTAACGAAGTAGCATCTTACTATCAAAAAAGAGCTGAAGGTGAAGTTGGTCTAATATTATCTGAAGGAACTGTAATCGACAGACCTTCATCATCAAACGATGCTAATGTTCCTCATTTTTATGGAGATACAGCACTAAAAGGTTGGAAAAATGTTATCGATGAAGTTCACGCTGCCGGCGGTCAAATGGGACCACAAATCTGGCATATGGGAATTATGGATAATCATCATTCAGGATGGGTACCACCAGTTCCTTTTGAGGGTCCGTCCGGATTAAACCGACCTGATTTTAATAACGGAAATACAATGTCTGAAAAAGATATTGAAGCTACGATTCTTGCTTTTGGAAAGGCTGCCGCCGATGCTAAAAGGTTAGGCTTTGATACTATCGAAATTCACGGAGCGCACGGTTATTTAATCGACCAGTTCTTTAGAGCTGAAACTAATTTACGTACTGATATTTATGGCGGAAAAACATTGCCGGAACGTAATCGTTTTGCCATTGAAGTCGTAAAAGAAGTTCGAAAACAAGTGGGTAATGATTTTGCTGTCATCATGCGTTTTTCTCAATTTAAACCTTCAGATTACAATTATAAACTGGCAAAAAATCCGCAAGAACTAGAAGCCTGGCTTTCCCCGCTAGTTGATGCCGGAGTTGATATTTTACATTGTTCACAACGTCGTTTCTGGGAACCTGAATTCGAAGATTCTGATTTGAATTTCGCCGGTTGGGCTAAAAAAGTAACCGGAGCACCAACAATTACTGTAGGTTCTGTGGGACTTTCCGGAGATTTCTTCGGGGCTTTTGCTGGAGAAAGTTCAGAACCTACTTCTTTGGAAGAATTAAACAGACGTTTCGACAGAGGTGATTTTGATTTGGTTGCCGTTGGAAGACCTCTTCTTTCTGATCCAAATTGGGTTGCCAAAATCAAAGCAGGAAAAACAGATCAATTGAAAGGTTTCAGTAAAGAAGCTTTGGGACAATTGATTTTGGAATAAATTTTTTCAAGGTTCAGAGGTACAGAGGTTCATAGGTGCAAAGGTTTTTCGGCCTTTGAACCTTTAAATCTATGAACCTTTGATCCTGTTTTATATTGTAGAGGCGCACAGCAGTGCGTCTCTTTTTTTTGCCACAGATTTGAATGATTAAAAATGATTTTGTATTGCTTTTAAAATATTGTGTTAGACGCACTGCTGTGCGCCTCTACGGAAAATCTTTGCGTAAAAATACAAAGGGGATGAAAAAATTAAATTCATTTTTTTTCATTGTATTAGCCTCTGAACCTTTGCGCCTCTGAACCTCTGTACCTTTGAACCTTTTTCTAAAAAATAAAGGGATGAAAACATTTAAGTTTCATCCCCTTTTTGAATATCTATAACTAACAAAATTTAGAAATTCAATATCTTTAAAAAGGTGCAAAGTTGCAGAGGTGCAAAGGGACAAAGGTTTTTACTTTGAGTTAACCTTTGAACCTATGTTCCTTTCTAAGCAATTTTTCGTTTTTCAAATTTATTTTGCAACCAATTTCTAACAGGCTCGTCGTATAATTTCAAACATAAATAGGCAATGGTAATACTCGATATTAAAACTCCGATTCCAATTACATATCCATCTCTTAGTTCCACTTTATTATCGACAACCCAAGCAGTATACCAATAAATTAGCGGGTAATGTGTAATATAAATTGGATAGGATATATCTCCCAGAAGTTTACAAACTTTAGTCGAAAAAGCACTTTTAATCTCTCCTCCTGCACCAATGGCAACAATAAGAGGGAATACTAAAATGATACAGATTGATTCGTATAAACCGTTCATCCATAAAGTGTTTTCATCGCCAATTCTCGGCATAATAAGAACTGCTGCAATCATTAAACTACAAACCCAGAAAGCACCTTTGATGTGGATTAATTTTCCTAAACGAGACAATAAAACTCCCGCAAAAAACGGATATAACAAACGGGTAAAACCAATATTCATTTGTTCCAGGTTCAACGACCATCCGCCGATAACGTCACCTTTTGGTCCGAAAACAGTATAGTTAATTAGCATTGCTGCGAATATCAAAACAAAAATCCCCATTACTTTATTCGAGAATTTACGGAAGATTACAGCATATAGAATATTGGCAATATATTCGAAGAAAAGCGACCACGCAGGTCCGTCAAGCGGATGCATTTCGCCCCATCCCCTGATTTCCATTGAGGGTGGAATTGGCAATAATGTAAATCCGATCACCATCGTTAAAATCACTTTCCATACTTCCATTCCGGCAATCATTGGAAACAAAATATCCGAAGCCTGAAAATAGTAGAATATGGCGCCAATAATCATTCCCATAATCACCATGGGCTGCAAGCGTATTAAACGTCGTTTGTAAAATTCCCATTGCGTCATTTTTTCCCAGCGATCATCATACGCATAAGCGACAACAAATCCGGATAAAAGGAAAAAGAAATCGACCGCTAAATAGCCGTGATTGATAATTTGCTTAAAACGATTTCCGCCGGCAAAAGCTTCAAAAATGTGAAAAGCAACCACTAAAATGGCAGCGACTCCCCGCAATCCGTCTAAAATTTCGTAATGTTTCTTTGGTTTAATGTCAATCATGTTTTTTGGTTGATAGTTGATGGTTGATAGTTGATAGTTAATGGTTAATGGTTGATAGTTGATAGTTAATGGTTGATTGTTAATTGTTAATTGTTAGTTGTTAGTTGTGAAATGTAAAATGTAAAAACTTGAAACCTGAAACGCTAACATATTTCATCTAACATTTTACAACTAACATTTTACTTCTTTAAAAAGCAAAGCCGCAATTTTTTACATTGCAGCTTTACAACCAACCAATTTAGAAAATTAATGAAAACTATTTAAGTGAAAAACTCACTTTAGATTTTATATCTGTTGAAGAAGCCCCAATTAACGCTTCAAAAGCTCCCGGTTCAGCAACCCAGTCGTGTTTTTTGTCATCAAAAAAGCTCAATGCCGTTTTATCTACTGTAAACGTTACTGTTTTTTCTTCTCCCGCTTTAAGCGAAATTTTATCGAAACCTTTCAATTCTTTTACCGGACGTGGCAATGAAGATTTTAAATCACTGATATAAAGCTGAACAACTTCTGAACCTTCCCTGTTTCCTGTATTTTTTACTTTTACTGAAAATGTAATTTGGTCTCCAGCCGACATTTGTTTCTTATCTGCAGTCGCTTTTCCGTATTCGAAAGTCGTATAACTCAAACCATGTCCAAAAGCAAATAATGGTTTTATTTTTTGTTTGTCAGCCCAACGATAACCTACAAAAATTCCTTCTTTGTACGTTACTTCATCGCCACCCGGGAATTCTCCTAAGGCGTGCGCTCCATTATCCGTTAATTTTACCGGGAAAGTAAATGTCAATTTCCCTGATGGATTAACATCTCCAACTAAAACTGCTGCCAGTGCATTTCCGGCTTCTGTGCCTAAAAACCAACCTTGTACAATTCCAGGAACTTCTTTTACCCATGGCATGGCTACAGCATTTCCTGAGATATTTACAAAAACTATATTTTTATTTACTTTAACCAATTCAGAAATTAATTTATCCTGACCATAAGAAAGTTCTAATCCTTTACGATCGTGTCCCTCATCATCCTGATTTGGACTTTTGTTCAAACCTCCTATAAAAAGAACAATATCAGCATCTTTTGCTACTTTTAAAGCTTCAGCAGTCAATTCAGCCGGAGAACGTTTTTCTTCTAAACTTACTTTTGCCACAACTCCGTTATAATTACTTGTCGGATCTCCAACATAACCGCGGGCGTACACGATTTCGGCCTGATTGCCAATTCTTTTCTTCAATCCTTCAAGCGGTGTGATTTCGTATCTTGCTTTTAATGAAGAACTTCCTCCACCAACGGTCATCATTTTAATGGCATTTTCTCCAATAACAGCAATCTTCTTGGTTTTAGAAAGATTGATTGGCAAAATGTTATTGTTGTTTTGAAGCAATACGATTCCTTCTTCAGCAATTTTCAAACCTGCATCAGCGTGCTCTTTTGTTCCGAAAGATCCAAAAGGTCTGTTTTTATCCATTGTGGTTAAGAAAGATAAACGTAAAACGCGACGAACTTTTTCATCTAATTCCTTTGTTCCAATTTCTCCTTTAGCAATCATCGTTGAATATGGTTTTGCCAAATAATAGTTGTCATAAGCATTGCTTGTTCCCCATGAAAGTCCGTTGGTCCAGGAGCCAAATTCCATATCCAAACCATTAAGAATTGCTTGTTTCGTATCGTGAACACCACCCCAATCTGAGATTACAACACCTTTAAAACCCCATTCTCCTCGAAGAATATCGTTTAGCAAGAACTCGTTATGACAACATTGCTGTCCTTTGTACTTGTTGTAAGATCCCATAATTGCCCACGCATCACCTTCCTGAACTGCTGCTTTAAAAGCCGGAAGGTAAATTTCGTACAATGCACGATCATCAACAATTACGTTTACAGTATTACGATTCGTTTCCTGATTGTTTAAAGCAAAATGTTTTACACAGGCAGCAACTCCATTTGACTGAACTCCTTTAATATAAGGAACAACGATTTTTGAAGTCAGAAAAGGATCTTCTCCCATATATTCAAAATTACGACCGTTTAATGGCGTTCTATAGATATTAACTCCGGGGCCTAACAATACATTTTTGTTACGATAACGCGCTTCTTCCCCAATTGATTTTCCGTATAAAGAAGCCATTTCTTTGTTCCATGTCGCTGCAAGTGCCGTTAAAGCCGGAAAAGCAATACAAGAATCGTTTGTCCATCCTGCCTGATCCCATTCGTCCCATTTTACTTCGGTACGAATTCCGTGTGGTCCGTCAGTCATCCAGTTTTCAGGAATTCCCAAACGTTTTACTCCTGGCGAACTAAATTTAGACTGCGCATGAATTATGGCAATTTTCTCGTCGGTGGTCATCCGCGAAAGCGCATCTTCTACACGTTCATTAATGGGCTTTTTATCATCAAGATAAACCGGGAATTTGTTTTGGGCATTGATTCCAAACGAACTCAATACAAGTAAAACCAGAAGTGTTTTTACGTTTTTAAACATAACTATTAATTGTTAAAGCATTAATTTACAAGCCAAAATACTTTTAGTCAAAAGTATCTTATAATAATATTGTAAAGCTAAAACGTTATAGTTCGTGTTAGAATTTTAAACCAAAAAAAGTAGTGAATTAAAAAATTAAAATATTGATTATCATGTATTTAATAAATTAAATACATCAAAAAAAGTAGTGCTTTTAAAATAAATCGCTATACTTTCAATGAAATTAAACCGATTTTCATGACCATTTCTTCAAAATCATTTCGCGAAACTGCCGCTTTATTTCGAGCTCTTGTACGATAGTTATAAATGGTGCTCAAGGAGTAACGAAGAAAAGCTGCAATTTTTACACTGTCGGTAATTCCAAGTCGGATCAATGCAAAAATGCGAAGTTCCGTATTAAGCAATTCCCCTTGTTTTAAAACTATCTGTTCGTCTTTGATGAGTAAATCATTAAAATCTTTTACAAAGGTTGGATATAAATTCAGAAAGATAATGTCAAAATTCTTATATAATTCTTCGAGTTCGTTATCAACTAAAGTGGTTGATTTCAGCATTTTATAAATTTCATCAAATTGCTTTGCTGTCGCTTTTTTATTTAAGATAATGCGATAGTTTTCTAATTTATTGATATAAGTTGAGCAAAGATTGAAGAAATGAGCAATATATTCTTCTTTAATATGATTGGATTCAGATAATTGAGCGTTTCGTTCCTGCAGCTGGTTGTTGGTTTCGGTAATGTCTTTATTTAATTCGGCTAATTTTTGACTGGTTTCATAAAGTTCTCCACGAATTCTCGACACTTTTTTCATTTGTTTGTAAACGTAAATAATCGCCACCAACAAAAACGCCGATAACAGACTAATGCACAACAAATACAATTGAAGTTCGGTTTTTCGTTTTGCTTCTTTCTCTAAATAAACGGTGTTGATGATCGAATAAACCTGTGACATTAAAAGGGTTCGGAACTGAACATTGCAATAAAGCGCATCTTCAATCGCCGATTGTGTCAATTTATACGCCATATCTACATCACCCATTTCATAAAAAGCCTGTGCCAATTCCTGAAGTGAAGCATTGTCTTTATTGGCGTTTCGTAAATCGGCTGTGGCGGAAAGTGCGTAGTATCTTTTTCGCAGTTCCATTTGATGCGTTTTCTCGTAAATGCTCCCCAAAAGATAGGTAACCATGGCGTATTGCGGATTATCTTCTTTAATGCTTTCAAGTAAAATTTTTAGCTGTTTTTCGGCTGTACCGGTTTTACGATATATTCCCTGCTGAATCTTATTGATTTTATAGTTTAAAGTACTCGGATCTAAAACCATCAATAAAGAATCGCGGTATTTTTGAATCTGTTTTAAATATTCAATACTGTAACTATTGGCGGCATAATGCTCAAAAAACTCCCGATACGCAGTATAATAATTTGGAAGAAGTGTTTTTGACAATGTATTCTTGTCAATGCTTTTTACAAGCGCTTCAGATTCGCGGTATTTTCCCGAAGAAGAATAAAGCGTAACCAATTGAATTTTGGCAAGATCTGATAAATCTTTATTTTTAAGTTCTTCGGCAATTTTGAGGTTCTTTTTTACGTAAAGAATAGCCGAATCTGAGTTAAACTTTAGATATTCGGTATATAAATTTTTATTGTAATTGTACTCCTGCTCTTTCGTTAAATTGTCCGATTTAATTTTTTTGAAGTTCAAAATACGTTCTTCTTTCAGCTCAACATAACGCTGTTTGTTTTTTAAAGCATCGTTCAGCTTGTCCAAAATAGTATCTGTGCTATCTGACGCATGAACAGGGTTACTTAAAAGAACCAATAAAAAAAACAGCCAATAATTTTTCAAATTAAATAAAGATAAGGATTCCCACAAATATAATAAAGTGATGCAATTAATTGGAATTATTTCTAAGGACATACTTTTGAATTTTTAACTTTCATGACAAAAAAATCAATTTCAGAAAAAACCCGATAATGTTTTTATAATTTTGTTAGAACAGAATTTTTACTCATCTAAAAAACAACAATATGCCACATTTTGTAATTGAGTGCTCCGAAAACGTAATCCGATTAAGATCTGCAGAAGAAATTATGCAGACAGTTTTCAATGCTGCGCTATCAACCGATCTTTTTATAGCTTCTGAAATTAAGGTTCGTATTAATCCTTTTTCATATTACAATAACGGAGATACTTTAGATGATTTTCTTCATGTATTCGGGTACATTATGGAAGGCCGAAACACAGATCAAAAAGCTCATTTATCTAAGGTTATAGTGACTAAACTCAATAAAATTCTTCCGGAAGTTCCGGTTATTTCGATTAATATCAAAGATTTTGAAAAGGCGAGTTATTTTAATAAAACAATGGCTTAAAGGGTTATATGTAATAAAAATAATTATATCAATTGACTATTTGTTATAAAAAAAATAGCCACGAATTCACGAATGATTATCAAAAAAAATTCGTGAATTCGTCGCTTTTAGCTTTGTCAAAGTTTGAAACTTTGACAAAGCTTTTGCGAAAAATATGTACAGTAAAAACACAATCTTGTCATTCAGGAATGACATACTTTATGGTTACTTTTTTTACAGTAATCTTGCTTCTTGCATCTA
Organism: Flavobacterium aquidurense; assembly: GCF_031458035.1. Classification (GTDB taxonomy): domain Bacteria; phylum Bacteroidota; class Bacteroidia; order Flavobacteriales; family Flavobacteriaceae; genus Flavobacterium; species Flavobacterium aquidurense_C. The sequence goes on from NZ_JAVDXR010000003.1 coordinate 111,815, forward strand.
TCCTCTTTCTTCTATTTTCTATATTCTCAATTAACAGCAATTGGCGCCGCCAAACAACTCTCCGGAATGTCAAAAGCATTGACAAGCGCTACTGCATCCGGACGAATATCCCAACAAAGCTGGTTGACCATTTTACGGATTGCTTTGGTTTTAACTGCCTCCATATACCCATCTTCAAGATACCAGCCTTTGTTTTTCTCCAGCTGAGAAAGCGCGTATAACTGATTTAATTTTGTTAATATTTCTTTTGAGTTTTGATCTTCAACTGATTTTATTGCCAATTGAAATTGCTCTAAAACCACTCTTTCCAAATATGCCTGAGCAACATCGATCATTTGGTGTTGAACCACATTAAAAGCATCATACGGTTCTAAACCGCCGTCAACTAATTTCTTAATACGTTGTGCAGCCGACGCCAGAATCGTTTTTTCTCTGTGGATAAAAGCCTGTAAATGAAACTGATCATCGAGTAAATGTTCATCATCCGTTCTTCTTGTTGCTATAGGATTTTTTTCTGTAATCGCTACTTTTGCATTTTCAAACACATAATTAATGATGCCCAGAGAGCCCATTTCTCCAAATGCTTTTCTGAATTCTGATAAACGGTTTTTGGCTACCAATTGCATCAAAACGGTATTATCGCCTTCAAAAGTGGTGTAAATTTCAGTGTCATTTTTTAAAGCATCAATTCGGTTTTCAGATAGATATCCTTTTCCACCACAAGCTTCGCGGCATTCCTGCAAAATATCTCTGGTGCTCCAGGTGGAGTATGATTTCATCCCGGCCGCCAAAGCTTCGATTTCCTGCATTTCATCTTCTGTTCTATTCAAAAATCTATTGGTCAGATATTGTAAAGCAAAATGAACCGCATATGTTTTGGCCAATGGCGGAATCAGTCTTCGCTGATGCATTCTGTAATTTAAAATTGGGACTTCTGAACCGCCTTCGGGGCCGAATTGTCTGCGCTGATCGCTGTATCGAATGGCAATTGTCAGTCCAGATTTGGCTGCAGCCAAAGCCGAGCGCGGAATTCCAATTCTTCCTCCTACCAAAGTTCCTAACATCGTAAAAAAGCGTCGGTTGTCACTCGGAATCGGACTTTCGAATTCTCCTTTATCATTCACAGAAGCAAAACGATCGAGCATATTTTCTTTCGGAATCACGACATTATTGAAAGAAATCGTTCCGTTATCAACTCCGTTTAAACCCATTTTATGACCGCAATCGCCAATTGTAACGCCATTTAAAGTATTTCCGTTTGTATCGCGAAGCGGAACTACAAAAGCATTCACGCCATAATCGTGATCGTCAATAATTAATTTGGCGAAAACGGTTGCCATTTGTCCGTGAACCGCAGCGTTTCCAATATATTCTTTTTGCGCATTTTTATTGGGCGTATGAATTGTAAAAGTCTGATCCCTATGATTGTACGTAGCTGTAGTTTCCAAACCTTTTACGTTAGATCCGTGATGTGTTTCGGTCATGGCAAAACAACCCGGAATTTTCAGCGAGCCAATATCTTTTAAATATTTAGCATAATGCTTCTCAGTTCCGAGGGATTGAACGCTCATTCCCCAAAGCCCAAACTGAACACCAAATTTAATCACTAAACTCAAATCGTGGTAACTCAAAGTTTCCATTATCGCAAAATAATCGGCAATGTTTTCTCCTCCACCATATTGTTTTGGATACGCCATATTTCCGAGATTTTCTTCGGCTAAAATTTTACACCAATTGTAAACTGTCTGACGATATACGTTGATATCATTTGAAGTTTCATAAGCAAATTCAGGTCGTGAAATAATCGATTTGACCTTTTTGATAATCGCAGCTTCTTTGCCATCTAGAAGTTCCGTTATTTTCTGAATATCAAGATTCGAAGTCGTTTGGGAATTGGCAGTAAAAGAACCTGCTTTAGTTTTGAAATTCTGAATTGCTTCTTCACCTAAAATTCCAAGATCATTTTCAAGCTTTATAAACTGGGGATGTAAAGCTGAAATATCAACATCTTTTTCAGAAAGTGCGATGGCAATATCGAAAACAGATTTTATCGAAGATTTATCCTGAATACTTTTCTCAATATCCAATTTCCATTGTGTGAGTTCATTTCGCGAAGGCGGATTTGAAATATCTACTTTTGAAAGGAGCTGTTGTTTTTCTTCGGGCGAAAGCGAGGTTAAATCATTAATAAATTGCTGTATCGTTGCAAACTCTTTTTGAGTCAGCAAATCATCAGACCACACTAAATATAACAACGGGATAAAGGCTTGGAGTTTTGTATTTTTCATAGAAATATTTGAATCAGTTTTGGAATAATTAAAAAATGTTGCCACGAATTTCACGAATTTGCACGAACTAATTTCAATTTCAAAATTTTACAATTAGTGGAAATTCGTGAAATTCGTGGCAAAAAAACTTTTAAATCTTTGCAATCTGTGGCATTCTAAATTTTGCTCAATAAAAAAGCAGGAATGAAAATACTCATTCCTGCTTGAAAATCCTGTTAAGATTCTGGTAATTTATTTTTAAACCAATAAAAAGTATGCAAATTACATTTAAATAGAACCTTTAGACGACAGGATATATTTTTGTTTTAATGCAAAAATATGATGTGAATTAAAAACTATAACCGCTATAAAAATTATGCTATAAGCCGTGATTTGCAATGAACTAATTTCTTCATGATAAACAAAATTCGCAAGTCCGAAAGCGATCATAGGATTGATATTCAAAAGCATTCCTACCGTAGATGAATTAATTCCAGACAAAGCATATAAATTCAAAAACAACGGGAAAATTGTGAATAATACCGCGATGGTTTCAATACAGAAATAAAACTTAAATTCCGTTGGAACCGGACCGCTGTACGCCGGATAAAAAGGCAATAAAAACAATGCTGCCAATGTAATGTGAAACGTCAAAATGATAAATTTATCAAAACCTTTATTGATACGCTGACTTACCAAATAGCACGCATACGTCAGACCAATAATGATGCTGAAAAACATATCCATAATCGCTGCGTACGACAACAATAAACAACCGGAAATACTTAATCCCACAGAAATCCATTGTGTTTTGCTTAGTTTTTCCTTTAGAATAAAATAAGCCAGCAAAGTTGTCAAAATTGGGCAAACCAAATACGCCAATGATGTGGCTTTTACACTAACATGATTCATTACATAAATAAATGTAAACCAGTTTAACATCAAAAAAACACTTCCTCCTATATTCAATAAAATCGCTTTTCTTTTTTCAGAAATAGATAGTGCCTTAAAAATTTGAACAGTTTCTTTGACTTTTCTTCTTTTGAAAGCAAACGTAATCAGCAACATTAAAATACTGCAGCTAAAAACGCGGTAAAATAAAATATCTAGTGACGGATATTCATGAATGGGTTTTAAGGCCAAACTGAAAAAGCCCCAGATTATAAAACAAGTTATGGCTGCTATATAATATTTTGTTGTTTTCATGGCGTATTGTTCTTGGTTGATTTTCTGACTAAACAAATTTCTTAAAAATAAAATAGCAATACAGATACAGTTTTTGTAAATTGCACCATAACAGTTTTTTTTTTATGAAAAATTCAAATTACTTATATCTGCAATTTGCCGATCGCATCGAAAAACAAATAAAATCTGGCGTTTTGAGTGTTGGCGACAAACTGCCTTCGATACGTGAAGTATGTGCCGAAACGGGCTACAGCATGAGTACGGTTAGCAAAGCCTATTACGAAATTGAAAGCCGGTCGTTAATAGAATCAAGACCGCAATCTGGTTATTATGTAAGTAATATTTCAGCAAGAACTATTCCGGAACCTTCGTCAAGCAGCCCTATTTTAAGATGTGAAAACGTTGACCGTGAAGATTTAATCGATCAGGTTTATGGCAATATGACCGATAAAAACATCACAATGCTTTCGTTGGGTTTTCCTTCAAATGAGCTTCTTCCTATAGCAAAATTAAACAAAGGAATTATTCAGGCAACGCGTCAACTCCCGAATAGCGGAACAAGTTACGAAGAAGTGCAAGGCAATCTAAATTTAAGAAAAGAAATTGCGCGCTGGTCTTTTAGCTGGGGTGGCGTATTAACAGAAAATGACATTATTACAACGCCTGGTTGTACGAGTGCTATATCGCACTGCCTTATGACTTTAACTAAACCTGGCGACACTATAATTACCGAAAGTCCGGCTTATTTTGGCATCTTACAATTAGCCAAATCGTTAGGTTTGTACATTATGGAATTGCCTACCAACATGACAACCGGAATAGAATTAGAGGCTTTAAAAAAGGCACTTTCGACCAAAAAAGTAAAACTTTGTTTGTTGATGAGCAATTTTAGCAATCCATCCGGAAGCATGATGCCCGTTGAACATAAAAAAGAAGTCGTTAAATTGATGGAATTCTATAATATTCCGCTCATTGAAGATGATATTCACGGTGATTTATATTTTGGTTCCAGCCGACCAACAAATTGTAAAACGTATGACGAAAGCGGTATTGTGCTTTGCTGCAGCTCTGTCTCTAAAACATTGGCACCGGGTTATCGCGTGGGATGGGTTTCTCCCGGGAAATTTAAAAAAGAAATTCTACGAAATAAAATCTACCACACACTCTCCTCACCTACTATTACACATGAAGTTGTGGGAGATTTTTTGAAAAATGGACGCTATGAAAACCATCTTAGGAAAATTCGCCAGATATTAATTCATAACTGCAATAATTATATCAATACAGTTTTAGAATCTTTTCCGACAGGAACTAAAGTAAGCCAGCCACAAGGCGGATTTTTTCTTTGGATAGAATTAGATAAAAATGTTGACACGGCGGCGTTTTATCATTTGGCGATGAAACATAATATTAGTATTGCGCCGGGCAGGATTTTCTCTTTTCAGAACCAATTTTCAAATTGTATGCGACTGAGTTTTGGTTTGCCATGGACAAATGAATTAAGGCAATCGATACAAACGTTGGGAAAACTTCTTCATCAGTAAAATAAAAAACCAGACAACTTTCATTGTCTGGTTTTTTTCAATTTAAATCCAACATATAACTACAAAACAAAGTACGTATTTGCATCTGCTTTTTTGCTTTCCGGCTTAAGATCAAATTCTTTAATGATGTCAAACTCATTTTGATATTCATTAAGCATTTGCATTAAATTCTTTTCAATTGTATTCGAAATCGCCGTTACAGGTGTATCTGTTGGCCTGTTTTCGAAAGGATCTTGCAAGTGAATTGCCATTTTCTCAATTAGGAAAAACATTCCACCAATAATTGTAATCAACGGAATTGCAAACCAGCTAAGCAAACTCACTAATCCGAAAGGCAATAACAAAATAAATAAACACAGGGTCATTCTGATGTACATACTATAAGTTGTTGGAAAAATCGTATTTTTTATACGTTCACATTTCCCCATTGCATCACATAATCTTGTCAAAGTATTATCAATTTCTACCTGTTGATAGGTATTTAATCGCTTATCTTTTCTGGCAATTCTTAAATCTCTGGCATGCAGCAATAATATTGCATTTGGAATATTCTGATGATTTTTTACAAAATTCAATTCTTCCTCGCTAATCAAATCTTTGATAGGTTTGATGGCATCTTTATTTCGTAAAGCCTGTCCTAAACTATAACACCACGCAATTTGCCTTTTGGTGAAGTTTTCTTTGAACTCATTTGCTTCAACCGAAAACTCAGGATCTTTATAAAATGTTAGCAATTGTCTCACTAATGTTCTGGATTCATTTACAATTGCCCCCCAAACGATTCTGGCTTCCCACCATCTGTCGTAAGCCTGATTCGACTTAAACGCTAATAAAAGCGATATAATGGTACCGATCATAGTTGGAATTGCAATTGGAACATCTACAGAAACATTAACAAAATAATGATGAAATACTTCAAACAATATCGTGTAAGTTAGTACAAGCCCTAATTCTAATTTAATTTTTCCAAGAACGTATTTCATTGGAATTCTTTTCTTTAACAACATATCTTTTCGTTTTTAAATGAAACGTATTCTTTTTTTGAAACTGGAACTTATGCCAATTCTTCGTAGAGCGATAAAACAGGAAGTCCTAATCTATCGTTGATATTTTCTTTTTTATTTTTTTTGAATTTGATTTTTTCGCCTTTACGTGTTTCAACCAACAAATCGATGTTGTATTTTGAAATGGCTTCTGATAAATAAGGAGCAAATTCTTCGTAATTGTCATCAAAATTTGAAGTTTGACTTACAATTTCAAAAGAGAAATTGGCACTTAAATACTGTTGAACATCTTTAACATGCATATTTGCATTACCGTTTTCTATATAAAGGGCTTTATTAAAATCTTCTTTAAACTGTTCATTGCCTAAATGTAAAATCGAACATTTTTGATTTACAGCCAATTGCATTACATTTTGATGAATTCGCTTTGATTCTTGTTTATAAGAGTGCGTGAGAATAATCAGTTTTACATCAAAAGTTTCGATTATCCCTTTAAAAATTGGAGATGAAAGTCCGTATTGATTGTGAATTTTAATCTTGCAATTGGCAGTATGCTCTATCATATATCTGCACGTTTCAAGGACTAATTCCTGATTTGGAGTAAGGCTGACTCTCATTTCACGCAGGAATTGTGAAGCTGAAAACGAGTCAGGGGCATCAGAAACCATCATTAAAATGATCTCGCAATTGGTATTTTTTGCCTGATTAATAGCTGATTTTACAGCGATGATAGTATCTTCTTCTAAAGTGGTTGGTATAAGGAAATTTTTCATAATGTATAATTGTTTAGTTTATACATACAAAATAACCCTTCGTAAATTAGAAGGTTCTTAACCTTAGATTAGAATTTCCTAAGATTCAACATTAGAATTTCTAATGTTGTTTTTTTTCGAATTGTCTTTCTTAAAAATTATCGTAACAATTGTTCCTTTGTTTTGTTCAGATTGCACCTGAATTTCGCCATCATGCATACGGATAATTTTAGATGCCAAAGGCAATCCCAAACCGTAACCAATATACCTGGCTGCGACTTTCCCTCTAAAGAAAGGCTCGTATAAGTGTGGAATATCTTCAGGCGGAATTCCGATTCCGATGTCGTTTATGGCAATTTTAATCCACTCTTTTGTAGCCGATAGCGCCACAAAAACCTCATTATTATCCGAATATTTTACTCCGTTTGTGATGATATTATTGATGGCAAGTTCTAAAAGCGGTTTATTGCACGGAATTAGAAGTAAATTAGAATCTTTTGGTGCAAAATTAAGTTTGATACTAACGCGGTTATCCGGATAAATTTTATCCAGATCTGATTTTACCTCCATTAATAATTCGTCGATTCTGGCAATATCCAAAACTTGTTTTTTGCCGTCATAACCGGTTTGAGTCAGTTTTAATAAACTCTCGGTTAGATTTCCTAATCTTGATGCCTGACTGTAAATATTTTCTAAAGACTGAATATATTCGGGCACTGCTCTTTCTTTCAAAAGCATAATTTCAGACTCCGCAATAATAGTGGTAATAGGTGTTTTTAATTCGTGTGAAGCATTGTTGATGAAGTTCGCCTGAATTTCAAACGAAGTTTCCAATCTGTCTAACATATCATTAAAAGTATGGGTAAGATCTGAAATTTCATCAGAATTCTTAACTTCCGGTAATCTGTTGTGAAGATTAGAAGCACTGATTCTGTTCACTTCTTTTGTAATTCTCGCCACAGGATTAATAACCCGTTTTGCAAGGAAACGACCTAAAAAGAACGCCAAAAACACAAATCCAAGACCTCCAAAAAGCAATATTTTTATGATATAAATCGTCGTGGTTTTTCCCCTTTTATCCCTCGCGCCAACAATTACAATATATTTTTGATTCCTTTCGGAAAAAACCTGACCTAAATAATATTTGCTGTTCACTTCATAATAATCTCTGCCAGTTTCCAGAATATTCGAATAAAATTGATTCGGTAAATTGAGATTGATATTGTAATCAAAGCTATTGGCACTATTTATTTTAAGAACATATTCTTCTTCTTCAATAAGTTCTTCCAGTCCGTTCTTTTTCAGATTCCTATAGTATTTTATTTTTTCAGGATCATTCTGAAAATGAATTGAAGCTACTATTTTAGCTCTGTCTTCTAAACGTTTTAAGAAATGATATTGATTATTTTCCCTGAATAAAACAAATACTAAAACACACAATAACAGCGTGCTAAAGGTAGAAAGGGCAACATAAGTAAAAGTAATTTTTTTTCTTATATCCATTTTAAGGCTGTAAAACATAACCTAACCCTTTCATGGTATGAATAAGTTTGGTTGTAAAAGGTTTGTCTATTTTTTTTCGTAAATAATTGATATAAACATCAACTACATTGGTATTCATATCAAAATTAATGTCCCAAACATTATCTAAAATCTGATCGCGGGAAACAATTCTGCCACTGTTTTTGGCTAAATAATATAATAATTTAAATTCCTTGGCAGTCAAAACAATAGATTCGCCGTTTCTTTTAACCGTTTTGGCTTTGCTGTCAATTTCCAAATCACCAATAACAATAGCATCAACTTTTTCAGTTTCCTGATTTGCTCTTCGATTCAGGGCGTTTACTCTTGCATCAAGTTCACCAAATTTGAAAGGTTTTACCACATAATCATCGGCTCCGGCATTTAATCCTGTGACAATATTTTCAGAAGTTCCGAGAGCTGTCAAAAGTAAAACGGGTACAAAATTCTTAGCGGCACGCAATCTTCTGCAAATTTCGATTCCGTTAATATCAGGGAGCATCACATCTAAAATTACTACATCAAAAGTATAATTCCCAATCATTTCCAAAGCCGTTTTACCATCAAGAGCAACACTGACTTCATTGTTATTTTCAGCGAATCCTTTTCGTAAAATGGATAATAGATTTGGTTCGTCTTCGACTATGAGTAATTTCATTTCAATAATTGTATTACTAACAAAAATAGCAATTGAGTTTAAAAAACAAATTAGAAACTTTATTATTATGATTTAATTATGAAGAAAAGCAGTTCATAATACATAAAAAAAGCAACCACAATGAGTTGCTTTTTATCAATAAATTTAATTTTATATTTTTAAAATGTTTCGCCAGCATTCAGATAAAACCCTTTAGAGCTATTCCCCCAGGCCTGATCAACGATTAAATTGGTGCGCGTTGCTTTATCTATTAAAATACGCAAACCTAAACCTGCGGCAGGCTGAACCGAATGAAAAAGATTTGTATTAGTCTCTGGATTGCTTGTAGTTACAAAATTAGTAAATACAACCCCGCTGAACATTTGATTGCAGGTAATTGGAAATCTAAATTCAGAAGCAAGATATATTAAATTAGTTCCTCTAAACAATCCCTGTGTATATCCTTCACCGCTTCGACTACGCTGATCCCAGCCAATTGCGGGCAAATTTAAATAGGGCACTTTTCCACTGGTTACAAATTGTCCGTAAGTCCAGAGCGCTAAAATATAGTGTGGATTTTTTGGAGAAACCGGAATAAAATGGCGGTATTCTGCAAACAGAACATTACTATTCTCCTGATTTTTAAACAAAACGGGGTTAATACGATAATTTAAATTAGCAAACCATCCGTGTGTCGCATTAACCTGATTATCTCTTGAATCGTAAACCAAATTAAGACTCATTCCGGTCAAAAAATACTCCTTATCATCAAAACCATATTTTTGACTATAATTATAATGATGAGTAAACTTTCCGTTTGCAACATCAAGATCTTTGTCAACAATAGTAGAATACCAGTCGATATTAATTCCACCCCCAACATAAAAATTCTTCTTAACTTCAAAAGATGCTGTCTGATGAAATTTAAAATAATTATAATCCATTGGCTCTGCTAGAGAATCAATACTAAAACCAGGCGGTTTATCGCGGGCAGGGGGAATAATATTGGTTCCCAAACCGTAATTTGGTTGTGAAAATATATACAGTCTATAATCTCCACTTAGGAATATTTTATTGTTTTTTAATAAAATATTGTTTTTGATATTGATCAGCCATTGCTTTTTTGTTGTGTAGGTAATCCCCATATTCGCGATCGAATATTTATCGGCTTTTTCTTTTCCTTTGAAAGTATATTGCGCCACTGCTCCATAAAAAAAACCCGTTGCAGGCTGAGAACCGATTGCCGGAATTATTAAGAAGAAGCTGTTTTTTATGGGTTTAACAACATAAATGGAATCTTTCTTTTTGAAGATTTCTATAATTGTTTTTGGAGAGCAAATTTCAGGATTGATGGAATCGTTTTGTGCAATCAAAGTAAACTGAATAAAAAACAGCAATCCTAAGATTTTATATTTATTCTGAAAGTAATTATCTTTAAAAAATGTTACCATCTGAAAGTGTATTTTTTTTGAAATAATAATTCAACCTTACTGTAAATATAAGTCTTATTTTCAATATTTTACAAGGACATTCTTATAAATCACAAATAATAAAGATAAGATTAAATTTAAAAAAAGACAGTAAGTTAGAACTAATCATTTTTTACTTTCAAAAATAGTCCTGTCAAAAAAGAGAAATAATCTACCATAATTATTATCTTTTCAGACGCAAATAATCATTACAACAGCATTGAAAAAAGAGGCCGAATATTTTCTTGATAAAGAATACAATTCCATTATTTATGGTAAAGACGAAGCCAATTTCAAGGATTTTGAATGCTGCGTTTTTAATAATTGCAACTTTTCTGCCTGTACTTTTTTAGCGGTTACTTTTATTGATTGTATTTTTAATGATTGCATTTTTAGTGAGGCAAAGATTAATTATGTTGCCTTTAGAACTGCAACTTTTAACCGTTGTGAAATCAAAGAAGTAAATTTTGCAATGTGCGACAAGCTGATTTTCGAGATCCATTTTTACGAGTGCATTCTGGACTTTTCGAAGTTTTATACTTTAAAAATAAAAGGAACCACGTTTATCAATTGCAGCCTGATTGCGGTCGATTTTATGGCTACGGATCTTACTAGCGTTCTGTTTGATAATTGTGATTTATATCGTTCTGAATTTGATAAAGCCATCGCTAACAAAGCCGATTTTAAAACAAGTTACAATTATACCATTGATCCGTCAAAAACTAAACTGAAAAAAGCTGTTTTTGCTTTGAAAGAAGTAAAGGGGTTGTTGTTTAAACATGATGTTATTGTAAGAAACTAAAGATTAAAGCTTCCTTTTTTATAAAATTGTTTACCAACCCTATTAATATGATTTATCAAATCAGAATTTTCTATATTGTCAAAAACTATTAAATCAATGAAATTAGGTATATATAATTCTTCTAATTTATTTTCAATCTGATGTAATGTTGACAAACTGATTACTTTTCCTTTTATAGCTAAGTCGATATCTGAATTATCCCTAAAATTGCCTTTAGCTCTAGATCCAAATATAACAACTTCTTCAATATCAGGGTATTGAAGAAATATTGAATTAATTTTAGTTATGTAAATTGGAGATAGTCCAAAAAAACTCATAAGGTTAGATTAGTTTGTTCACCATTTCTTTTTTCTTCCATCGTTTTTTGAAAATTTAAAAATAATTCAAAGTAATCATTTATGATTTTACCAAATATTTCATTTGCAATTTCTTCATTGTAAGTATGAGAAGTTTTATTACGACTTTGAATCATATCCATCCATATATCAGCATTCTCAATTATCTGCAATTTAAAAGCTTCTCTCGTTGCATCTCTCGAACCTCCAATTGTTGAATTACCTTGAAAAAAAGCATAATCTTTCATTACATTCCAAGCCAATTCATGAGTATATTCAAATCTTTGAATCAATCCTTCTTTGATTAACTCTTCTACAACATTTTCTAAATTTTCGTCATTTAGTTCATCTTCGTCATTTAAATAATTAAGTTTTATATAATTTACAGATTCCTCCAACTTTAATACTGCTTTATTAAAATTAGAAAACCTTTGTTCCCATCTTATATCTTCCATCTTATTTTTTATTCAAAGTTAGTTTTTTTTCAATTTAAAAAAACTACAATTCCTGTTATAATGCTTTATATTCAGTTTAACTTTACAATCGTTTCTCCATCACATAATCTTCCATCAAATAGCCATTTCCTATTTCGATATCAACTTCTTCAACAACTTCAAAACCTATTTTTTTATAAAAACCTAAAGCTGTATTAAATCGGTTTACATTTAAAATTAGTGCTGTTGAATTATTATCTAAAGCTAGTTTTCCAATTTCATCAATAACCTTTTTACCAATTCCCTTCCCTTGTGTTTCTGGCAAAAGATATATTTTATGAATTTTGGTTGCAGTTTTGCCACTGTAATTATGTTCTATTCCGATGAAGCCTAAATTAGTTTCCTCTTCATAAATCATATAAAATAATTGTTCTTTTTTATTGTACTGATCTGTTAATGCTTCATCAGAATAAAAAAGATCTAACATATAATCCAATTGTTCTTTTGATAGAATTTCGCCGTAAGTAATTGGCCAGGTTATATGTACTATATTTTGAATTTGTTTAATATCACTAAGAGCTGCTTCTGAAATTGTAATCATATTGTATGTATAATACTTTTTATTATTTAGTAAAAACCTGATTTTCCTGCTCGCTTACGCGGATGAATGTTGTTCGTTTAGTAAGTTCTTTCAATCTTGAAGCTCCTACATACGTACAAGTACTTCGTAAACCGCCTAAAATATCTAAAACGGTATTGATCGCTTTTCCTTTAAAAGGGACCTGAACAGTTTTTCCTTCGCTTGCTCTATATTCTGCAACACCGCCAATGTGTTTGTCCATTGCGGTTGTCGAGCTCATTCCATAAAATTGTTTGAATTTCTGACCGTTAATTTCGATCAGTTCTCCTCCACTTTCTGTATGTCCGGCTAGCATTCCGCCCAACATTACAAAATCTGAACCTGCTCCAAAAGCTTTGGCAACATCACCCGGAGTTGAGCATCCGCCATCACTGATAATATGTCCGCCTAAACCGTGAGCTGCATCTGCACATTCTATAATCGCCGAAAGCTGCGGATAACCTACGCCTGTTTTTACACGGGTTGTGCAAACAGAACCAGGTCCAATTCCGACTTTTACGATATCGGCACCGGCCAAAAGTAATTCTTCGACCATTTCGCCAGTAACGACATTTCCGGCAATAATAACTTTATCAGGATATTGTTTTCGGGTTTGTTTTAAAAACTGAACAAAATGCTCTGAATAGCCATTGGCCACATCAATACAAATGAATTTCAAAAGTGGATTAGCCGTTATAATTTTTCCAATTTTAGCAAAATCGTCTTTTCCTGTTCCCGTGCTGATGGCAATATAATCGTAGAAATCGGGAGTTGCGTTTTTTAAAAAATCATTCCATTCTTCTGGTGAATAGTGCTTATGGATAGCCGTAAAAAGCTTTTCTTTGGCTAGAACTCCTGCCATTTCAAAAGTCCCGACAGTATCCATATTCGCAGCCATAATCGGAATTCCTGTCCAGATTGTGGTGCTATGCAAAAATTTAAAATTTCGTTCTAGTGAGACTTCAGATCTACTTTTTAAAGTGGATCTTTTTGGTCGAATCATTACATCTTTAAATCCTAATTTCAGATCAGTTTCTATTCGCATGACTTTAAATTTTCTGTTACTTTCAAAGATATTAATTTTGAAAATGACGGCTTTAAAATCAATGGAAAACTAATCATTCAATTTATTAACAATTGTTCCATTTTAGATTTTAGATTGCTAAAAACGGAACGCTTAATGTAGAACGCGGATGAAACTGATTCGCTAAAGCGAAAACGCGGATTTAAAACGGATTTTTTTAGTTTGATTAAAAATGAGAATTTTCAAATTGTAATGCGTTTCGACTACGCTCAACGTGACAACCTGAAACTTGAAACTTGAAACTTGAAACTTGAAACAAAAAAACAAAAAATTATCCGTGAATCGTTTCTCCTTTACCGTAATTCGAAATGATGGATTCTTCATAGGCAAGCCATTCTCTCCAACGTTTTTCAACGTCGATTCCAACTCCGTATTTTCGTGCGTAGGTAATGAATGTTGTATAATGCCCTGCTTCGCTTTCCATTAATTCCCTGTAAAACACAGCCAATTCTTCATCCTGAATATTTTCAGACAAAACTTTAAAACGTTCACAGCTTCTTGCTTCGATCATTGCCGAGAACAATAATCTTTCTACAAGACCAGAAACACGGCTTCCATCACCACTTTTCTTCATGTATTGATATAGCTCATTTACGTAATCGTCTTTGCGCTCGCGTCCTAATTTCAATCCTCTTTTGATGATGATATTATGAACCTGCTCAAAATGATCTATTTCTTCTTTGGCTAAAGCCAATAAATCTTTCACCAAGTCCTGATGTTCAGAGTTATTGGTAATAATGGTTATCGCATTTGTTGCTGCTTTTTGCTCGCACCAAGCGTGATCTGTCAGGATTTCCTCAATATTTTTTTCTACAATATTTACCCATCTTGGGTCTGTTGGCAGTTGTAATCTTAGTACGCCCATTTTTTTAAGTCTTAAAGTTAGAAAGTCGTAAAGTCAAAAGTCTGAAAATCGAAAGTTTGAAAGTCAAAAAAATAAAAGCCGAAGATCAAAACTGAAGTGAATTAAATTCATTTCAAGACTTTCGACCTTCGACTTTAAAACTTTATGACTGATTTTAGTATACAAAAATCGGTCTTTCGCTCATCATTTCGTTTACTTCGTTAGCTACTTCTTCGATAACTGCTTCATTTGTGTGATCAGCTAATACTTTATCGATTAATGCTACGATAGTTTCCATATCTTCTTCAACTAAACCACGAGTTGTGATTGCAGCTGTTCCAACACGTATTCCAGAAGTTACAAATGGTGATTTATCATCAAATGGAACCATATTTTTATTTACTGTAATTTCAGCTTTTACTAATGCATTTTCTGCTTCTTTACCAGAAATATTTTTATTTCTTAAGTCAATAAGCATCATGTGGTTATCAGTTCCACCAGAAATAATTTTGTATCCTCTTTTTACGAAAGCATCCGCCATAGCATTTGCATTTTTTTGCAATTGCATAGCATATGTAAAAAACTCATCTTTTAATGCTTCACCAAAAGCAACCGCTTTAGCAGCGATAATGTGCATTAAAGGTCCACCTTGATTTCCTGGGAAAACAGCAAGATCTAATAAAGATGACATCATTCTGATTTCTCCTTTTGGAGTTTTCAAACCTTGTGGATTTTCAAAATCTTTACCCATTAAAATCAATCCTCCACGTGGTCCACGTAAAGTTTTGTGCGTTGTTGTAGAAACAATATGACAATGTGGAATTGGGTCATTCATCAATCCTTTAGCAATTAAACCTGCAGGGTGAGAAATATCAGCAAATAAGATTGCTCCTACGCTATCAGCGATTTCTCTGAAACGTGCAAAATCCATATCACGTGAATAAGCAGAAGCTCCAGCGATGATTAATTTTGGTTGTTCCTTAGTTGCAATTTCCTGAATTTTATCATAATCTAAACGACCAGTTTCAGCATCAACACCATAAAAAACAGGACGATATAAACGACCTGAAAAGTTTACAGGAGAACCGTGAGTCAAGTGACCACCGTGAGATAAATCGAAACCTAAAATAGTATCACCAGGATTTAAACATGCGTGGTAAACTGCAGTATTTGCCTGAGAACCTGAGTGAGGCTGTACGTTTGCGTACTCAGCACCAAATAATTCTTTAGCTCTGTCGATAGCAATTTGCTCAATAACGTCAACTACTTCGCAACCGCCGTAGTATCTTTTGCCAGGATATCCCTCAGCGTATTTGTTAGTTAAAACAGACCCAGCTGCTTCCATTACTTCATCACTTACAAAATTCTCTGAAGCGATAAGTTCTAATCCGTGAATTTGTCTGTCTTGTTCCTCTAATATAAGGTCAAAAATTTGTTCGTCGCGTTGCATTTTTTCGTTTTTCGTTAATTTGATGCAAAAATACAAAAAAACGTTTGTCATACAGTTAGATTATGATATATTTGACATGTAATTTTTCAACAAATAATTAACATACACATGCCAATAACCGCCAACGATACCAAAAGAAAATCATGGTTAGAAGTACCACAAAATAGCGACTTCCCTATACAAAATATTCCTTTCGGTGTATTTCTTACCAAAGAAAATGTCGTTACAGTAGGAACAAGAATTGGCGATTATGCCATAGATTTAGGCGCCTTACAACAATTAAACTATTTTGAAGGAATAGATTTAACAGATGATATGTTCATGCAGGACACACTAAATGATTTTATTTCTGACGGAAAAAAAACATGGCGTTTAGTCCGAAATCGTATCGCTGATATATTTGATGCAACCAACCCGCAACTTAGAGATTCAACAAAAGATCGCGATATTGTTATTTTTAAAATTGAAGATGTCGAGATGCAATTACCAGTATTAATTGGCGATTACACTGATTTTTATTCTAGTAAAGAACACGCGACGAATGTTGGAAAAATGTTCCGCGACCCTGAAAATGCTTTATTACCTAACTGGTTACATATTCCGGTGGGTTACCACGGAAGAAGTTCTACTATTGTTCCATCCGGAATTCCGGTTCACAGACCAATGGGACAAACGTTGCCAGCAGGAGAAAAATACCCTGTTTTTGGACCGTCTCGTTTAGTCGATTTCGAATTGGAAACTGCTTTTATTACAACGGATGTCAATGTAATGGGAGAAAATATCCCAACGTATGAAGCTGAAGATTATATTTTCGGAATGGTTTTATTGAATGACTGGAGTGCCCGTGATATCCA
This sequence comes from Flavobacterium aquidurense, assembly GCF_031458035.1. GTDB lineage: Bacteria > Bacteroidota > Bacteroidia > Flavobacteriales > Flavobacteriaceae > Flavobacterium > Flavobacterium aquidurense_C. The sequence goes on from NZ_JAVDXR010000003.1 coordinate 128,616, forward strand.
GAAATGGGAATATGTGCCACTTGGACCATTCTTAGCCAAAAACTTTGCGACTTCAATTTCTCCTTGGATTGTGACTATGGATGCTTTGGAGCCTTTTAGAACTAAAGGTCCTAAACAAGATCCGTCGCCGCTTCCTTATTTACAAACAAAAGGAAAAAAAGCATTTGATATTCATTTAGAAGTTTCAATTAAACCAGAGGATCAAAAAGAAGAGACTATCGTTTCAAAATCAAATTTTAAATATTTATATTGGTCAATGAGCCAGCAATTAGCGCATCATACGTCTAATGGATGCCGTATCAATTCTGGTGACATGATGGGTTCAGGTACTATTTCTGGTCCCACTCCTGATAGTTTTGGTTCTATGTTAGAATTAACCTGGGGAGGAAAAAACCCGATTATATTAAAAGATGGGAGTGAACGTAAATTCATCGAAGATAACGATACTGTAATTATCAGAGGTTTCTGCGAAAGCAATGAAGTTCGTATTGGTTTTGGAGAAGTTTCAAGCCAGTTATTGCCTCCTTTTATCAGACAATAATTAATTGTTGATTGTTAATGGTTAATGGTTAATGGTTAATGGTTAATGGTTAACATATAATAAATAAAAAAGCTTGTTAGTCTTATGCTAACAAGCTTTTTTTATTTTTTTAATCACGCAAAGTCGCGAAGTTTTATTTTTAAGTTTTATACTTTTTACTTTGCGCCTCTGCGACTTTGCGAGATTACTTTCTTTAAGCTGGAATCTGCTGACTCAAACAATGTAATGTTCCGAATCCCCAGATGAAATCGATACAATTAATTCCAATTACTTCTCTATCAGGAAAACATTCTGATAAAATATTTAAAGCCACTCTGTCATTGCTGTCGTTAAAAGTTGGTACTAAAACACATTTATTCAAAATTAAGAAATTAGCATAACTCGCCGGCAATCTTAAATCTTCGAAATCTACACGTTTTGGCATTGGCAATGCCACAATTGTTGGTGATTTTCCGTCTTCTAATTTTGCATTTTGCAAACGTTTCAAATTATCCTGCAACGGTTTGTAGTTTGAATCATTTTTATCGGTTTCAACAATCGTAACAATTGTATCTTCATTTACAAATCGGCATAAATCGTCGATATGTCCGTGGGTATCATCCCCTTCTATTCCATCTCCAAGCCAAATTACATTGGTAACTCCAAGATATTCCTTAAAAACTGCTTCGTAATCTTCTTTGGTGAAATTTTTATTTCGAACCTGAATTGTCGGATGCATTAAACATTCTTCAGAAGTCAATAAAGTTCCTTTTCCGTTTACATCGATGGCTCCGCCTTCAACAATAACCGGTTTTCCTTTATACATTACCTGCGTTAACGGTACCTCAATAAAATCAGCAATTTTACCTGGAACAAATTTGTCCAGTTGATAGTTTTTATATTTTGCCCAACCATTAAAATTGAAATTCAATGCCTCTCTTTTTGAACCGTTTTTTACAACAATCGGTCCTGAATCACGCATCCAGCTTCTGTTTGTTTTGTGAATAATAAAAGAAACATTAGCAACATTTACACGCGCTCTTTCTAACATTTCGTTTACTTTTTCTTTCAGCTTTTCATCGGCTACGACCAAAAAAACAGTTTCGAAAGTGGCTACTTTTTTAATAAACTCCACAAAAGCCCATTGAACAGCTTCATATTTTCCTGGCCAATCGTTGCCATTGTGTGGAAAACATAATACAATTCCTTCTTGTTTTTCCCATTCTGCTGGAAATCTTCTATTATTTGTTGACATAAAGAGGTTCTAAATTTGAAAGAGTACAAAGATAATCATTCAGAAGGATTATGAAACAATCCAAAGAAAATCGCAATCATTTAAAAGCAAAATATTTGATAAAAATTAAGTTAAAGATTAAATAATGAAGGCTTAATACACGACCAATTTCTCCGAATTACTTTTGGCGGAACTAAAAACTAATAAAAAATGAAAAAAATAACTACTTCATTATTAGCCATTTTATTTTTGATGGCAAGTTGTAATAACGACGAAAATTCAAACACAGAACCAGAATTTACTGTTAATGAAAATCCGGCAACTTTTAAAGAAATCGGTTCCATAACTATTGGCGGCGAAGGAGCGGCAGAAATTTCTGCTTACGATGAAAAGACAAAAAAACTTTTTACTGTAAACAATAGCGGAACGAACCAAATTGATGTAATTGATATTTCTGATCCAACAAAACCAGCCAAAATTGCCAAAATTGACCTGACTGCCTATGAAGGAGCGTCTAATAGTGTTGATGTTTTTGACGGAAAGTTAGCTGTTGCATTAGAATCAACAACAAACAAGCAAGGGAACGGAAAAGTGGTAATTTTTAATACTACAGATTATAGTTTAATTAAACAAGTTACCGTTGGTGCTTTGCCAGATATGATTACTTTTTCTCCTGATGGAAAATACATTATGACAGCCAACGAAGGCGAACCAAATACTGATTATTCTCAAGACCCAAACGGAACTATTTCTATAATTGATACTAATACTTATGCTGTTACCACTTTAGATTTTGCTTCTTTCAGTTCTCAGGCTGAAACATTGAAAAAAGACGGTTTCAGAGTTTCAAAATTTGCTAAGAGCTTTGCACAGGATATTGAGCCGGAATATATTACTATCTCTGACGATTCTAAAACCGCCTGGGTAACACTTCAGGAAAATAATGGGGTTGCAAAAGTTGATATTGCTTCAAAAACGATTACAGCACTTTATCCTTTAGGATTTAAAGATTACAATACTACAGAAAATGCGATAGATGTAAGTGATAAGGATGACAAGGTTGCTTTTAATCCATGGAAAGTAAAAGGAATGTTTATGCCGGATGCAATTAGTCATTTTACTGCGAATAATGTTCCTTATTTTGTTACAGCAAATGAAGGCGACACAAGAGAATATACGGCTTACACGGATTTTAAAAGAATGAAAGACATGAAGTTGGACGCTACTGTTTTTCCTGATGCCGCTACTTTAAAATTAGAACCAAATTTAGGAAGATTGAATCTTGTTGCTGATATGGGAGATACTGACGGTGACGGAGATTTAGACGAAATGGTAAGCTTTGGTGCCCGTTCATTCTCAATTTGGAATGGAAACACAGGAAAAATTGTTTTTGACAGCAAAAATGACGCAGATAAAAAAACACAGGAATTAGGAACTTATGATGACAAACGTAGCGACGATAAAGGTTCTGAACCAGAAGCTGTTAAAGTAGTAAAAATGGGCAATCAGAATATTTTGTTTGTAGGTTTAGAGCGATCTGACGCTTTTATGACCTATGATGTAACAAATCCGACATCACCGCAATATTTGCAAACGGTTAAAACCGGAGATGCGCCTGAAGGGCTATTTTTCATACCGGCTTCTAAAAGTCCTACAAAAAGAAGTCTTTTAGTGGTGAGCAGTGAAGGAGACGGAACCGTAAAAATCTATCAGCCAGACTTAAAATAACTTCAATCATCAATTTCAGGAAAGGACAAAATAAAATTTTTTGTCCTTTTTTTATTTCTAATATTCTGATTTCTTTAACGAATTCACATAAAAAAAAGCCAAAAGATGGGAATTATGTAACAGCAAATACAACACTAAAAAAAAATGATGCTTTAAGTTTGTACTGAGTTTATAAATAACAATGTAAGAAACCAACTAAATTTAAAAAATCATGAAAAAGAATATAGCTTCATTATCGTTTTTAATTATGTCATTGGCAGCAAGTGCACAGACAGCGACGACAACATCAACTACTCCATCAATTGACAAGCCAGGGTACAATCAATGGTCTATAGAATTGAATGGTGGTGTTAACAAACCAATCAGAACAATGACAGCGGGCTACGCTACTGAAACTCTTAACCTATTTCACGGAGATTTAGGTGTTAGATATATGTTTAATCCTAAATTTGGTTTGAAACTTGATTTTGGTTACGATAAATTTCAGGAAGCTGACGATACAGCTCCATTCGAAAGTACTTATCTAAGAACTGACTTACAAGGAGTTATCAATGTGGGTAGAGCCTTAAATTTTGAACAATGGACAAAAACTTTTGGACTATTAGTTCATGGTGGTTTTGGAGTATCTCAGCTAACTTCTAAAAATGGATTTGATGGAGAAGATTATATGGGTAATGGAATTTTAGGGATTACCGGTCAGGTTAGATTAGGAGACAGGGTTGCATTAACCGGAGATCTTACCGGAGTTGTTAACGGAAAACAAAACTGGAACTTTGACGGGATGGGAAGAACAACCAGTGGCGCATTTGACGGTGGTTTATTAAATGCTTCAATTGGTTTGACATTCTATTTGGGTAAAAATGAAAAACATGCCGACTGGTATGCTGAAGAAAATGACCGTTTAACTAAATTAGAAGACAGAGTTGACTTAATTGAAACTGGACTTTTAGACACTGATAAAGATGGTGTTGCCGATTTATACGATTTAGAACCAAATTCAATTACGGGTGTGGCCGTAAATACTAAAGGACAATCTATTGATACAAACCAAAATGGTGTTCCGGATGAATTAGAAAGTTATTTAGACAAAACTTACGCTAAAAAAGGCGATAATAACCTAACAAACAGTACTGTTGAAGAGTTGATTAATGGAGGATACGTAAATGTATATTTTGACTTTAACTCTTCTAAACCAACAAATGCTTCATTATCAGGTGTTGATTTCTTAGTGAAATACCTGAAAAACAATCCAGGAAAATCTGCTGATATAATTGGATATGCTGACGAAATTGGAAATTCAAGCTATAATACTGAATTATCAAGAAAAAGAGCTGAAGCTGTGAAAAAAGTAGCTACAAATGCTGGAATTGATGCTTCAAGATTAAATGTAATTGCAAATGGTGAAGACACTTCTGTGAATAAAAATTCTAAAGAAGCGCGTCAAATCGTGAGAAGAGTTACTTTCCAAGTGAAATAATTTCAATATATAAATTGAAAAAGCCGGTTTCAATATTGAAACCGGCTTTTTTATTGATACAAAAAAGGACAAAATTTACATTTTGTCCTTTTCGTTTATAGATGAGAATTATCTGTCGATGGCTCTTTTTGTAATGTCTCCAAAGGCATCAATTCTTCTGTCTCTGAAAAATGGCCAGTTCTGACGTACATTTTCTTGTAAATCCAAATCAACTTCAGCAATTAAAATTTCTTCCTGATCGTGAGAAGCCTGCGCTAAAATTTCACCTTGTGGACCAGCGATAAACGATGCTCCCCAAAACTGAATTCCGTCAGTACCGTCGATATATTGTTCTAAACCAATACGGTTAGCGGCAGCCACGAAAACACCATTTGCAACAGCATGACCTTTCATAACATTCATCCAGGCACCATATTGATTTTCTCCGTATTGTTCTTTTTCTTTTGGATGCCAACCGATTGCAGTTGGATAAAACAACACTTCAGCACCTTTTAAAGCTGTGATACGAGCCGCTTCCGGATACCATTGATCCCAACAAATTAGCGTTCCAACAGTTCCTTTTTTAGTTTCGATCGCCTGAAAACCTAAATCACCCGGGGTAAAATAGAATTTTTCATAGAAATGCGGATCGTCCGGAATATGCATTTTACGGTATAAACCAGCTTCTGTACCATCTGTGTCAATAATATAGGCACTGTTATGGTAAATCCCAGCCATTCTTTTTTCGAAAAACGGAACAATAATTACCACTCCCAGTTCTTTTGCCAATGCGCTAAAAGCAATAAATGAAGTACTGTATAATGGTTCTGCTAAAGCAAAATTATCTACATCTTCGCTTTGGCAAAAATAATGGCTGCTATATAATTCTGGCAATAAGATAACTTCAGCGCCTTTATTGGCAGCATCTTTTACCCAGCTAATACATTTTTTAAGATTATTTTCGGCAACGTCGTTAAGATTTAACTGAACAACGGCTATTTTATATTTTCTTTTCGGCATGACATAAATTTTAGAGTGCAAAAATAGTAATTTTTAGAGGAATGACAAAGAAGGACAAAAGGTCTTATGAAAGTCTAATGTTCATTGTTAGCCCCGATAGAAGTGATATCCTTTTTCTTGCTGCCCGCAGCAGGAAAAAGATATAGCGGATAGCGGGAATGGTCGTTTTTTGAAACTGATATATCTGCTTCTCATAAAAAAAAGCCGTCTTATAAAATATATAAAACGGCTTTTTTTATTAAAACAATAAAACTACTCTATTGTATCAAAATTATTCTGTTATTACAACGGTTGTAGTTATAAATTCTGTTGGTGATTTTGTGAATCTTAAATAATACGTCCCTTTCACTGCAGATTTTACTTTATAAATAGTTCTTTTTACTTCTGGTGTTTGTGACGGAGGCGTACAACTAGTGGCATATTTCGCTTCAACCTGATATCCTGGTAATTTATCTAATTCAATATCGGTCATTTTATTAAACTCTCCACATGAATTATCAACAGTAAAACTCACTTCATAACTCAGTTCCTGATTAACTTTCCCGGCTAATGGTCCATTGACTGCGGTAACATAAGAAGTTTTATAAACGAACTCTGGTACTTTAGGAGTGTCATTATCGTTACTGCAAGATGTTAGAAGGGTTACAAAGAACACAATTAGTGCAATTGATTGTAATTTAAAATTTTTCATATCTAATTATTTGTTATTTTATACTAAGATGCCAAAACGTTATTTTGGTTGCTTTTAAAAATGTTAATTTTTTAGAATAACGTTTTTTACTTAACCGCAAAAAAAATGCCGAAATTGGTTCGCACTTCTAAAATAAAGATTTACTTTTTCTTGAATAACTTTTTCGCCAAATTAACAACTAATAATACTACAAGTCCTAATGCTAAACCGACAACAAATTCTTTTATAATGGAAGGCAGGTTTATTTTAGGAGATAAATGATGGAAAAAAGGAATATAATGAACGAAGATACCACCCGCAACCAATAACAAGGCAATTGTACCTATTACAGTTAAGCTTTTTATGACTAATGGAAGTGCTTTTACTAAAATATTTCCAATAAACTTTAAAACACTCTTGTCTTTTTTACTGATCTGAATCAATTTAAAACCTGCCTCATCCATTCTGACAATCAGGGCTACAATTCCGTAAACACCAATCGTAGCAATAACTGCAATTATAGAAACTACAATAATTTGCTGCGAAATAGGTTTACCAATTACAGTTCCCAGAGCGATGATTACAATTTCGACAGATAAAATGAAATCCGTTATGATCGCTGATTTTATTTTTCCTTTTTCCATCGCCAGAATTTCTTCTTCAGTATAACTTTCTTCTGTTATTCCTTCTGATTCTTCATGTTGATGAGGAAATATAAATTCGTAGATTTTTTCAGCACCTTCATAAGCTAAAAACAATCCTCCTAATACCAGAATTACAATGATTGCAATAGGAAAAAAGGCACTTAATAAAAAAGCAATCGGTAAGATTATTATTTTATTTAGTAATGAACCTTTGCTAATTGCCCATAAAACAGGGAGTTCTCGCGAAGAAGCAAAACCTGAAGCTTTTTCAGCGTTTACCGCTAAATCATCTCCTAAAATTCCTGCCGTTTTTTTTGCTGCAACTTTACTCATTACTGCAACATCATCCATAATTGCTGCAATATCATCTAATAGTACGAAAAACCCTGATGCCATTATAATCGTTTTTATATTGTGATTCCCATTATTTTATGGTTGTGCGAATCTACTACTTTTGAATCAATTTTCAGCAAAAAAAATTAGTTGCATTGTCCTAAAAGTACCCAAATAATTACAAAAACAAGGATTGTTCCAAAACATCCTCCACCTAATTTTTTTGCTCCGTAACCTGCGATTAATCCTCTAAAAATATTATTCATATTGTTGGTTTTTAATTATTTACTTTCATTAAATATAATGATTTTTTAGTATCATAAAGTTGAGAATTTATAAACCCAATTACTTTATATTACTTTCAAAAAAAGTTTCAGGATTTACGGTTCTCATTTATTTTAAAAAAAAACACCAGTTGTAAAAACTGGTGTTTAAAAATTATTTTTGTGCAAATTATGCTACTGGCTGTGATTGATTTCTGAAAACTAATTTTCCATCAAATGCATCTATCAAAATAATGCTGTCGGTACTGATTTGCCCTGCCAAAATTTCTTTCGACAATTGATTCAGCACTTCTCTCTGAATTACACGTTTTACCGGTCTTGCACCAAATTCAGGATCATAACCTTTATCTGAAAGATATTTGATTCCTTCTGGAGTTGCGTCCATTGTAATGCCTTGTAAAGCCAGCATTTTGCTAACGCTTTTCAATTGTAAACTTACAATTCTTGAAATATTGTCAACCGTTAATGGCGTAAACATTACAATTTCGTCAATACGGTTTATAAATTCCGGACGTACGGTTTGTTTCAATAAACCTAAAACTTCAACTTTTGCAGCTTCGGTTACGGCTTCGACACTTCCTTTTAAATTCTCAAATTTCTCTTGTATAATCTGACTTCCCATGTTGGATGTCATGATGATAATCGTGTTTTTGAAATCGGCCAGACGACCTTTGTTATCGGTTAATCGTCCTTCATCTAAAACCTGCAATAAAATATTGAAAGTATCCGGATGCGCTTTTTCAATCTCGTCTAACAAAATAACAGAATAAGGTTTTCTACGAACGGCTTCTGTCAATTGTCCACCTTCATCATAACCTACATATCCCGGAGGCGCACCAACTAAACGACTCACACTGTGGCGTTCCTGATACTCACTCATATCGATACGGGTCATCGCATTTTCATCATCAAAAAGATATTCTGCCAATGCTTTTGCAAGCTCTGTTTTACCAACACCGGTTGTTCCTAAAAACAAAAATGTACCAACAGGTTTTTTCATATCCTGCAAACCAGCGCGGCTTCTGCGAACAGCGTCACTCACGGCTTCAATTGCTTCTTCCTGACCTACTACTCTTCTGTGCAGTTCTTCTTCCAGATGAAGGAGTTTTTCTCTTTCGGTCTGAAGCATTTTCATTACCGGAATTCCTGTCCATTTTGCGACCACTTCGGCGATATCTTCACGTGTCACTTCTTCTTTAATCAACGAATTACCAGATTGATATTCCTGTAATTGTTTTAATAAACCATCAAGGCGTTCTTGTGCTTCTTTGATTTTTCCGTAACGAATTTCGGCTACTTTTCCATAATCACCATCACGCTCTGCACGCTCTGCTTCGTATTTAAAATCTTCAATTTCTTGTTTTACAGACTGAATTCCGTCAACAATATCCTTTTCCGATTTCCATTTGGTGTAAATTTCGTTTCGCTCTTCTTTCAGATTCGCCAAATCCATTCCTAAAATCTTCAGTTTGCTTTCTTCTTTTTCACGTTTGATGGCTTCAATTTCGATTTCCAGCTGCATGATTTTACGATCCAAAACATCTAATTCTTCTGGTTTTGAGTTGATTTCCATACGCAGTTTAGAAGCTGCTTCGTCCATCAAATCGATTGCTTTGTCCGGCAAGAAACGATTCGTAATATAACGTTGCGAAAGTTCTACAGCGGCAATAATTGCCTCATCTTTAATTTGAACTTTATGATGTGTTTCGTATTTCTCTTTGATTCCACGTAAAATCGAAATCGCACTTTCGGTATCCGGTTCATCAACTAAAACCTTTTGGAAACGACGTTCCAGAGCCTTATCTTTCTCAAAATATTTTTGATATTCGTCTAAAGTCGTTGCTCCAATCGCTCTTAATTCTCCACGAGCCAAAGCTGGTTTTAGGATATTTGCTGCATCCATGGCGCCTTCTCCTCCACCCGCGCCAACAAGTGTGTGAATCTCATCAATGAATAAAACGATATCACCTTCGGCAGCAGTAACTTCTTTTACAACTGATTTTAATCTTTCTTCGAATTCTCCTTTATACTTCGCACCGGCAATCAGCGCTCCCATATCTAAAGAGAAAACGATTTTATCTTTTAAGTTTTCAGGCACATCGCCATCAACAATTCTGTGTGCCAAACCTTCTGCAATAGCGGTTTTACCAACTCCAGGTTCACCCACTAACATTGGGTTATTTTTGGTTCTTCTGGTCAAAATTTGCAATACACGACGAATTTCTTCATCACGGCCAATTACTGGATCCAGTTTTCCTGTTCTTGCTAATTCGTTTAAGTTTTTAGCGTATTTATTTAAGGCATTATAGTTTTCTTCTGCTGAAGCTGAAGTTACTCTTTCGCCTTTTCTCAGTTCTTCAATTGTTGCTTTTAAAGCTTTTCCGGTTACACCCTGATCTTTTAATATCTGGGCAACTTTACTTTTTGAATCGAAAATAGCCAAAATTAAATGTTCGATCGAAACGTATTCGTCGTTCATTTTTTGTGCAATGATTTCGGCTTCATTCAAAGCTTTATTGGCATCTCTGGAAAGCATAATATCACCTCCGGAAACTTTTGGAAAGCTTTGTATCGTTGAATCTAATATTTGTAAAAATAATGGCACATTTACATTGAGTTTTTTCAAAATAAATGGCGCTACATTTTCGTCAACCTCAAAAATGGCCTTAAAAATGTGTTCGTTTTCTATTTGCTGTTGTCCGTATCGCTGCGCCAATTGCTGTGAAAGCTGAATGGCTTCCTGCGATTTGGTTGTAAATTTATTTATGTTCATATTATATGTTTTAGTAAGGTTTGATTTTCAGTTAAATAATCGATACCATTAAAATTTGAATTTATTGAATCCGCTTTTTAATTTTAAATGGTGTAATTTTGCTAAAGAACTTTCAAATTATATTCCATTAAAAAAATACAGACAAATTGACATTAAAAACCGCTTTTTAGGTAATTTTTAACGACAAAAAGTCATAAACACCATCAAAACATGAGTTTTTTAAATTCTATCTTCGGAAATTCAGACAATTCTGAGTCACAAAAAAGCAATGTGAACTGGATTCCTCTTACAAATTTAGCACAGTTAAATGATATAGAGAACATGTCAAATGTTAAGCCTATTGTAATTTTTAAGCATAGCACGAGATGCAGCATAAGTCGTTTTGCTTTGAAACAATTTGAAAGAGAATATGATTTAGATGAAAATGTCGATGCGTTCTTTTTAGATTTGATTGAGTATCGCGACATTTCAAATGAAATTGCCAATAAATTTGGTGTTTACCACGAATCACCACAGCTTATCTTAATTAAAAACGGAAAAGCGATTTATGATGTTTCGCACAGTGATATTGATGCCGGCGCCTTGAAAAGCAAAGTATAATTTTTTTTGCCACAGATTAAGTGATTAAAAATGATTTTTTTTAATCTTTGAAATCCTTTAATCTGTGGCAACTTTTTTTCTAAAAACTTCCTTCCGAACCTCCTCCGCTAAAGCCTCCTCCTCCAAATTCCATTGGAGAACTTTCTGGTTTTGCTACTGGTTTCATTCCGAAAGCTGAAGCTACAATCAAGGCTTCTGCGTTTAAAAATACATTTGAAGTATTGATTCTGTCTGGTTTAAATGTCAATCCCGTTTCCTTATCTTTTAATTTCTTGATTGAAAAATACGCTATTGCGAATAAAACAACTCCACCGAGCGTTAACGCAACTTCTATTGGTAAAACGGAATAATAAAATCGGATGGTATAAATTGAAAAACCAATCGCTAAAAAACTGATCCAAAGCATGATTCTGTCTTTTGTTTTTAAAGCCTGAACCAAATAAACAGCTGGTACAAGAGCCGTAAAAGCGTAAAAGAAAAAAGCAAACGGAATATCTTCTCCAGGAAGAACTTCATTTTCTAAAACCATTACAGAAAGTTCTCTTACTACCAAATAATTACAAGAAAGATAAAAAAGAATTAAACAGAAACTATTGGCTAACAAAAAACCTTTGTAATAATAACTTTCAGTAAGACTCTGAATTGCTTTTTTAGTAAAAAAATAAAACCCGGCAGCAAACAACATTGTTACAAAAGGCAAAATTGCTTTTCCTGTTTCACCAAATTCAAACAATCCATAAAAAAGAACAGCTGATGATGCGATGCAAAAAACCAGTAAAGATGGCAAATGCAGGTATCGTATATACATTACGAATGCCGCGATTGCCATGAAAATAGCAATGATTAATTCGTATCCTTCAGTAGTAATTCCGATAGCAAAACCGACGTTTAAAATTGCTCCTAAAATAAAAGCATCATCTAAACCGTGTTGGTAATATTTTTGCTTGGCTAGAGATTCTGCTCCTGCAAAACCAACTCCTGCAAATATATAACAGCAGATATTGAAGTATACGTTATCTCCTGCCAGTCCAATCAATGAAATCGCGCCACATATTGATCCATACAAAAAAGATCCTAATAAAAAGAATCCCAAACGCACCAGAATATTCTTTTGAGTGTGAAAATCCGACAACTCTTTTTTTATTAAATCTCTCTGCTCTTTACTTATAAAACCAGCATTTTTTAAAGAATTTGCTTCTTCCAGTAAAGCCAAATCATCTAATAATTGTTTATCATGTGCTATCATTCGGCTATTTCTTTATGGAAGTTTTTAATTAGTTTAATAAACATTATTATCGACCCAATACAATAAATAGGTGATGCTAAAATAATTAAGGTCCAAATATCAGAGAAGTCTATCAAATCTAAAATTCGAAAGAAGAATATATTTAAACTTATATAAGCGTAAACAATCATAAAAACATATAAGGACATTGCCTTAATTTCATAACTCTCTTTATAAAAATAATAAGATGAAGCGGTCAGAACCAATCCAAAAAGCACCCAAATACCATCATAACTGTAATCATCTGTCATATTACTTATAGAAGCAATACTAATTAAATGCAAAGCAAAAGTGAGATAGATGAGATTAAAATGAGTTTTTAAATTAATTCGTGAACTATAGATGGTGTATAAAATAAGTAGTCCTCCCAAGATAATGGCCGAATAACTCAGATTTGGATTGGAATAAAAATCATTATGCAGTAAATCCTGAGGCGTAACCGAAAGTCCTACATAAGCAGCTGTACCTGTAATTGCAATCGTTAAAACACTTTTATTGTCGAAATAATAAGCACAGAAAAAACTGATTATTGTTGGCACCAAAGTTGCTAATCCATAATGTGTTCCGAATGGTTTGTATTGAAATTGAAGATAACCTATGAAGATACAAGTAAGGATATTGGCTGCTAAAACCAAATATTCTATAACCGGATTTTCAAACGTAGTTTCCGTTTTTTGAAATCCTTTAGAATTTTTAAAACAGTAATAAAAGCAAATGACAATCACGATGAGCAATATCGAAAGTAATGCAATATGCCCAATGGTATCGATATTTTTGTAAATTAAAATTCCGATTCCGGACGTAAACAGCAAAACTGACAGATATAGAAATAATTTCAGTTCTGCGTTTAATGAAAAGATATTCAGACTTCGATAAGCCGTTATTTCCTGATATTGGTTTTCAGTGATTAAACTTTTATCTCGCAGTAATTTTGCAGCCGAATCATCAAATTTGTTCATAATTTATATTTAAATAGCATCCCAAAAATAGTCTTTTTTTTGAGTTATGAAAGCTTTATTTGTACAGAAAATCTTTCTTATTTTTAATTTAAAAAGTATAGAAAACATTCAAAACATAATATTTTTAATAAAAATAATTACGATTAAAATTTATTAATTACATTCGTGTAATCGATTACATTAAACCACTTTACTTTATCTTAAACAAAACAAAAAAATGAAAAAACTATTTTTAATGATTTTCGTGCTTGGTCTGACCAGCCTTTCTGCACAAAATTATTGTATGTCCGCACCAGAAGGATTTGGTGCTGGAGCAACTGGCGGCGGAACTGTAACTCCCGTAACTGTATCTACTTATGCCGATTTAAATGCAAAGTTAAAACTTACCACGCCGCAGGTAATTCTGGTTTCAGGAACCATCAACTGTTCTTTTACCAGCATATTAGTTGCTAATAAAACTTTAATCGGTCTTCCCGGAGCACGATTGGTAAACACAAATCAAACCGCAGAAGGATCAGGTATTCTAAGTTTAAAACCTGGTTCAGACAATATAATTATCAGAAATTTAATCTTTGAAGGACCAGGAGCTTATGATGTTGACGGCCACGACAACCTAACATCGGAGGCTACAAATATTTGGGTAGATCATTGCGAATTTCAAGACGGAATGGATGGCAATTTTGACAACAAAGGTACTGCCGATAATATTACCATTTCGTGGTGCAAATTTACTTATCTAAAAGCTCCAAAAGCCGGTGGCTCTGGCGGTGCCGATGATCATCGCTTCTCCGATTTAGTAGGTTCTAATAAAAGTAATGCTCCTGCAGATGGACACTATAGTGTTACTTTTAAAAATTGCTATTGGGCCGAAGGCTGCAGGGAACGTATGCCACGTGCCAGAAATGCTGAACTTCATATTCTAAATTGCTATTACAATACGTCTTTGAAAAATTCATTGGCTATTGGCATCGGCGGTGGCGATAAAAATTCTACCTGTTATGTTGAAGGAAGTGATTTTGCCAGAATTGGCAAACCATTTAAAGACTACATCAGTACTGACGGGGGAAAAGTTGATGTTGTGTTTTTTAAATGTCTAAAAGCTCCGGCTAACTTTGGAACAGGGGTTTCAAAACCTTCTTATACCTACACTACTTTACCTGTTTCAGATGTTGAGAAATATGTTGCGAACAAATCTTGTGGGGCTGGCGCTACACTGCAGGTTTCTGCAACCGGATTGTTTTCTACATCTTGCAAATAAGTATAACAGAATCATTTATAAATAAAAAACCGATTTGTTCACAAGACAAATCGGTTTTTTATTTTAAATCGAATAGCTTTTAGAAAGCTTCTTTCATTTTATTTTTGATGGCATCTAAACATAAATTGTTGATACTACCTTCGTGTGTATGTTTTGTTTCTTTTGGAGATTGGTATGTTCCTGCTTCCAATTGTTCTGCAACGGCTTTGTAAGCATCTCTAAATGGCATTCCGGCAACAACCATTTCGTTTAAAGTATCAACGGTAAACAAATAATCGTATTTTTTATCTTTTAAAATATTGTCTTTTACTGTGATATCTTTTACTGAGAAAATCGCAATATCCAAACACGCTTTCAAGTTTTGAAGTGCTGGAAACAAACCTTCTTTTAAAAGCTGTAAATCTCTGTGATAACCACTTGGAAGATTATTTGTAATTAAGGTAATTTCGTATGGAAGCGCCTGAATTTTATTGCATTTTCCTCTGATTAATTCGAAAACATCCGGATTTTTCTTATGAGGCATAATACTAGAACCTGTTGTAAGATGTGCCGGCAGACTGATAAAATCAAAGTTCTGGCTCATATACAAACAAACGTCCATCGCAAATTTTGATAACGTTGCCGCAACACTGCTCATTGCAAATGCTACTGTTTTCTCTGCTTTTCCGCGGCTCATTTGTGCCGCAACTGCATTAAATTTCAAGGTTTCGAATCCTAATTCCTGCGTTGTAAATGTTCTGTTGATTGGAAACGAACTTCCGTAACCTGCAGCGGATCCTAATGGATTTTGATCTACCACTTTCGAAGCTGCATTTAGCATTGTAACATCATCAATTAAACTTTCGGCGTAAGCAGAAAACCACATTCCGAATGACGATGGCATCGCAATTTGCAAGTGTGTATATCCTGGCAATAGAACATTTTGGTGTTTTTCTGCAGATTCCATCAATAAATCGAACAATGTTTTTACCTGTTCTTTTATTGTTTTTAATTCATCTTTCAAATACAAATGAACATCAACTAAAACCTGATCATTACGGGAACGTGCAGTATGGATTTTCTTTCCGGCATCGCCTAGTTTTACGGTCAATAAATATTCTATTTTAGAATGTACATCTTCAAAACTGTCTTCGATTTCAAAATTTCCCACAACGATATCAGCAATAATGTCGTTTAATGCATCAACTAAAGAAGTTGTTTCTTCTTCAGTCAACAATCCAATTTGACCAAGCATTTTGGCATGTGCGATTGAACCTAAAGCATCGTATTTTGCGAGAACCAAATCCAGTTCACGGTCGTTTCCAACGGTGAAATGTTCGATTTGTTTGTCTGTTGGTATTCCTTTTTCCCAAAGTTTCATAGGTGATATTTTTAGATCCTATTACGGTTAGTTTTCCGCCACGAATTCACGAATTAATTTTAAAATAATTCGTGAATTCGTGGCGGTTTTTCTTTTCTTATAATTTAAAGAAATCGCTTAGTATTTTGATATACAAGTCGATTCCTTCTTCAATTTCATTTACAAAAATAAATTCGTCCGCTGAATGTGAACGCAGTGTTTCGCCTGGTCCTAATTTTAAAGACTGACAGCTTAAAACCGATTGATCTGAAAGGGTTGGCGAGCCGTAAGTGGTTCTTCCCAAAGCGATTCCGGCTTGAACCAAACCATGTGCAATTGGAATAGACGATGCGTTTAAATGCATTGATCTTGGTGTTACTTCGGCATTTACATTTGCTTTCACCACTTCAAGAATTTCAGTATTTGAATAACAATCGTTTACACGAATATCAACCACCAAATCACATTCTGACGGGACAACATTGTGCTGTTTTCCTGCGCTAATTTGCGTTACGGTCATTTTTACAGGACCTAAAACATCAGAGATTTTGTCGAATTTATAGTTTTTAAACCATTCCATTACTGGAATTGATTTGTATAATGAATTATCGTCGTTTTGATGCGCGGCGTGGCTTGCAGTTCCTTTTACTTTTACATCCAAAACCAATAAACCTTTTTCGGCAACTGCCAATTGCATTAAAGTTGGTTCACCAACAATTGCGCAATCTAGCTCTGGTAAATGTTTCAAAACGCTGTTTAAACCGTTTTTACCGCTGCTTTCTTCTTCGGCGGAAGCCACAATTACCAAATTATGTGACAAACTTTGATTTTCATAAAAATGAACGAAAGTTGCTAATAACGAAACTAAACATCCTCCTGCATCATTACTTCCTAAACCAAATAATTTTCCGTCTTTTTCTATTGCTTTAAACGGATCGTTAGTGTACGCCTGATTTGGCTTCACCGTATCATGGTGCGAATTCAGTAAAAGTGTTGGTTTATTTTCGTCGAAATATTTATTGAAAGCCCACACGTTATTGTTTTCTCTTTTAAAAGGAATCTCATTTTGATTAAACCAGTTTTCTATTAGAAGAGCCGTTTGATCTTCTTCACTAGAAAATGAAGGGGTTTCAATTAAGTTTCTTAATAGTTGTATGGCTTCTTTGGTAAGCGTTTCTATATTCTTCATAAGTGTGTTTTCTCTGCCACGAAGGCTCGAAGTCACAAAGTTTTTATTAAATCTGTGACATTTTTAATTTGCGCAAATTTCTTAAATTATTATTTAAAACACCTTCCGCACTTCTATTTTTTTGCCACAGATTAAAAGAATTTTCACAGATTTTTTTAATCTTTTTAATCTATTAATCTGTGGCTATAACTTATAACGTAATTGTTGTGTGCAATACATTCGGGTTTTGCAACATTTTATGATGTCCGATTTTGATTTTCTGAACTCCTCTAGACAAACTGTTGAAACAATTATCCAATTTTGGAATCATTCCGGAATGGATTACTTTTTCTTCTTTTAACTTATTATACAACGCTTCATTTATTTCTGTAATTACAGATGAATCATCTTCTGAATCCTGCAAAACTCCTTGTTTTTCAAAGCAATACGTCAACGTAACATCAAAAACTTCAGATAAGGCAATTGATAATTCGCTTGCAATGGTATCGGCATTTGTGTTTAATAATTGTCCATTTTTATCGTGTGTAATGGCACAGAAAACAGGTACAATTCCGTTTTCAAGCAACGTTTCCAATAAAGTTGTATTTACCTTTTTTACATCGCCTACAAAGCCGTAATCAATTGTTGGATGGTTTCTTTTAGCTGACTGAATTAAATTCCCGTCAGCACCTGAAAATCCCATTGCATTATTATTTTTTGCCTGTAATTGTGCAACAACATCTTTATTGATTTGTCCGGCATATATCATCACTACAACATCTAACATTGGAGCATCTGTAATTCGGCGACCGTCAACCATTTGAGGTACTAAACCTATACTTTGAGCCATTTTTGTAGCCGATTTTCCACCGCCGTGCACCAATACTTTATATCCTTCTATTTTAGAAAAATCGGTTAAAAATTGCTCTAATTCTGTTGGATTATCAATGATATTTCCACCAATTTTTATTACGGTAACTTTCTTCATGAGGTTCAAAGGTTCAGAGGAACAAAGGGACAAAGTTTAGATCCAGTGTATAAAACCTCTGAACCTTTGTGACTTTGTGCCTTTGCACCTTAATTTACAATTTCTTCAAAATCTTCTGTAAAACTAATTGTGCTGAATACGTTCTGTTATTCGCTTGCTGAATTACAATTGAATTTTCGCTGTCGATAACTTCATCACTTACAATTACGTTACGACGAACTGGCAAACAGTGCATGAATTTACCATTGTTTGTTAACGCCATTTTTTCAGCGGTAACGGTCCAATTGGGGTCGATGTTGGTTACTTTTCCGTAATCGTTGAAGTTGCTCCAGTTTTTTACGTAGACAAAATCGGCATTTTCAAAAGCTTTGTTCTGATCGTATTCGATTTTACAATCTTTTGTAATTTCAGGGCTCAATTCGTAACCTTCAGGATGTGTGATTACAAAATCCATGTCTTTTTGCATTTGCATCATTTCTACAAACGAATTGGCAACCGCCTGAGGTAACGCTTTTGGATGAGGCGCCCACGAAAGAACAACTTTTGGTTTGTGTTTCGTTTTGTATTCTTCCATCGTAATAGCATCTGCCAAAGACTGCAATGGGTGACGAACCGCGCTTTCCATATTTACGATTGGCACCGTTGCGTGTTTTAAAAATCCTGAAATTACTGTCTCGGCATAATCTTTTTCTTTATCTGCCAAACCTGCAAAAGCACGAATTGCGATAATATCACAATATTGAGAAACTACTTCGGCAGCTTCTTTAATATGCTCTGAAGCACCGGAATCCATAATTGCTCCGTCTTCAAATTCTAAGGTCCAGCCTTCGTTAGTGAAATTCATTACCATAACGTTCATTCCTAAGTTTAAAGCAGCTTTCTGAGTACTCAAACGCGTTCTTAAACTTGGGTTGAAGAATAGCATTCCTAAAGTCTTGTTCTTTCCTAAACTTTGATTTTTAAGCGGATTCTTTTTGATTTTTAATGCGCTTTTTACCCATTTTGATAATGAGTTGATATCTTGAATTGAAATATAATTCATCTTTTTTAGTTTAATCGGTTAATCGTTTTTTTTGTTTAATCGGCTTGCCAATTAAACAAATCAAACTTATATCTTTTTTAAAAAATAGTTTTTCTGTTTGTTTCTTCTTAATCGATTAAACGATTAACATATAAACAGTTAAACAATTCTAAACTATTCTGGTAAACGGAATTTCTTCCTTTAATGCTTTTAAAATAAAATTATCATTTAATCCGTTGACGATCCAGGTTTCGATGTTTGCTGCTTTTGCGATTCCGGCTGCTTCTATTTTTGACTGCATTCCGCCTGTTCCGTGTGATGATTTTGATTCTCCGATTTCTTTTTCTAAAACCTGTAGATCATTTACTAATTTAATTGTTTCCGGATTTTCATCGTGAATGGAATCTTTCGTGTAAATACCATTTGTATTGGTCGCAATAATCAGAATATCTACATTTAAAAGAACTGCTGTCAACGCCGCTAATTTGTCATTATCTCCAAACCGAATCTCATCTGTGGCAACAGTATCATTTTCATTGATAATCGGAATGTAATTGTTTTCCACCAAAACATTAATGGTATTGACAATGTTCACTTTGGATTGCTGTTTTTCAAAATCAGAATAAGACAATAAACACTGTGATGTCAATAAACCTAAATCACTGAAATTTTCATGGAAAATCCGCATTAAATGGGGTTGACCTATTGATGCTAAAGCTTGTTTCAATGCGATTTCTTTGCCTTTACTTTCTAGCTTTACAAATTGTTTGGCGGCGGCGATTGCTCCTGAACTCACAATTACAAATTCGTAATCTTTATTCAAAGCGGCAATCTGCATCCCAATATCTTCAATCTTTCCCCGCGAAATATGGTTGGTTTCCTTGGTTAAAGTATTACTTCCTATTTTTAATAAAATCCTTTTTTTGCTCATCTAATTATTTTTAACCGCAAAGGGCGCAAGGTTTTTTTATATTGTTTGTGTTTACAAACGATAAGTTCGCAAAGCTTTGTCTTTAATAATTTCCAAATTATCTAATTGTCAAATTATCTAATTGTCAAATTATCTCAATTATCTAATTTGTCCTTCTCCGTAAACGTACCATTTGTTTGTTACCAAATGCTGAAGGCCGATTGGTCCTCTTTGATGCAGTTTATCTGTGCTTATCGCTAATTCTCCGCCTAAACCAAATTGTCCGCCGTCTGTAAAACGTGTTGACGCATTGTGATAAACTGCTGCGGCATCAATAGATTCCATAAATTGCTTTGCCTTTTTTTCGTCTCTTGTAATAATAGCTGCCGAATGTCCTCCACAATATTTGTTAATTTTTTCAATTGCATGTTCTTCAGAATCAATTGTTCCAATGACAATTTTATAATCCAAAAATTCTTCATACCAAATATCTTCATTTTGAAGTGTTTCTGTATTTTCGAAATTTTCTAATGATTTATCAACAATAATTTCAACTTTAGATTCCGTTAAAGCTTCAATTAACATTGCTGTAAAACCTTCGAAATTAGGTAATCTTGAATCTATTAAAACTTTATCCAAAGCATTACAGGCTGAAATTTTAGAAGTTTTAGCATTTAAAATTACTTTTAAAGCCAAATCTGTATCGGCATTTTCATGAACGTAAACAAAATTGTTTCCACGACCGCTAACAATTACCGGACAAGTGGCGTGCTGTTTGACAAACTCAATTAATTTCTCTCCTCCCCTCGGAACAATTAAATCTACCTTTTGAGTTGGTTTTTCTAAGAAAGCCTGAGTTTCTGTACGATTGTAATTCAGATATTCAACCCAGTCTTTCGAAACTCCATTTTCTTCTAAAGCCTGATGCCATAAAGCAACAATCTTTAAATTTGATCTTAAAGATTCTTTTCCTCCCTTTAATAAAATCTTATTTCCGGATTTAAAAGCGATTCCACCAGCTTCAATCGTAACATCCGGACGAGATTCGTAAATAATTAAAATCGTTCCGAATGCGGCCGTTTTATTAATGACCTTAATTCCATTATCATGAACAAAATGAAAACGCTCCACTCCAACAGGATCTTCCTGAGAAGCCAGTTGGTTCAATGATAAAATCATCTCATCGACTTTTTTATCATCTACTTTCAAACGTTCTTCCATCGCTAAATCTGAGCCATCATAAGCCAATAAATCTTCCTGATTAGTTAGAATGATTTGATTCCGCTCCCGCTCGACCAGCTTTGCCATAGAACGCAAAACGAGATTGCGTTTTTCAATTGATAATGGATTCATTTTTTTGGTTTAATTGGTTAATCGTTAATTTGTTTAATCGATTAACCAGTTAAACGATTAAACGAATTAAAAGTATATGGTAACTTAATTTTTAAGTTCTTCTAAACTTTCTTTTAGAGCCACAATAAAAGTATCAATGTCTGATTTTTTCACTGTCAATGGTGGTAAAATTCTCAATAGATTTTTATTGTTTGCGCTTCCTGTAAAAATATGTTTCTCGATAATCAGTTTCTTTCTTAAAGCAGAAACATCAAAATCAAATTCAACTCCAAGCATTAATCCTTTTCCTTTTACTTGTTTGATTCCAGGAACTTGTTTGATTTGTTCTGCGAAATAAGCCGAAACTTCGTTTACGTTATCAATCAATTTTAATTTTTCAATTACATCTAAAACTGCAATTCCTGCAGCACATGATAAATGGCTTCCGCCGAATGTAGTTCCTAATAATCCGAAACTTGCTTCAAATTTTGGCGAAATCAAAATCGCTCCAACCGGAAAACCGTTCCCCATTCCTTTTGCAACAGAAATAATATCTGCGTTGATTCCGTGATGCTGGAATGCGAAAAATTTTCCGCTTCTTCCGTAACCTGACTGTACTTCATCCAAAATCAAAACAACATCATGTTTTTTACACGCTTTTTCCAAAGCCTGAAAAAATTCTGTTGTTCCCTGATCTAAACCTCCAACTCCTTGAATTCCTTCAATGATTACTGCAGTAACATCTCCTTTTGCAAGTTCAGTTTCAACTAATTCAATTTGGTTTAGAGGTAAAAAAGTAACTACTTGCTGTGCATTAATTGGCGCAACAATCTTTTTATTGTCCGTAACCGCAACTGCAGCCGAAGTTCTTCCGTGGAAAGAATTATCAAAAGCAACAACTCTTGATTTTCCATTATGGAAAGAAGCTAATTTTAAAGCATTTTCGTTTGCTTCAGCTCCAGAACTGCATAAAAATAGTTCGTAATCTTCTAATCCTGAAAGTTTTCCCAATTTCTGAGCTAATTCAACCTGTAAAGGATTCTGAATTGCATTCGAATAAAATCCTAAGTGATCTAATTGATTTTTTAGTTTTTCAACATAATCAGGTTGCGTATGGCCAATCGAAATTACACCATGCCCGCTATATAAGTCTAAATATTCCACTCCGTTATTGTCTGTAATGGTACAGTCTACTGCTTTTACAGGCGTTATGTCATAAAGTGGGTATACGTTAAATAAATTCATCTTTTTTAGTTTTTGGTTGATTGTTGATAGTTGTTGGTTTAAGTTCGATGTTCTATTAACTATAAACCAACAACTATCAACTAAAATTAAAATCCGCTTGGTTTCAAATGTAAACCCGTGGTTTCTTCTAATCCGAACATTAAATTCATGTTTTGAATTGCTTGTCCTGAAGCACCTTTGGTTAAGTTGTCAATGATTGAGGTAACTAAAATCCGGTTTCCTTTTTTCATTAAACTGATGATACATTTGTTGGTTTGAACGACTTGTTTCATATTGATATTTGTCGTTGTCACCGTTACAAACGGTTCGTTTTTATAGAATTCCTCGTATTTAGCAACGGTTTGTTCCAGACTTTCGTCTGAAGATGTATATAAGGTTGCGAAAATTCCTCTTGGAAAATCTCCTCTATTAGGAATAAAAAGCAATTCACTTTCGAAATCATCCTGCAGCTGAACCAAACTTTCTGAGATTTCTCCTAAATGCTGGTGTTCAAAAGCTTTATAATGCGACATATTATTGTTTCTCCAGCTAAAATGTGAAGTTTCTGACAGTCCTACCCCTGCGCCCGTACTTCCTGTCGTAGCATTGATATGAACATCATTATTTAATAAATTATGCTTAGCCAAAGGCAATAAAGCCAACTGAATAGCTGTAGCGAAACAACCTGGGTTTGCAATATAATTTGCTTTTTTGATATCTGATTTATTCAATTCCGGTAAACCGTAAATGAAATCTTTTCCTTCAAAGTGAGCATCTTTATTCAATCTAAAATCATTTCCTAAATCGATGATTTTAGTATGTCCGGCAAATTGATTTTCCTTCAAAAATGAAATTGATTTTCCGTGTCCTAAACATAAAAACACAACATTTACATCTGGATTGATGGTGTCAGTAAAATTCATTTCAATATCCCCCATCAAATCGTGGTGTGCCACAGAAAGCGGTTTCCCAGAATTGGTTGTGCTGTAAACAAAATCAATATTTACATTCGGGTGATACATTAAAATTCTGATAAGTTCACCGGCCGTGTAGCCCGAACCACCAATTATTCCGACATTAATCATGATCTAAATGATTTACAGATGAAAATATGTTTTGGGCATTTCCTAAAATCTTAATAAATCCTTTTGCATCATCAGACGTCCACGCGTTGTTCATTTCTCCATATTGACCAAAACCAGTGTTCATTAAATCATTGTCAGATTCAATTCCGTCAAGCGAAAAATGATATGGTTTTAGAGAAACAATTACAACACCATTTACTGTTTTTTGTGTGTCTTGCAAAAACGTTTCGATGTTTCTCATTACAGGATCTAAAAATTGACCTTCGTGAAATAACATTCCGTACCAGTTTCCTAATTGCTCTTTCCAGTATTGCTGCCATTTACCAAGCGTGTGTTTCTCTAATAAATGATGTGCTTTGATGATGATTAAAGGAGCAGCAGCCTCAAAACCAACTCTTCCTTTAATTCCGATAATCGTATCACCTACGTGAATATCTCTTCCAATTGCAAAAGCATTTGCCAGTTTTTCAAGAGCAACAATATTATTAGACGGTTTATCCATTATACCGTTCAATCCAACTAATTCCCCTTGCTCAAAATGCAATCTTACTTTCTCTTCTCCTTCTTTTTGCAATTGCGAAGGATATGCATCACTTGGCAATGGCTGACTTGAAGTTAATGTTTCTTTTCCTCCAACGCTTGTTCCCCACAGTCCTTTATTGATCGAATATTGCGCTTTTTCCCAAGAATAATGTACTCCGTTTTGAGCCAAATAATCTACTTCTTCTTGTCTTGAAAGTTTCAAATCTCTAATTGGTGTGATAATTTCGATTTCCGGAGCAATAGTTTGGAAAATCAAATCAAAACGAATTTGATCATTTCCTGCACCCGTACTTCCGTGTGCGATGGCGCTTGCTCCTACTTTTTTAGCATATTTTATAGCTTCAATAGCCTGAAAAACACGCTCTGCACTCACTGATAACGGGTAAGTATTGTTTTTTAATACATTTCCGAAAATCAAATATTTTATAGCTTTATCATAATACTTATCTACGATGGTTAAGTTCGCGTGTTGTGCACTTCCTAATTCGTAGGCTCTTTTTTCAATTGCTGATAATTCTTCAGCATCAAATCCTCCTGTATCTACAAGTACGGTATGAACTTCGTATCCTTTTTCATTTTTTAAATATTTCAAACAATACGAGGTATCTAATCCTCCACTATAAGCTAATACAACTTTTTTCATTTTTTATAATTTAAGCCAATACTTTCGTATTCAGCAAGTTTGAGATTTCTTTTCTATTGGTATTTTTAAGGTAAAAAAATAAAAGACAGAATTTTGTTTAAAAACAACGCTTGTTTTATTTTCTTTAATCTATTCAAAACGACTTCATTAAATGGGTGTCTTGGCGGATCTTTTGGTTTGTCTTTTGGATCATACAACATTCCTGTACATAAGCACATCTTATTTTCTTTACTTTTTAAGATTTCGTAATTTGTACACGTTTTACAACCTGACCAAAAACTTGGATCTGTTGTAAGTTCTGAAAATGGTACAGGTTTATAACCCAAATCAGAGTTGATTTTCATTACAGCTAAACCAGTTGTAATTCCGAATATTTTGGCGTCCGGATATTTTTGCAATGAATAATCAAAAACCTTTGATTTTATCTTTTTGGCTAAGCCTAAATTTCTATAATCAGGGTGTACAATTAAACCAGAGTGCGCCACGAATTTTCCGTGCTGCCAACTTTCGATATAACAAAAACCTGCAAATTTTCCATCTGCCAGAGCAATCATCGCATCACCGTTCGACATTTTTTTCTGAATGTATTCAGGAGTTCTTTTAGCAATCCCTGTCCCTCTTAGCAAGGCAGATGATTCTATTGTATCGCAAATTTCCTGTGCGAATTTGAAGTGTTCTTCCTGAGTAACAACAATAGAGATTTTCATTTCAATAGTTGAAGTTAGAGTTAAAAATTAAAACGTATTGTTTACTTTGAAATCCAGAAATCAATCCAATAAAATTACGCAAAATAGAAGTAACATTCTCAAAATCAAATTGTTGATTTAGAAAATTTACAAAATAATAAATACTTTTAGGATATGCTTGTCCAAAGGACAAATTGTGTGATTTCAAAATGAAAAATGAATATAAATAAATACGCGGCGAAAAACTCTGTGAATACTATAGAGATAGCATCCGTACTTCGGGAGAAGTAGCAGGTGAGTTTGTCCGTGACAAAGAAGTTATATGTAAACTTATTTTATTCATCGGTTGCAAAAGTACACTATTTTTTAATTCACAAAACAAAAAATACAAATTCTAACATTTTTTTAGCTTAATGTTATTTTTTTAAAGGTACTGAGATACTGAGACACTAAGGCTCTGAGGTTTTTCAAAATTTAAACAACCCTTGAACTTAAAACTTAAAACCTTAAACTTAAAACCTTAAACTTGAAACCTGAAACTTGAAACCTGAAACTTGAAACCTGAAAAAGAAAAAACCCGATAGCTGCGATTAACTATCGGATTTTCAAATTATTATTATTCTTAATCCTAGTTCTTAGTAAACGGAATAACTTTTCCATTACCTAAAACAATCATATCAAATCCTGTTTTAGCTTCATTGAATTTGAATTTTAAACCGGCTCTTTTTGACTGAAAAGTATCTTTTTCTCCAGCAACTGGTTCAACAGAAAATTTAGGGTAATTAGTAATTTCAGCACTTAAAACACTATTTTTCTCTGTAAATTCAATTTTTAATGGCGCATTTGCAGTCGAATAATTCCCCAGATATCCATCTAAAATAACATCTTTCTCTACAACGCTTTTTCCTAATGTCCAAACATTATTGCTTTCATTATAGTCTGGAAATACATGATCAGGATCTAATGTAATGCTTTCTATTTCTTCCGTAGAATTATGTTTGAAAGACCATGAATTATTACGTTGCCAAATTTCAACAGGTAATTTAACTCTGGTTACTTTTCCACTTTTAGTTTTAACATCCAAAATGATTGGCATTGGCATTTTATCGAAATTTTCAACTGTAATCACAACTCCTTTTGAAGGATCATTTTTTACATATTTAATAGAATTAATACCTTGATCGAACCTCCAGTTATTCACAAACCAGCTTCTCCAAAACCAGCTTAAGTCTTCTCCGGCAACATTTTCAATTGTTCTGAAAAAGTCATCAGGAGTTGGGTGTTTGTAAGCCCAGCGCTCAACATAAGTACGCAAAGCTTTATCAAAACGCTCCTCACCCAAAACCTGCTCTCTTAAAATTGTTAATCCTGCACTTGGTTTTGAGTAACATAAAACACCAATATTAGCCTCCTTCATGTTGTCAGGAGAACTCATAATAGTCTCTAATTTCGGGTTTGTATAATATTCTACATCTTCATGAAGATCAGCAGGTTTCTGTTTGTACTCTCCATTATTAAAATCATAAGAACTCACAGAGTTGATAAAAGTGTTAAATCCTTCATCCATCCATGCAAACAGACGCTCATTAGATCCAACAATCATTGGAAACCAAATGTGTCCGAATTCGTGATCTGTAACTCCCCATAAATCATCTCCTTTAGATTTCCATCCGCAAAATACAATTCCGGGATATTCCATACCGCCTTCATTTCCTGCTACATTTGTTGCTGCAGGATAAGGATATTCAAACCATCTTTTTGAATAATTTTCGATTGATGATTTTACATATTCTGTAGAACGACTATAAGCATCATTACCGGCACTTTCTACCGGGTAAGCTGATAAGGCCAATGATTTTTTACCACTAGGAAGGTTAATTTTTGCTCCGTCTAAAATAAAAGCAGGAGACGATGCCCAAGAAAAATCACGTGCATTTTTAATTTGATAATGCCATGTTTTTTCTGCAGTCGCATTAGTATTTGCTGTTGCTGTAACTTCTTCAGCAGAACGAATCATAACAGTTTTATCACTTTGAGAAGCCTCTTTGTAACGCTTAAATTGTTCAGCAGACAATACTTCTGTACCATTTAGTAATTCACCTGATGCAACCACATAATGATTAGCAGGTACCGTAAGTTTTACATCAAAATTACCATATTCTAAATAAAATTCAGAAGCTCCTAAGTATGGCGCAGTATTCCAGCCTCTTACATCATCATACACACACATGCGTGGGTACCATTGTGCAATTGTGAAAATTTTGCCGTTTTTAGTTTCTAAAACTCCCATTCTGTCTGATCCTTCGAAAGGAGCGATAAATGAAAATTCGATTTTAATTTTTACAGAACCTCCTTTTGAAGCTAATTCCTGTGGAAGAAAAATTTGCATTCTTGTATCAGTAACAATGTATTTTACATCTGTTTCCGTTTTAGTCTTTCCTCCTGAAATTACTTTTACAGATTTAATTTTATTTCCTCCATCAAATACTTGACCTTGTGCTCCATTACGACTTCCTGACAAAGGAACAACTGCATTTCCTCTTGAATCTTCCTTGAATAAATTTTGATCTAAGTTTAACCAAACAAAGGATAATTTATCAGGACTATTATTAGTATAAGTTATTTCATCTGTACCAATAATTTCATTTTTCTGAGCATTTAATTTTGCCGTTATCTGATAATCAGCTCTATTTTGCCAATATTCAACTCCTGGCTGACCACTCGCAGAACGAGTTCCTGTACCATTTTTTGTGTAAAAATGTGGTGCAAAAGCATCATGATAATTATAATTATTAACTGGGGTTCCTGCTGTTGAAGATGGCGTTTGTTGCGCCCAAACAGAAGAAAACCCTACAAACAAAGCCATGGTTAAAAGGGCTCTAGAGGATTGTTTTTTCATATTTTTTAGCTGTTTATGTAGCAAATTAATGAAAAAAAAAGCTATTTACAGAGAAAAGTTTAAGCTAATATGCACATTTAGCAAAATTTTATCAAAAAAATAATTTAAACGTTTTTCCTAAATACTTAAATTTATAAAATATATTTACATCAAGATTAAAAACTAATTTCTTTCAATTACTATCATTTTGAATACAACTATTTCAAATTCAACACTAAAAGCTTCTATTAAACATAACGGAGCTGAATTATCTTCCTTAAAAGATAACCAAAACAAGGAATACATCTGGGAAGGTAATCCTGATTTCTGGGGAAAACACTCCCCCGTTCTTTTTCCTATTGTGGGCACTTTAAAAAATAACACTTATAGAATCGGTGAAAAAGAATATCAATTACCAAGACATGGTTTTGCTCGTGACATGGAATTTCAATTGATTCGTAAAACCGAAAATAGCGTTACTTTTTCGTTACAATCAAATGAAGAAACGCTGAAAAAATATCCTTTCGAATTTGAACTTCAATTGATTTATACTCTTGAAGAATCATCATTAATTATTTCTTATAATGTGATTAATAGAAATACCGCTAAAATGCCGTTTTCGATTGGAGCCCATCCTGCAATTGCTTTACCTGAAAATTTTGAGAGTTACGCTTTTAAATTTGAAAAGGAAGAAGTTTTAAAATATTCGCTTTTAGAAAATGATTTGATTTCGAATAAAACAGCAACTTTATTGACTACTAAAAATTTAGTTCCGCTGCGATATGACTTGTTTAAAAATGATGCTTTGATTTTTAAAACGCTGGAGTCAAATTCGCTTACAATTCTTGAAAACTCAAAACCGTATGTAAAAGTCGATTTTGAAAATTTTCCGAGTTTAGGAATCTGGACAAAAGAACAAGCACCATTTATCTGTATCGAGCCCTGGTTTGGCTATTCAGATACTCCTGAAAATTCAGGGGATTTATTCGAAAAAGAAGGGATTTTGATTTTGGATGCGAAACAGACATTTACTTCAAAATTTAGTATACAAATAGTATAATTTACAACAAATGCTAGAATTCAACTTTTCTCCTTTTCCAACTATAGAAACTGAACGTTTACTTTTAAGAAGAATTACCAATGACGACGTAAATGAAATTATCGAATTACGTTCGAATACTGAAACCATGAAATATATCCCAAGACCTTTGGTAAAAACTACCGAAGATGCTCTTGAGCATATTGCCATGATAGAGGAAAAAATCACAACCAATGTTGGAATAAATTGGGGAATTACATTAAAAGACAATCCTAAATTGCTCGGTATTATTGGTTATTACAAAATGCAGCCTGAAAACTATCGTGCTGAAATTGGATATATGCTGTCACCAGATTTTCATGGAAAAGGAATTATTCCGGAAGCAGTAAATAAATTAATCCGATATGGCTTTGATGATCTAAAATTACATTCGATTGAAGCTGTAATTGATCCTGAAAATCTAGCTTCTGAGAAAGTATTGCAAAAATGTGGTTTTGTTAAAGAAGCCCATTTTATAGAATCTGTATTTTATGAAGGTCGCTTTTTAGATAAGGTAGTTTACTCATTACTAGATAAATAAAAAACATATTGTTTTCCTACAGAAATAAAGCTTGTTAAATAATCTATTTTTATAATAGTAATTATGCTAATGCGTTATATTTGCACGCGAAATAAAAAACTAAGCCTTATTCTGATTCTGAAAACCTACTTTATGAAAAAAATACTTGTTTTACTTGTTCTTTTCTTTTCTATTCAAATGCAAAGTCAAACTTACTTAAAATTTAATGGTGCGACCGCCCTATTTTTAATTCCAAACATAGGGGTTGAAACGAGTATTGGAGCTAAGACTACATTGAGCGTTGATGTTATGGCTTCTTTCTGGGAATCTTTTAATGGGCATAATCCAATGAAATTTTATACCTTGACTCCTGAAATTCGTTATCACTTTAAAGAAAAATACGATGGTTTTTATGTAGGAGCCCACATTGGACCAGATATATACGAAATTCAAAAATGGAATTACTGGGATACTACAAAATATGAACATGGCTTTGGATATCGAATAGGAGCAACTGTTGGTTATAACGTTAAAATCAGTGATAAATTTTTATTAGATATTTTTGCCGGAGGCGGCTGGCATCAGGGTTTTTATCACGGTTATTACAACGACGGAACTCCGGGAAGATATGAAAAAGCTAAGCATTGGAATAAAAGTGGCGAATGGCTGCCATATCGAGGTGGCGTAATGCTTTCTTATAAATTAAACTAAAATTTAAAAAGCGATCTTATATATAAATCTTCTACTTTTTTACGGGCCCAATCTGTCTTCCTCAAAAATGTAAGACTAGACTTTATGCTCGGATTTGATGTAAAACATTTGATCGGAATTAATTCTGATAAAGTATCGAAGCCATAATAAGCAACTAATTTTTCTAATATTGCCTGAAGCGTTATTCCGTGTAAAGGGTCTTTAGATTGATTTTGCATTTTATATATTTAAAAGAATAATAAAAAGACCGTACTCAAAAAAGTACGGTCTTTCCTTTCTACAAAATTAATGAATTGAAATGTAAATCCTGACATCAATACGGAGACATAATTAATTCTTTATTTTTAATTGCTCTATTATAAGTTATCTATTAAAAAAATCTTTAATTATCTTCGTTTTACGAAAAGTTTTTCATTTTTATTTTACATTTGCAATATGTTAAAAACAGTCAATATACTTAATAAAAGAGCGCGGTTTGATTACGAGATAATCGATACTTATACTGCCGGAATTGTCTTATCTGGAACTGAAATCAAATCTATACGCTTAGGGAAAGCTAATATCACGGAGAGTTTTTGTGAATTTAGCAACCTCGAACTTTTCGCCATCAATACTTACATAGAAGAGTATTCTTTTGGAAATCAGTTCAATCATAAATCCAGAAGTGAGAGAAAATTACTTTTGAATAAGAAAGAATTAAAAAGTCTACACAAAAGTGTTCAGGCTAAAGGATTAACAATTGTACCTTTAAAATTATTCACAAATGAAAAAGGACTTGCCAAACTACAAATTGGTCTTTGTAAAGGAAAGAAAAACTACGACAAACGTGAATCATTAAAAGAACAGGATACAAAACGCGACCTGGATCGAATTAAAAAAGCTTATAATTAAAAAACTATTACTTTAAATTTCCTCTAAAGGAGTGCTAATTAATATTTTATCGTTATTTTTATACAAACAATATAACTGTAAAATATGAAAAAGTACTTAGTTTTGTTAATCGCCGTATTGGCACTTTCAAGTTGTGGTAGTAATACTTCTATTGTAAATAGCTGGAGAGATCCTGATGTAACTGTTGCTCAGGAACAATTTAAAAAGGTTTTAGTTGTTGCCTTAGTAAAGGATGAGGCATCGAGAAGAGTTACTGAAAACAGAATTGCTTCAAGCAGTCAAATATTCAAAACTTCTTATCAGTTTTTAAACGAAAGCACTAAAGAATTTACCAAAGAACAAAAATTAAAGATTTTACAAGACGAAAACTTTGACGGGGTTGTTACAATGCGTTTAGTAAGTACTGAGAAAGAAACAAATTACGTTCCAGGTACATATACCGGTATGTATTATGGAGGTTTTGACGGAATGTACACAGGAATGTATGGTTACGGATTCGGAAACTGGTACGGAATGTATTCTCCAAATTTTTACGATCCGGGATATTATCAGGAAACTACATCTTATATGGTAGAGACCAACATCTTTTCATTAAAACAAAATAAGCTTATCTGGACAGGAACTACAAAATCAGAATATGTAACTGATTTAGGTCAGACTATTGATGCCATAATGCAGGCAGTAGTTGGAGAAATGAAAAAAGACGGTTCTTTACCTAAAAAATAAAGATTACAAAAAGCAATACTTAAATATTGCTTTTTTTACAATTAAAAAATTGACTAATTTTGTCAAGACAATTGAAAACATTTCTTTAATGAAGAGGCTTTTAAAAAATGCACGAGAGCAAAAGGGATTGAAAACTCGCGAAGTCGCTCAAATTCTAGGAATTGATCAGGCTTTGATTAGCAAGTTTGAGTCCGGAACAAGAAAACCAACAAAAGATCAAATCTCAAAACTTTCTCAATTATTAGAAATTGATTACGAAACTTTAATGATCGCTTGGTTAAAGGAGAAAATATTATATGAAATTGGCGATGAAGAGTTTGCATTAAAAGCGTTACTCCTTGTTGAACAAGAAATTCAGAATAACAAAAAAATAATTAATTCTATTGTTTTATCCACAATACAATCTGTTCTTAACGAAATTGAAATCTTAAAAAAACAAATACATTCGTTTCAACATTTTGACCTGCATCGAATTTCTAAAATATTGGAGTTAAATTTTATATCCGAAAGTAATCACTTAAATGGTAATTCATTAACATTTGAAGAAACAAAGTCAGTTATCAATGAAGGATTAACGATTCCAGGAAAAACTATGCGCGAACATCTTGAAGCCGTGAATCTTCATGAAACTATAGCATATATTAAAGATCTAAATCAGAAAAAATCTCCTATAAGCGAAAAAGAATTTCTTATAATTCATAATTTAATCTTACGAGGTATCAAACCTGAAAATTCAGGGAAATATAAAAATGATCCTATTATTATTCGCGAAATGAATTTGTTTTTTAACTGGTACGAAACCAATAAAAACAATCTACACCCGATACTCTTAGCTTCAGAGGCACATTTAAAGATTATGACTATTATTCCTTTTGAAAATGGAAATGTGCAAATTGCTAATTTATTAATGAATTGGATTTTACTGCAAAATGGTTATGTTTTCGCTACAATTCAAGGAAATAAGTTAGATGAATATTTATTTATTTTGGAGCAATGCCAAAACAAAAACGACAAATCACTTTTCATAAACTATATTCTGCAGATCGAAAAAGAAAATTTACTTCGTGCAATCGAATTGGTATCAAAATAAAAAAGCCCAACAATTGGGCTTTCTTTTTAATTTTTATCTTCTAATAAAGGAACAAATCGAAATTCTCCAAACTCGTGCTTTTCAAATTGCGTTTCGTTCTTACGAATTAACAATGTCATAATCTGAACATCTTCTCCTAGTGGAATTACTAACCTTCCCCCTATTTTTAACTGAGCCATCAAAGGCTGAGGGATAAATGGAGCGCCCGCCGTAACAATTATACTATCAAACGGTGCGTGATTTGGCAGCCCTTTGTATCCATCTCCAAATGACAAGTGTTTAGGACGAATATTTAATTTTGGAAATAAAATCGAAGTCTGTTTAAACAATTCATTTTGTCTTTCTACACTATAAACTTTAGCGCCAAGCATAAACAAAACAGCCGTTTGATAACCTGATCCTGTACCAATTTCCAAAATCTTATGATCTTTTTTTACCTCTAATAACTGCGATTGAAAAGCAACAGTATAAGGCTGCGAAATGGTTTGTCCCGCACCTATAGGAAAAGCCTTATCCTGATAAGCATAATCCTCAAAACTTGAATTTAGAAAAAGGTGTCTTGGGATTTTTTTTATCGCATCCAAAACCGCTTTATCAGTAATTCCTTTTTGTTCTAAAGTGCTTACTAACTGATTACGAAGTCCTTGATGTTTGGCAGTGTCTTTCAAAATGGGTGGGTTTTATTTTGGCAAAAATAAGAAAGTAAAAAAGAAATCAAATATTGATTTTTAATTATTAAATCGCTAAATCTTTATTGCATTAACTTTTACTTTCAACAAATAAATTATATTTTTGTTTAAAATACATTCTCATGTTAAAAGTAGGAGTTTTAGGTGCTGGTCACTTAGGTAAGATACATTTACGCTTATTACAACAATCTGACAAATACGAATTAGTTGGATTTTACGATGAAAATCAAGAAAACGCCGAAAAAATTTCAAAAGAATTTGGCTATAAAAACTTCAACACTATTGCAAAATTAATCCACGCTGTGGATGTAATCGATATTGTAACCCCCACTCTTTCACATTATAAATGTGCTAAAGTCGCTATCAAATCAGGCAAACATATCTTTATAGAGAAACCTATTGCTAATACTGTAGAAGAAGCTGAAGAAATTATTGCTTTGGCTAAAGAATACAATGTAAAAGGCCAGGTTGGCCATGTGGAGCGTTTTAATCCTGCTTTTATTGCGACTAAAAACATGATCGAAAACCCAATGTTTATTGAAACCCACCGTTTGGCTGAGTTCAATCCTCGTGGGACGGATGTTCCTGTAGTTTTAGACTTGATGATTCATGATATTGATGCGATTTTAAGTGTTGTCCATTCAAAAGTGAAAGATATTCATGCGAGTGGAGTTTCTGTTATTAGTGATACTCCTGATATTGCCAATGCCCGAATTGAATTCGAAAATGGCTGTGTAGCAAATTTGACTGCCAGCAGAATTTCAATGAAAAATATGCGTAAAACACGCTTCTTTCAAAGAGATGCCTATATTTCTGTTGACTTTTTAGAGAAAAAATGTGAAGTGGTTCGTATGAAAGATGCTCCCGAAGTTCCTGGAGATTTTGATATGATTCTACAAAATGCTGAAGGCGTAAAAAAACAAATTTATTTTACGAATCCGGATGTTGAGCAAAACAATGCTATTCTTGATGAATTAGAATCATTTGCGAATGCCATCAATACAGATACCACTCCGGTTGTAACTCTTGAACAGGCTACTGATGCATTGCGAGTGGCGTATCAAATTATCGACTGTTTCAATAAATAAGTAAAGAATCTCAAAAATAAAATTAGCCACGAACTCACAACAAATTGGTGAATTCGTGGCTAAAATCATAAATATAAATATCAAAAATAAATGAATACTATAGCTGTAATTGGTGCTGGAACAATGGGTAACGGAATTGCCCATACTTTTGCACAAAGTGGTTTTACCGTAAAACTAATTGATGTTTCTGAAAAATCTTTAGACAAGGGAATGGCAACTATTGCTGCTAACTTAGACAGAATGTTATCGAAAGGAACAATTACTCAGGAAGATGTTGCCAGAACAATTACTAATATTATTACCTATACAGATATTAAAGATGGTGTTGTTGGAGTTGATTTAGTTGTTGAAGCTGCGACAGAAAATGTAGAGTTAAAACTGAGCATTTTTAAACAATTAAACGAAGCTTGTTCTCATAATACTATTTTAGCAACCAATACTTCATCTATTTCAATTACACAAATTGGATCAGTTGTTGCACATCCTGAGCGTGTTATCGGAATGCATTTTATGAATCCGGTGCCAATTATGAAATTAGTTGAAATCATCAGAGGATACAACACTAGTGATGAAGTGACCAAAATCATTATGGATTTGTCTGTGAAATTAGGAAAAACTCCTGTTGAAGTGAACGATTACCCTGGTTTCGTAGCCAACAGAATTTTAATGCCAATGTTAAACGAAGCAATCGAAACGTTATACAATAAAGTTGCGGGTGTTTACGAAATTGATACGGTGATGAAATTAGGAATGGGTCATCCAATGGGTCCGCTTCAATTAGCTGATTTTATTGGGCTTGATGTCTGTCTTGCTATTTTAAACGTAATGTACGAAGGCTTCAAAAATCCAAAATATGCTCCTTGCCCATTATTAGTAAATATGGTGAGAGCCGGAAAATTAGGTGTAAAATCTGGTGAAGGTTTTTATGATTATAGTGAAAGTAAAAAAGCGGAGAAAATCTCTAAGCAGTTTTTATAAAAATAAATATCATGTCGATTCAATCGAATTTAAATACAATTAAAGAAGGTTTACCAGAAGATGTAACTCTTGTTGCAGTTTCTAAAACCAAACCTGTTTCTGACTTAATGCAAGCCTACGAAGCCGGCCAACGTATTTTTGGAGAAAACAAAATCCAGGAAATGACGGATAAATGGGAAGAAATGCCAAAAGACATTCAATGGCATATGATTGGTCATGTTCAGTCAAATAAAGTCAAATTTATGGCACCATTTGTGAGTTTGATTCATGGAGTTGATAGTTTGAAATTATTGCAGGAAATCAATAAACAAGCTTTAAAAAACAATAGAGTTATAGATTGTCTGCTTCAAATATATATTGCCGAAGAAGAATCTAAATTTGGTTTAGACGAAAATGAATTAAATGAATTATTATCTTCGCCAGAATTCAAAGAGATGAAAAACATTCGTATCTTAGGGTTAATGGGAATGGCAACTTTTACAGATAACCAAAACCAAATTAAAAAAGAATTTACACATTTGAAATCGATTTTTGATTCGATTCAAACCAGTGAAAATGAAAATTTACAATTAAATACAATCTCAATGGGAATGTCCGGAGATTACCAGCTTGCTATTGACTGTGGAAGCACAATGGTTAGAATTGGAAGCAGTATCTTTGGAGAACGCTAAATTTCAAAAATCAATTACAATATCAAAAGTCAATTACAATACTATTAATGGAGAAAATTTTCAATTTTGAAGATAGGTTGGTGAGATTTGCAGGAGAATGTATTTTCTTTACAAGACAATTAGAAAAGATCTTTGAAAATTAATATTATAAAAATCAATTGATTAGGTCTTCCGGAAGTGCATCTTTAAATTTTGGAGAAGCACAGGGAACAATAACTGATAAAGATTTTATTTTTAAAGTTTCATTGGTTGTAAAAGAGCTAAAAGAATCCAGAAACTCATTGAAAATTTTAGATTACATAAAAGAAGGCGATAATGATAAGCGCAATAAACTTCTAATTGAAGTTGAACAATTAATTGCGATTTCATCAAAAATGATAATTAATAAAAAATAAATTCAATTACAATGACAATGGCAATAACAATAACAATTTTCAGAAATTGAAATTGATTTTTGAAATTGATATTGCCATTGATTTTTGAAATTGACATTGAAAATGTACGCAATACTAGACATAGAAACCACTGGAGGCCAGTTTAATGAAGAAGGAATTACTGAAATCGCCATTTATAAATTTGATGGCCATGAAGTAGTTGATCAATTCATTAGTCTTGTTAATCCTGAAATTCCGATTCAGCCTTTTGTGGTGAAATTAACCGGAATAAATAATGCTATGCTGCGTTCAGCTCCTAAATTCTTTGAAGTTGCAAAACGAATTATAGAAATCACTTCAGATTGTATTATTGTAGCACACAATGCTTCTTTTGATTACCGAATCCTGCGTACTGAATTTAGACGTTTGGGATATGATTTTGAAGCCAGAACGCTTTGTACTGTTGAACTTGCCAAAAAATTAATTCCGGAACAACCTTCTTATAGTTTAGGGAAATTAGTGCGCGCACTCGGAATTCCAATGGCCGACAGACATCGAGCGAGCGGAGATGCAATGGCCACTACGAAGCTTTTCAAAATGCTTTTAGAAAAAGACTTAGAAAAAACGATCGTAAAAGATTTCATAAAGCTAGAAGTCGAAAAAGGTATTGCGCCAAAATTATTAGATCTTCTGAGCCAAATGCCGGCAAAAACAGGTGTCTATTATATTTACAACGAAGGCGGAACATTAATTTATATTGGCAAAAGCCAAAATATTAAAAAAAGAATCAATCACCATTTTACCGGGATAACCACTAAAAGCAAAAAAATTCAAGCTGAAGTTTTCACTATAACTTATGATGAAACCGGAAGTGAATTGATTGCTCTTTTAAAAGAAAGTGAAGAAATAAAAATTCACCGACCAAGACACAACCGCTCACAACGCAAGACAATATTTCAATATGCTTTGTATACCGAAAAAGATGCAAACGGATATATGCTTTTAAAACTTGAAAAAGCCGATGGGCGCAAAAAAGAAATCACTTCCTTTGCTACTTTGCAAGAAGGCAAAAATGCGCTTTTCAAGTTTACGGCAAAATATCACTTATGTCAAAAACTGACCGGATTGTATCAAACAAAAAAAGAATGTTTTCAATATAAAATCAAAGAGTGCGACGGTGCCTGTATTGGTGAAATAAGTCCCGAAATTTATAATTTACGTGTTCAACAATTCATTTCAGAAAACAGCTTTGAAAGCAAAAGTATGATTTTGCTTGACAGAGGAAGAAATGTAAACGAAAGAAGCGCCATATTAATCGAAAATGGTATTTATAAAGGATATGCATTTTATGATTTGAATTACCAAATCACAAATATTGATATTTTAAAAAATATTTTAATTCCGATGCAGCATAATCGTGACGTCAAAAACATTATTCAGAATTATATCAGAAAAACCAAGTCTCTCAAAATTCTCCATTTTTAAAATAGCCTAATTTTAATTATCTTAGTGAGATGACAAAAATGAAATCCAAATACGAAAGCTTTAGAGAAAAAATAAAAGTAGTTCTTTACGGAACAGATACCGTTTTAGGAAGACTTTTCGATTTAGTTTTACTCGGGTTAATTTTATTAAGTGTTCTTTTGGTAATGATGGAAACCGTTCAGGGAATCAACCAAAAATACCATTCCCAACTCATTATCTGCGAATGGATAATCACTGTTTTCTTTACCATCGAGTATATTTTACGTATTATTTCGATTCAAAAACCGATAAAATATATTTTTAGTTTTTATGGTATTATCGATTTACTTGCTGTACTGCCAATGTATCTATCCATATTTTTTCCAGGAGCGAGTATTCTGTCAGTAATAAGAGCTTTACGTTTTTTCCGACTATTCAAAATATTACATATTCCACAAATTTCACATCAGTCCGTACAACTGCGTGAGGCGATTGAAGCCAGTAAAGAAAAAATTCTTGTTTTTATCTATTTCGTATTGATCAGTACCGTAATAATCGGCTCCGTTATGTATATGATAGAAGGTAAAGAAAGTGGTTTTACCAGCATTCCGGTTAGCATTTATTGGACTATAGTTACCTTAACAACTGTGGGTTATGGAGATATTTCACCCATAACTCCTTTAGGTCAATTTGTTGCTTCATTCGTTATGATTTTGGGTTATGGCATAATTGCAGTCCCAACCGGAATTGTAACAGCTGAATTTGCTAAAAACAGCCTAAAAAACAATACAGTTAGCGGAAATAAAACCTGCAAAAACTGTAATTCACAAGTCCACTTTGATAATGCAAAATATTGCTACGAATGCGGAACAGAATTGCCGAATATTTAATTTTATGAAGCTATTCCAGCTGTACATTGCAACTCCTCCTTATCTTTGTTGTTTTTTTAAGGCATAAAAGGAGCTTCCGCTGGTCGCTCTTTTACCCCAAAAAAAACTAACAAATATAAGTCCGGGGTTTTCACTCCCATCTGGGCTAGAACAAATATGAAATACTTAATTACCATTGTCGGACCAACAGCTATAGGCAAAACTGCCTTGAGCATTGCTTTGGCACAACATTTCAATTGCGAAATAATATCTTGCGACAGCCGACAATTTTTTAGAGAAATGACCATCGGGACAGCAGTTCCAAATCAGGAAGAACTAAATTCGGCAACACATCATTTTATTCAAAACAAATCTATTTTCGAAAATTACACAGTTGGCGACTACGAAAAAGAGGCACTTTTAAAATTAGAAGAATTATTTCAGAAGAATAATTTTGTTATTTTAATTGGCGGCTCAGGACTATATGTCGATGCCGTTTTAAAAGGTTTTGATGAATTCCCGGAAATCAATCCTGAAGTTCGTTGTGAAGTGAGTTCAAATTATGAAAAACTCGGAATCAATTACTTACAAGAACAATTACTCAATTTAGATCCAGACTATTATCAAAAAATAACTTTAGAAAATCCACAAACACTTCAAAATCCGCAGCGAATGATGCGTTTTGTAGAAGTTTGTATCGGAACTCAAAAACCATATTCTTCCTTTTTAAATCAAAAGAAAAACAATCGAGACTTCACTCCTATTTTAATTGGTTTAGAAGCGGATAGACAAATAATTTACGAACGTATTAACCAGCGTGTTGATATTATGATGAACGAAGGTTTGCTGGAAGAAGCAAAAGCATTATATCCTAATAAAGCGTTAAATGCGCTTCAAACGGTGGGTTACAGAGAATTATTTAGTTATTTTGACGGAGAATTTTCATTATCCTTTGCCATTGAAGAAATCAAGAAAAATACCAGAAGATTTTCTAAAAGACAATTAACATGGTTCAAACGAAATGAAAACACAAAATGGTTTGATTATGCTACAGATAGAAAAGAAATTGTTAATTACATTAAAAATCTTCTTCAGTAAAATCAAAAATCTTTTTTCTATAATCTTTATTCTATTCTCTAAAAATAAATCTAAAATTCAGAAATGCCAATATCACCAAATTTTACTTCAGTTTTAAGCAAAGACTGGGAAATCAATTTTACTCAGTGTACACCAAATGGATTTTTAAAATATACAGATTTATGTAATATTTTACAACTTACCGCTGCTGCACATTCAGAAGTTGGCGGTATTAGTTTTTTTGACATGCAGGAATTTCATCAGGCCTGGGTTTTAAGCAGAATGCGTGTTGAAATCACAGCTTTACCAAAATGGCAGGATGTCGTTACAGTTAAAACATGGATTAACAGCTTGGAAAATTCCCGTTCTGTTCGTGCTCTTGAAATGTATGTAAATGGAAAGAAAATAGTCGGCTGCGAAACGTACTGGGCTGTTTTTAATACACAATTGCGACGTCCCGAAGCTTTAGCTTTACCGTACGAGCATTTTGAATTGTTTCCTGAAAACAGAGCAACGACAGAAGGTTTTTCTAAGATAAACATCAACCACGAAAAAGAAGCTGTTTTCGAAAAAACAGTTTATTTATCAGATCTTGATATTGTAAATCACGTAAATAATGTCAAATATTTAGAATGGTGTCTTGATCACGTCGATCCAAAAAGAATTTTAAAACAGGAAGTGAGAAGTTTCGAAATGAACTTCATGAAGGAGCTTTCGCTGAAGGACGAAGTTGTAATCCACGAAAGTGAAGATGATGATCATACTACAGCCACATTCAGCATTACAAAAGGCGATAAAACATGTTTCGCTTTAGAATTACATTGGAAATAAAACTAAAAAAGCCCTGATTTTCTCAGGGCTTTGCTTTTATATAAAAGTTACTTATTCAGCTACTTTGCTTTTCACAACTAATCTGAAACCTTCTCCGTGAATGTTTAAGATTTCAACATCTTCATCAGCTTTTAGATATTTTCTAAGTTTAGCTATGTAAACGTCCATACTTCTTGAAGTAAAGTAGTTGTCATCTCTCCAGATTTTTGTTAAGGCTAATTCTCTTGGCATTAAATCATTTTCATGAAGAATTAGCATTTTAAGCAATTCATTCTCTTTTGGAGATAATTTTATTGGCTCTTCGTTTTCAAAAGTTAAAAATCTAAGTTTAGAATTTAAGTGGAATTTACCAATATTAAACTCAAATTGAACTTGTTCTGCTTTTGTGTCCGCAGATTTTCTCTGAATAATAGCTTTGATTTTCATCAATAAAACTTCTGAATCAAATGGCTTATTCAAATAATCATCAGCTCCGGCTTTGTATCCTTTCAATACATCCTCTTTCATAGATTTTGCCGTCAAGAAGATAATTGGCACTTCACTATTCTTTTCTCTAATTTCTTTGGCTAAAGTGTAACCATCTTTATAAGGCATCATTACATCAAGAATACATAAATCGTATACATCTTTCTTGAATTTTTCGAAACCTTCCATACCGTTTTTAGCTAAAGTAACTTCAAAGTCATTTAACATTAGATAATCTTTAAGAACTGCCCCAAAATTAAGGTCATCTTCTACTAAAAGTATTCTTTTGTTATTATTTTCCATATTTTAATTTATTAATGGTATTTTTATTATAAAGGTGC
Organism: Flavobacterium aquidurense; assembly: GCF_031458035.1. Taxonomy (GTDB): domain Bacteria; phylum Bacteroidota; class Bacteroidia; order Flavobacteriales; family Flavobacteriaceae; genus Flavobacterium; species Flavobacterium aquidurense_C. Next base: position 171,060 of record NZ_JAVDXR010000003.1, read on the forward strand.
TACCTTTTCCTTTTTCGCTTTCAACATATACTTGACCATTGTGGTCTTCTACAATTCTTTTTACATAAGCAAGGCCTAAACCATGTCCTTTAACGTTATGTAAATCTCCTGTATGTTCTCTGTAAAACTTCTCAAAAACTCTTTTTTGAGCAATTTTACTCATACCAAGACCATTATCTTTTACTTTTATCAGAATCATGTCTTTGACATTTTCTGTAAATATTTCAATTTCAGGAACATCAGGAGAATACTTTATAGCATTCTCTAAAATATTAACCAAAACGTTGGTAAAATGTACTTCATTTATCAAACACGTTGTTCTGGAAGCATTAAAATGCTTAACCACCGTACCATGCCTATCTTCTAAAATCAGATTAACATGTTCAATTGCATCATCAATAATATCATGAATTGCAGATGGTTCTTTCGTTATATCTAATTCTCTTTTTTCTAATTTTGAAATACGAAGAACGTTTTCAACCTGAGCATGCATTCTTTTGTTTTCATCCCTTATCATTTGAAGATAACGAAAAACTTTCTCCTTATCTTCTATAATTTTTGGATTCTTAATGGCATCCAAAGCCAAATTTATTGTCGCAATTGGTGTTTTAAACTCGTGCGTCATATTATTAATAAAATCCGTTTTAATCTCAGATATATGTTTTTGACGCAACAATTGATTCAATGCACTTGTGTAAGCTATAATTATAATAAGCGTAAAGACAATAGATAATATTGTAATACTTAATAATTCTGATAGTAAAAATTTCTTTTTATTTGGAAAAGTAATATACAATTCATACTTACTATTCCCTTCATTATCAGTATATATAGGTATCTGATAACTTGCATCTTTATCAATATGAAACCCATCAGATTTTACTTTTGTTGGTAAGCCACTATTAAGAACTCCAAATTCAAATTTGGTTTTGACACCATACTCTTCTAATTCTTTCTTTAATAATTTGTATAGTTTTTCTTTAGTAACCCTTCCCTCTAATGGTGTTAAAGATGCAATATCTTTATATTGAATTTGCTGCTGTACTTTATTTAAAATATCTAAATTCCCTGATTTTTCAACTCTTAAATCCGGTATAATACTTTGCCCTAAAGCATTATTATCAATACCATTATTGTTATTATAAACTTCAGTTACTCTTTTTGAACTAAAGTTCTTAAATCTTTCACTGCTGAACTTTTTATTAAAAAGCGAGCCGCTTATATCATAATCTTCAGAAGTCAGTGTGTTAGAATAAACAATTGTTTTATTCGTCTTGGTATTTCGCTGCACATAAAGAACCTCTAGTAAATCTTCTTTTTTAGGAATTTTACCAGTACTGTCTTTTATACGATTGTATTTATCATAAAAACTATATTCTTCCTGCTGTTCAAGCTTATCAGCGACATTTCCAATTACCTGTGTAACGTGGTATTTAAATTGTTCATCATTATTTTTGAACGAAGAGTTGAACCAAAATACCTGAACCAGAATGATCCCTATTAAGGATAAACTCATAAGTAAAACAAGTATTCTAAAAAATAATTTATTCATCGAAACAAAATTAATATTTTAACAATATACTAAATAATACATTAACCAAATATTAACATTTAAGACTGATTTTGTTTTATATTTAAAATTTTAAGAATTTTAACAACTTCTTCTTTAGCAATTTTAAGATTTACGTTATTAATAACAAAATTGCTCCTGGAAATTCGTTCTTCATCTTTCCATTGCATTTGCATTCTGTTTAAAACCTGCGATCGAGTGGTATTATCGCGCTTTAAGACTCTGTTTATTCTAACTTCTTCCGGTGCAGTAACGGTAATTATAATGTCACATTCTTTATATCGGCCGCTTTCAAATAAAATTGCCGTTTCATAAATTACATGTGAATAATTCTTATGCTTTAAAAGCCATTTTTCAAAATCATCTTTAACTGCCGGGTGTACAATACCATTTAGTTTTGCTAGTTTATCAGCATCTTTAAATACAATTTCAGCAAGTTTTGCTCTATTTAAAATATTATTTTCAAAAAGAATTTCGCCAAACTCCTGTTTTATCTTTTCTATAATATAGTCCGATTGCATTACTGCCCTGGCGCCATCATCGGCAATATATAGAGGAACTCCCATTTCTTTAAAATAGTTTGCAATGGTTGTTTTCCCACTACCAATTCCCCCTGTCAGGCCAATAACTTTTGTCATATTATATTTTAAAAAACATACGAGGAAAAGCTTCTTGTGGTTTTTTCTTCAAAAGAATCACTTTTACAAACGATTCCAAAAACCCCGTTCCATAACCATAAAATTGTTTCCAAACTGCAATTACAGATAAATAGCCAATTTTAATATTTTTATTCTGAATACTAGCTGTAAGAAAAATAATAACGAAATATACAAAATATAATTGTAATAAAATATCAATATTAAAAATTAATAGTAAAAAAGCTAATAATAATCCTAGTATAAAAAATGTTGGAAAGAAAAACGTTAACTTATTATGTTCTGGATACCAGCTATTTAGGATTGGTCTGGCTATTCCAAATTTATGAACCTGAATAGAAAACTTTTCCCAGTCAATTCTGCGTTTATGATACACATAAGCTTCTGAAAATAATCTGGTTTGAAAACCTAAATTCCATAAACGGATGGATAAATCCGGATCTTCTCCAGGGTGAATATTTCCAAAACCTTTTGATGCTTCAAATGCTTTTTTAGAAAGTCCCATATTAAAACTACGAGGCTGAAACTTGGTTATTTTTTCTGAACCACCACGAATTCCACCTGTTGTCAGAAATGAAGTCATGGCAAAATTGATTGCTTTCTGAATATTAGAAAAACTATCTAATGCTTTATCAGGACCTCCGAAACAATCTACATAATCTTCATTTAATGCTTTTCGTACTTCCGTCAAATAATTAGGCGGAATAATACAATCTGAATCAAAAATGATAAAATAATCTCCTCTCGCCTTTTGCATTCCAAAATTCCTAGAATCTCCCGGTCCTGAATTCTCTTTAAAATAATAAGAGATATTTAATTTTCCCTGATATGTCATCACAACATCTTTACATGGAATTGAAGAACCATCTTCGACAAGAACGATTTCAAAAGCTTCATTATAATCAGACTTTGACAAGCTTTCTAATAGTTCATCAACTTCGTCTGGGCGATTATACACGGGTATAATTAAAGAAAAAATCATAATGGGATATGCGGTATTAAAGTGGCAATTGTTTTAAATTTCAAAATTTTAACAAAGATATGTTATATTAACAAAAAAACCATTCGTCGTAACGAATGGTTTTCATTTATAGTGGTAATTTGTATTTATTTAATACTTTCTATTCCTACAACTTCATTTGCTTCCGCTTTATAATCAACTCCTGCAAATTCAAATCCGAATAAATTCAAGAAATCATTTCTATATCCTGCTAAATCTCCAATAGCTGGTAACGTTTCAGTTGTTGCTTCTTCCCAAAGTTTAGCCACTTTTGCCTGAACATCATCACGCATTTCCCAATCATCAATTCTGATTCTTCCTTTATCATCTGTAGGAACAGGTGATCCAGTATACAATCTGTCTTGAAACAATCGTTGAATTTGCTCAATACAACCTTCATGAATTCCTTCTTCTTTCATAATTTTATATAAAAGAGAAATATATAAAGGAATAACCGGAATTGCAGAACTTGCTTGTGTTACTAAAGCTTTATTTACAGACACATAAGCTTGTCCACCAATTGATTTCAAGCTATCAGTGATAGAAAATGCAGTCGCTTCCAAATGATCTTTTGCACGACCAATTGTACCTTTACGGTAAACTGCTTCTGTCAATGATGGTCCAATATAAGAATAAGCAACTGTTGTAGCGCCTGGAGCCAATAAATTTTCATCTTTTAAAGCATCCATCCACATTGCCCAGTCTTCACCGCCCATTACGGCAACTGTATTTTCAATATCTTCTTCATTTGCCGGAGCAATAGAAACTTCAGTAACATTTCCTGTGTGAAAATCTACTGTTTTATTTGTAAAAGTTTGTCCGATTGGCTTTAAAGTCGAGCGATGTAACACTCCTGTCTTAGGGTTTGTACGCACTGGCGAAGCTAAACTATAAATAACTAAATCAACCTGACCTAAATCAGCTTTAATTAAATCTAATGTTTGTCTTTTTATTTCGTTTGAAAAAGCATCTCCATTGATACTTTTTGCATATAAACCTGCTTTATGTGCTTCAGTTTCAAAAGCAGCAGAATTATACCAACCCGGTGAAGCTGTTTTTCCTTCAACTGGCGGCTTTTCAAAGAATACTCCAATTGTTGCAGCATCAGATCCAAAAGCACTTGTAATTCTAGAAGCCAAACCAAAACCAGTAGATGCGCCAATAACCAATACCTTTTTAGCACCGGCGATTGAACCTTTTGATTTTATATATTCTATTTGATTTTTAACATTTTGCTCGGCTCCTTTTGGGTGGGCTGTCAAGCAAATAAAGCCTCTCATTCTAGGTTCTATAATCATATTTTTATTGTTTATTCGTTCATTTGCTACTCATTAAAGTGAGGTAAATGATTAGCTTATTTACGTTTTGTGAATTCGTTTTAAGATGACAAATATAAAGTATTTCTTTAGTTCAACAAGGCTTTGGCATGATTTAAAGCTGAATCTGAGACAACTGCTCCGGATAACATCTGAGCAATTTCGATAACTCTTTCGTCCTGAGACAGAAGCTTTAATTCTGATTGCGTGTCGTCGCCCACCGTTGACTTGAAAACTTTGAAGTGCGAATCTCCTTTTGCGGCAATTTGAGGTAAATGGGTAATAGCAAATATTTGCATTTTCGCACTCATTTCTTTCATGATTTCTCCCATTCTGATTGCAATTTCCCCAGAAACTCCTGTGTCTATTTCATCAAAAATTAATGTTGGTAATTTTGAATATTGAGCTAAAATTGCTTTTACAGCCAACATTATACGCGACATTTCTCCTCCCGAAGCGACTTTTTTCAATAATCCAAAATCAGTTCCTTTGTTCGCCGAAAATAAAAATTGCAATTCGTCTTTTCCATTTTGAAAATAAGTTTCAGATGGCAAAAGTTCCATTTTAAAACGAACGTTTGGCATTCCTAAAGTTTCTAGAACCGAAATTAATTGGTTCGATAAAACCGGTATTGCATTCGATCTGTTTTGGTGAATTGAATCAGCAAAAGCATCCAATTCTATAACTTTTTGATCTATTGATTTTGTTAAGGAAGCAATTTCTTCTTCGATATTACCTAACTCAACAACAGCATTTTCTAATTTTGTCTGAATTTCCAATAATTCATCAACCGAAATTACCTGATGTTTTTTCTGCAAATTATAAATCAATTGTATTTTTTGATTTATCAATTCCAGCTTTTCAGGATCATTTAATAATTTCTCAGAAACGTTTTGCATTTCTCTCGAAACATCATCAAATTCAATTGCAACACTTGTGACTCTTTCTAACAAGCTTTGATATTCTGGCGAAAAAGCAGCTATTTTTTGCAATGAAGTTTTAATTTCATTCAAATTATGAAAAACCCCAAATTGTTCTTCATTAGCAATTACCAAAGACTTATCAATAGCTTCTTTTATAACTTCAACATTATTCAGTTTTTCAAAATCAGCTTCTAACTCTTCCTGTTCCCCGGATTTCAATTTAGCAGCAACTAATTCATTCAATAAAAAAGTGTTGTACTCCTGCTCTTTTCCTGAATCACTTTGTTTTTTTAGCAAAGCATTCAGTTTTGATTTATCCGATTTATAAGTTTTAAGTAATTTTTGGTACGATGCAATTACTTCAAAATTATCAGCTATAGCATCTATTATTTTAAACTGCACATTTTCGTCTGATAATTCCTGAGTTTGCTGTTGCGAATGAATATCAATCAAAAACAAACTTAAATCTTGCAATTCCTGAAGATTTACTGGACTGTCATTTATAAAAGCACGAGATTTTCCTGAAGGCAAAATTTCTCTTCTTATAATAGTTTCATCTTCATAATCAAGATCATTTATCTCAAAAAACTCTTTTAAATTGTATTTAGAAATTTCAAATTGTGCTTCAATTACACATTTTTCTTCCTTATTTTTTAATGAAGTTAAATCGGCTCTTTTTCCTAAAACCAAACCTAGTGCGCCTAATATAATTGATTTACCAGCCCCCGTTTCACCTGTAATTATAGAAAACCCTTTTGAAAAATCAATTGACAATTTTTCAATCAAAGCATAATTTTTAATCGACAGCGAAGTAATCATAGGATAAATAGGTAAATATAAAAGTTAATGAAGTAGTAAAAATCGAAAAAGCAATTAATATTTAATTTGCGACCATTTGGTAGTGTTCAAAGGAGAAACCTTATTCAATACATCTGTTAAATCAGTAACCGGTATACTGGGCCCTCCTGAAAAAACAGAAACAATCTCATCTGATTTTGCATCAAAAAACACTCTCGTTAAAAATGCATTTGGTTTAACCGAATTAAATTTACCAATAAGCAATAAAGAAGATTTAATCCTTTCTTTTGCTCCTTTTAAATCGTCGCTCATTTTATCCAAACCAGTATTATACAAAAATGTTACCTGACGTAAATCGCTGTACATTGGTGAAATCATATCTGTTATTAAATAATAACGATTCTGAATTCCGTCAGCCTGGCTCCAACCTTTAAAACCACCTTGCTGAGCAACGTTTGCAATGTTTTGCGCTGTTTCAAAATAAGGGTTTCCTGCTCCCATCTGAAAAGAATCAGCATCCATTCCTAAAATCAAATAGCTGTAAAAAGAAACTACAGATACTAAATTTGATTCGTAAGTTGTTGGATTAAATAACAATGGTTCGTATTCCGTATATCGGAAGCTAAAATCTTTATCATTAAAATTTAATATTGGAGAAGAATATGTCGAATTAAAGATCAATCTTGATGACTGTACCTGAATTGTACCTGAAAACTGATCTGAATTATTTGATGACAATGTAATATACATAGAACAATTGATACGCTCGTTTTGTTTTAAAATTGATCCAGTCCAATCTGTTTTGTTTACAAACTCCGACAAGGAAGTCTGAAGTGTCTTAAAAACCTGCTGATTCGGATTTGGCAACCTTTCAGTATTGATAGTTACGGTACAATTTAGCTGTTGTGCCTGCGCAAAGCCAAAAATTAAAAACGCTAAAAGAGTAACTATTTTTTTCATACAACGAAAATATTTTGGTTTAAAGGCAGATAATTAAGCTAATCCTGGTTGATTGTACTTTGATTATTTTATGTTTCCAAAAAATGTAAAATTACTTTATTTAAAATATCAACTGCAACAGATTCTTTTGATTTTAGTTCCATAGGTTCGATTTCAAAATTCCTGTCAATAAATGTAACTTTATTGGTTTCTTTTTTAAAACCTGCACCTTCATCCTGCAAAGAATTAAGAACAATCAAATCTAAGTTTTTTTTCCGAATTTTCAGCTTAGCATTTTCAATTTCATTTTGAGTTTCTAAGGCAAAACCAATTAAAAATTGATTTTTTTTGATTGCTCCTAATGATGCTAAAATATCTTTTGTTTTTTCAAGTTCAATAGAAAATTCGTCGGCGGCTTTTTTAATTTTTTGCGTAGCAACTGTCTTAGGCTTATAATCAGCAACTGCTGCTGCTGCAATAGCAACATCAACATCATTAAAACGTAAATGACAAGCATCATACATTTCCTGAGCAGAAACTACATTCACAACTTCAATCGAAGTATTTTTCACTTTGTAATGTGTTGGTCCGGAAACCAAAATAACTTTTGCTCCTAAATTAGCTGCTGCATTTGCGATATCAAACCCCATTTTACCCGAGGAATGATTTCCAATAAAACGCACGGGATCTATTGCTTCGTATGTTGGGCCTGCAGTTATAAGTATTTTTTTTCCTTTTAATGGTAATTTACTCTCTAAATCTGCTTCAAGAAAAGCAATGATATTCTCTGGCTCAGCCATTCTTCCTTCTCCGGATAAACCGCTGGCAAGTTCCCCGTTTTCAGCAGGAATCATAATATTACCAAATTGTTTTAAAGCTGTAAAACTACTTATTGTAGAAGGATGTTTATACATATCCAAGTCCATTGCCGGAGCAAAATAAACCGGGCATTTAGCCGATAAATAAGTAGCAATTAAAAGATTATCACAGTTTCCAGTAGCCATCTTAGACAGCGTATTTGCTGTTGCAGGAGCAATTAATATTAAGTCGGCCCAAAGTGCCAAATCAACGTGATTGTTCCAAACAGCATCTTCATCATCCTGATTAAAGAAAGTGGAGTGTACAGGATTTTTTGATAATGTAGACAACGTAAGTGGAGTTACAAAATCCTTAGAAGCAGGTGTCATTATCACTTGGACATGTGCACCTGCTTTTATAAAAAGTCGTACTAATGAGGCTGTTTTATAGGCTGCAATTCCACCGGAAACTCCCAGCAAAACTTTCTTACCGTTTAAAACTGACATTATACTATATTATTTGTTTGAACCTCTGTGGTAAGTTTTACCGTCTAACCATTCCTGAACAGCCAGCGCGTGTGGTTTTGGTAATTTTTCGTAAAATTTAGAAACTTCAATTTGTTCTTTATTTTCAAAAACTTCTTCAAGACTGTCATTATAAGTAGCAAACTCCTCTAATTTCTCAGTTAATTCTTTTTTAATTTCAGAATTAATTTGATTTGCTCTTTTAGCCATAATGGTAATTGCCTCATACACATTTCCTGTTGGCTCTTCAATAACAGTTTTATTATATGTTATTGTATTTACAGGAGCATTCGTCTTTTTTAAATCCATGACTTTATTTTATTTAGTAAATTTTTGTAAATCTGTTTCAACTCTGGCGTACATTTCGTCTGCCTGTTTTTTATATTTTGTGTCGCTTTTAAACTTTATCAGGTTATTATAAGCCACTTTTGCAACATTCAAACGCTCTTCCATTTTTTGCGGAATACTGTTTATTGCTAATTGATATGCAGAATCATATTTATAGAACAATGCATCTTCTTTTAAAGGTGTTCCTGGAAAATCAGCAATAAAATTATCAAAAGCAATTAACGCTGATTTATAATCTGAAATAGTATTATATCCTTTAGCATTTTCATATGCTTTTTTCTCTAATTTACCATTAAGAACTTTAACAGTTTCATTAGCCTGAGCAATATATTCAGAGTTTGGATAATTATCTATAAATGTCTGTAATTTTTCTAATGCTTTTACAGTATCAGCCTGATCTAAGCTGTAAACAGGAGCTAATTTTGAATAGCTATACGCTCCTAAAAACGCAGCTTCCTGCACTTTTTCACTACGTGGATAACCTGAAACAAAGCTTTCGAATTGATAACCGGCTAAATAATATTGATGTGTTTTGTAATAAGACTGCGAAAACATGTAAAAAAGTTTTTCAGCCTGAGGTTTACCTCTATATGAAGGTGCTAATTGTTCAAAAAGACGGATTGCTTTTGAATATTTTCCTGCATCATACATCTGAGTCGCTATTTCAAATTTTGCGGCAACATCATCATTTTTTAATGCCTTTTGATAATCACTACAAGAACAAAAAAGGACAACAACAATTAATAGAGATACTATTTTTTTCATTTTCTTACTTTTATTATGATTTCTCAGACAATTATGCCAAAGCAAAATCACACCGAAGTTCCGGTGGCAAATTTAGTTATTAATTTAGCTACTACAAAATATTTTTTGGTATAATAAAATACCGGCAATCTTACTCTATCTTAATGCTGTTTTTTACAAATTTATTCAATCTTTCTGCTAATGAATCATCAACAGTTACTAAAGGTAAACGAACAGTATTATCAGCAATACCAAGGGCTTGAAACACTTGTTTAATTCCGGCTGGATTTCCCTGTTCGAAAATCATATCAATACAATCAGATAAAAAATATTGTGTTTTAAAAGCTTCATTTACTTTTCGGTTCAGACCTAAACGAATCATTTCTGAAAATTCTTTAGGGAATCCCTGCCCAATAACTGATATTACTCCTGCTCCACCCGCTAGAACTATTGGTAAAGCAATCATATCATCGCCCGAAATAACAAGAAAATCTTTTGGTGCATTTTTTAACAATTGCAAAGCCTGAGCCATATCTCCTGCTGCTTCTTTTATAGCCACAACATTACTGAATTCATTTGCCAGACGAATTACCGTCGAAGGCAACATATTACTTGATGTCCTTCCTGGAACATTATATAAAATCACTGGTATCGGAGATGCCTCAGCAATAGCTTTGAAATGCTGATAAATCCCCTCCTGAGTAGGTTTATTGTAATACGGTGATACTGAAAGGATAGCTTCAAAAGCTGAGAAATCTCTTGTTTTCAATTCTTCGACAATTTGCAGCGTATTGTTACCTCCAACACCCAGGACTAAAGGCAATCTTCCTTTATTAGTATCAACAACAGTTTTAATAACTAATTCTTTTTCGGCTTGGGTAAGGGTTGCATTTTCAGCTGTTGTTCCCATAACTACAAGATATTCAACTCCTCCATCAATCGAAAAATTAACTATACGTTGTAAAGCTTCAATATCAATTGAGAAATCTTTTTTAAATGGAGTTACAAGGGCAACACCAGTTCCTATTAATGATTGCATATTCTAATTTATAATTTATTTTATGTTCTTTAAATACTTAAACAATTCAAAAATGAAAAGTTTATAATTTTCTAAATCAGTGTCTAACATCCATCGATTTAAACTTTTATCGACCGTAGAAAAACCAACTTTAAATTTCGCTTTTGACTGACTTGTGACCATCATCAAAATAACTTTTTCGACATTGTAATAACTTATTAAAAGGTCAAATTCTGTTTTTATAAAATCAATTAAAAAATCTTCCGTTACATCTCCCTTCCAACTTATATGTTTTTTACCAAAAGTGGGTCTTGAATATGTTTTTTTATCCTTGAATTTACCCCTGTAAACTATTGTTTTTATGTTCTCAGGAACAATTCCATACAGCATTAATTCTTTTATCAACTCTTTTGAATGACGAAATTCACTCTCATCAATCAGTAAACCAATTGTTTGTACATTACTTGTAAAGACTTCATTTTTGACATTATTCAGGTGATTTTTTAATGATTTTTTTACAAAAAATTCCTTTATATAATTTAAAAACATAGTACTTTTACTAGATTACAAAATTAATTATTTAAGCCGCATTTAAGATGGTAAAACTAAAAAAGTATAACGGATTTTTAAAACTTTTTGTTATATTCTTAACACTTTTTTTAATATTTTCCTGTAGTAAGAAAAACTACAACCTGACAAAGATAGAAGGAAAACAGCTTCCGATTACAGAAAAAGGCACACAAACGCCTGAAATTGAAAATTTCATAAAGCCATATCGAGATCATATCAACAAAGATTTAGACAACGTTTTAGCATATTGTCCGGAAACTCTCGATAAAAGTTCAGGAAAATGGCAAACCAGCATTGGAAGCCTAATGGCAGATGTTTGTTTGCAAAGAGGAAATACGGTTTTCAAAACCCGCGAAAAGAAAGATATTGATATATGTCTTTTAAATCACGGTGGAATTCGGTCCATTTTACCAAAAGGAAATGTAACGACAAGAACTGCTTTTGAAATTATGCCTTTTGAAAATAGTTTGATAGTAGTTGCTTTAAAAGGTGATCAGATTCTTGATATAGTCTCTTATATAATTAAGGAGAAAAAACCTCAGCCGTTGTCAGGTTTGACTTTTACCATCTCAAAAGAAAATAAAGCAAAAAATATCCTGGTTCAGGGAAAACCGGTTGAAACTGATAAAACTTATTACGTGGTGACCAATGATTATTTGGCGAATGGTGGCGACAACATGAGTTTTTTCTTAAAAGCAACTCAAAAATTTGATCTGAATTATAAAATCAGAGATGTGCTGATTGATTATTTTAAAGAAGTTGATACCATTCCGGTTAAAACAGACATTAGAATTACGGAAGAATAAAAAAATTAAAATTGCTGGCGCATACGCAAAAAAAATATACAATGAAAAGAAGAGAATTTATCGAGAAAACAGCTGCAAGTACTGCCTTATTAAGTTTAGGTTTGTCATTAAGCAGTTTTGGAGCTAACGATATTAAGCACTTAACTATTTTACATACTAATGATGTTCATAGCCACATTGATCCTTTTCCGGCCGATGATCCGAGAAATGCAAATAAAGGCGGTGTATCTCGCAGGGCTGCACTTATCGAAACAATCCGCAGAGAAAACCCGAATGTACTTTTGTTAGATGCGGGTGATATTTTTCAGGGAACTCCATATTTTAATTATTATGGGGGAGAGCTTGAATTTAAACTGATGAGTATGATGAAATACGATGCATCAACCATTGGAAACCATGATTTTGATAATGGTCTCGATGGTTTATATGCACAATTACCTCATGCTAGTTTTGATTTTATCTGCTCGAATTACGATTTTAAAAATACGGTGATGAACGGCCAGGTAAAACCGTATAAAATCTTCAATAAAAACGGAATTAAGGTTGGTGTTTTTGGCTTAGGAATTGAACTTGACGGTTTAGTAGACAAAAAAATGTACAAAGAAACTATATATAATAATCCGGTTGAAATTGCACAAGATATGACGCAAAGGCTAAAAAAGGAAGAAAAATGCGATCTGGTTGTTTGCCTTTCTCATTTAGGCTATAACTATAAGGATGATCAATCTAAAATTTGTGATTTAAAATTAGCCGAATTAACTCAGGATATCGATTTAATTATTGGAGGACATACGCATACATTTTTAGATAAACCAACCATTGTTAAGAATAAAGCAGGAGAAAATGTTTTAGTAAATCAAGTAGGTTGTTACGGTATAAATCTAGGCCGAATAGATTTTTATTTTGATAAGGACAAAGCGCATACAAATCAGGCAAAATCAATCATTGTTTAAAAGTTTTTCCTGCGCCCTAATCTGATTCTTTGATCTTTCCAAAAAATATGCAACCATAAAAAAATAAGCTAAGATTTGAGTTACATCGCGAATTAAAATCAGGACGACAGAATAGGAAAAATATTCATTGAAAATGTAAAATATATCTGAAAATATATAGCATACTGCCATTAATGACATTATTAAAGCGATATGAGTTCCTTTTGTAATGTAGCGCACAAAGGCAAAATAACTTAAAACACTAAGAACAATTCCGTAAAAAGTATATAATAAATTGAACTTTTTCATATTTTCTGACTGAAGACTCAAAACGGAAACTAATAAATAGACAAGAAATATTATAACTATAGATATTGGTAAAATATCTTTTTTGGCAAGCTTAATTTTTTCACGTTCTAAAATAAAAAGTTTTAAAAGTAAGAGGTAAACCACTAAAAAACTTAAAAGACCCCCAATTTCCGAAACCTCAACAGCCATAAGATCAAATACCTGACCAACAAAACAAAATAAAAAAATGAATGCTTCTGTTTTTTCTATTTTAAATTCGCTGCTTATAAAAAAATAGAAGAATATGGCGGGCAATACAATTGCCTTGGCATACATTGCCAGAAAATCCTGCCGCGTCCAATCAAAAATGATTGTCAGCAGTAACGCCAGAAAATATAAAATCAACGAGGGTTTATTCGCTTTCATTTAATTTGGTTATAAAATCTTCTTCAGATAATATCGGAATATTTAATTTATTCGCTTTTTCTAATTTAGCCGGGCCCATATTATCACCTGCAACAACAAAATCAGTTTTTGCAGAAATTGAACTTCCAACTTTTCCACCATTATCTTCGATTGTCTTTTTCAATTCATCTCTCGAAAACTGAGCAAAAACTCCCGAAACGACAAAAGTTTTTCCAAGGAATTTTTCTGTAGCATTTGGGTTGATTTTTTCTACAATTTCAAATTGAACTCCATAACTTTTAAGACGTTCTATTATTTTTTGGTTTTCTTCATTTTCAAAAAATTCAATGACGCTTTTAGCAATACGCTCCCCTATTTCATCAACCAGAATCAAATCCATTAATGAAGCCTGACTTAATGCATCAATATTTTTGTAATGCTTAGCTAGTTTTTTAGCAACAGTTTCACCCACAAAACGAATTCCGAGTGCAAATAAAACGCTCTCAAACGGAATTTCTTTTGATTTCTCTACACCTTTGACCAAATTCTCAGCCGATTTTTGCGCCATTCTTTCTAAGTGCAAAATATCCTCTACTTTTAATTCGTATAAATCGGCATAATTATGAACCAAATTATTCTTAAAAAGCAAAGCTACAGTTTCGCCACCAAGTCCTTCAATATCCATTGCTTTTCTTGAAATAAAATGCTGTACTCTTCCAATAATCTGCGGAGGGCATCCGTAGAAATTAGGACAATAATGATTTGCTTCGCCTTCGTTTCTAACCAATTCCGTCTGACATTCCGGGCAATGTGTAATGTAGTGTGTAATCTCAGAATTTTCAGGACGCTGTTCTAAATCTACAGCAATGATCTTCGGAATAATTTCTCCGCCTTTTTCAACAAAAACTGTATCATTTATTCTGATATCCAACTTTTCAATTTGATCGGCGTTGTGCAACGATGCTCTTTTTACAATTGTTCCAGCCAATTGTACGGGTTCTAAATTTGCAACCGGAGTAATTGCTCCCGTACGCCCAACCTGATAGGAAATCGATTTTAATTTGGTCGAAACTTGTTCTGATTTGAATTTGTAAGCGATTGCCCAACGCGGGGATTTTGCCGTATATCCTAATTCTTCCTGATGTTGAATGCTATTTACTTTAATTACAACACCATCCGTTTCATAAGGCAATTTATGGCGGTGAACGTCCCAATAATCGATGAAGTCGAAAACTTCCTGCATATTATTGACTAATTTAGCCTCATTCGGAACTTTGAATCCCCATTTTCTCGCCGATTCCAATCCTTCGTATTGAGATGAAAAAGGCAAATTATTTCCCGTAACAAAATATAATAAACATTCTAACGGACGTTTGGCAACCTCAGCACTATCCTGCAATTTCAAACTTCCGGAAGCTGTGTTTCTTGGATTTGAATATGGGGTCTCTCCGATTTCAATTAGTTCCTGATTCATTTTTTCGAAACCGGCAAAAGGCAAAATTATTTCGCCTCGAATATCAAATTTATCCGGATAATTCCCTTTCAATTTTAAAGGAATCGATTTTATTGTCTTGATGTTATTTGTAACCTCATCACCCTGAAAGCCATCTCCTCTGGTTAATGCCTGAACTAATTTTCCGTTTTCATAAGTAATGCTAATTGAAGCACCATCGTACTTTAATTCGCAGGTGTATTGCAATTTCACATTCCCTAAAACTCTCTGAATTCGGTTTTCCCAATCCAGCAAATCTTCTTTAGAATAAGAATTATCCAAAGAATACATTCGATATTGATGTGCAATCGTTTTAAAATTTTTAGTGACAGCTCCACCAACGCGTTGTGTTGGCGAATGTTCATCAAAAAATTCGGGGTGTTTGTTTTCTAATTCCTGAAGTTCTTTTAATTTAATATCAAAATCATAGTCTGAAATTGTGGCATTATCAAGTACATAATAATTGTAATTGTGTTGATTAAGTTCTTCTCGTAAGGCCTGAATTGTTTCTTGAATACTCATAAAATATTAAAATGATGCGGATTGTAATTTTGACTAACTGAATATCAAAATTAGGACTTTTTTAGCCGAAAAACATCAAAAAACAAAAGTTTTAAAACATCAAAAATCAAGTTGCAAAAAGATGCAACCTGATTTTCTTCTTGTCCATTATTCTTAAAAAGAATTAAACAAAACCAACTTCCAAATGGTTCCTTTGTTTTATATTCTTACACTTATAATCAAATGATTAGTGGTAAATATAAAACTATTTCTGTATAATGATAAAGTCGGAGCGTCTATTTAACAAATGTTCATCTTCGGTGCACTTTACACCATTTTTACATTTATTAATTAATCGGGTTTCCCCGTAACCAATCGCACTTTCAATTCGTGAAGCATCAATATCTTGTGAAATAATATAATCACGAGTTGACTTGGCCCTGTTGTCTGAAAGTTTCAGATTATAAGAATCTTTTCCTCGGGAGTCTGTATGCGATTCGATTTTGATTCTGGTATTAGGGAATTTTTTCATTACAAAAACCACTTTCGCCAACTCTTCGATTGCCAAAGGTGTAATGTCGTATTTGTCGTAATCAAAGTAAATTGGTTTTACATCTACTTTTTCAACACCTTGTTTTTTCACTACCAAGTCGTCGTAATTGCTCAGTTCGAAATTAACATCTTTAATTTCGCCTCCATTATTATTACTGGTTTCGGCAGTTTTTTCGTCGCTGGCGTAATTTGGTTTTGCGGCAATCATTTTTACTACTTTATTACACGGTACTTCGATTGCATATTTACCTTCAAAATTTGTTTTGGTCTCGCCAAGAACATCACTGATAGAGTTGTATGCCATGATAGAAACCTCAGAAAGCGGCAATTTTGTTTTACGATCTGTTGCGATACCTGAAATAATTTGATTACAAACTGGTTTTCCTTTTACAAATGAATAAATATCATCATCGCCTTTGCCTCCTGCTCTATTGGAAGATACGTAACCATATTCTTCTGTACGGTCAATTATGAAAGCAAAATCATCTTTATTACTGTTAATTGGGTTTCCTAAATTTATAGGATCGGAGAAAGTTCCGTCAGCTAATAATTTGCTTTCGTAAACATCTAAATCTCCCCATCCGTAATGCCCATCAGAAGAAAAATAAAGCTTTCCATTACTGAAAAACGGAAAAAGATCATTTCCGATAGTGTTGATTTTTGGTCCAAGATTTACTGGCGAACTCATTGTTCCGTCAGCAGCAATTTTCACATAATACAAATCGGTTTCACCAATTCCTCCCGGCATATCAGATGCAAAGAAAAGCCATTGACCGTCTTCGCTCAATGAAGGATGGCCTACAGAATAATCGTCACTGTCAAAGAAAACTTTTTGCGGATTTTCTAATTTATTATCTACAATACTTCCTTTAAGAACTTGAAAATTATTCGTTTTAGTTTCGTCGATAACTAATTTATTCTTTTTAACGATGTTAGTCGAATAGTAAATTGTTTTTCCACTCGCATCAAAAGAAGCAGTTGCTTCATGATATTTGGTCATTACGTTAGACAGAAACACTGTTTCATTGAATAAACTTCCATCGGCCTGATTTCTTTCAGCTACATAAAGATTAAGAAATGGCTGGTTGTTCCAGGTATATAACTTTTCGCTAAACTTTGTGGTATCTCTCGCAGAAGTAAAGACAATTTTATCCTGAAAAAAAGTAGCTCCAAAATCAGATTTGCTTGTATTTATATCAAGATTTTTAACTGTGTACAGAGATTTAGTTTTAGACAAACTATCCATCTGCTTCTTTTGGGCAACATATCTGTTTATTTCATTTTGATCCCCTTTTCTGCTAAGATATTCCTTTGTCATTTTATCTGCCTCATCATAATCCATTACACCTTTAAGTGATTGAATATAACGCAAATAATAAATATCGGTTAAATTATTACCTTGAACATCGTATAATTTTTTGTACCATTTTAATGCATTTCGGGCATCAGAAATAAAATAATACGAATCGGCTGCATTTTTTAGCGTTTGTGCTGACGGATTTTTAATGTTCTGTAAAATTTCTTCGTAAGCTTTTGAAGCGTCTGCATACGCATAATTTCTAAACAGGGCATCGGCCTTTTTTAAGTTAGTCTGAGCGAAACTAAGTGTAACGCTCAAGACTAAACATAGGATATATAATTTTTTCATAGGTTTTACTTTTAGAAGAATCGAGGAGATTTAATTTTGCTTTCCCCTTTGTTAAACTGATAACGCAAGATGATTTCGTGAGATCCGTCATTGTATTTATTCAGATCGCTTACTGTATAATCGAAAGCGTATCCGATATAAAAACTTTTAGATATCTGAAAACCTGCCAGGATGCTCACAGAATCATCTGTTCTGTAAGAAGCTCCTATTACAAATTTCTCAGCAATCATAAAATTCGCAGAAACATCTGCAGTAACCGGTGCTCCCGTTACTGCTTTTACTAAGAATGCAGGTTTGAATTTTAAATTCGGATTCAAATCAAAAACATACCCTCCCATTAAGTAATAATGCAAACGGTCATAGTCTATAGATTCCTGAACATCATCGTAATAATTACTTTGAATGAAACTCGGAATTGATAATCCTACATACCATTTATCAGTGTAATAATAAACCCCAGCTCCAACGGCCAATTTTGCCTGATTGTCAATATTTTGATTTAGCAAAACATCATTTGGATCATAATATCTTCCTTTTGACCAATCAACGTTTAACATTCTCATACCCGCTTTTAATCCGAAAGCTAGTCTTTGTTCATATCCAAGAGGAATTGAGTAAGAGAAGTTTCCGTCAAGATACAGCTCGTTTGATGGACCAATTTTATCGTTAACGACACTTAATCCTAAGCCAATCATTTCATTTCGAAGAGGCGAATGAATAGAAAATGATTGTGTTTCTGGTGCCCCTGGAATTCCAACCCATTGAGAGCGGTACAAAAGTGCTGCATCTAAGGTGCCGGTAGACCCAGCATACGCTGGATTTACTGCCATAGTGTTGTACATATACTGCGTGTACTCCGGATCTTGTTGTGCGCTGACACAAAATGTGATAAAAGAACATATTATCAAAAAATATGTTTCTAATGATTTTATATATAGTTTCATAACGATACTCATTTAGTTTAATTAATTAGATGACTAATAGTTTGCTTATCTCATAATAGATAACCACCCTTTTTTAATCGTTCCGTTTCCAATGTCAATCACATAAAAATAAGTACCTGTTGGCAACATATCTCCTTTATTGATCACTCCAGATACATTGGCAGTTCCATTCCAATCATTTTCATAATGTTGTTTACTATATACTAATGCTCCCCATCTGTTGTAAACTTTTAGCTCATTATTTGGATATGATTCGATACAGTCAATTCTAAACAAATCGTTTTGTCCGTCATTATTCGGAGTAAACTCATTGTAAACTGTCAGGCAAATTGGTTCTACAGTAACTGAAGCTGTATTGTTTGCCGCATTTGAATCTAATGGTGTTGAAACTATAACACTTGCAACACTTACATACTCGCCGCCTGGCACTACCTCAGCCACAATTGTAAGCGTAACACTTTCTCCTGAATTTAATGTTGGAATTGTCCAAAGGTGAGTGATCGGATCATAAGTTCCTGTAGATGTATTTGCGCTTACTAAATCATAACCGCTAGGTAATAAATCACTTACTATTGTGTTGATGAAATTACCCTGACCAACGTTATTTACTGTTACTGTAAATGTTATCTCCTCTCCAAAATTAGGAGTTGGGTTACTTACTGTATTTGTAATAGTCAAATCTGAACAGGTAGCTACTGTAACATTCAATGTTTTAGTGGTTGGTTCATTACAATTATTAATGTAGGCCACCTCAACTTTACCCTGTCCGATATCAGACCATGAAATAGTCACAGAACCATCATTAGCTCCGCCGCCGGCGGTTATGGTTCCATTAGTAACTTTCCATACAAAATTTGATTTTCCATTTGCAATTGAATACGTAATTGGCTGGAAAACACAAGGAGTATCGTCAGTAGTGGTCAGTTGAACTAAGGCATCGTTTTCAAAATTTATTGTTACTCCCAAACGTGTAGCACTTACACAACCATTTGTAGTGTTATTAAGTGCTCCCGCATAATATGTAGTTGCCGTAAGCGGTGTATTTGATGCTAAAGGTGTTGCACTTGTTGGAGAGGCATACCACACAACATTTGTTTCATTTACTAATATGTTAGCCAAAGTTGCTAAAGCAGATGGGCAAAAAGTTTGTGTAGTTCTAGGCGTTGTAACAACAGCCGGAGTATTTACATTTACTGCAACTGCCAATCTTACCGGATTCTCACAACCTACAGGGCTTGAAACTACTCCATAATAAGTTCCCGTAGCTAAAGCTGTTGTTGCTGCTAACGCTGTACCACCTGGTGCAGTACTGTACCAT
This sequence comes from Flavobacterium aquidurense, assembly GCF_031458035.1. GTDB lineage: Bacteria > Bacteroidota > Bacteroidia > Flavobacteriales > Flavobacteriaceae > Flavobacterium > Flavobacterium aquidurense_C. The sequence goes on from NZ_JAVDXR010000003.1 coordinate 191,150, forward strand.
ACCACATTTGCTTCATTAACCTGAATATTAGCTACTGTTGCTACATTTAACGAACAGAAGTTTTGCGTTAATGAATTTGTAGTTGGCGTAGAAACCGGATTGTTGATATTAATTGTTACCTGCAAACGTGTTGCACTTTTACAACCTGTAACCGGATCTGAAATTTCTCCAAAGTATGTACCTGAAGTTAATGGTGTTGTTGATGGAATCGCTGTTCCTCCTAAAGCACTATTAAACCAGCTCACATTACTTTCTTTTACTTGAATACTTGCAAATGTTGGAGCGCTTGCTGAACAGAAGTTTTGAGTTCCTGCCGTTACCAAAGTTGGTGTCCCCGGATCTGTAACGCTAATTGTTACCGATAATCGTGAAGCGCTTTCACAACCAGTTGTTACGTCTTTTAATGCTGCAAAATAAGTTCCGCTTGTCAATGTTTTTGTTGACGGAATTAAATTTCCTCCACTTACAGCGTCATACCAAACAATATTTGTTTGGTTGAATTGAACACTTGCAAAAGTTGGCGCATTTATTAAACAGAAGTTCTGAGTTCCTGCGTTTACTAAAGTTGGAGTTCCCGGATCTGTAACGCTGATTGTTACTGATAATCTCGTAGTACTTTCACAACCTGTTGTTGCGTCTTTTAATGCTGCAAAATAAGTTCCGCTTGTCAATGTGTTTGTTGAAGGAATTAAATTTCCTCCACTTAAAGTATCATACCAAACTATATTTGTTTGATTGAATTGAACGCTTGCAAAAGTTGCTGCATTTATCAAACAGAAGTTTTGAGTTCCTGCGTTCACTAAAGTTGGCGTGCCCGGATCAGTTACGTTTATTGTTACTGATAATCTTGAAGCACTTTCGCAACCTGTTACAGCATCTTTTAATGCTGCAAAATAAGTTCCGCTTGTCAATGTATTTGTTGACGGAATTAAATTTCCTCCACTTACAGCGTCATACCAAACGATATTTGTTTGATTGAATTGAACACTTGCAAAAGTTTGTCCATTTACCAAACAGAAGTTTTGAGTTCCTGTCTTCACTAAAGTTGGTGTACCCGGATCGGTTACGTTTATTGTTACTGATAATCTTGAAGCGCTTTCACAACCTGTTACAGCGTCTTTTAATACTGCAAAATAAGTTCCGCTTGTCAATGCATTTGTTGACGGAATTAAATTCCCTCCACTTAAAGCATCATACCAAACGATATTTGTTTGATTGAATTGAACGCCTGCAAAAGTTGGCGAATTAACCAAACAGAAGTTTTGAGTTCCTGCGTTCACTAAAGTTGGTGTTCCCGGATCAGTAACGCTTATTGTTACTGATAATCTCGTAGTACTTTCGCAACCTGTTGTAGCATCTTTTAATGCTGCAAAATAAGTTCCGCTTGTCAATGTATTTGTTGATGGAATTAAATTTCCTCCACTTACAGCATCATACCAAACTATATTTGTTTGATTGAATTGAACGCTTGCAAAAGTTGGCGCATTTACTAAACAGAAGTTTTGAGTTCCTGCGTTTACTAAAGTTGGCGTGCCAGGATCAGATACGTTGATTGTTACTGATAATCTTGTATTACTTTCACAACCAAATATTGGATGTTTTATAGCTGCATAATAAGTTCCGCTTGTCAATGTATTTGTTGACGGAATTAAATTTCCTCCAGTTACAGCATCATACCAAACTATATTTGTTTGATTGAATTGAACACTTGCGAATGTCGGAGCATTTACCAAACAGAAGTTTTGTATTCCTGCGTTTACCAGAGTTGGTGTTCCAGGATCTGTAACGCTAATGGTTACTGATAATCTTGTAGCACTTTCGCAACCTGTTGCAGGATCTTTTATCACAGCAAAATAAGTTCCGTCTGCAAGTGCATTTGTTGAAGGAATAACAGTTCCTCCATTTATCAAATCATACCAAACGATATTCGCTTGATTGAATTGAACGCTTGCAAATGTTGGCGCATTTACCAAACAGAAGTTTTGTGTTCCGGCTGTAACCAAAGTCGGTGTACCTGGATCGGTTACGTTTATGGTCACTGACAATCTTGAAGCACTTTCACAACCTGTTGTTGCATCTTTTAGTGCTGCGAAATAAGTTCCGCTGGTTAGTATAGCTGTTGACGGAAATAGATTTCCTCCACTTACTGCATCATACCAAACGATATTGGTTTGATTAAATTGAACACTTGCGAATGTCAGTGCATTTACCAAACAGAAGGTTTGAGTGCCTGCATTTACTAAAGTTGGTGTTCCAGGATCAGTTACACTTATTGTTACTGATAATCTTGCATTGCTTTCACAACCTGATATTGGATCTTTTATAGCTGCATAATAAGTTCCGCTGGTCAATGTATTTGTTGACGGAATTAAATTCCCTCCATTTATCAAATCATACCAAACGATATTCGCTTCGTTAAACTGAACGCTTGCAAAAGTTGGCGCATTTACCAAACAAAAGTTTTGAGTTCCTGCTGTTACCAAAGTCGGTGTACCCGGATCATTTACATCAATTGTTACCGATAATCTTGTAGCACTTTCACAACCTGTTGCAGGATCTTTTATCACGGCAAAATAAGTTCCGTCTGTAAGTGTAGTTGTTGAAGGAATAACAGTTCCGCCATTTATCAAATCATACCAAACGATATTCGCTTCATTAAACTGAACGCTTACAAAAGTTGGTGCATTAACCAAACAAAAGTTTTGGGTTCCTGCTGTTAACAAAGTTGGCGTGCCAGGATCATTTACATCAATTGTTACCGATAATCTTATAGCACTTTCACAACCTGTTGCAGGATCTTTTATCACAGCAAAATAAGTTCCGTCTGTAAGTGTAGTTGTTGAAGGAATAACAGTTCCTCCATTTATCAAATCATACCAAACGATATTCAATTCATTAAACTGAACACTTGCAAAAGTTGGTGCATTAACCAAACAGAAGTTTTGAGTTCCTGCTGTTACCAAAGTTGGCGTACCCGGATCATTTACATCAATTGTTACCGATAATCTTGTAGCACTTTCACAACCTGTTGCAGGATCTTTTATCACGGCAAAATAAGTTCCGTCTGTAAGTGTAGTTGTTGAAGGAATAACATTTCCGCCATTTATCAAATCATACCAAACGATATTCGCTTCATTAAACTGGACACTTGCAAAAGTTGGTGCATCAACCAAACAGAAGTTTTGGGTTCCTGCTGTTACCAAAGTTGGTGTGCCCGGATCATTTACATCAATTGTTACCGATAATCTTGTAGCGCTTTCGCAACCTGTTGCAGGATCTTTTATTACGGCAAAATAAGTTCCGTCTGTAAGTGTAGTTGTTGAAGGAATAACAGTTCCGCCATTTATCAAATCATACCAAACAATATTCGCTTCATTAAACTGAACACTTGCAAAAGTTGGTGCATCAACCGAACAGAAGTTTTGGGTTCCTGCTGTTACCAAAGTCGGCGTGCCAGGATCATTTACATCAATTGTTACCGATAATCTTGTAGCACTTTCACAACCTGTTGCAGGATCTTTTATCACAGCAAAATAAGTTCCGTCTGTAAGTGTAGTTGTTGAAGGAATAACAGTTCCTCCATTTATCAAATCGTACCAAACGATATTCGCTTCATTAAACTGAACACTTGCAAAAGTTGGTGCATTAACCAAACAGAAGTTTTGGGTTCCTGCTGTTAACAAAGTTGGTGTGCCAGGGTCGTTTACACTAATTGTTACTGACAATCTGGTAATACTTTCACAACCAGTTGTTGCATCTTTTAATGCTGCATAATAAGTTCCGCTTGTTAATACATTTGTTGACGGAATTAGATTTCCTCCACTTACTGCATCATACCAAACGATATTGGTTTGATTAAACTGAACACTTGCAAAAGTCGGAGCAGTTACCAAACAGAAGTTTTGAGTCCCTGCCGTAACCAAGATTGGCGTACCCGGATCGGTAACTTCTAATGTTACTTCTCCTCGTTCTAAAATAGGACAGCCATTTCGTATCGATTCTACATAATATTTATGTATTCCTGCTGTCAATGTATTTGGAAGGGTAAAGGTAGAACCATTAGCCACAACTGCTCCTGCTGTTGGCGCATCATACCAGACATAAGTGGAACAAGCGGATGAAGGCACCTCAAGATTCACATCTGATCCTGAACAAACCGTTACTTTATTAGTGAGATCGCCTCCAATTACTTTAGTATTTGCAACACGTTCGACTGTATGTACATCAAGAAAATTTAAAACTGTTAAAGCTCCTCCAAAACTTATTCTAACCCGATCGTATGGATCGGCTTGAGAAGATGCAACTTCAATAGATGCGAAGCCTCCTGATAATAAATTTATACTTAAAAGTGAATTTGTATTTTCAATTGGAATTGAAGGACCAACAGCAACATTACCTAAATAACGTTGTATACTTAATCCATTAAGTAAATTGACATTCAGAATTGGACTTGGTCCTGAAACTACTATTTTTAACTTATCACTTGCAATAAATGGCGTTTTAAATTGAACCATTAAATCGGCAGTAGCAAGAACACCGGCTCCTACATACATTCTTGCAGAAGTAGTATCATCATGATCGGCAACATTCCATGCATTGCTAACACCTACAGTAGCGGTTAAGGCCCCAACCCCTATCTCTGTAACTCCATGAAAAATATCCTGAATATCTCCTGGTGTACAAGCTGGTACTCCCACCACTTGTCTCTTATAATATGCCTCATACACTCTGGTACTTTGAGCAATACTTACGATGGGCACTGACAAAATTCTGATTCCGTCATAGTCTATTGGTCCGGAATTATCTGAAGGCACAAAAGTAAATTCAAAACTATTATCACCAGATAATAAATTCAATAATGATCCGGAAATTGCTTGATAGTTACCAACAACAACGCCATTTTTTACTCCAGCCACTGATAAATTGTAAGCCACCGCAACTCCACTATATTCAGACCCTAATTTTACTGTAACAGGAGTACCTATTGGAATAGGATCTGACCAAAATAAATCTTGCCATGTTGTACCAATTCCTGCAACCCCAAGTCCTGTAACAATTGTAGAATAAGTTTGCAAATTTTTATCTTTAGCATTATCTCCATTTGCTACTCCACCTGTTACAATACTTCCTGAAGATTGCCCATTAGCATAAACTCTTTCCTGCAATGGCTGGCAATTAACATTAACAACAACTGCTACTCTTTCATCACTTTCAGAACCATTTCTTGACACACCTATGTAATAGGTCGTATTAGCTGTTACATTTGAAGTTGTAAAAGTATTACCTGTCGCAAGAGGAGTTGTAGATGTAGGAGAACTATACCAAGCTAATGTTGTTCCTGCTGCTGGAACAGCAGTAAGTGTAATAGGATTTCCAGAATTTACAGTTTGAGTTAAACCTCCAGTAACTGTTGGTTTTTCAAATTCTACACGAACATCATAAACGCGTAAATTTACCAGAAGACTTAGAAGTCCACCATCCTGAATCTGTATTTGATTAGTGTCACCTGTTAAAGTATACCTTACAAGACCAATAGTGTTGCCAGGCAATAAACTTAAATTCAAAAGCGGGCTATTTAATGGTACACTTGAACCAACATTAGTCCCCGAAAATTTTGCCTGAATGGAGGCATTCGCAAGCAAACCAGCATCTAAAACAGCATTACCTGTACCTATATAAAGTACAATCTGGTCTCCTGCTTTTGCAGTTTGATTAAGCGTTAGTGTTTCTTCAACAAAACATCCTACTCCAACATCATTTATCAGTGTGGCAAATGTTGTCGGAATAACCGTGTCACTGTTATAGGCGTTCCCTGGGTTATTAACCCCTAAGCCTACGCATACAGTACCGCCTTGACTAACTGTGTGAGACACCGGTCTAGTAAAATTTTGGGCATAGTTTATATTACAAAAAAGCAACAAAAACACCAAACCTAACAATCTCTTTTTTAGAATGAGATCATAAAGAGTAATTTTTTTTTTCATAATTTGGAAGATTAGAAAATGGACAATAAAACACCTGTTGCGATAAGCTATAGGCTTAGGCAATTTTAAAAAACGTTAATAATCAGTCGCTTAAAATGAAATTTAAAATAGTAGTTATCCACTATTTTAAAACTACATTTAAAAAAAACGTTGCGCATACAGCAGTATACAAGGACCATCACTTCTTATTCTTTTGAATAAAAAATGTCTCAAAAACTTTATGGAATACTGAACCGAATCAATTTTCCAAATAAATAGCGTGATTTGTCAGGAGGTTAATTTTCGAAAAGAAAATATATGTTTTTAAGTAGAATTGGGGAATTCTATTAAATATAAAGTGTTTAAACTACTACTGAAAGATGATTAAGCATTCGATAGTAGGTGATTTAGAAGTGTAAATCCCAAAAACTAACACTATTTTTAATATACAAAGTCAGTTGTATTCATGATATTTAACCACAAGAATACCTTTCATCGACAAGCCGCTGAGTACTGGGGTTAAAAAATAAAAATTTGACGTAATGCTGGCTTTTTTGGAATATGCTGGCCAGCAATGTAAAATTTGCTTTTTGAGTTAATTTTATTTTATTCAATAGCATAATAAATAAAATTAAAGCACTCTGAACTACTAACACAAATTCGATAACTAGAGTAATTGTCAATTTCATAAGCAAATCAATTAAGTTATAAAAAAAATAAACTTTAATATTTTAAGCAGCACTTTAAAAACAATTACAATTCTAAAAGTGTTTATCAAAAAACCAAAATATTTTGTTTAACTTTTCTTTGATTAAAATTACTTAAAATGAAACTATAAAACAAGAATAAATTTCTTATTTTTTTTTACTTAAAAAATTTTAAAACATTAAAACAAAGCCGCCATTATCAGTAAAATATGGGCTTCAAAAGCAAATATAACTGTTAAAAATATAATAAAAAAAAATATAAAAAACGGTAAAATTTAAATAATGTCAGTTTAATAATACAATAAACTAAAAATACAATATTCAAAAAGATTAAACAAAACTCCTCAATTTATTTAGCATATTTAATAAGATGCAGCTAAAAATCATCAGACTAATCAACAATAAACAACTAAAAACAAGCAAAAAAGTCATATTTAAAAGATTAAACAAAAGTTAAATAAAAAAAATAGACAAACAATAATATCGTTTGTCTATTTCTTATTTAATTTAATATTAAACCTAAGATTCAATAATGGTATTTATTTGTGTAAACAATTGCCCATCGCTTAAAAAAGCACCTTGTTGGATCAACTCAAAGATAGAAGCATTTCTATCTTCAGTAAAAACCTTTTTCCCAACTTTCATTTCTATGTTTTCTGTAAACATATTATCACTTAACCATTGCAAACCGTCTTTAGTTAAAAAATCAGTTTCAGGAACTAGCGATTTCAAAACGATTGACTTAACATCTGTTTCAAAGCACTGAAACAAAAAGATATGATTTTTAGAAAAGTGTTCTAAAAACTCAGCTCTTGACAAAACACCTTCCCAAATCAAATCTGAAAAAACATCCAGTTCCTGCTCAGCAACTTCTGGTTTGTTTATTTTAAGAGAATCCCATTCTGCTTTATCAATAGCCTGTGTAGCCAAAAAACTGGCAAATTCTGCATGCAATTCATCAAATTGCTCTTTTGTTAATCTTGCGTATTTCATCTTTTATTTGGCTTTATGCCTTACGCTATAAGCTATAGGCAAATAACTATAAATCTATTTAATATTTCCTTTAAACAAAAAAATCCCGATTCGCATCGGGATTTTTATATAGTATTTAAAACTATTACTTTTCAGCGATAATTTCGTATGGTAAATCAACGATAACATCTCTGTGTAAACGGATGCTAGCAGAATATTTCCCTGTACGTTTTACGATACCACTAGTGATGAATTTTCTATCAATAGCGTTACCTGATTTCTCTAAAGCTTCAGCAATGTCGATGTTTGTGATAGAACCAAAAAGTTTCTCTCCACCAGCTTTTGCAGTAAGTTTAATTTCAAGAGCTTTTAAAGTTTCAGCTAATGCTTTAGCATCAGCAACCACTTTAGCTTCTTTATGTGCTCTTTGTTTTAGGTTTTCAGCTAAAACTTTTTTAGCAGAAGGAGTTGCCAATGAAGCAAAACCTTGAGGAATTAAAAAGTTACGACCGTAACCAGGTTTTACAGATACTACATCATCTTTAAATCCCAGGTTTTGTACGTCTTGTTTTAAAATAAGTTCCATGTTGTTGTCCTTATATTTTAGAAGTTAGGTTCTGCTTTAACAGAAACCAGCGACTAGAGTTTTTAATTATTTTAATAAATCGGCCACGTATGGCATTAAAGCTAAGTGACGAGCTCTTTTTACAGCTACAGAAACTTTTCTTTGGTATTTCAATGAAGTTCCAGTTAAACGACGAGGAAGAATTTTTCCTTGCTCATTAACGAATTTCAATAAGAAATCAGCATCTTTATAGTCGATATATTTGATTCCTGATTTTTTGAAACGACAATACTTTTTAGTTTTGTTAGTTTCAATGTTTAAAGGCGTTAAATATCTGATATCTCCGTCTTTTTTTCCTTTTGCAGATTGCTCTATTGTAGACATAATAATTAAGCTTTAGTAGATTTTAATTTGGCTCTTCTTCTTTCAGCCCATGAAATAGCATGTTTGTCTAAACTTACAGTTAAGAAACGCATAACTCTTTCGTCACGTCTAAATTCAGTTTCAAAAGCAATTAGAACTTCTCCAGCTACTTTGAATTCGAATAAATGGTAAAAACCACTTTTTTTGTTTTGGATTTCGTAAGCCATTTTTTTCAGACCCCAATCCTCTTTCGATACCATTTCAGCTCCTCTACTAGTAAGAAATTCTTCAAATTTCGTTACTGTTTCCTTCACCTGAACCTCAGATAAAACGGGATTTAAAATGAAAACAGTTTCATAATGATTCATAAATACAATATTTATTTGTTAAAATTGGGTGCAAAAGTAACCATTATTTTTATATATACAACACTTTTTCTACTTTATTCGTTGTAATGTAAAAAATACGGCTTAAGTTTAGTTTTTTTCCTAGAAAAATAATACATTTACTACTGCTATCCTGAATTTATTCTAAATTTAAATGTTATGAAACTAAACTGTGTTGTTGTAGATGATAGTTCTATACAGAGGACAATTATTGCAAAATTAGTTAATAATCACCCAGGTTTGCACTTAATCGGGGACTTTTCTAATGCAATAGAAGCAAAAAGTTGTATCTCTTTAAATAATATCGATCTAATATTTTTAGATATTGAAATGCCTGTAATTAATGGTTTTGATTTCCTTGATGGACTAAAATCTAAGCCTCAGATTATATTTATTACTTCTAAAGCCGAGTATGCCTTAAAAGCTTTTGACTACGATGCTACTGATTATCTTCAGAAGCCTATTGCCGTTGACCGTTTCAATGCTTCTGTAAAAAGAGCGATTGACATGCACCTGCTTAGAAAAGAGGTTAAAGAAGAGGAAGGAGAGCACATTTTTATCAAAAGCAATCTTAAAAAGCTAAAAATTTTCACATCTAAAATTAAATGGATTGAAGCTTTTGGAGATTATGTAAGAGTAGTTACAGAAGACGACAGCAACTTAGTTCTTTCGACAATGAAATCTTTTGAAAACGATTTATCAAAAGATAAATTTATTCGCGTTCACAAGTCCTATATTATTAATATTGACAAGGTAGAACGCTTCAATAGTAAATTTGCCGAAATCGGAATTACTAAAATTCCTTTAAGCCGAAACAAAAAAGAAGATTTAGTTAAAGCATTATCTACTTCGTCTTAATTAATAAAAATCGACGTTAGCAATCACTTTAATAGCTCTGTATTGAGCAACAGCCTCAAAACTATTCAACATTTTCTGAATAGTTTTTTTTGTGTTTCCTAAATGCAGGTTTTGCGGAATTTTAATCAATATCGTTCTGATATATTCATTTCTGATTCTGCTAATCGCTGGTTCTTCCGGACCTAAAACCGGCATATTCAAATTCTGACTCAAAACCTGGTACAGCCACATCGATCCTTCTTTCAGTTTATCAAAATCTTTGTGCTTCAAAGTCAGTTTTATAATTCTGAAATAAGGTGGATATTTATAGATCTGACGATCGTATAATTGCTCCTTATACATACCTATATAATTATGTGTAGTAACCTGCTGAATTGTGTTATGATTCGGATTGTAAGTTTGAATCACAACTTTTCCTTGTTTTTCTGATCTTCCTGCTCTTCCTGCAACTTGTGTCATCATCTGAAAACTACGTTCGAAGGCTCTAAAATCCGGGTGGTGTAGCATATTATCGGCATTCATAATTCCGACAAGACTTACATTATCAAAATCCAATCCTTTAGCCAGCATTTGCGTTCCGACCAAAATATCAATTTCTCTATTCTTGAAAGTATCAATAATTTTCTCAAAACCAAATTTTCCACGTGTTGTATCCTGATCCATTCTTCCAGTTTTGGCTTTCGGAAAAAGAGAAACCAATTCCTGCTCAATTTGTTCCGTCCCGAAACCTTTTGTAGTCAAATCTATACTCGAACAACTATGGCAATGTGTTGGTTTTGCAATTGAATATCCGCAATAGTGACATCTTAATTGATTTTTATGTTTGTGAAAAGTCAAACTCACATCACATTGCTGACAATGCGGAACATGACCACAAGTGAGACATTCGATTATAGGCGAATATCCCCTTCTGTTTTGAAACAAAATAACCTGCTCACCCAAAGACAATGCTTCAGCAATTTCTTCAATTAAAAGATCACTAAAATGACCAGTCATTCTTTTTCTGAAATGCTTGTCTTTTAAATCAACGAGCACAACTTCAGGCATTCGAACATTATTATAACGTTCTGAAAGCGTTACTAAACCAAATTTCCCACTTTGTGTATTAAAATAGGTTTCAATACTCGGAGTTGCTGATCCTAAAAGTACTTTGGCATGATGAAAATTAGCCAAAACAATTGCCGAATCTCTAGCGTGATATCTGGGCGCCGGATCCGTTTGCTTGAACGTCTGTTCGTGCTCTTCGTCAACAATCAATAATCCGAGATTATTAAAAGGCAAAAACAAAGCCGACCTTGCTCCTATTACAATTTGCGCTTTCTCTGAATTTTCCAGCGTTTGTTTCCAGACTTCTACTCTTTCGTTGTTACTGTATTTCGAATGAAAAACAGCCACCTTATCTCCAAAATGATTTCTAAGACGAGAAACCAATTGCGTTGTTAATGCAATTTCAGGCAATAAATACAAAACCTGTTTTCCAGTTTCTAAATATTCCTCTATTAACTTAATATATATTTCCGTTTTTCCACTTGACGTAACACCATGCAAAAGACAAACTTCTTTTTCCTGTAAATTATTTTTAATTTCATTAAAAGCTGTTTCCTGAGCATCACTTAATTGCAATTGCTTTTCTGAAGCTTTCCCATCAAAAGAAACCCTGTCGTGTTGCAGAAAATATTCTTCAAAAATTTCTTTTTCGATTAATGCTTTTACAGTGGCAGCAGTAGCATTTGAAACTTCGGTCAATTTCTTAACAGTAACCGGTTTTTTCTCCGAAGCATTAATTTGGAAATAAGCCAAAACAATTTCTTTTTGTTTATTGGATCTTTTCAGAAATTCCAATAATTCATTTAAACCGTTATCTGATTCGTATTTCGAATGTAATTTTACATATCGAACCAGTTTGGGCTTATAACTTTCTTTTATTTCTTCTTCTAAAACTATAATACCTTTATCCATCAGTTTTTGAAGAATCGGAAAAATATTCTTTTTGTTTAAAATTGAAATAATCTCCTGAACTTTAAGAGAACTTTGTTGCTGCAATGCTTCATAAATCAAAAATTCCTCATCTGAAAGCTCCTTTTGGTTAACAATAACATCAGCTTTATGCGAAATAATCGTTTCACTTTCCAACAACAATCCACTCGGAAAAGCACCGCGATACACATCACCAATGCCACACATATAATAATTTGCCACCCAAAGCCAGTGTTTAATCTGAGTTTCGGTAGCAATTGGTCTTTCGTCTAATATTTGATGAATTTCTTTGGCATCATACAAACTTGGCTTATTCTGATGCATATCAATAACCAAAGCCGTATAGATTTTACTTTTACCAAAAGGCACCGCCACCCGCATTCCTTTTTTAATGAAATGGAATTCAGCCTCAGAAACACGGTATGTAAAGGTTTTAACTAAGGAAAGTGGTAAAATAACTTCGACAAAAAACATGTGATTTTTTTATTGGGATTTATAAAAGGGAGGAAAAACCGGCATTACAATTAAGTTCTTTCAAACCAATTCTCCATTCGAATTCCACTCAAAAGTTTAAAATCCTTAGTATTATCAGTAACTAAAATTAAGTTATTTTCTATCGCAGTGACACCAATCAAAAGATCAAACTCATCATGCATTGGTTTTCCAATTTTTCTAAGTCTTACTTTTTCTATAGCATATCTTTTTATAGAACCAAAAATAGGAATAACAGTCAATCCTTTTAAAAATACATCAACAGCTTTATTTGATTTTATAGGATCGTCACTATTTTCAGCTCCAAAACGCAGTTCTGCAACCGTAATTTCAGAAATATAGCAATTTTCTAACCCTATCTCTTTTATCATTTTATCAAGATGTAGTCTTCCTCTTAAAAAGAAAACACAGATACTTGTATCAAGTAAATAACCCATTAAAATTTAATATCAGTATTTTTAAATTTTCTGCTGGATTTAATTTCAGACACAATCTCTTCTGCAGATTTCTCGGAAGCAAACGCACCAAAAGATTTATAAAAACCAACTCCTTTTGACTTATTGGCTTTTAAAGATTTTGTCAGTCTTTCAATAAGCTCAATTTTATTATCAAAACTAAGTCCCTCAAATAAATTTGAATAGCTTTCAAGTATATTTTTGTCAGTTATAGTCATCCTTATTTCATTTTAATTAGTTCCAAATATAAGCAAAATTAGCTATTTTTTGGTAATAAATTAAAGAACTACCAACCGCAAAAAGATGTAATATTAGTACCGTAATATAAAATTATTTTTTCTCTGATTTATTCGAAACTTTTTCAGCATTATATTCCTGAACCAATTTCAAGGTATGTTTTAAAGAGGTCAAATCTTTCCAATCATCGTGTCCAGTGATGATATATTTTGGACTTTTAAATTTCGATTGTACTTTTTTAATCGATTTTTCCCATTCTTTCACATCTGCATCACCTAAATACCCTAGATCTTTTGCTTCCGCACTTTTGACGAAACAACCTCCGTAAAGTATTTTTTCTTTATCAAACCAAACTATAATATTGTCCGGCGCATGTCCTTTTCCAGGATAGTATACCTGAAAAGTATGGTTTCCAACATTAAAAATTGTATCGTTTGGAACTATAAATTCAGCTCTTTTTTCATTATTTTTCTTAAGGATATTATCTGTTAATTTACCAGAATATGTTTTTATTCCTTTTTGTCTATAAAAATCTAATCCACCCGCACGGTCATCATGAGAGTGCGTTGCAAAACACATAATAACCTCTTTGTTATGCTTTGCCTTAATTGTATCTAACAAAGGCTGAAACTGTGTTTTGTCCCACGGCGCATCAAACAACACAACACCTTTATCTGTAACAAGATATAGGGCATTGGCAGAAATCATCGTTCCGTTATAATCGTGAAACGTTCTATAAACATAAAAGTCACCTGTAAGATGACTTATTTGTAATGGCGAATTCTTAGATTGTCCAAAACTATTGGATAGTATTGCTAAGAATAAAATTATCGAAGCTAATTTTCGCATATTTTTTTTATTTCACTCTTGTCCAATATTGTGTTCTTCCCATAATAGAAATCCCAACATAACCGCGAAGTTTTAGTTTATCAGCAGATTCTAATTCGATATAACATTTGTATTTTTTTCCGTTCGTTGGATCTAAAATTGATCCTCCGTTATATTCAGAACCGTCTTTTTTAAGACCATTAATGATAACCATACCTAAAATTGGTTTATTTTTTTCTGTACCTTCACATTTTGCACACACATCTTTTTTATGATCAGCACGTAATATTTCAACAACTTTACCATAGATTTTTCCAGATTTTTCATAAACCTCTACTATAGATTTAGCTTCACCAGTTTCATCATCAATTGTTTTCCATTTTCCAATAACACTTTGCGCCTGAATAGTACTCATTGTTATAAAAAAAACACCAATTGTTAACATCCAATTTTTCATATTATATATTTTTTTTTTGTTTTAATTTTCTGATAGTGGCATTCAATTCAAAACCCAGAAGCAGAATCATACAGTTGATCCAAATGTAGAACATTAGAATTAATAATGTTCCGATTGAACCGTAAAGTTCGTTATATTTTGAGAATTTTATAACCCAAATCCCAAAAAAGAACGAGGATATAACAATTAAAACCGTTGTAAAAACAGATCCGATACTTATAAAAGGAACTTTATTATACTGTTTAGTACCATAACGTAATAATATTGAAGATGTTATCAAAATCATCAAAATTACAAACAAATATCGGCCCAAAATAATGAGCGGAATTCGATCACTCAAAACATCCTGAATGATAGTTTTTTGAATAAATACCTCAAAAACGACAATTGTGGCCACCGTAACAAACAAAATAATAGTCATTATAAGTGAAATCGCCAACGCCACTAAATACTGACTAAAAAAACCACGTTTATCAAAAACATGTTTTGAAGATTCAAAACCGCTCAGAATTCCGTTAATACCATTTGCCATCAAAAAAATGGAAAGCAAAAATCCTGAAGAAAGTAATCCGGAGTGACTATTGTTTAAAATATCGCTAATAATTTTACTAATAGCATCGTACGTATTTGGTGGAACTCCTTGTTGTACAAACTGAAGAAAATCATCCTGAAATCCTTCAATAGGAATAAACGGAATTAAATTCAAAATAAATAAAGCAAAAGGAAACAAAGCCATAAAAAAGCTAAAAGAAACCGCACTCGCATGATATGAAAAAGCGCCTTCGATAATTCCCATTATATACATTTCTAATAAATCGTATAAAGAGAATCCTTCAAGCCAAGGAAATTTTATTCTCTTAAAAAGACGAGCTACAGAACGTACAATCGGGATTTTTTCAATCCGATCTTCAATTTCTTGAGACATATATTTTTAGATTTTTAGACTGCTTAGATTGTTAGACTTCTTAGATTTTTGGATTGTAAGATTAAAGCATTCTGTGCTATATTAACAATTAATAATTAATTTAAAAAGCTTTTAGGCTCAAATCCATATTATAAATAGAATGTGTTAAAGCTCCTGATGAAATGTAATTTACACCGCAAAGTCCATATTCTCGAATGGTTTTTTCATTGATATTTCCAGACGATTCTGTTTGGCATTTTTTACCAATTAAAGCCACTGCTTTTTTAGTATCTTCATAATTGAAATTGTCGATTAAAATTCTGTGAACGCCGTCGCTCAACAAAATTTCACGAATTTCATCCAGATTTCTGGCCTCAACAATGATCTTTAAATCTAAATTGTTGGCTTTTAAATAGTCTTTCGTCTTCTTAATGGCCAATGTAATTCCTCCAGCGAAATCAATATGATTGTCTTTCAGCATAATCATATCATATAAAGCATAACGATGATTTTCACCTCCTCCTATTTTTACTGCCCATTTTTCGGCAGCTCTAAAATTTGGAGTTGTTTTACGTGTATCTAAAATTTTAGCACCGGTCCCGCCCAAAAGCTGTACATATTCGTTAGTTTTTGTTGCAATAGCGGACATTCTTTGCATAGTATTCAAAACCACTCTCTCTGCCTTTAAAATAGATTGCGAACTGCCCGCAACTTCAAAAACGACATCGCCATATTCTACGCGCGTACCGTCTTCTATGAATGTTTTTACTTTTAATTTTGGATCAACAAATTCAAAGATCAATTTGGCCAGTGCAACGCCAGCAATAATTCCCTGATCTTTTACCAATAATTTAGCTTGTCCATGAGCCGTATCCGGAATACATGCCAATGAACTATAATCTCCCGGTCCTACATCTTCTCGAATTGCATTGCTGATCAATAGTTGTAATTCAGCTTGAAATTGTACTTCGCTAATCATTTTTCTTAAATTTTATAATATGCTAAAGTAGGACTTATTTTGTGGATTTGAAAGTTTAAGCTTTGCCAAAAATTCCAAAACAAGAAAATACCTGATAAAATTAAGAAGAAAAGTATTAAAAAACTCTAACACATAGATACATAGTTAATCATTGTAAAAAAAGGCGTTTCACTCTTATAAAAACACAATACAACTATGTGGTAAAATCTGATTTTTTTTAAAACACCTCAAACTAAATAGTAAAATTCTATGTTTCTATATGTTTATTTTTTTAATCAAAACCCATAACTTTAATTCAAAACATTAAATATCTTTGAGTTTCATTCAAACAAAATCATGGGATTAATTAAAGATATTTACTCGGTTACTTTTTACGAAAAATTTAGTCAGGCTGTCGCAGAAGTGAATCCGGCATTCAACAAAGAAAAATTCATTGAAGCCATTTACGAAGGCAATTTTACACAAAAAGAATGGAAAGACCGCATGAAACACACTACCGTTGTTTTACATCAGTTTATGCCCGAGAATTTCCCTGAAGCCGTTGCTTTAATTGACAAAATCATTAAAAACTTAAAGAAAAATAGTTTTACTGATGGAAATCTGGCATTCATTTTCTTTGCAGATTATATTGAAAAATACGGTTTGGATGATTTTAAAACTTCGGCGAAAGCCTTTGTTTCCATAACACAATTTATTAGTTGTGAATTTGCTGTTCGTCCTTTCATTTTAAAATATAAAGAAAAGATGATCGATGAAATGACAAAATGGTCGTTGCATGAAAATCATCATGTAAGAAGATTAGCCAGCGAAGGTTCGCGCCCGAGATTACCGTGGGCAATGGCGATTCCGTACTTAAAGAAAGATCCAACTTCTATTCTGCCTATTTTAGAAAATCTTAAAAATGATCCATCAGAATATGTTCGCCGAAGCGTCGCCAATAATTTAAATGATATTGTAAAAGATAATCCGGAAATTGTCCTTGATATTGCTCAAAAATGGAGAGGCATCAGCAAAGAAACCGACGCAATCATCAAACACGGCTGTCGTACTTTATTAAAGCAAGGACATCCTGAAATTTTGAGTCATTACGGTTTAGAAAGTACCAATATTGAGCTTTCTAATTTCGAAATCAAAACACCAAAAGTCAAAATTGGAGAGTATTTACAGTTTCAATTTCACTTAAATAATAAAAATGATGAGGCTAAAACAATTCGTTTGGAATATGCTGTTCATTACAAAAAATCAAAAGGTCATTTGGCTAAAAAGGTCTTCAAAATCAGTGAGAAAATCTATCAGCCACATCAATTGACTAAAGTCGAGAGAAATCAATCTTTTAAATTAATTACAACTCGTGTTTTCCATACGGGAATGCATCAATTGTCTATTATCATTAATGGGACAGAAAGTGAGGCTTTGGAATTTGAATTGATTGGATAGAATTTTAAACACATAGAAACATAGATTTTAGCTGTCTGAAAAAGTCGTTTCACTCGCATCAAAACACATTAGATCGTAATCTACACTATGTGTTAAAATCTAGATTTTTTAAAATAATCTAAAACTTTCGATTTTAAATCTATGTTTCTATGTGTTAAATTTAATCAACACTATAAAAACAAAACCAACCATTTTCCCTACTTTTATAGTTATTACCGAAAACACATGTTCTTAATCTAAATTAAGTTACAGATTGTGACTGCAACTGTAATTTTGCATTCAACTAAAACGAAAACCATGTCAAATATCAGTTTAATTATCGAAGAACGCTCTGCCAATATTGGCAATTTTATGGTAGGCAGATTATTGCCTTTCCGTGAAAAAAGAGCTGTCGGACCATTTGTATTTATCGATCACATGGGACCGGCGCATTTAAGTGATCATGAAAATATGGATGTCCCTCCGCATCCGCATATCGGACTTTCAACTCTTACTTTTTTGTTTGACGGAAGCATCATGCACCGCGATAGTTTAGGAACCGAATTAGAAATAAAACCAGGTGCCGTAAACTGGATGACGGCCGGAAAAGGAATTGTACATTCTGAAAGAACACCGGAATATTTAAGACATTCTGATAAAATGCTTCACGGTTTGCAAATTTGGGTGGCGCTACCAAAAGAATTGGAACAAATGGATCCGACTTTTGCGCATGTTGAAGCAGATGACATTCCGAAATGGGAAAATGATGGAGTTTCTTATAAATTAATTGCCGGAGAAGCTTTTGGAAAAAAATCGCCAGTTCCCGTTTATAGTCCGTTATATTTTATTGAAATTAAAAGTACCGAAGCAAAAAAAATCAATATCGGAAAAGATTTATTCGGCGAAAGCGGTTTATATATTTTAGAAGGAAGCATTAAAAGCGGCGAACATGTTTACGATCCAAAACAGATTCTGATTACCAATGACAGCACCTTATGCGAATTTGAATTAGCCGAAAACAGTACCGTTTATATTTTTGGCGGTATCCCATTTCCTGAAGAACATTTTATCTTTTGGAATTTTGTTTCTTCAGACAAAGAACTAATCGAAAAAGCAAAAAAAGACTGGACAGAACAGACTTTCCCGAAAGTTCCGGGCGAAACAGAATTCGTGCCTTTACCTGAACCTAGAATCAAATAATTTATGGATACCATTAAAGCACAAATCGATACCCGAAAATACCGTACTGAAATAACATCTAAAAGTGGCAATATTCTGATTTCAGACGAACCACAGGAAATAGGCGGGAAAAATTTAGGATTTAGTCCGTTTGAACTTCTGGCTTCATCTCTAGCTTCCTGCACTTTAATTACGTTACGGATGTATATTGACAGAAAAGGATGGGATGTTTCAGAACTAACTATTTGGGTAGATTTTGAAAAAAATGAAGAACATACCGTTTCTTTATTTTCAACAAAAATCCTGATCACAGGAAATGTTGACGATGCACAAAAACAACGAATTTTGAAAATTGCAAACAGTTGTCCTGTTCATAAAACACTTATAAATACAATTAAAATCGAAACTTCTCTAGTATAAATAATCTTAGATAAAATAATCATGGAAATACATCAAATTAACGATATAAGAAGAGGCTATTTTGAAGCTATCGAAGACGGAAAACAAGCCGGAAAGATGACCTATACCTGGGCAGGAGATTCAAAATTTATCATTGACCACACCGAAGTGAGCGAAGGATTTAAT
Source organism: Flavobacterium aquidurense (assembly GCF_031458035.1). Classification (GTDB taxonomy): domain Bacteria; phylum Bacteroidota; class Bacteroidia; order Flavobacteriales; family Flavobacteriaceae; genus Flavobacterium; species Flavobacterium aquidurense_C. The sequence continues at coordinate 210,473 of NZ_JAVDXR010000003.1, forward strand.
GGAAAAGGTGTTGGCAAAAAATTAGTGATGAAAGCAGTTGAATACGCCAGAAATAGTAACCTGAAGATTATTCCGCTTTGTCCCTTTGCAAAAAGCGTTTTTGATAAGACGGAGGAAATTCGTGATGTACTTTTTTCGTAAGATGCTAAGATTCCTAAGGTTCTAAGATTTTTTTAACCGCAAAGCACGCAAAGAATTACGCAAAGTTCGCAAAGTTTTAAGTAAAGCTTTGCGAACTTTGTATTTATATTCAGTTTTAGCATATAACTAAACTTTGCGAACTTTGCGGTTAGATCAACACAAAGTAAAAACACATTTTCAAATCTCCTCGAAAAGCCTTACATTTGCATGTAATTTAAACTTAGAGTATGACAAGGATAATTACACTTTTCTGTTTTTTTATAGCGCAAATCAGCTTTTCTCAATCGGCTGAAAATTATTTAGAAAAAAACAGAAACAATGAAGCTCTCTTAACAGCTTTCTTTCAACAAATGCCAAAAGGCGGCGATTTACATCATCATTTTTCGGGATCAGTTTATGCAGAATCTCTTTTGGAAAGAGCTATTGCAGAAGATTTTTATCTGAATATAGAAACGATGGGAGTTGCTAAAACAAAACCTGCAATTGGCAATTGGCAAACCTTCTCTTCTCTTAAAAACGAAGGAAAATTACCTTTTTATCAGCAACAAATAATGCAAACCTGGTCGGCTAAAGATTATAATGGTTCAGTACCTTCTGATGATTTATTTTTTGACTCTTTCATGAAATTCGAACCAACTATCGCAGGTCATTTTGCAGAAGGAATGCTTGAATTAAAGAAACGCGCCATTGCAGAAAATGTAAGTTATATCGAAACACAATTATCAACGATTCCGTGTGATATGGATGTTTCTGATTTAAGTGATTTCAATTCAAAACTACGTCAGGCAGCTAGTCAAAAAGATGAAAAAGCAGTTCTAAAACTTTTAGATGAATTGAATAAAGCGATTCAACAAAAAGATGCTAAAAAATATGCTACTGAATTCAACACCAATTTCATTGCAAAACTGCACAAAGACCTAAAAATTGACGACGAGAAATTTACAATGCGTTATCAAAATTTTGTACTTCGTTTTATGAATCCGGTCGATTTATTTAAAAACCTGACAATCGCTTTTATCTCAGCAAACGACAGCAAATTAGTGGCAGGAGTAAACATCGTTTCCCCAGAGCATGGTCAAAATTCTATGAAGGACTATTGGTTGCACATGGTAATGTTTAAATATTGGCACTCTAAATTTCCTGACGTAAAATATACGCTTCATGCGGGAGAATTAACTTTAGGTTTAGTTCAGCCAGAAGATTTAACGTGGCATATTAATGATGCGATTCACGTTGCCGGTGCTAACAGAATTGGGCACGGAGTTGACATCGCCTACGAAGAAAACTCATACGATTTATTGCGTTACATGACAAAAAACAATATTCCGATTGAGATTAATTTGGCGAGTAATGAGTTTATTTTGAAAGTAAAAGAAGGTCGTCATCCGTTTACACTTTACAGAGAATTTAATGTTCCAATTGTAATCAGCACAGACGATGCGGGAATTTTGAGAACCAATATGACAGAACAGTATGTTTTATTGGCTAAAAGATATCCTGACGTTTCATACGCAACGATAAGGCAATACGTTTACAACAGCATTAATTACAGTTTTATTCAGGATGTCTCGGTAAAAAAACAATTACTGAAAGATTTGGATACGAGATTTAAAACTTTTGAAGAAAAATTTTCTAAAAACTAAATCTTTATAAACTTGTGTGAAAAGATTTCACGCAGATTTACTCAGATTAAAGCTAATTAACGCAGATTTTAAAATAAAAATCTGCCGAATCTGCTAAATCTGCGAGACCTATTTTTTTTCTCGCAGATTAGCAGATCGAGATAAAAATGAATTTGTAATCCTAATTAACTATGATTTTAGAAGCCGCTGTTCTTTATATAAAACGAGATTTATTAACTCAATTCGAAATTGATTTTGCAAAGGCAAGTCAGTACATTTCTTCGATTGATGGCTATTTAGGACATCGATTAGAAAAATGTCTGGAAGTCGAAAACAAATATCTTTTATTAGTTGATTGGAGTACTTTGGAAGATCATACAATAGGTTTTAGGACTTCGGAAGCGTATTTAGAATGGAAAAATATTTTGCATCACTACTATGAACCTTTTCCAATTGTAGAACATTTTGAAACCGTTTTTGAGAATAGAAAATAATCTTTTATGCCACAGATTAAAAGATTTTAAAGGATTTTTTAATCTATGAGAATCTTATAATCTGTGGCAAAAATCGAAAAACAATGAACATCAAACTTATCGCCATTGGCAAAACCGACAATAAATCGTTGCAGACTTTAATAGACGATTATACCAAACGTTTATCGTTTTATATCAAATTTGATTTGGAGATTATTCCGGATATCAAAAACGTGAAGAATTTATCTGAAAGTCAGCAAAAGGAAAAAGAAGGCGAATTGATTTTGTCCAAACTTTCTCCGACAGATCAATTGATTTTATTGGATGAAAACGGCAAAAACTTTTCCAGCGTTGGTTTTTCTGAAGAATTACAAAAGAAAATGAATTCGGGAATCAAAACTTTGGTTTTTGTAATCGGCGGTCCTTACGGATTTTCAGATACCGTTTACAGCAAAGCGCAGGGCAAAATTTCGCTTTCGCTGATGACTTTCTCTCATCAGATGGTGCGTTTATTTTTTATCGAACAATTGTATCGCGGATTTACGATTTTAAGAAATGAACCTTATCATCATCAGTAGACTTTTGTTTCAGGTTTTCTTTGTTTCAGGTTTCAAGTTTTTAGTAGATATACTCTTCTTCTTCACTTATAAAAACAAATGGGATCTTTTTATCAATTATAGTTTTTACAAGGATTTTAGATTGGATATAATCGCCATAATGCATATTCTTATCATAGGAAAATATAATTTGGGCTTTCGGATTTATAACCAAACTATCTAAAAAAGGTTCCAGATTATTTTTAGGAAAATCGTAAGTTTTTCTTCCCCTATATTCTATCATTCCATTTTTTCTAAAATACAATTGGCTCGTATTTTTGCTAATACGCTCCATTTTATAAAACACTTTCGTGAAAGGCAAAAAGGCTAAATTCTTTCCGATGGAATCTGCATAGGAATAATAATTTTCGGCTTTTTCATTTTTATGGGCACTGTCTCCGCGTTTTTTTTCCTGCAATTTTATTACTTCCGGAATTACCAATTTTAATGGTAAGCGCTTGTCGATATTGAAAATCCAATTGGTTGAGATGATGCTGTTTTTTCTGTTTACTTCGGCGATTGTGTCTTTGCCTTCGGTTTTAAAAAAGATGTAAATTGGTGAATGATCCTGAACATCTTTAACGATTGACACATTTGCTTTTGGGAGCAAAACATCTTTTTTTTCTCCACATGAAAAAAGAAGAAAAGCTATAATTACAGTAAAGTATTTCATAATTTATTTATTTTAACACAAAGTATGTCATTCCGACGGAGGAGGAATCCCCGCAAGTAGCTCGACAAAGTTTGGCAATTATGATTGCGGAGTTTCTTGTGGGGATTCCTCGTTCCTCGGAATGACAAATCTGTCGGTTATATTTTATTATAATTCATTTTCTCAAACAAAGTCACACATTCCATTGCCTCTTTTACATCGTGCACACGAAGTATTTTCGCTCCTTTTGTCAATGCAATTGTATTAAGAACCGTAGTTCCGTTTAAGGCTTCTTGTGCAGAATTACCAAGTGTTTTATAAATCATCGATTTTCTTGAAACTCCGGCTAAAACTGGTAACTCTAATACATTAAAAAGTTCCATTTTTTGTAAAACTTCATAATTCTGATCGGTTGTTTTTGCAAATCCAAAACCCGGGTCAAGAATCAAATCAATAATTCCGAGGCTTCTCGCCTTTTTTACTTTTTCAGAAAAATAAAAAAGCATTTCTTTTACAATATCATCGTATTCAGTCAGACTTTGCATCGTTTGCGGATTCCCGCGCATGTGCATCATAATATACGGAACATTATATTTTGCAATCACATCAAACATTTTATCATCCAATTCTCCTGCAGCAATATCATTTATAATCGCCGCGCCGTTTTCTATACTTGCTTTTGCGACTTCGGCTCTAAAAGTATCAATCGACAATAAAGCTTCCGGAAAATGTTTTAAAATCAATTCAATTACTGGAACAATACGTTCAATTTCTTCGGCTTCGGTTACAAATTCAGCACTTGGTTTGCTCGAATATGCGCCAATATCAATAAATGTTGCACCTTCAGATAACATTTTCTCAACTTGAGAAATAATTTCCTCTTCGTTTTTATATTTTCCTCCGTCAAAAAAGGAATTTGGCGTGACATTCAAAATCCCCATTACTTTAGGAACTGATAAATCAATAAGTTGTCCTTTGCAGTTAATCGTCATTTGTTGTTTATTTTTGTTTCAGGTTTCAAGTTTCAAGTTTCAGGTTGCTGTAGATTGTATAGGTTCCAGAACTTGAAACTTGAAACCTGAAACTTGAAACATCATTTTTTCAGTTTCAAATTATCCCATTAACAATTTGTTTAGAAAAAACTTGAAACAAAGAAAACCTGAAACTTGAAACTCTTGAAAAATTCCTTATTTTTGAAGAAATTTTAGCAAATATACAGCAATAAATGAAGAATACTTCCCTTGAATATGATAATGTAATTACGGTTTGCCGTACTTTATTTATCAATAAAATGACAGATTATGGCAGTGCATGGAGAATTTTAAGACTGCCTTCGCTAACCGATCAAATATTCATAAAAGCACAAAGAATCAGAAGTTTACAGGAAAACGAAATCCGTAAAGTGGATGAAGATGAAAAAGGAGAATTCATCGGAATCATCAATTATTCGATTATGGCATTGATTCAGTTAGAATTGGGTGTTGCAGAACAGCCTGATCTTGATGTAGCAAAAGCAACCGAATTATACGACGCTAAAATTAAATTAACCAAAGAGTTAATGGAAGCCAAAAACCACGATTATGGAGAAGCCTGGCGTGATATGCGTGTGAGTTCCTTAACTGATTTAATTCTTCAAAAAATACTTCGCGTAAAACAAATTGAAGATAATAAAGGTAAAACTTTAGTTTCTGAAGGCATCGACGCTAATTATCAGGATATGATTAATTATGCAGTTTTTGCTTTGATTTTAAATCCACTTAAATAAAAGAAATTCCAAAGAAAAAAATCCAAATTCCAAACGTAGTACTATTGGTATTTGGAATTTAAAAATTGGAATTTATAATAACCTCAAAACATGAAAAATATTTTTACCCAATTCTCACGCATCTTTGTCGGCGTATTATTTATCATTTCAGGATTAATAAAACTGAATGACCCAGTTGGTTTCTCTTATAAATTGGCAGAATATTTTAGCGAGCCAGTTTTCAACATGCCTTTTTTGGAGCCATTCGCTTTAGGTTTAGCGATCTTCTTAGTGATTTTAGAAGTTGTTTTGGGCGTAATGTTATTGGTGGGGTATAAATCAAAAACCACGATTTGGGCTTTATTGCTTTTAATCATTTTCTTTACCTTCCTTACCTTCTACTCGGCTTATTTTGACGTAGTTAAAGATTGTGGTTGTTTCGGGGATGCTTTACACTTAACACCTTGGCAATCGTTTACAAAAGATGTTGTTCTACTTTTCTTTATTTTAATTTTATTCATCAATCAAAAATTAATAAGACCATTGTTTTCAACTCCACAAACCAATTTTGCAGTTTACGTAAGTGTTGTTTTGTGTGCTTTTATGGCCGTTTGGGTTTTGAATCATAATCCGATAAAAGATTTCCGTCCTTACAAAGTCGGAACTAATATCGAAAAAGGAATGGAAACTCCTGAAGGTGCTCCAAAATCTGTTGTTGAAATGATTTTTATCTACAAAGTGAACGGTGTTGATAAAGAGTTTACGGAGAAAGATTTAATGAATATTCCTGCTGGTGCCACTTTCGTGGATAGAAAAGATAAAGTAATTTCAGAAGGTTACCAGCCGCCAATTCATGATTTTACAATGAGGAAAGAAGATGCAGATTATAAATCAGAATTTTTGAAAGAACCAAAGTTACTTATTTTTGTGACCTACGATTTGAATTTATCTGATCCAGCCGGAATGAAAAAATTAGAAGCTGTAAATAAAGAGGCACAAGCAAAAGGTTATAAAGTTATTGCCATGACAGCTTCTGGTTTGGATGAAATTGCAAACGCTAAAAAAGAATATGGCTTAAATGTCGATTTCTATTTCTGTGATGCAACAGCCTTAAAAACGATTGAAAGAGCAAACCCAAGTATCGTCGTTATACACAACGGAACTATAATTCAGAAAGTTCATTATAATGATATTGGAGATTTAAAATTGTAATTTTTTTCAAATTTATATAAAATTTAAAGCGCCAATTTTTCTATTCATTAGTTAAATTGGCGCTTTTGTTTACACATATTTTTGCGTAAGAAAAATAGCAAATCAGACTTTTTTGTTTTCTATATTTGTTTCAACTATTTCAAAAAAAACAAACTAATCCATGAAACAATCATCAAAGTTCTCGTCGACCTTTTTACTAATTCTCCTTTTAAACTTTACAGGCTTTTGCCAATCAACTCCAAATAAAGATCAGGCTTACATCTTTTTTCTGCACAATGCTTTTGTTGAGCAAAATGACTTAAACGTGGCACATCCAGAATATGGTAAAGCAGAATACAACGAAATTTTAGCTTCGTATAGAAACGATAACTTTATTGTTTTTAGCGAAATCAGAAAGAAAAATACTAACGCAGCAAAATATGCGGAAAAGATTGTCAAGCAAATTAAAAAATTAATTAAGGACGGTGTTTCTCCAAATAAAATTACCGTAATCGGGACTTCAAAGGGCGGATATATTGCACAATATGTTTCGACGTATTTGGCAAACCCGAATGTAAATTTTGTTTTTATAGGATGTTTTCGAGATATCGATATCGAACAAGCTCCTGAGATTAATTTCTGTGGAAACATTCTAACAATCTATGAAAAATCAGACATTTATGGTGTTTCGGCAATTAAGAGAAAAGAAACTTCGAAACTTAAAATCAATCATTTCAAAGAAATAGAATTAAACACCAATCTAAAACACGGTTTTTTATACAAAGCTTCTGATTTATGGATTGCTCCGAGTAAAAAATGGGCAAATGGTAATTACGATTTGAACTAAAACTTTCATCAAAAGACATTTTAAAAGTCTTCAATAATTACATTTTATTGAAGGCTTTTTGGTTGAAATCTGACGTTTTTTTGATCTCTTAATGGTAAAAAAAATACAAAAATAAATCCAAATTTTACTTCATTCAAAAATGATTACTAAAATTTTTCATTTCTGAAGCTAACTATTACGATTTCAATCGCATTTTCCTAACCCAAATTCCTTGTTTTGTTACAAAATAAACGACTCTTCAAATTTTGTTAATCTCCATTTGGCATTCAATTTGTTTGTTTAACTTTGTTCGGCATGAGATATTCATCATTACAAATCATTTAAAAGATGATGAATAACATCTCATATTTTATTAAAAAATAAATTTATCTACGTATGAAACAATTAGCCTTGGTTTTTATTGCATTGATTACCTTTTCATGCACACAAGCACAGAAGACAAGTTTTTCTAAAGAAGCTTTATCTGAAAAATTACTAACAGTTGATGGAGGCCAGACTTCTTTCAAAAACATTTTAAAAAAATACAAAGGAAAAACTTTGGTTATCGAAGTTTGGGCTTCATGGTGTGGAGATTGCGTAAAAGCAATGCCCAAAGTAAAAGAATTGCAAGCGAATAATCCTGATGTTTCTTACTTATTCCTTTCTGCGGATAAAACGGCTGACAAATGGAAAATCGGAATTGAAAAACACGAATTAAAAGGCGATCATTTTATGATGAATGATGGTATGAAAGGTGTTTTTGGAAAAGCAATTGATTTAGACTGGATTCCGAGATACATTATTGTTGATAAAACTGGAAAAATCGTTTTATATCGCGCTATTGAAACTGATTTTGATAAAATCAATGAAACTCTAAAAAGCTTAAAACAAGCTTAATACCAGTACAAATACCACTTAAAAACAAAAATTAAAAGAATAATAAAAACTACCAAAATGAGAAAAAAGATTGTTGCAGGAAACTGGAAAATGCATAAAAACGCAGCACAAACTGAAGAATTATTAAGCGAATTAATTACAAAAATACCAGCACAAACTACTGCTCAGGTAATTGTTGCGCCAACATTTGTAAACTTACAGGCTGCAGCAGCTAAAGTGAAAAATACAACTATTGGAGTTTCTGCTCAAAACGTTCACCAGGCTGAAGGCGGTGCTTTTACAGGAGAAATTTCTGCAGATATGTTAACCAGCATTGGTGTAAACACTGTAATTCTTGGACACTCTGAGCGTAGAGCTATTTTTCATGAAACAGATGCTTTAATCGCAAACAAAGTTGATACTGCTTTGAAACATGATATGACTGTAATTTTCTGTTTTGGAGAAGAATTAAAAGACCGTCAATCAGGAAATCATTTCAATATTGTTGAGAATCAATTGCGTGACGGATTATTCCACATTGCAAAAGAGTCTTGGGAAAATGTTGTTTTAGCGTACGAGCCAGTTTGGGCTATCGGAACCGGAGAAACTGCTTCGCCGGAACAAGCACAGGAAATGCACGAATTCATCAGAGAAGTTGTTCGTAAAGCTTTTGGAGCTGATATCGCTGATGAAGTTTCTATTTTATACGGTGGTTCTGTAAAACCAGACAACGCAAAAGAAATTTTCTCTAAACCAGACGTAGACGGTGGTTTAATTGGAGGCGCAGCTTTAAAAGCAGATGATTTCTTGGCAATTGTAACGGCTATCTAGATTTTAGATTTTAGATTTTAGATTTTAGATTTTAGATTTTAGATTTTAGATTTTAGATTTTAGATTTTAGATTTACTATAAAAAAAAAGTGTTCTTCGAACGCTTTTTTTTTATGTCTTTACCTTTTTATATGTGCTATAAATTACTCATAAAATTATTTCTGAATTAATTTATATTTACTTATATCACTTATATGGTAAAAGAAAAATTTTAGTTTATAATATGATTTATAAGCAACTTCTACATTCTATTCTTACCTTTGCAAAAAAATTATTTATGTCGAATATATATTTAGGTTATCATTTTACGATTGAACCGAAAGAACCAGGATCAGAAATTTTAATTGCTGAATTAGGCGAAAAGGCGTTTGAAACTTTTACAGAAACTGACAACGGAATTTCAGCTTATGTGAAGAAAGATTTATGGGATTCAACTATTCTGGATGACATTTATATTTTACAATCGGAAGAATTTAAAATTGAATATACTGTTGAAGAAATCGATCAGGTAAACTGGAACGAGGAATGGGAAAAGAATTTTGAAGCGATTGATGTAGACGGAAAATGCCATGTTCGCGCTCCTTTTCATCCAAAAACTGATGCCGAATTTGATATTGTAATCGAACCAAAAATGAGTTTCGGAACGGGGCATCACGAGACAACTCACATGATGATCCAACATTTATTAGAAATGGATGTTACGGGTTTAAAAACGTTGGACATGGGCTGCGGAACTGCAATTTTGGCTATTTTGGCCGAAATGAAAGGCGCTCAGCCAATCGATGCCATAGATATTGACAACTGGTGTTATTTGAATTCGATCGAAAATGCTGAACGCAACAATTGTAAACATATTACGGTTTACGAAGGAGACGCCGCATTATTAGCCGGTAAAAAATACGATTTTATTATAGCCAACATTAACCGAAACATCTTGTTGAATGATATGCAAAGTTATGTTGATGCTTTAAACCCAAAAGGAATTATTCTTTTTAGTGGTTTTTATGAAGAGGACATTCCGTTTATCGATGCTTCATGCACAGAAAAAGGATTGACTTATGTTAAAAAATTTCAAAGAAACAACTGGGTTTCATTAAAATACGTAAATTAGTTTTAGTAATTACAAAAGTACAAAAACCTAAAAAACATGAGTACTAAAGAAAAAGTAAGAGAAAGAGTTCGTGAAAAAGAAGCCGTTGGTTTCAATAACGAAATCATAGTTTATAACGACGATGTAAACACTTTTGATCACGTAATTGACACTTTAATGCGTGTTTGCAGCCATACAGCCGAACAAGCAGAACAATGTTCCTTAATTGTACATTACAACGGGAAATGCACCGTAAAAACGGGGCCAATCGACAAGTTAAAACCACAATGCACGCAACTTTTGGAAGCCGGACTTAGTGCTGAAATCGTTTAATTGCAAATAATTTAAAAAACATTGTATTTTATTTTATATTTGAAATAAAATACAATGTTTTTTTATGGAAGATTACGGAAAAATATTAATTATTGCTACGCCGATTTTTTTGGTTTTAATCATAATTGAAAAAATATACGGCAGCTATAAAAAAGAAGATACTGCTCCTTTAATAGACAGCGTATCGAGTATTAGTTCTGGAATTACCAATTCTGTAAAAGATGTTTTAGGTTTAAGCCTGACTTTTATTTCTTACGAATGGCTGGTTTCTAAAATTGCCATTTACCATCTCGAAGCTAATGTTCTCTCCTATTGCATTGCTTTTTTTGTCATCGATTTTTATGGGTATTGGAGCCATAGATTGGCGCATCAGATTAATTTTCTCTGGAATAAACATGCGATTCATCATAGCAGTGAGGAATTTAACCTGGCCTGTGCTTTAAGGCAGCCAATTGCAAGTCTGGTTAATTTGTTTACTTTTTTATTGATTCCGGCTGCTTTATTGGGCGTTCCTGCTTCGGTAATTGCTATTACATTGCCTCTTCATTTGTTTTTACAATTTTGGTATCATACCAAGCATATTAAAAAAATGGGGGTTCTTGAAAAAATTCTCGTAACGCCTTCACACCATCGCGTGCATCATGCGATAAATCCGGAATATTTAGACAAAAATCACTCGCAGATATTTATTTTTTGGGACAAGCTTTTCGGTACTTTTCAGGCTGAACTTGACGATGTTCCGCCAGTTTTTGGCATTACAAGACCAGCGCATACCTGGAATCCGATTAAGATAAATTTTCAGCACCTAACCTTATTAATCAAAGATGCATGGCGCGCAGAAAACTGGAACGACAAGCTTACTATCTGGTTTAAACCAACCGGATGGCGTCCGGAAAATTTCGAAGAAAAATATCCCGTACACAAAATAGAAAATGTTTATGATTTTGAAAAATACGGCACTCAAAATTCTCAGAAACTCATTTATTGGTCGGTTGCTCAGGTCTTAATTACGCTTTTATTTGTGACTTATTTGTTTGATAATATTGCCAAAATCGGCTTGCCAAATATCTTTATTTATGGCTTTTTTATTCTGATTACGATTTACAGTTATTCAGAATTAATGGATAAAAGCAAATACGCCATTTTTTGGGAAGCATTCCGTTTTATAGTAGCCGTTGCCATTATAACTTATTACGGAGATTGGTTTGGTTTAAATCAAATTTTTCCTGCTTCAAATTATATTATTCTAACTTATTTAAGCATGTCATTTTTAGCCTCTGCTTATTTTGTTACGAAAGATTTTAAAACCATTCAAAACCAATTAATAAATTCATAATCCCATTATGAGAAACGCCACCATTTTTAAAACTTTTATTGTATTTAGCACACTTTACTTACTTATTTTACTTATCGGATACGAAAATTTAGATTTGTTTTTAAAACCTATTTTAATTCCGCTTTTAGGATTTGGTGTTTATTTTTATCGAAAATTCCCCACTAAAAATACGCTCTTAGCTGCTTTATTATTTTCATGGATTGGCGATGTTATTTTACTTTTTGCCGATATTGCCGAAATCTATTTTATACTTGGGCTTGTTTCTTTCTTAACCGCTCATGTTATTTATTGTATTCTTTTTAATAATCAAATCAAAACTAAAGCCAATAAAAACAAAGTTGCTTTCGGGATTGGAAGTTTTGCAATTGCGCTTTATCTTATCGGAATGCTGTCTCTTTTATTACCTTCTTTAGGCGATTTAAAAGTACCTGTTATTGTGTACGCCAGCGTAATATCGATCATGCTTTTATTTGTTTTTAAAGGATTTTTGGTTTGGGAAGACCCAGGAAATAAATACATTTTTATTGGTGCAATTGTCTTTGTTATTTCAGATAGTATTCTGGCAATCAATAAATTTTACACACCAATTGAAAGAAGTTCGTTTTTAATCATGCTGACTTATCTTGTGGCACAATATCTGATTGTGGTTGGAGTATTAAAACTAAATCCTAAAAAAGTAGAATAGCTTATATAGACGAATAACAACATTTAAAAAGGTTTTCGTAGATTAATTTTTTATTTAATCCTTTAATCTGTGGCAAAAACTATTTTTACTTTTTACATTTGTACGACTAATACTCTTAAACCATGAAAAAAATAACCCTATTAATTGTTTTACTCATTACAGTGACTTCTTGTATGAGCACAAAATCGACTTTGAAAAATGTAGATGACAATGCTCCTGATTTAGTTTTGAAAAATGAAAACACATTTGTCATAACTCTTTTTAGTAAAGACAAAAAATATGGTTACGATCCTGATTACCCAATAAATATTTTTTTCCGAAGCACCAAAAATGAAGCGATAAACGAAACTCGTTTCCTAAATGCTCTTGCGGGACCAAATGGAGAAAAGATAACTTATGCACGATTAGAAACCTGCTGTCCTTTCCCAACTAAAAGAAGCGATATGGGTGCAGGATTCCTAAATGTTTATGAATTAAGATGGGAAGGACAAAAGAAACCTATCAAACTATATTTGAATGTTTACGAAAAAGGAATTTTAATGGTTCCGATGGGATTGAGTTTGAAGAAGGAGTAAATGATAAAGAAAATAATTTTAGGCTCAATAATTTTGTTATTTATCCTTTTTGGTTTTGTTGCGTATGGATTATATTTAATGGAAATCGAAGATCATTACGGTGATTTACAAGAAATTTATTTTGATTCGGAAAGTGGAGATATTATTGTAAATAATCAAACTCAAAAGTTTGGTTTAATTACAAAAAACTGGAAAAGAGTTGAAGTAATCACAAAAGAAAACGACACTTTAGATTTATATAATTTTATTTATGTAAATCAGGAAGAAAATAAATATGAAGTTTTCAGAAGTGAAAATGAGTTAAAAATCAATGAATTGAACTTCAGAAAAATAATAGAACTAAAAAGAAAAAAAATATTGGAAGTTATTATCAAAAAGTAAATTTATGTTCGGAATATCCCCATTTATTTTAATTATTTTCCCTTTATTTTTTCAACTTATATTTGGAAGAAAAGCGATCAACGAAATTATCAAATTAAAGTTTAAACTATCTCTTTTATTAGTTGTACTCTACATTCGTTTTATCAATTTTATCTTTTCACATTGCCTCTTATAATTTTAGAGAAAGCCTCGATGGAAGGAACTATGTTTGTGGAATGGGAATATTGGGAATAGTTGTGATATCAATATTTTTTCTATTATTCTTGCAATTGTTATTATTTCGCAATCCTTTATGAAGAAATCTTATGAAAAACAGTTGTTTTAAAACAGAAAAAAATGATTAAAACAAAAACTGCTTTTTTAATTTTCGCCTTTTTATGTATAATCGTATTTCCTTATTACATTGCTATTCTTTGCATAAACTCTGATTTTTTTAATTCCATAATTCCGGGTTGGCATACGAATATTGTTGGAGGAAAGGTAATTTTAAACTTAATTAAATTTGCAATTCTTAGCATTGTTACTTTTTATTATTGGAAACTTTTTAAAATTAAATCAGAAATAAATTTTAAAAAATTCTTTATTCATTTACTATTAACCCTGCCCTCTGTTTTAATTGCAAAACTTAATTTAGCTGATTTTATTGATTTGAACTTTAACGATCTTACAATCTTTGCTTCTCAAATTAAAATGCTCGCTTATATTCGTGTTTTTAGTAATATTCTATTTTTACTTGGACAGATTCTGTTTTGGAGATTTTATGTTAAATTTCAAAAAAATATTTGATTATTTCTCCTCCGCGAGCCCGAGTGTCTCGCTCGTGTCCGCGACTTGCAGGCACGAGCGAGACGCTCGCGCTAGCTATTGGGGTTTATTAAATTTTAAAAAAACATTTATTATTTCCTTTTATCCAAACTTTCTTTATAAACTTGCAGTATGAAAAAGATTACAACAAATAAAAAAACAATATTGGAATCAATTGCTAAATTGACTGTAGATAACAATGCTGTAAGTTTGTATTTAAAAGATAAAACTTCCATTACCACATTAAAAGAAAAAGGAATTACTCTTACCAATCCTTTATAATCATTTTTACAACGAAGATTCTAAATTTTTTTCTTAGTGATATAAATGTTTTAATTTTGATTGTGCTAAAAGGCATTTTAAGAAAGTTAAAAAAATCAAAATGGAACAATCAAAAAATCTATATAAAATTGAATCGGCTAGTTTCAATTTACAGCAATACTTAGACAGAATCAAATTTTCGGGGGAAATCGAATTGAATCTTGATGGCATCACAAAATTAATGCGCAGTCAATTGTTCAGTGTTCCATTTGAAAATATTGATGTTCAGGCAGGAAAAGCTATATCGCTTAATGGAGATGATATTGTAAATCAAATTGTGAATCTAAAACGAGGCGGTTATTGTTATCAGATCAATGGTTTGTTTTCTTTGGCTTTGCAGGAAATTGGTGTTCCGCATTATTATGTTGCAGCGCGACCTTTGGTGAATCCGGGGCAAAATGCTAAAACCCATTTGGGAATCATAGCAACCATCGAAAATGAAGAATATTTGATTGATTTGGGATTTGGAGGAAACAGCATTAGAAATCCTTTGAAACTTAGTGAAATTGAAACTGAGATTCAGCATGATTTTGACACTTTTACTTTGGCTAAAACAGAAGAAAACGAATTTTTATTGCAAATCATGATTGGGCAAGAATGGTCAAATCTCTATTCTTTTGATTTGACGCCACAAAGATGGATCGATTTTAAACCTGCGAATTATTACAATTACTCGCATCCGGATTCGATTTTTACTCAAAAATTAATTGTGGTTTTACAAAATCCGCTGGGAAAAAAAATACTATCTAAAAATTCCTTAAAAGTAATGTCAAATGGGGTCTCTGAAATTTTTTCTTTTGAGGATAGTCAATTGAATAATATCCTGGAAACTGAATTTAATTTGAGACTGGAAGAATCTTAATGCTTAATAATTCAAAACTTCTTAAAACTCATAATTCCACTAAACCAATAGCCCTGATGGGAGGGAAAATCCTTTTTTGAGAAAGCCTATTTTTTATGGTTTTTGCAGAGCGACCGGAGGAAGCTCCTGCAAAGACCAATAAAAAAAGGTTTTGGAGAAAAAGATTGGAAGGACAGCAGAATTAGCTTCTTAAAATAATCTTAAATCCTCATCCGCTATTCATAAATCATAACTACCTTTGCACTGTCAAAAAATCATACTATGAACATACAACATATTCCACAAATTAAGCACACTGATAGCGGAAATTTCTTTTTATTGGCGGGACCTTGCGCTATTGAAGGAGAAGAAATGGCTCTTAGAATTGCTGAAAAATTAGTTGGTATTACCGACAAACTTCAGATTCCTTATGTATTTAAAGGATCATTTAAAAAAGCCAACCGTTCTCGAATCGACAGTTTTTCGGGAATTGGTGACGAAAAAGCATTAAAAATTTTAAGAAAGGTTTCAGAGACTTTTCACGTTCCAACTGTAACAGATATTCATACAAATGAAGATGCTGATATGGCTGCTCAATACGTTGATGTATTACAAATTCCGGCCTTTTTAGTGCGCCAGACTGACCTTGTGGTTGCTGCGGCTAACACTGGAAAAGTGGTGAACCTAAAGAAAGGACAATTTATGAGTCCTGAGAGCATGAAACATGCTGTACAAAAAGTATTAGATTGTCATAATGAGAATGTTATGGTTACTGATCGTGGTAGTATGTTTGGCTACCAGGACATGATTGTTGATTTTAGAGGTATTCCTACTATGCAGCAATATGCGTCTACGGTTCTTGATGTAACACATTCGTTACAACAACCTAACCAAACTGCCGGTGTCACGGGCGGAAGACCTGATATGATTGAAACTGTTGCCAAAGCGGGTATTGCCGTTGGTGTTGACGGGATTTTTATCGAAACTCATTTTGACCCTGCTAACGCAAAAAGTGATGGCGCTAATATGCTTCATTTAGACTATTTTGAAGGTTTAATGACGAAATTAGTTGCCATTAGAAAAACAGTTAACTCATTTTAATTTTAATACACGTTCATTGAAAACAAAAATTTTATTTTTGTTTCTGGCATTTGTTACATTAAACACATTCGCTCAGGAACAAATTGCAGTAGAAAGATACACAGCCCATAATAAAGGGAAATTCTTCGTTTCATGGGGAGGAAACCGCGATAGTTATACTAAATCTGATGTGAATTTCAGGGGGAAAGATTACAACTTTACGGTTGATAATATGGTTGCGCATGATAAACCAAAAGGATACCATGTTGATTATGTGAATCCGGCAAACATGACGATTCCGCAGACTAATTTTAGAATGGGGTATTTCATCAACGATCATTACAGCGTTTCTATTGGCTGGGATCACATGAAATATGTAATGACTCAGACTCAAACTGCAAATGTTACTGGTTATATTGATTTACCTGCTGATCAATCTGGATCTATTTACAATGGCGTTTATAATAATACACCTGTAGATATGTCTCAAAATGGTGCTGTCGAAGGTGGCTTTGAGAAAGGAACCGTTCAGCCAAGTCCTCCTGCTTTTTTAATGTACGAACACACAGACGGTTTGAATTATATTAATAGTGAGTTTTCCAGACATGACGATATTTCGAAATGGTTTGGTTTGCCTAATACTGATAAGGTTCAGATTAACTTAACTGAAGGTTTAGGTGCCGGACTTTTGTACCCGAAAACAAATGCAACTGTTTTAGGAAAAGAACGTCATGACGACTTTCATGTTTCTGGTTACGGTTTATCTGCAAAAGCGGGAATTAACTTTACTTTCTTCAAGTATTTTTACTTGCAAGGGGAATTAAAAGGCGGTTACATCAACATGCAGGATATTAGAACTACGGTAAGCAATGAAGACAAAGCTTCGCAAGACTTTTTCTTCTTTCAGAGAATTATTGCTGTTGGTGGAATTTTTAGAATCTAATATTTCATAAACATATTTAAAAAATAGTTATCATTTTGGTAACTATTTTTTTTGTTTTTTATTTGCTGAGTTTTTTGTAACACCGAATAAAATCACGCAAAGTCGCAGAGTCGCAAGATACTTTTTCAAGTGCTACAATTTGCGACTCTGCGACTTTGCGTGAAAAATTGCCCAGATAATCTTAAAAAAAACTTACTTATCATTAAATTCTTAACATGAAAAAAACAAAATATCTTTTTCCCATAATTACATTTTTAATCAGTTTTGGCTGTGCTTTGTTTGTGGCGATGAAGGTTTTCCCGAATAATCCGTTTTCGGGAACAAAGTCTGAAAATAGTGTTTTGGGAAAAGTTCACGATGGGGATATTATTTTTCAAACTTCGGAATCAAAACAATGTGAAGCGGTCCGAATTGCTACGAACTCGAAATTTTCACATTGCGGAATTATATTTTTTGTTAATGGTGGGGAATTTGTTTTAGAAGCTGTACAACCTGTAAAAATAACACCTCTTGAAGAATGGATCTCTCATGGAAGAGATCATAAATATGTGGTTAAAAGACTAAAAAATGCCGATACTATTTTGAACGACGAAACTCTTAGCAAAATGAAATCGTATGGTAAAAGTCTTCTGGGCAAAGAATATGATGGTTATTTTGAATGGACGGATAACCGAATTTACTGCTCTGAATTAGTCTGGAAAATTTATAAAAATGGTGCGGACATTGAATTATCAAAACTTAGACAGTTGAAAGATTTTAATTTAGAAGATGTGAGAGTTCAGAAAATATTGAAAGAACGTTACGGAAATGATATTCCGCTTGACGAGAAAGTCGTTGCACCTGCTGATCTTGTTAATTCTAGTTTATTAAAAACTGTAATTTATACTTATTAAACTGCCCACGGATTTCGCTGATAGAATCGATTTACACTTATATTTTAAAATAAAAAAGCGATGATTTCTCATCGCTTTTTTATTATTTTTTTGACTCTTAGTTCGCTGTTGGAAGCACAATTCCGGTTTGGTCAATTAAATAGATTAACGACGTCATGGTTGCTGCTCCTAATTCTAACTCTCTTTTGTTAATAGCATCAAATTTATCATTTGCTGCGTGGTGATAATCAAAATAACGTTGAGAATCTGGTTCTAAACCTGCTTTTACAATCGTTTTAGAAGTCAAATGCTCAATATCTGATCCTGCGTGACCTCTTAAGAAACTGTGAACAAAATAAGGCTCAAAAAGAGGTGCAAATCCTTGTATTTTTTTCAAATTTGCGTCGTCAGCTTCGATAGAAAATCCTCTTGGCGTAAATCCGCCTGAATCACTTTCCAAAGCAAAAATATGATTCTCGTTCTTTTGTTTTGAAACTTCTTCATATTTAGCACCACCTTTTCCACCATTTTCTTCATTCATAAACAACACCACACGAATCGTGTTTTTAGGTTTGTAGTTAAGGTTTTTAAGAATACGAACTGCTTCCATGCTTTGTACCACTCCCGCCCCATCATCGTGAGAACCATCCGCTAAATCCCAAGAATCTAAGTGACCTCCAACTACCATAATATTTTCAGGAGTTACAGTTCCTGTCAACTCTCCAATTACGTTATGTGACAATACATCTGGCAAAGTTTCGCAAGATTGTTTGAAATAGAATTTTAAGCTTGGGTTATTTTTCAATAATTTACTTAATAATTCAGCTCCATTAGTACTTATTGCAGCTGCCGGAATATATTGTGCTTTTGGCAAATCACCATAACTTTGCGCTCCTGCATGAGGGAAATCATCTAAACGCAAATTCAAAGAACGGACAATAGTTCCTACTGCTCCTAATTTACCAGCCTCTTTTGCTCCGCTACGTCTTTGATCTCCAGCTCCGGAATAAGCTTCAAAAGTTCCGATATTTTCAGGATTCATCGGTCTGTTGAAAAACACAATTTTTCCTTTTACTTTTTCGCCTAAAGCTTTTAGTTCATCAATACTTTTTACCTCGATTACTTCTGCAGTAATTCCAGTTTTTGGAGTTGCAACTGATCCTCCCAAAGCACAAATTGGCACAACAGTTTTAATTTTATTGTCTAAAATATATGCAGTTTCTTTTTCGCCACGAACCCAATGAGGCACCATCACCTCCTGAAGATAAACTTTATCAAGTCCTAAAGTTTCTAATTGCGATTTTGTGTATTGAACTGCTGCTGCAGCACTTGGAGAACCTGAAAGGCGGCTTCCAATATCATTAGATAAATACTCCAGCCAAGTGTAACATTTTGCCTCGGTTAAAGCTTTTTTATAAAATAATTTAATGTTTTTTTCATCATTTGACTGTGCAAAAGATGTCAATCCGTTTAAAACTAAAACAGTTAAAAGAATCGTTTTTTTCATAGGTTTAATATTATTTTTTGGGTTGTTGCACAAAGGAACAAAATTCTTCAGACGTGCCACGGATTTAAATCCAACTTTTCTCAAATTATTTTACCTCAATTAACTTATTTTGTGATCCTATTCCGTTTTCATTAAAAGCTTCAATTGTAAAGTAATATTTGGTGCCTTTATCCAAACCTCTAAAGTCATATGAATCTTCATTGTAAACCATAATACTGTTGTACAATTTATCAGGACTGATTCCGTAATAAATGTTATAACCTGTCGCGTCCGGCTGTTTTTTCCAGCTAATTATCGCATTGCGGGAATCTTTTGAATTTCTGACCACTTTAAAATTAGAAACCGCTTTTGGTTTTGAAGCCAATCCATTTCCGAAAACCCTGAAATCTGAAACAGCGAATAACCCTGAAGCATTATGAATGTTTACCATTTTAATATAGCGCGCTTTAATTGACTTTGTCAACTCCACATAATCGTGCGGAATGTCTTTAACATTTTGAGATTTATCAACCACTAATGTCCAATTTTGAGCATCATCAGACATAAAAATTTTGTACTGATAATAGATGTCCATTGCTTTATTGTATTGCGTTGCTTTATGATCTGCATAATTGATTTGCAGTGCATTTATCTCCATCGGTCTTCCTAAATCAAGCTGTAACCATTCGCCGGGATTATCTGTTTTTGCCGACCAATAGGTTTGAATGTTTTCATCGGTCAAATTTTCGGCACCATAACAAAATTTCTCATAGACTTTTTTTCCACCATTGTCCACTCTGTGAGTCTCCACTTCCATGCAATCTTCAAAAGATGAAACCGTAACTGGTTTTTTATACGAAAGCAACATCCATCCTGAAGAAGCTCCTTTCTCCTGATTTCTCAGATTCGTTGGAAGCTTGATCGGAAAATCGCCGTAAGACGTAATCGAGTACATAACATCGTCTTTATCAAATCCTGCGGGAAACATATCGATACGACGCTCAAAACGGTCTTTTATAGAGATTTTACACGTTCCGGTATTCCAGTAATTGCCGTAATTATCTGCAAAGGTATTTCCGTGTCCTGCTCCAATGACAAATCCACCCGGTTTATATGACATCGGATTGTGTTTTTGATACACAAATGGCCCTAACGGATTATCGCCAACGTGAACGCCATTTGCATACCCTTTAAACTCTGTCGCCGGCGCACCGTATTGCATATAATATTTTCCATTATGTTTAGTCATCCATGCTCCTTCGATAAAATTTCCCCAAGGTGCCGGTTCCATATCGTTATTGGGCCCAAAACGTTCCCAACCATGGTTTGCAGGATCTAAAATCGCAACTTCTTTTATCTGACCATAAGGACGCTGAATATCTTCAACTTCTGTGGCTTCATATAATTTTGCATAATCGGCCTGATTTCCTTTTGGAAGCCACGTTTTGTAATCTACTTCTACACCAACAAGCGGTAATTTTCCACTTGAACCGTAGTACATATAAACTTTTTTATCGTCATCCTGAAAAATCGCCGGATCCCAGGTTGGCAACATTGCTTTGTCGACATGTCTTAACCATTGTCCTGATTTTGGATCGGCTGTTTTCCATATTGGATGATCTCTTTTCCATGTTGAACCAACGTAAAATAACGTATCATTTACAACCCATGCTGCCGGAGCACACTGGTCATCATCGGCAGGTTTTCTCTGAAAACTTCCGTAGACAAATTTCCAATCTGACATGTCTTTACTCCAAAAATACCCTGCCTGATTGGTAGCAAATAAATAATATTCGCCTTTGTAAGTAATGATAACAGGATCTGCGCTTGAACGCCGGGATTCCGGGATTCCGTTGTGATTTTGTGTTGTATAATTATATCCGATATTGATTGGATTACAATAGGTTGTTGCTGGTTTATTGGGGTCAAACCATTCTGTTTTACCCGGAATATTCGCAGTTTGCGCGAAAACATTGCTGTTGAAAATCATCAAAAACAATACTATTCGCAGTGTGAGTATATATGTCTTTTTCATGATTTAATTTTTATTTTTAAAGTTTAAAAGATTACTTTTTTCTTTTAATCTTTCCTTTAATAGTTCAGGTTCATTTGTAGTTATGTAATTGAATTTATGATCAATAATCCAATCCATATCAGAAGCTTCATTAACCGTCCATGTATTTAGGATAATATGATTTTCTTTAGCTTCCTTAATCCATTCCGGATGTTTTTTAAAAACAGAAAAATGATAATCAACTCCCGAAATTTTATCTGATTTTACTTCTTTTGGAGATTTATTTCCTTCCAGATATTGTAAAACCGCCTTTTGATCTACTTCCCTTATTTGCTTTAAAATTTCGTAATCAAAACTTATGTAACAAGTGATTTTATCAGCTTTAAGTTTTTTGATCGTTTCAACCGTTTTTAAAGCTGTTTTTTTGCCTCTTTCCTTGCTTAATTCTGATGGTTTCACTTCACAAACTAAAAGAGTATGTTTGTTGTTTTTCTTACCTTCAGAAATATACTCGTGTAATGTTGGCAGCTTCTCTCCGTTTGAAAGTTTGAATTTTATTAAATCTTCATAATTAGTTTCTTCAATAGGCATTTTATTAAAGTGCGCATCGTGATTGATCACAAGAGAATCATCAGCCGTTCTCCACACATCAAACTCAGAACCAGCAAGTTTTAAATCAATTGCATGTCTCAGTGAAGCAATTGAATTCTCTGGCAGATTATTTTTTTTCCACGCTCCGCGATGCGCTACAATCGCATTATTACTAACATTACACGAAGAAGTTACCGCTAGCACTATTAAAAACGCTCCAAATTTTTTAGTTACATTCATAGGTAGAAAATTGTAATTTTTAAAGGCTTGTTTCATAGATTTACAAAAGAAAATCCTGTTTAATAGTGTAAAAAAAGCCCTTCGTATAACCAGTACGAAGGGCAATTACTAACCAACAAACCAATTAGTTAATTAACTCAAAACTAACTTTCTTGTCTGCAGCTGAATTTCCTCCAACGAAAATATCAAACTGTCCCGGCTCTGCTACAAATTGTAAATCAGAATTATAAAATTTTAAATCTTCAACTGTGATATCAAAAGTCACGGTTTGTTTCTCTCCTTTTTTAAGGGTTATTTTTTGGAAATTTTTCAATTCCCTAACTGGCCTTGTTACAGAACCTACTAAATCTCTGATGTATAATTGAACCGTTTCTTTTCCGTCGTAATTTCCTGTATTCGCAACATCTATTGTTACTTTTAATTTTCCATTGGAATGCATTTTATCCGAAGAAATCTTCAGGTTTGAATATTCAAAATTGGTATAACTTAATCCGAAACCGAATGGAAATAACGGCTCGTTTCTTTCGTCTAAATAATTAGATCTGAATTTTTCGAATTTACCTTCAGTATTGGCCAATGGTCTTCCTGTGTTTTTGTGTGCGTAATAAATTGGCACTTGTCCGACACTTCTTGGGAAAGTAGTTGTTAATTTTCCAGATGGGTTTACATCTCCAAATAAAACATCTGCAATAGCGTAACCCGCTTCAGTTCCTGCAAACCAGACATTTAAAATCGCCGGAACTGCTTCGTTTTCTTCTTTTATCACTAACGGACGACCATCGAACAAAACCAAAACAACTGGTTTTCCTGTTTTTAATAAAGCATTTAATAAGTCTTTTTGAGACTGTGGAATTTCTAAATTCGTACGGCTGCTAGATTCTCCGCTCATTTCTGCAGATTCTCCAAGTGCCGCTACAATTACATCTGATTGATTAGCAATTTTTAAAGCTTCTGCCAATAAATCTTCTTTAGAACGACTATCACGGTGCAGGGTTTTACCAAACATTGTCGCGTTAGTTTCGAAAGTTTCATTGTAATCTAAATTACTTCCTTTTGCATAAAGCACTTTCGTGGAAGGTCCTGCCACTTCTTTAATTCCTGCCAATAATGAAATTGCATTTTCCATTTTTGTAGCAACGCTCCAGGTTCCCGGCATGTTTTCTTTAGCATCTGCCAATGGCCCGATAAGTGCAATTGTCCCTGATTTTTTAAGCGGCAATACCTGATTTTGATTTTTCAATAAAACCAATGACTGCGCTGCAATCTGACGTGCTTCTTTTCTGCTTGCTGCAGTAAAAATTTCAGTTTTGGCTCTTTTTTCGTCGCAATATTTATACGGATCGTGGAATAATCCTAAATCGTATTTTGCTTCTAAAATAAGTTTAACGGCATTGTCAATTTGTTCGATCGTTACTTTTTTCTCATCTAAAGATTTTTTCAAAGTCGTTAAAAATCCTTCACCAACCATATCCATTTCAACACCAGCGTTTAGAGACAAAGCCGAAACCGCTTGTAAATCGCCCATTCCGTGTTCGATCATTTCGTTGATTCCGGTAAAATCAGTTACTACGAAACCTTTAAAGCCCCATTTTTTTCTTAAAACATCAGTCATTAACCATTTATTTCCGGTCGCCGGAATTCCGTCTACTTCATTAAAAGAAGCCATTACAGAACCTACACCGGCATCAACAGCTGCTTTGTAAGGTGGAAAATAATCGTTGAACATTCTGATATGGCTCATGTCAACGGTGTTGTAATCACGTCCTGCTTCTGGCGCACCGTATAAAGCGAAGTGTTTTACACACGCCATGATGGAGTTATTTTTTGAAAGATCATGTTGTTGGTATCCGTTTACCATTGCTTTCGCAATTTGGCTTCCCAAATATGGATCTTCTCCTGAACCTTCAGAAATTCTTCCCCAACGTGGATCGCGGGAAATATCTACCATTGGTGAAAATGTCCAGTTGATACCATCGGCACTTGCTTCCTGAGCAGCGATCTGAGCACTTCTTTCGATCAGATTCATGTCCCATGTACAAGATAATCCTAACGGAATTGGGAATGTTGTTTCATAGCCGTGAATGACATCCATACCAAAAATCAATGGAATTTTTAAACGGCTTTTTTCAACAGCTATTTTTTGAACTTCCTTAATTTTCTGAACAGATTTTATATTGAATAAACCGCCCACTTTCCCTTCAGCAATTTTTTTAGCCACATCAGAACTGTTTGCCTGCCCTGTTGTAATATCTCCAGAAGTTGGTAAATTAAGCTGTCCTAGTTTTTCGTCTAGTGTCATTTCTGACAAAAGTTCAGCTACAAACTCTGATTTTGGTTTAATTGTTACTGCATTTTTAGTGTTCTTTTTTTGAGCGTAACCCAAAACAGCGCATCCTAAAAAAAGTAAGACTAACTTGTTTTTCATGTGTCTTTAATATTTATTCTTATTGTTTCATTTTGAATTAAAATCCATACTTAGTAGAATTAAATCCAAGTTTTATTAGACCTTGTTTCGTTTCCGGTGCATTCATAAACAGCTTCCATAACAAACCGCTTCTGTAGTTTTCAATCATAGGTGCGATTGTCCCCTGATCGATAGCCAAATAGCGAGGTGTTACCCAATTATACTGTGGTGATAAAGCATCGTAAGGTCCCGCAATTCCCACATATTTTGCTTTGTTTTCATCATATAAAAAATGTAAAAACTTCATAGCTTCGACTGGCGCAAAAGGAAAAGAAGATAATGCGGCAGTTGGCGAAATCACGCCGGTATCATTGTTTGGCTGATGTGCGGTGTATCCTGTTGTTCCGTCAGGATTACGGGTGTAACTTGCTGTAAGTCCCCAACATTTATCAGAATACCCTTTCCATCCTTTCGGATTTGCAACACTGTGCTGCACCATGATTTTAGCATGATTTTGAGTCAATGCTCCATAATCTGCATATTTATCTTTTAGATTATTCGGGTCTAAACCTAAATATGAATAATGTGACCAAAACATTGGCCCAACATTTCCGACAGCGCCATTATAACTTAAAATAACCGGAATTCCGTATTGAGAACCTCCGTTTACAATTGCGCCATTTCTTGCCCACGCCTGATGATAGGCTTCCGCCGAAATAGGATGCGTTGGCGAAGATGCTGCCATCACGTATGTAATTAAACATTCGTTATAGCCTTCTAATTTAAAATTCATTTCCCAGCCATAATTCGGTGACCAGTGCCAGTATAAAGCATTTTCTCCTTTTGTGTACCAATCCCATTCTACTCCTTTCCAGAGTTCATCAGCTTTTGCAGCTAATTCTTTTTCGGCTGTACTTCCATTTTTAAAATATTCTCTAATAGTAATTAAGGCCTGACAAACGAAAGAAGTTTCTACTAAGTCTCCTCCGTTATCTTTTGTGCCAAACGGAATTACTCTTCCCGCTTTATTATCCATCCAGTGTGGCCATGCACCGTGAAATCGATCTGCTTTTTCAAGGAAAGCTAAGGCTGTGGCAAGTCTGGAAACAGCTTCAGCCCTTGGCAAAAAACCTCTTTCCACCCCTACTACAATACTCATCAATCCAAAACCTGAACCGCCTGTTGTGATAATATTCGATTCAAAATTCGGGTCTTCGGTAAGATATCTTTCTCTTGCTAATTTTGAATTAGGATCAGCATAATCCCAAAAATATTTAATGGCATCTTTTTGAACCTGATCTAATGCTTCAGCATCGGTTAAAGGTTTCACAGGAATCGTTGGGTTCGTTGGTAATGGCGTTCCTCCGCTATTGCCTCCTTCTGGTGAAGAGGACGAACAGGAGATAAAAACACTCAAAAAAAGGGTGATATAAAAACTGCTTTTCATTTTTTTTGCTGTGATATTAATAGTAAAAAATACACCTGGATTTTTTTACCCAGGTGTATTAAAGAAATTGCTATCTATTGTCTTTTTCAAGTTTGTATAAAGCGGAAACTTCATTGCTTGCAAGTGCCGCATCATAAATTCTGAACTCGTCCATTAACCCGGCATAACTTGTAGCCCAGTCTTGTTGAGAACCGTTGTTTAAAGGAGGTGTTGTTTCAAATTGATGATTTCCAAAGACAACTTTACCATTTGTACCAACCATCTGAAATGCTCCATATTTAGGCGCATTTTTCGCGTTGTCATAAGTACCGGGATCATCCGCATACCAAATTGCCGTACCTACAACTCCTGCTGCAGGAGCGTAAGGAAAACCAACAACATTTGCGCTTGGAGCTCCGTTGGTATAACAATTCATAGTGCTTGTTTTAGAATCGTAAGCAAGAACCACATGAACCCAGGTGTTTAAGCTATTATCTATATTTACGATAACGCTTTGTCCTTTCCAATTTACTCCAGCTCTTCCGTTTTCAACACCAAGTTTTAATCTTAATCGGTTTGGATTAGCGCTGTCCGGATTTTCTAAAAACACATTGATTCCACCCCAAAACTCAGTTGGTCGTACGATTGAAAAAATACCTTGTGCTCCTTTTCCTTGTCCAGGGCTTCCACCATCCGGAACCGTATTAGCAGTATTCATCCAAAATGAAATTGAATAATCGTTTAGAGAAGTGATTTTTGTTGTCCCATTTCCTATAGCATATCTCGCCTGAGAACTTGAACCCTGATATGCACTTCCTTTTGCACCGTCGGCAAAAGCTACGTTTGTTCCTTCAACTCCTGTAATGTTGCTTTTGCTATCTGTTAGATTTCCTTCAAAACTAAATTTGGAAATTAAATGGGCAGCTGCAACTTCATCAGAATTTTCATAACCTCCAATTGATTCATACGGAATTGGATCGTTTTCTTTATCTATACTATCCTCACAAGCCACAAAAACAGATGAAGCCACAACAAAAGAAAGCAAGAAAATATATTTATGTTTTTTCATTTTAATTGTCTTTAAGGATTAATAACCAGGATTTTGAGGACAAAGCGTTCCAGCTTGTTTTATGAACGCCGCCGGAATTGGGAATAATTCGTTTTTACCTTCGGTGAAAGTTTTTCCATCAATTGCGAAAGCAGCTTTAGCCTGGCCGGTACGAACCAAATCAAAGAATCTATCATGTTCAAAAGCCATTTCAACTCTTCTTTCTCTCCAGATTGCATTTCTGATATCTGCCTGAGAGGAATACGTTGTATTTGCCAAACCTGCTCTGTTTCTAATTTGATTTAATAATGGAATAGCTTCTGCTGTTTGTCCTAATTCATTTAAAGCCTCTGCTTTCATTAATAAAACTTCGGCATATCTCAGGTATTTAATATCAACATCTGTCTCCCAGGCGTCTGTATAGGCAGAAGAATAAGCTTTATAATTGTAGCGTTCGTTTTCAACAGTTGTTGGAATTACACGCCCATCATACAATGTGGATCCTCTAAAAATAATTGTAGCTGCTTTTCTAACATCACCTGGCTCATAAGCATTTACTAAACTTTGAGATGGCGTATTGAAACCCCAGCCCCAACCACCGGCACCACGAGCACCTTGTGTGTTAGAATACCCTTCGATTCCTTTGGCAGGTACTGCACCTTGTGCATAAATTTCGAAAATAGTTTCGGCATCAAATTTTCCAGTTGCTTTAAACATGCTTGCATAATCGCTAACAATAGAATACCCTGTAACTTTATTACAATTGTCTACTACTTTTTGCCAATTTTTTTGATACAAACTTACTTTTGCCAATAAAGCATACGCAGCTCCTTTTGATACTCTGGATCTTTCATTTGCAGCATAAGCCGTTTTTTCAGGTAAAGCCGCAATAGCATCATTTAAATCACTTTCGATAAATGCATAAACCTCTGCAGCAGTTCTGCGGGTTAATTGCATAATTCTATCCGGATCTGAACCCGGAACTGGCAGGTGATCTACAATTGGCACTCCTCCGTAGCATTTCACTAAAGTAAAATACATAAAGGCTCTTAAAAACTTGGCTTCACCGGCTAATCTGGCTCTCAAATTAGGATTTGCCTTATCTAATTTTGGAAGAATATTCAAAGCCTGATTACATCTGTTGATTCCATCATAATTAGCATTAAAAGTACTTTCCGCAGAAGGATTTGATGCATTATAAGTTAAGGCATCCAAAACATCCTTGTCTGTTCCTGTATCTCCCGGAGATGATCCTTTATCAGCATCATCAGAGGTTATACTTGAAAGACCAATCCAACCAAATGAGGTCATATCCCAATTCAGAAATTTGTTATAAATTGCAGTTACAAACTGAGCTGCTCCAGCATCGTTATTAAACAATTCAATATCGTCTGTAGAAATCGATTCTGTTTGATCCACATCTAAATAATCGTCTGCACAGCCGGTAAAAAAGAATGCTGATAATACAAACGTTGCTATATATATCTTTTTCATGATTTTAAAATTTTAAGTTAACTCCCATTACAAATGATCTCAAAGTTGGGTAAGCATCAAGCTCTACTCCCTGAGTTCCGTAAGGATTTCCGTCACCGTTTAATTCCGGAGAGAATCCTGAGAATTTTTGTGTAATAAATGGGTTTATAGCATTTACGTAAATTCTGCAGGAATTAATGAAATTAGTATTCTGCAAGGGCAGTTTGTATCCTAATGTAATGTTGTTTATTCTAAAGAAATCTCCTGATTCTAAATAATAAGTCGAAGCAACCGGAACCTGATTGAATGGTGCTGGATTTGAAGCTGTCAGATTATTAGGTGTCCAAAAATCATTGGCAAGAGTATCTTCGATGTTTTCTCCTGAAAAACGTTGTGCTTTTTTACCATTATAGACTTTTGCACCGCTTGTTCCGTAGCCATCTACAGAGAAATCAAAGTTTTTATAATTAAATCCTAATGATACTCCGTAATTAGATTTTGGCAAACTTGAACCAACATATTTTTTATCAGTAGTTGCGCTTAAAGCATCCTGAGTTACTTTAGCACCCGCAGCGTTATAATATAGCATTTGACCATTTGCAGGATCAAAACCAGCGTACTCATAAATATAGAAACTTCCTAATGGCTGACCAATTGTAGTATTGTCTAACAATTTAGTATCCTGACCGTTACCCAATCCTCCACCAATTAATGGAGATAAAATAACATTTTTCAAACCAGTAAGTTCATTTTGATTGTTTGAGAAGTTTCCTCCAATGAAATAGCTGAAATTCTCACCCACTTTATCATCCCAACGCAATGAAATTTCATAACCTTTATTTGAAACTTCACCCACATGTGCTGGAGAAAAAGTTGTGATTCCTGATGTAGAATAAGGTTTTGTATTTAAAATGATATTGCTTGTATTTCTGTCATATATATCAAAAGTTCCTTTTAATCTATTGGCTAATAATTCGAAATCTAAACCAATAGAAGTCTCTTTTGTAACCTCCCAGGATAAACTTGGATCAATTTGAGAGTTAATTGTTGTTCCTTCATTCAAAATAGAACCTCCCAAATAAGCATTTTGACCAGAGGTATAACTTGCTCTGTTTAATGGTACATTTTGATTTCCTAATTCACCCCATCCTCCTCTTAATTTTAAGAAATTAATCGTTTTTGAATCGGCCAAAAAGTCTTCTTTAGAAATAACCCATCCCACACCAAATGCAGGAAAAGTACCCCAACGATAATCTTTACCAAAATTCGAAGATCCATCACGTCTTACAGTTCCGGTAACTAAATATCTGTCCATTAATTTGTATTGAAAACGACCTAAATATGATGCCAGTTTTACTTCATTAAAAACTTCATCTTTGTAGCTCGTTACATTTGCAGCATATTCTACGTCTTTTAATGCCCAGTAATTTTCATTAGGGTTTACATTTTTTCGTTTGATGGTAAGCTTTTGGCGAGAACCTTTAACACTTGTTTCGATACCTGCTACAACTTCAAGATCGTGAATCTCAGAAAACACTTTATTAAATGTCAAATAGTTGGCTAAGTTCCAGTTGTAATATTCTTCTCTTCCTTTTGTCAATAAATTAATGTTGGCATTTGGGAATTCTTTATCATAATCGTCTGCAACTTTATTAGGATTCGCTGCCAGCCAGATATTTTTAGTATCGTCGAAATTATATTGATTCCAAGTATAGTATTCACCATTATATTGAGAAGTGAATTTTAACGATTCCAGAATTTCATAATCTAATTTCAACCCACCCTGTAATGTAATGCTTTTTTGTTGTTCATCATAAAAATCAAGTTGAGCAACCGGATTTCCAACATTGTTAAACGCAGATCCCGTTTGGCTTGCAAAACCATCTGGCCCAACTCTTGGAACTCCATATTTACCGTCAGAAAAACGAACAGGAACTATTGGCGATTGTTTGTAAGCATTTGTAAAAGCGCCTAATGGCTTAGGAGTAGATTTTGTAGAAGTAAAACTGAAGTTTTGATTTAAAGTCAGTTTTTTAGAAATTTTATACTCATTATTATTTCTAAAAGTAGTACGGCCATAAGATAGTCCGTTTAAAATTGCTTTTTCTTCGTAGTTTCCTAAACTGAAAAAATACTTTACAGTTTCGCCACCACCAGAAACAGAAACGTTATTTTGTGTATACGATCCGCTTCTTGTAATTTCATCAAACCAATCTGTATTAACTGGCTGGTCTTGTGAGAAAGTAGTATTTTGCAAAGCCACATTTGTATAATGTGAATATTTGTTACTACCCGCCATTTTCACCTTTTTAAGAGGCTCTCTTACACCAGCGAAGCTCTCTATTTCTACAGCAACTTTGTTATCTGCTTTACCCTTTTTAGTGGTAATTATGATAACCCCATTTGCCGCTCTTGTACCATAAATAGCCAACGCCGAAGCATCTTTCAGAATATCATAAGAAGTAATATCGTTCGTATTAATATTATTGATATTCTCAGTCTGCATTCCATCAACTACATATAAAGGAGTTCGACCTCCTAATGCAGTTCCTAAACCCCTAATTACAACAGAAGGTGTACTTCCTGGTAAATCAGATGAAATCACCTGTACCCCAGCCGCTTTACCCTGAATGGCCTGCGACGCATTCAGTACCTTCGTTTTAGTAATTTCTTCAGCTTTAATCGAGCTGATAGCTGTTGTATTATCAACTTTCTTTCTTGTTCCGTATCCAATTACAACAACTTCTTTTAAGGCTGTATCTTCAGATTCCTTTAAGGTAATCGTCATTGGCGCCGTGGTTGCAGGTACAGAAACAGCATTAAAACCCAGCATCGAAATTTTTAAAATCTCACCTTCTTTGGCATTAATTGTAAAATTTCCGTCGAAATCAGCATCAGCAGAAGTTTTGGAATTCGCAGCACTAATTACTGCTCCTGGAACTCCCATTCCGCTACTGTCTACTACTTTTCCTTTAATTGCCTGTCCTGACATATATGCCGGAAGCAATAAGAGAGCTAAAAAGCTAAAAATAAAATTTTTCATACAGTTCGTAATCGTTTAAGTTAGTAGAGCCAAATTAAACAATTACAACGTTGTAGTACATCAAATACCACCCCTACATAGCTACATCATTATGTTAAAATACAAGTATATTCTACTGAAAATCAATGCAATAAATGTTAAAACTTTTTTGTTAACATATCGTTATGATGTAGTAATGATGTATTAGAATTATATAAAAAATAGGGTGAAAAAATATAATATCATCAATAAACAAACTCAAAACTTAAAGACTTAATAAAAATTTAGACAGGTTTTCATCTTGGGTCAGGTTTAATTTCTTTCTTAAACGATATCTGTGAAGTTCTACACCTCTAAAAGAGATGTTCATCATTGGTGCAATTTCCTTCGATGAAAGATTCATTTTAAGGTAAACGCAGAGTTTTATATCCTTTGGAGTTAGGTTTGGAAATTTCTTCGAAAGGTTAATAATAAATTCGTTGTGAATCTGATTTAGATTGGTTTCAAAAATCTCCCATTCATGTTTATTCACCTCATTTATTTTTATTGCTTTTTTAATTTCGCTTTTCAGCTTATTAAAATCACTTTCAGAGTCTAAAATGGTTTGAATGTTCTCGATCATTTCACTTTGTTTGGCAATAGATAAAGATTTACCTGCCACTTCAGATGATTTGGTTTGTAATTCCAGTTCCAGAATGTGTTTTTCATATTCCTGTATGTTCAATTCGTTCTCCGCTTTTAATTCCATTTCAAGAATTTCCCTCTGATGCTTTAATTCTTCTGCCTGCAGTTTTAATTTTTGCATATAGCGAAGTTTGTTCCATTTGTAATAGAAAAATAAAACCGCACCAATTATCAGTAAATACAGTAATATCATCCAAATTGAAAGATACCAGGGTCTTGCAACTTTAAAATCAAAGTCTGTTACTTTTTCATACGTCGCACCATCATGTTTATAAACAGTTATGGTATGATAGCCACTGCTCAAATTATTGAGTACGATTAATCCATCCGAAATTGGAATATAGTCTTTGTTATGGGTAAGTTTATAAAATAAATTCGGTTTACTTGCGCCATAAATACCAGAAATTACATTTACTTTTAATTCTGTATTGTATTTAATTTTAGAATCATTCGGCACAATATTTTCATCGTTAAATGCTTCAATTTTAACATCAGAATTCTGCTTGTTTACATATTTTAATTTAAGTGAAATAAAGCCATCATCAAGATTAAGCAAATAATTATTTTCAGCCTTAAAGATTCTCAAATTATCATTGATCAATTTTCCTTTATAATATTTCTCCTGAATAATATTCCACAAAAACTTATTTCCATGTGCATATATGTGGTACAAAATTCCGCTTTGGAGGACCATAAAATGATTTTCATCAATACCAACAATGTCTGTTACATTTTTAAAATTCTCATTAAACAGTTCATTTTCTTCAAGTTTATTCACGATTGAATTGTAAGTGTACCATGTATTATTTATTAAAAACAAAATTTCATTTCTGAACTCGAAAATCTTTACACCAAAATCATTTTTAATTTTACTTTGCTGCGTAATGTTTTCAACCTTTTTCGTTTTATAATTATCATCGAATATGACACGATATAAACCACGATAGTTGTCTGCTGCCCAAATTTCATTCTTTTTGTTCTGAGCTACATATTTTATAGGTTTAGAAAGATCTTTGATAACTTTTTTTTGAGATAAATCTGAAGGATTATCATAAACTAAAATCCCGCTGTATGTCGACTGGAAATAAGTATTATTGATAGCGCTTTTGGATAAATTCCACCCACCATTGATATTATTTATTTTTGCCAATGAACCATTTTCATAAGAAAATGTACCATCATTATGACCAATTACATATTTATTGTTAATTTCTGTGATGTTCCATGCCTGACCTTGTGTATTGGGCATCATATTGAATTTCCCTGAATCAAATTCAAAAACACCATGATTAGTGGCTATTAAGTACCCGTTATTTATGGTTGCCACCGAATAAACAGATCCTAAAATACCCGAATTATCATAAAAGATTGATATGGGAGAATTTATTTCAACATGAGCAATTCCATTATCCAGACCAAGCCATAAATCGTTTTCTTTATCAAACCCGATACTTAAAATAGAGTTGTTCATCAAAACATTTTTCCGGTCAATATTCTTATAGATATTCGTAGTTAAATCGTAAACAAAAACACCTCGATTTCCACTTCCTACAATTAACTTGTTGTTTTTTGTAAACCTGGCTACGTTAATAGTTCCTGCTTTTAATGTTTCGTTCAACGGACTATCCCAAGCTCTTAAACCATTGGATTCTACAATAAAAACACCATTTTTATGTGTAAAGATATAAGTCTTGCCTTTATATTTTTCGATAGCATGAACTACACAGTTTTTAAGAACATTCCAGCCTTTTGGATTGGCGATATGAGAACCATTCATTTTGAAAATCCCTTTTTCCACAGAGGCAACATAAAGATTTTGACCGACTACAAAGCAATATGAAATTAGAAAAGGAAATTTGATTTTTTGAATGTGTTTTCCATTATAAATAAAAACATCATTAAAGGACTGAAAATACAAAGAGCCATTGTACCTGAAAATTTTCCAGATTTCCTCATTGTCTTTTTCATCAAATAAGCGCAGTTTTTTGGTAATCGACACATAATGCATTTTGCCTTCTTTTCTGTACCAATAACCAAATTCTTTGTAAGAACCAGAGTAAATTCTATCCCCTTCAATCAAAATTGAACGGATAATCGTTTTATTGGGTAAAGTGTATTTTTCCCATTTTACACCATCGTATCGCAATAAATAATGATTATTGGCAAAATACATGGCATTATCCTTTCCCTGAGCAACATTCCAGATTTGATTGTCCCCCTGATAATTTGATTTATTATAATTTTCAACAAATGGAAGTAATTCTTGTGCTTGAATTTGAGAAGCGATGAAAAAGAAAAAAAATGATTTTAGAAGTATCGATTTCAAAATATGTGGTTTTATATCCAAAGATAATGACAAATATTGAATTTAAATAAGTAAAA
This sequence comes from Flavobacterium aquidurense, assembly GCF_031458035.1. Taxonomy (GTDB): domain Bacteria; phylum Bacteroidota; class Bacteroidia; order Flavobacteriales; family Flavobacteriaceae; genus Flavobacterium; species Flavobacterium aquidurense_C. The sequence continues at coordinate 245,455 of NZ_JAVDXR010000003.1, forward strand.
AAGCTCCTCGATGGAGGAGCTTTTTTTATAATAAATAGATTCAACTTAGTTATGAAGTAATTGATAAACCTGATTTGCAATTTCATATTCTTCATCTGTTGGCACTACCAAAACTTTAGCTTTTGAATTTTCTCTATTGATTTCCCTAACAGATTTAGAACGAATAAGATTCTTTTCATCATCTAATTCAATACCGAAATACTCCATACCCGTACACACCAATTTGCGCATGTAAGAAGAGTTTTCGCCAATTCCGGCGGTAAAAACAATGGCATCTAAACCATTTAAAGCTGCTGCGTATGAACCTATAAACTTTTTAATACGATAAGCATTCATTAATAAAGCCAATTGACAATCTTTATTGCCTTTCTCAGCTTCGGCTTCAATATCGCGTAAATCGCTGTATCCTGTAAGTCCAAGCATACCACTTTGTTTCAATAAAACTGAATTTACTTCATCCGGAGAATATCCTAAATTCTTAATCATATAAAAAACTACCGACTGGTCAATATCTCCGGAACGCGTACCCATAATCAAACCATTTGATGGTGAAAATCCCATTGTAGTATCAATACATTTTCCATCTTTAATAGCAGCCATACTGCAACCATTTCCTAAATGAATGGTGATTATTTTAGAATTATGTTCCAAAAAATTAATGGCTTTTTCAGAAACATATTTATGGCTGGTACCATGAAAACCATACACACGGACTTTATTTTCTGTTAAAAGATAATTCGGAATAGCATATTTATAAGCTACTTCCGGCATTGTCTGATGAAAAGCAGTATCAAAAACCGCAATCTGTTCAGCGGAGCTAAAAATCTCTTCAGCAACATTAATCCCTTCTAAATTCGCAGGATTATGCAATGGCGCTAATTCAAAAAGCTGTTTGATTTTTGCTTTTACTTTTTCGTCAATTTTTACGGTAGCGCTAAAATCACTTCCTCCATGCACCACACGATGCCCGACTGCTGCTATTTCAGAAGTCGATTTGATTACGCCTTTTTCAGTATCCAAAAGCATATTGGCTACTTTTTGCAATCCTACTTTATGATTCGGAATTGGCAATAATTCCTCATGTGAATTTGATGCCGTTTTAAACGTGACATTAGAGGTTTCTAAACCAATTCTGTCAATCATACCGGAACAAATTACTTCGTTTTCCGGCATAACCATTAATTGATATTTTATAGATGAACTTCCTGAGTTTATAATTAGTATTTTCATTTCTTTTAAGGTTCTAAGGTGCTAAGTCTCTAAGGTTCTAAGTTTTTTTTTAAAAAAGACTTAAAGTTTAATTTTTAATTCTCAATTTTTAATTGATTTAAAGTCCCTGTGCCTGAATTGCTGTAATTACAACTGTGTTAATAATATCATCGACTGTACAGCCTCGGCTTAAATCGTTTACGGGTTTGTTTAAACCTTGTAACATTGGACCAATAGCTAAAGCCCCGGTTTCTCGCTGAACGGCTTTGTAAGTATTATTTCCTGTATTTAAATCCGGGAAAATAAGTACACTCGCCTGCCCTGCTACTTCAGAATCAGGCATTTTGCTTTTGCCAACAGCACGGTCCACAGCGGCGTCATACTGAATTGGCCCTTCTATTTTTAAATCCGGACGTTTTTGTTTTACGATTTCGGTAGCCGTTCTTACTTTCTCTACTTCATCCCCTTTTCCTGAAGTACCTGAAGAATACGAAAGCATGGCAATTTTAGGCTCAATCCCAAAAGCAGAACTTGAATCTGCTGATGAAATAGCAATTTCTGCCAATTGCTCTGCCGTTGGATTCGGATTAATGGCACAATCTCCAAAAACCGAAACCCTGTCTTCCAGACACATGAAAAATACAGAGGAGACTACTGATGAATTAGGTTTAGTTTTAATGAACTGCAATGCAGGTAAAATGGTGTGTTGCGTTGTGTGTGCCGCTCCCGAAACCATTCCGTCAGCATGACCCTTATACACCATCATTGTTCCGAAATAGGAAACGTCTTCCATTAAATCTCTTGCCATCGGAAGCGTAACATTCTTAGCTTTACGAAGTTCGTAATAGGTGTTTACATAATCTTCATAAAACTCCGATTCACTTGGATTAATGATTTTTATTTTTGAAAAATCAAATGTAATGCCGAGTTCAGAAACTTTACTTTCAATTTGTTTTTTATCGCCAATCATCGAAATATCAACAACATCCATTGCTAATAATCTTGACGCTGCGATAATAATTCGTTCATCAGTTCCTTCCGGCAAAACGATGTGTTTACGATGCTGTCTGGCTCTTTTTACCATGTTGTACTGAAACATTTTTGGCGTCATTCCTTCTGCTTCAAAAGTGATTACTCTTTCAGACAATGCATCAATTGCGACATATTTTTCAAAAGTATTAATCGACGTCTCAATTTTATGGGTGTTATTGGCGTAAATTTTTGATTTTATAGAGCCAATTTTGTTTGTAATATTATAAGTTCCTCCATCAACAGAAATAATCGGAACAATGGCAGAAAGTCCTTCGATTAATTTTAAGATACTTTGCTCCGGAATAATATTTCCGGTTAAAATAATTCCAGAAATTGTTGGATAATTAGCCGATTCATTGGCTTGTAAAGCCCCCAGAATAATATCCGAACGGTCGCCTGGTGTAATTACCAAAGCATTATCCTGCAAATGAACCAAATAATTATGCAATTGCATCGCTCCTACACTGTAATGTCCAATTTCATTGTTTAAATAAGCGCCTCCAAACAATACTTTTGCATCAAGTTCATTGACAATTTCCTGCATTGTTGGGTTATTCAAACTTGAAATTATAGGGATTGTGTTTACTAAAACATTCGCTGGCAGACTTTTCTGCAAACCTTTTGTGACCAATTCTATATTTTCCGGCTGTACTTTATTGGCAAAAACCGATAAGACCTCTACTTCTTTTACCTTAAAAGAATCGTAAACCAAATACAAGCTATCAACCAATTCGTCTAATGTTTTACCAACTCCTGAACCAACAATTACAGTCGGTATTCCGAGATTTTTTGCAATTAGGACATTCGTATCTAATTCAATGGAAGTTCCTTCTCCGGTAAAACTGGTGCCTTCAACCAAAACAAAATCAAAACGCTCTTCGAGTTTTTTATATTTTTCGATTATTAAATCTAAAACCTCGCCTATTTTTCCGTTATTTTTTTTCTTGATTAATTTACTTTTGGTGATGGCGTAAGCATCTTCAAACTTCATATCAAGATTAAAATGTGAAAGCACAGTCTCAATATGATTGTCCAATTCTCCATCAACAAAATCTTCTACGATGGGCCTGAAATAACCCACTTTAGCCGTTTTACCAATCAAAATACTCATCACACCTAACGTTATAATTGATTTTCCGCTATTCTGATCACTTGTGGCAATGTATATTGCTTTACTCATAATTTTTTATTTTGATATCTTAACAATGTACTTTTAAATCGTAATTTATAAATGTAAAACCTTTAAAACCAACGCCTCCTTTTGAAATAAATAATTAAGGCGATCACGAGTAAAGCCATGCCGATCATTACGGTATGATAACCATATTTATATCGAAGTTCTGGCATATTTTCGAAATTCATTCCGTACACCCCAACAATAAAAGTTAGCGGAATAAATATTGCCGATATAATTGTCAGCGTTTTCATGATTTCATTCATTTTCCGGCTTTGTTCTGAAAAATAGAAATTTGAAGCACTTTCTAAAGAACTCATATCAGAATCAATCTGCTCTAAAAGCTCTAAACATTTTTGATGCAATCTGATAAAGAAGTTAAAAGTATCCTTTTGAATTCCGTTATAATTATCATCATCTTTAATCGTTTTCAAATAATACAAGGAATCCCGAAGCGGAATGATAGAACGTTTTAAAAAATTAAAATTATCACGATGATTTTCAATTCTTTCTAATATAACAGGATCAGCACCTTTCTTGGTTAAATTGATTAACTCTTCAATCTTTTCTTCTTCATCTTCAATCGTAATATAAAAATTCTCCATTACGGCATCTAATAATAAATAAAGCAAATAATCTACTTTTTTAGTTCTTACAATTCCCGCATGAGTGCGAAGACGCTCTCGAATATGAGTAAAAAAATCGCTTCGTTTTTCCTGAAAAGAAATTAAGATTCCGTCTTTTAAAATAAAACTTAATTGCTCTACTTTTATTCCATCTGAATATTCTGAAGGCAAAAGTGATTTTATATTAAAGAACAAAATATCTTTTTGCTCTTCTAACTTCGTTCTTTTGGTTGTGTTTAAAATATCCGCCAATAAAAAATCATCCAGACTAAAATGTGTTCCGATAGTTTGTATTAAGTCGATATTATTTAATCCGTGAATATTTAGCCAGTTGTTTTTAGTATAATCAATACAAGTATTTAATGCGTGAACTGAAAATTTTTCATATTCGATAATAGAATTATCATCATATACAAAAAGCTGCATTTCTGTTTTGAGATCTTTATGTGAACCAGTATACTCTAAACTAGTATGTTGCAGTTTACGTCCTTTTTTGTATTTTATCTTTCTCATTCAAAATGATTTATATAGTAATATTACAAAAAAGTTTCCGAACAGGAAATGACATTTGTCATTTTGTAAAAGAAAAGAGACGCACAGCAGTGCGTCTCTACAATGAAAATCATAAATTTAGTCCATAAAAAAACCGGACTATTTCTAGTCCGGTTTTCATTTTATATGGTAGAGGCGCACAGCAGTGCGTCTTTACAAAGAAGAATTATTTTACTTCTTCGAATTCAACGTCTTCAACATTGTCACCTTGCGATTGCTCTTGTTGTGGAGCTGCTTGTTGACCTTGATCACCTTGAGCATACATAGCTTCAGTTGCAGTTTTCCATGCAGCGTTCACATTGTCTAATCCTTTTTGGATAGCCTCAAGATCTTGAGATTGGTGAGCAAATCTTAATTCAGTCAAAGCAAACTCGATTGCAGTTTTGTGATCGTCAGCAATCTTATCTCCTAACTCTTTCAATTGAGTTTCAGTTTGGAAGATAGTACTGTCAGCTTCATTTATTTTTTCAGCTCTTTCTCTTGCAATTTTGTCAGACTCAGCGTTAGCTTCAGCATCTTGCTTCATTCTTTCGATTTCTTCAGAAGTTAATCCAGAAGAAGCTTCGATACGAATATCGTGAGATTTACCAGTTCCTTTATCAGTAGCAGTTACTTTGATGATACCATTAGCATCGATGTCAAAAGCAACCTCGATTTGAGGAACTCCTCTTGGTGCTGGTGGAATACCATCTAAGTGGAAACGACCGATAGTTTTATTATCTACAGCCATAGCTCTTGCACCTTGAAGAACGTGTAGTTCAACAGATGGTTGAGAATCAGAAGCAGTAGAGAAAACTTGAGATTTTTTAGTTGGGATAGTTGTGTTAGCCTCAATTAAGATAGTCATAACACCACCCATAGTTTCGATACCTAAAGATAAAGGTGTAACGTCAAGTAACAATACATCTTTTACATCTCCAGAAAGAACTCCACCTTGAATAGCTGCTCCAATTGCAACAACTTCATCAGGGTTAACTCCTTTAGACGCTTTTTTACCAAAGAATTTTTCAACTTCTTCAACAATTCTTGGAATACGAGTAGAACCACCAACCAAGATAACTTCGTCAATATCAGAAACAGATAAACCTGCATTTTTCAACGCTTTAGCAACTGGTGCCATAGAACGTTTTACTAATGAATCAGTTAATTTTTCAAATTGAGCTCTAGTTAATTTTTTAACTAAGTGTTTTGGTCCAGAAGCTGTAGCAGTTACATAAGGTAAGTTGATTTCAGTTTCTGCAGAAGATGACAATTCAATTTTAGCTTTCTCAGCAGCTTCTTTGATACGTTGCAATGACATTGGGTCAAGACGCAAATCGATACCTTCTTCAGCTTTAAATTCGTCAGCTAACCAGTCAATAATTGTATGGTCAAAATCATCTCCTCCTAAGTGAGTGTCTCCATCAGTAGACAATACTTCGAAAACTCCGTCTCCTAATTCAAGAACAGAGATATCAAAAGTACCTCCACCTAAATCGTAAACAGCAATTTTTTGATCAGTTCCTTTTTTATCTAATCCATAAGCAAGTGCAGCAGCAGTTGGCTCGTTGATGATACGCATAACTTTAAGACCAGCAATTTCACCAGCTTCTTTAGTAGCTTGACGTTGTGCATCGTTAAAGTAAGCAGGAACAGTAATAACTGCTTCAGTAACTGTTTGACCTAAATAGTCTTCAGCAGTTTTTTTCATTTTTTGAAGTGTCATAGCTGACAATTCTTGTGCAGTATATAAACGACCATCAATATCCACACGTGGAGTATTGTTATCCCCTTTTACTACTGAATAAGGTACTCTTTTTGCTTCCTCAGTGATTTCAGCAAAAGAATGTCCCATAAATCGTTTGATAGAAGCAATAGTCTTTGTTGGATTAGTTACTGCTTGTCTTTTTGCAGGATCACCTACTTTAATTTCGCCACCTTCAACAAAAGCGATGATAGATGGAGTTGTTCTTTTTCCTTCTGCGTTAGGAATAACAACTGCTTCGTTACCTTCCATTACAGAAACACAAGAGTTCGTCGTACCTAAGTCAATTCCGATTATTTTACCCATTTTTTATATATTTAATTTTGATATACATTTTATAACTCAGGTGGCATAAGTCAATCTCTGTGCCAATATAAAAAACTAAAGTAAATTGTCAGTTTTCATGTCGGCACACTAAAAATCATCTGACAACATGACATTTTTAAAACCTGACAGACGTGGCATATCAGCACTTTACGTGTCATTATCAGGAGTTTTGTTGTCATCATCAGGAGCTGTTTCCTGCTATCCGTTATATCTTTTGTGGTGGTCCCGATGCTTCGGGACCACCACAAAAGGATACCGCTGCTATCAGGGCCAGGGCACCCGGTTTCTCGATTTTTTTTTATCTTCGTTCTAAAACCAAAACATAAGCCAAAGCATGAACCAAGAATTACACAGCCAATTTGACGAATTTGAAAAACCCTTAATTATTAGAAGAAAACTTTTACCGTGGTGGATAAAAACTTTTTGTTGGATTTTTATGTTCATGGGAATATGTGGTATTGTAACCATTCCAACCAGCTTTTTTTCTGATAATGTTAATCTAATGCTTTACGGTTTTTCAAGTAACACTGCTCTCTCGGGAACCGGAATCTTCATCATTCTAATTATGACATTCAAAGCTTTTGCTGCATATTCTCTTTGGTTTGAAAAAGAAAATGCAATTATGATGGGAAAGATAGATGCTATTCTTGGAATTGTAATTTGTATTGCTGCAATGTTTGTTATTCCTTTTATATCTCAAAACTCTCATTTCGAATTCAGACTCGAAATCTTATTACTAATCCCATACTACATAAAACTAAATAAAATCGAATACGAGTGGGACAATCTGGAAAGTATATAAAAACATCAAACAAAAATGAAAAACACGCTGCTTATTCTTCTATTTTTAAATTTAAACGTTGCCTTTTGCCAACAAAAGACAACATTTAAAAAACACGAAACTTTTAATGAAACGGTTCAAAATATTGACAAAAATATTCTATCGTTTATTCCAAAAGGATATGAAGCAATTACGCTTAAAAAAGGCGATTTAAATCTCGATAAGTTCGAAGATTGTATTTTGGTTTTGCACAAAAAAACCGAAGAAACAACTTCAAATTATAATGATCATAAACCCGACAAAAGACCTTTATTAATTTTATTGGGTCAGGAAAACGGAAGCTTTACATTAGTTTTCAAAAATGAGGATGCCGTTTATTGTATTGATTGTGGTGGCGTTTTTGGAGATCCGTTTACCGGAATTGCAATTAAAAACGGTTATTTTTCAATCGAACATGGTATTTCGGGCGGACATCACTGGGAAGAAATTATTACCTTCAAATTCAACAAAACTAAAAATAATTGGTATTTGTATAAAGATCATTATATCAACTATAAGCTCAATCCAAGCTCAGACCCAAAAGCCGAAGCTTTAATACCAGATGTTGACAGGTTAAAAACGGTTAAGGATTTTGGCGAAGTTTCATTTCAAAATTTCAATATTTATTCTGATAAAGGGTATTAATTTATATGCATGCATAATAAATTAATATTTTCTAATATTGAATTCCTTTTTTATTCGTAATTTCGATTTTCTAAAAAATGATTGTTATTCCAGAGAAAATGATCTCCTAAAAAACAATTCAAATAAATTAAAATACAATAAAAATGGCTTCATTTATTAAAGAAATTTCTTTTCGCTGGTCTGATCTTGACCCTAATTTTCACGTTCGTCATAGTGCTTATTACGATTTTGGCGCACAGCACCGTATCGAAATCCTTGAAGAACTTGGGTTAACGTTGAGAGTAATGCAGACACAAGGTTTTGGTCCGGTTTTATTTCGAGAAGAATGTGTTTTTAGAAAAGAATTAAAACTTTCAGATAAGATATTCATCCATACCAAAACATCTAAAATGAAATCTGATGCTTCACGCTGGTCGATTATCCACGAATTTAGAAGAGAAGATGACACACTTTGCGCTACCATTACTGTTGATGGTGCCTGGATGGATACTAAACTCCGTAAATTGGCTAATCCAACGCCTGAAATTGCGATTGAAGCATTGAGTATTTTTCCTAAAAGTGATGATTTTGTAGGATTATAAAAACAAACTTCATTTGTCGTAACTTTGTGAAATCCAAAAAACATATCTTTAGATTGTTTTTTGGATTTTTTTTTAAAATTAAAACGTATGATTGATTACTTAAACGACTTTCGAATTGGTATTTTCATTGGTGTGATTGCTATAACAACTATCATTCTTGGTGCCATTACCGATAAAGTACTTCGTTACGTTTTGTACCGAAGACAGACTAATAAAGATTATGACGCAACAGGATTCAAGTTTTTAAAACATTTGATCATTACCGTAATTTACATTCTTGGTATTGCGTTTGCTTTAATACAAATTCCTGAGTTCAAAATTATCGGACATTCTTTCCTGGCAGGGGCCGGAGTGATTTCGCTCGTTGCAGGTCTTGCATCGCAACAGGCTTTAAGTAATATTGTGAGCGGAATTTTTCTGGTTGTTTTTAAACCCTTCCGAATTAATGATAAAATCACCATCAATAATTTTGTTGGTACTGTAGAAGACATCAATTTAAGACAAGTTGTTTTGAAAGATGCCGAAAACAATAGAATTATCATTCCAAATTCAGTTATCAGCAATCAAATTATTGTCAATACTAATATGCTGGACACGAAATGTTGTAAAATAATCGAAATCGGAATTGGTTATGATTCTGATGTCGAAAAAGCTTTGGAAATTATGAAAGATGAAATTGCCAAACATCCTCTTTTTATTGATACCAGAACTGCTGAAACCAAGAAACAAAAAACACCATTAGTCGTGGCGCGCGTTGTAGCACTTGCAGATTCAAGCGTAACTTTAAAGGCATGGGCATGGGCAAAAAATTCAACTGATGGTTTTGTAATGTATTGCGATTTACTGCAAAGCATTAAAAAACGTTTTGACGAAGCAGATATTGATATTCCCTATCCGCAACGAGTTGTAACGCTGAAAAAAGACAAAACCGACTGTTAATAATCTACGAATCAAATAAAAAAATTACACATAAAATTTCATATACTTTCTTTGACTGCTGTCACAAATACACAAAAAAAATCCTTTATAATCCATTTAATCTGCAAAAATCTGTGTGCCATTTTTACTCAAACTTCAAGCCAAAGTTAACTTTATCAAAAGTCGTACTGCAGGAAATTGCAAATCGTCCGACATTTACGGTTCCAAAAATACCTCCAACACTATGTCCTGAATAAAATCCTCCGGCCGAAAAGCGTTCAATTTGATATTTTAAAGCAATATCATTGACTCTGCTGCTCAATTGCCCGAAAGCTATGACATGCGGGATAATCTCATAACTTCCAAAAACTTTCGGAACTAGTTTTTTATAGTAATCAAAACTTTCATCGGTTTCATAATCGACACTTGTCGAATGCAGATTTTCAAGATTTCCTCCAATATAGGTGTTTTCTGAAAAATGGTAGGAAATACTGAAACCGGTAAAAGTTCCGTCATAACCACTTCTCGATTCCAGATAACCAAAGCCAATCGTAGCCCTGAACTTGTCACATATTTTTCCGATGTAACCAATATAGGTTCGATCAATTTCCGATTTATCGATTCCGGCACCAAAAATTATATCCTCATCACACATATCAAATGCATACTGAAAATAGGCCGAATACTGATCTTCATTGGCCGCGACGACGCTCCGGCCTTTATCAAGATCGATATTTGCTGATATTAATGTAGAGTTTATAACGGCTAAATCAAATGAGTTGATTTCCTGGGCAAATGCGGGGACTGCGAACAGTATAAAAAGTATTGTTTTTTTCATATTACCAATTTTTAGCTGACAACATTCTAACTCTAAATTACAGACAATTTTCTTGTTAATAAAAGAAGTCCTTTGAAGTACACCATTACTCGTTAAAATGCAATATTTTAATAATCAAGCGTTTAAAACTGATTTAAATTCAATAAAAGAATTAAACGAAAGCGCCATTTTCCTTTTCAATTTGTTTTTTTCTGATAACTTTAAGACCATAAATTTTGCATTTCAAAATCGTTAACGGTAATTTTATAGTTGTTAATCCAAATTGATTTTAAATGAAAACGCTTAAACTTTTATTCCTGCTGCTTCCCTTTCTTGTTTTTTCGCAAGAAAGAAACATCAAAACTTTGGATATCGATTTATCGAACTATGAATATCCATTTCCTGTAAATTTCTTAGAATTGAGTATTCAGCGTCAATATTTAAGAATGTATTATATGGATGTACTTCCTGAAAACTATAATAACAAGAATATTGTCCTGCTTCATGGCAAAAACTTCAATGGCGCTTACTGGGAAACCACTATTAGAGCCTTAACAAAAGAAGGTTTCCGGGTTATTGTTCCAGATCAGATTGGTTTCGGAAAATCATCAAAACCAGATAATTTTCAATACACTTTTCAGCAATTGGCTGAGAATACCAAAAAACTATTAGATCATTTGGGAATCGGAAAAGCTACTATACTTGGACATTCAATGGGTGGAATGCTGGCCTCAAGATTTGCTTTGATGTATCCTGAAACTACCGAAAAATTAGTTTTGGAAAATCCGATTGGCTTAGAAGACTGGAAATTAGTTGTTCCCTACAAACCTGTTGATTGGTGGTTTGAATCGGAAATGAAACAAAATTACCAAGCCATCAAAAAGTATCAGATGGAGAATTATTATGATGGAAAGTGGAATGCCGATTACCAAAAATGGGCTGAACTGAGTGCCGGCTGGACTTCTGCTCCCGACTATGATCGCGTTGCCTGGAACTCAGCTCTCATATACGACATGATTTTTACACAGCCAGTTTTATATGAATTTAAAGACATCAAAAGTCCGACACTTTTAATCATCGGAACAAGAGATAAAACAGCCTTAGGGAAAAATCTCGTTTCCGAAGAAGTCAGAAAAACAATGGGAAACTATGCTGAATTGGGCAAAAAAACACAAAAAGCGATTCCGAATTCTAAATTAGTCGAAGTGCCAAATACAGGACATTTACCTCATATTGAATCTTTTGATCAATTTATAAAACCATTAATTGTATTTTTGAAACAATAATTTTATTTTTTTTCGCCACGAATTTACGAAATATATTGAATTCGTTTATGAATAAAATTCGTGAATCCGTGGCGAAAAACTTTACTTATTAATCTAAAAACTAAAACAATATGTTTACAATCGAACAAATAAAAGAGGCACATTCTAAAGTAAAAAGCGGTGCTGATTTTCCAAATTATATTCAGGATTTAATTATTCTCGGAGTAAAAGGATACGACACTTTTGTGCATGACGGACATGTTGAGTATTATGGTGTGAACAATTACAATGTAACATCAGATGAAAAATACAGTCCGATAAGTATTGCAGCGTTTCCTAATAAAGAACTTTTTATAGAATTTCTAGTGAAACATCAGCATGGAGAAACTGACTATATCACGTTCTGCACTCATTGCGGACAATGCGGTATCGCAAAATGGCGTGTTGATATTATCGAAATGACCTGCACTTATTATGACTTGGCAGACAACGAAATATTGATCGAAAAAATTCCAGGCTAATTCAATAAAAGTTTCATGTCTAAAAAATATATACTGCTTGTACTTTTTTCGATTTGCTTTTTAGGATTTTCACAGTCTAAGAAAGCAAATTCAAAATTTAAAGTCATTGCTTTTTATACTGCCAAAAATGATCAGGCACATATTAGTTTTGTTCATGAAGCCAATAAATGGTTTCCAAAAATAGCCGAAGAAAATCATTTTGTATATGATTCAACCAGCAATTGGGACAATCTGAATGCGAAGTTTTTAGCACAATATCAAGTAGTTTTATTTTTAGATACAAGACCGGAAACTCCAAGTCAGCACGAGGCATTTCAAAAATACATGGAAAAAGGCGGCGCATGGATTGGTTTTCACTTTTCGGCATTTGCTTTAAACGATTCCGATTATCCTCAAAACTGGAATTGGTATCATAATGCTTTCTTGGGTTCGGGTGAATACGGAAGTAACACCTGGCGACCGACTTCGGCAGTTTTAAGAGTTGAAAATCAGGATCCCATAACCAAGAATCTTCCTAAAACTTTTTCATCACAACCAAACGAATGGTACCGATGGGAGAATGATTTAAGGAAAAATCCTGACATCAAAATTCTATTGGCAATCGACGAAAGCAGTTTTCCGCTAGGAACTGGTCCAAAAGCCCATGAAATTTGGCATAACGGTTATTATCCTGTTGTTTGGACGAATAAAAACTACAAAATGCTGTATATAAATATGGGCCACAACGATATTGATTATGAACACGGAACGAATAAAACTCTTTCCTATACTTTTGAAAACAAAGCGCAAAACCAACTAATTATCAATGCTTTGCTTTTATTCGGAAATTCAAAAAAATAAATTATTTCAAAATGTCAAATAAACTTTCACCTATTATAAATCCTGAAGAATTATTACAATTGCAGGATTCTTCCGAAGTTATTTTAATCGATGCCAGAGCCGGAGTAAATGCCCAAGAAAATTATCAGAAAGAACACTTAAAAAATGCCCGTTATATTGATTTGAATCAGGATTTGGCCATTGTTGCATCTGATCCTGCAAATGGAGGAAGACATCCGTTACCATCATTAGAAAAATTCTCAGCGGTACTTTCTAAGCTCGGCATTTCACCTAATAGCCACGTCATTATTTACGATGATAAAAACGCATCAAATGCTGCTTCAAGATTTTGGTGGATGTTAAGATCTATTGGTCACGAAAAAGTACAGGTTTTAAATGGCGGCTTGCAAGCGGCGATAAAAACTGGTTTTCCAAAAAGTTCAGCAACCGAAAATTTTGAATCAACGGATTATAAAGTTTCTCAATGGAAATTGGCAGTCGCCGATATTGAAGAAGTTGAAAAAGCCCGAAACAACAACGAAAACATTGTAATCGATGTGAGAGATAAAAATCGTTTTGACGGACTTACGGAACCTTTAGATTTAATTGCAGGACATATTCCGGGAGCAATTAATGTTCCTTTCAGCGAAAATTTAAATGAAGACGGATTTTATAAAGCTGCTGCAACTTTAAAAGAAAAATATAATGCCGTTTTAGGCGATACAAATCCGGAAAACGTGATTATACATTGCGGTTCTGGCGTAACAGCCTGTCATACATTACTAGCAATGGATTACGCCGGAATTGAAATTCCAAAACTATACGTAGGATCCTGGAGTGAATGGTCGCGAAACGACCGTGAGATGTTTACAAAAGAAAGAGAATAAATAAAAAAAACATTTATGACGTAGATAATTTAAAATTTATATGCCACAGATATCACTGATTCAAAAGATTAATCATTCAAATCTGTGAAATCTGTGGCAAAAAGAAAATCATTAATCTATGTCCACTTAATTAAAAATTTTAAAATGCAGCATTGGGATATACTTTTATCGAATCAGGTAAACAAAAAAGCTTTTATAGATACTTTACTTTCTAGAGAAGCCAAAGGAGAATTAGCCGTTTTTAATTCACAAAAAGGAATTTTGTTTTCAGATATTGCCATTGAGAAATTCATCGAAAAAGAGTATCAATATGACATTGTAGAAGCTTCTCCGGAATCCCATCGTCAATTAAGAACCTTTTCTTCCGGAGAGCGCAAAAAAGAATTTTTAAAATACTGCATCAGTCAAAAACCTGATTTTATCATTTTTGATAATCCTTTCGATCATTTAGATCAGGCTTCGCGAGTGATATTGGCACAATCACTAGAAAAATTAACTGACACAATTGCGATTATTCAACTGGTAAACCGAGTTTCTGATGTTTTGGAATTTGTTCCGAATAAAGCACAAATCAAAGACAATTCATTTGAATTACATCCGATTTTAAAAACCGAAAATCATTTTAAAACCCTAAATACAGCTGCGATTCCAAAAGCGATTGAGCCACACACCTTTCACGAAAGTGTATTAATCAAAATGGACAAAGTTTCAGTAAGCTACGACGAACGAAAAATTGTAGACAACATTTCATGGACAATCAAACAAGGTGAATTCTGGCAGTTAATTGGTCCGAATGGTTCAGGAAAAAGCACCATTTTGTCATTGATAACAGGCGATAATCCAAAAGGTTTTGGACAGGATTTATTTCTATTTGGAAGAAAAAAAGGAAGCGGAGAAAGCGTTTGGGACATTAAAAAGCAAATCGGAATATTCGCTACTTCCATGACCGATTTATTTCAAAAAGGGCATACTTTGGAAGAAATGATTCTTTCCGGTTTTTTTGATTCCATCGGACTTTATATCGAGCCAACCACGCACCAAAAACAAATTGTTACCCAATGGCTTGAAGTAATCGAAATGACAAGTTTAAGAAAAAAACGTTTCATTGATCTTTCCATCGGTCAGCAAAGAGTCGCGCTGATTGTTCGTGCCGTTTTAAAACATCCGCCATTATTAATCCTGGACGAACCTGTAGAAGGTCTTGACGACGAAAATGTAGATTTGGTAATTCAGTTAATCAACACCATCAAACAAGAAACAAACGTTAGTATTTTATACGTTTCCCATCGTATAGAACAAGGCCTCGCTCCTACTTCAGTTTTTGAATTATTGCCAACACCAACAGGATCAATCGGCAAAATAAAATACCACTCGGAGTTAAATTAAAACACAAATTCCACTAATTTACACAGATTAATATTCGTGTAAATTAGTGGAATTTGTGTTCTGTATAAAAATTATCTAATTTTCTAATTGACAAATTATCTAATTAATTCTCTTCTTCTTCCGTATTGTGAGACTTCACATAATTACGCCATTTCTCAATACAATCCTGAAAATCCTGCGGCAATTCAGTATCAAAACGCATCATTTCGCCCGTTGTCGGATGCACGAAACCAAGTGTCTTGGCATGTAGCGCCTGACGTGGCAATGCTTTAAAACAATTCTCAATAAACTGCTTGTATTTGGTAAACGTAGTTCCTTTCAAAATCAAATGACCACCGTAACGCTCATCATTAAACAACGGATGCCCAATGTGTTTCATGTGCGCACGAATCTGGTGCGTTCTTCCGGTTTCTAATTTACAAGAAATCAAAGTTACATATCCAAAACGCTCCAAAACTTTATAATGCGTAATTGCAGGTTTTCCAATCTCAGGATCAGCAAAAACAGCCATTTGCATACGGTCTTTTAAGTGTCTGGCAAGATTTCCTTCGATAGTTCCTGCTTCCTCAGCAACATTTCCCCATACAAGGGCAATATATTCACGCTCAGATGTTTTAGCCTCAAATTGTTTTGCTAAATGTGTCATCGCAGCTTCCGTTTTGGCAACCACCAAAAGTCCGGATGTATCTTTGTCAATTCTATGAACCAAACCTGGGCGTTCACTGCTGTTCATTGGCAAATTATCAAAATGATGTGCCAAAGCATTTACCAAAGTTCCGGTATAATTTCCGTGACCTGGGTGTACCACCATTCCCGGTTCTTTGTTAATCAGTAGAAGCGCGTCGTCTTCATAAACAATATTCAACGGAAGATCTTCCGGAAGAATATGATTTTCAAACGGCGGATGCGATAACATAACTGTCACGACATCAAACGGTTTTACTTTATAATTTGATTTTACCGGAATATCATTTACAAAAATGTTTCCTTCAGTAGCGGCATTCTGAATCTTATTTCGCGTCGCATTCTGAATCAAATTCATTAAATATTTGTCAATACGCAAAAACGCCTGACCTTTAGGGACTTCAAATCTGAAATGTTCGAATAATTCGTCTTCCAGATCTAAATTTTCAATATTATTGTTCATCTTTTGGGGTTTCTGTCTCAGGCGACGCTAAACTGTCTGCGGCCTGGCTATCATCTACATAAGTTGCTTTTCCATCTCCTAAAACCAAGTCGATTTTAGATGCTTTCAGCACACGGTCTCCCGCTTTCACATTTCTTCCTTTGTAACGCATCTCCAAAACCATATCTTTTCCAAGATTCGGAATATAAGTGATTGTTCCAGCCTCAAGACCTAAAGCCTTCAAAGTTGGAACTGCTTCACGATATGTTTTCTCTATTAAGTCTGGAATTTTAACAGACGAAAATCCTGAGGCATTAATTTTAATATATATTTTTCTTCCCACTTTTACTTTCGTTCCCGGCAACGGATCTTGCTCAACAACACTGTATTTTGGGTATTCACTTCGGTAATCAACACTATCAAGAAGCACGTAATCTAAGTCTAATTCATCCAATTTTTCTTCCACCTGCTCTTCAGTCAGTTTAGATAAATTCGGAACAGCAATTTCATGACCGTGATCAGTTGTAAAAGTCAACCAATGCATAAACAAATACCCTAAAACAGCAATAATAGCTGCCGCAGCTAATACTTGCAAAAAAAACACGCGGCTTGTTAAATACTTACGTAAACTCATAAATTTATTTTTATTAGTGGCAAAGATAAAGCTATTTCGTTTCAAAAAAAATGATAATTTTGTTTTAAGGAAGAAAGTCGCGTGATTGTCATACTGATCGTCCCGATCCCGAAGCTTCGGGACGGGAGAAGGTTGTTTTTAAGGAGCTGTTTCCTGCTGTCCGCTATATCTTTTATGGTGTCCAGAAGCTTCGGGACCACCATAAAAGGATGTCGCTCCCATCAGGGCTAGGACACTCGGTTTCAAAACAACATTCCGATTAAACGATTTAACAAATCAAATTAAACAAAATTTCGATTAAACAAATACACAAATAAACGATTAAACATCAAATCAATGAAAAACATAGCCATTATCATGGGCGGATATTCAAGCGAATATAAAATTTCTCTTATCTCAGGAAACGTCGTTCACCAATATCTTGACAAAACAAAATACAACGGATTCCGTATTCATATTTTTAAAGAAAAATGGGTTTATGTAGACGAAAATGACACTGAATTTCCAATTGATAAAAACGATTTCTCTGTAACTGTAAACGGACAAAAAATTACTTTTGACTGTGTTTTCAATGCCATTCACGGAACTCCGGGCGAAGACGGATTAATGCAGGCTTATTTTGAATTACTTGGAATTCCGCAGTCTTCTTGCGATTATTACCAATCGGCACTTACTTTCAACAAACGTGATTTATTATCAGTTTTAAAGCCATACGGAATCAAAACCGCGATTTCTTATTACCTAAACAAAGGTGATAAAATTGACACTGCCGAAATCGTTAAAAAAGTAGGTTTGCCTTGTTTTGTAAAACCAAATAAAGCAGGTTCTAGTTTCGGAATTTCAAAAGTAAAATCGGAAGCCGAATTACCAATCGCCATTGAAGTAGCTTATAAAGAAGACAACGAAATCATCATCGAAAGTTTCCTTGACGGGACTGAAGTTTCTGTTGGCGTAATCAATTATAAAGGAGAGATTAAAGTATTGCCAATCACAGAAATTGTTTCAGACAATGACTTCTTCGATTACGAAGCCAAATACGAAGGAAAATCACAAGAAATCACTCCGGCAAGAATCTCAGATGAACTGACAAAAAAAGTTGGAGAAACTGCCAAACGAGCATACGAAGTCTTAAAAATGAAAGGTTTCTCAAGAAGCGAATTCATCATCGTAGACAACGAACCATACATGCTTGAAATGAACACAATCCCAGGTCTAACCACCGAAAGTTTGATTCCGCAACAAGCCAAAGCAGCCGGAATTTCTTTGGAAGATTTGTTCACAAACGCAATCGAGCTGGCATTGGCGTAGCCAAAATAGGTTCTAAGATTCTGAGATGCTAAGGCATTAAGATTTTAAAACCAGACAATATTGTCATTCCAATAAAATTGGAATGACAATAAAACTCAAAAAAAAAAAAATTGTCCCTTTGAACCTTTGCCGCTTTGAACCTTTTTAAAAAACCTTAGAACCTTAGCAACTCAGAACCTCAGTACCTTAGAAAAAATGAAAGAAATCTTCGAATGGAATAGATTATTTTACAATGATTTACCGGCAAATTTTGCCTTAGAAGTTGTATTTCGTTCCACTGTCATGTTTATCATTTTATTGCTGACTTTAAAATTGGCAGGAAAACGAGGTGTAAAACAATTATCTATTTTTGAGACTGTAATTATCATTGCATTAGGTTCTGCAGCCGGCGATCCTATGTTTTATGAAGACGTGGGAATTATTCCGGCAGCAATCGTTTTTACAGTAATCATCATTTTATATCGATCAGTAACGTGGCTGACAGGAAAAAGCAAAAAGTTTGAAGAATTCATCGAAGGCAAAACAGAATGCCTAATTCAGAATGGCAAATTTTCTGTATCAACTTTTAAAAAAGAAAGTTTGGCACAGGACGAATTTTTCTCAGAACTTCGCATAAAATCTATTGAGCATTTAGGACAGATAAAACATGCTTTTATAGAAACCAGTGGAGAAATCAGCGTGTTTTTCTATGAAGATAAGGAGGTTAAATATGGCTTACCGATTTTACCCGGCTTATTTAACGACAAAAGCAAATTCATACTAAACGACGGCATTCATGCCTGCACTTTTTGCGGACATACCGAAGAACAAAAACCAGGAACGGCTACATGTGAAGTGTGTCAGAAAGATGAATGGGTTCCGGCTATAAAAACAGTGAGAATAACGTAAAAATAAATTCCAATGATAAAAAATTCCAAATTCCACTAACAAAATAAAAAAAGCCTTTGCACCTTTGTGCCTTTGCAGCTTTGAACCTCTAAAAGAAAAAAAATGCGAAAAGCCATATTTCCAGGATCATTTGACCCAATTACACTAGGTCACGAAGACATTATCAAAAGAGGAATTTCCCTTTTTGATGAAATTGTAATTGCTATTGGAGTAAATGCCGAAAAAAAATATATGTTTTCACTTGAAGAAAGAAAACGATTTATCGAAGAAACTTTCAAAAATGAGCCTAAAGTAACCGTTATAACTTATGAAGGTTTAACGATTGATTTGTGCCATAAACTGAAAGCTCAATTTATTTTAAGAGGTCTTAGAAATCCAGCCGATTTCGAATTTGAAAAAGCTATAGCTCATACAAACAGACGCCTTTCTAAAATTGAAACTGTCTTTTTATTAACTGCGGCAAGAACTTCCTATATCAGTTCAAGTATTGTTCGTGATGTATTGCGAAATGGCGGCGAATATGAAATGCTGGTTCCGGATGCTGTTAGGGTTAAGAAATAATGAGCAATAAAAATAACCACTCAACACATAAACTTGCAAGCGAAAGCAATTATAAGTAATTTCGCATTTTAAATAAACAGAAATAATGAGCATCGAAAGAGAATTGAACAAACGAAGCGGATCTAAATGTGAACTTTGTGGCGCGGAAGAAAACCTAAAAGTATATCAGGTATTGCCAACCAAAAAAGGCGGACTTGACGAAAGTATTTTAGCTTGCAGTACTTGTATTGACCAAATTGAAAACCCTGATAACGTTGATTTAAATCACTGGAGATGTCTTAACGACAGTATGTGGAATGAAAACGTTGCTGTACAAGTCGTAGCCTGGAGAATGTTAAGCCGTATGCGTGCTGCAGGATGGCCTCAGGAATTACTAGATATGATGTATTTAGACGAAGATACCTTGGCATGGGCACAAGCAACCGGCGAAGGCGAAGATGATGAAAACAAACTGGTTCACCGTGACAGCAATGGCGTGATTTTAGAACACGGAGATTCTGTAGTTTTAATCAAAGATTTAAAAGTAAAAGGTTCAAGCATGGTGGCAAAACAAGGAACGGCAGTAAGAAATATCCGTTTAGACCATGAAAATGCCGAATATATTGAAGGAAAAGTTGATGGTCAGCAAATTGTGATTATTACTCAGTATGTGAAGAAAATATAGTTTTTTTTAAAAGGTGCTAAGAAACTAAGATACTAAGGTTCTAAGTTTTTTTTAAACCTGAAACTTGAAACTTGAAACCTTAAACTCGAAACAAAACAAAAAAGGCTATTCAAATCTGAATAGCCTTTTTTAGTATTTTAAAAGTAAATTATTTTTGGAATAATTTATTAATCTGATCTTTTACAAATGGCTCAGAAATGTTGCTTGTTGCAGCAGATGCTTCTTTGCTTGAAACCATAAACTGAACTGTAGCTTTCTCAGGAATAACACTTCCTGTGTAATGCAACCAGATATAATTGTTTGGCAACTCTAATTTGATATCATATAACGGATTTGCACCAAAACCATTCATGATAATATTGTAAAGACTTGCGTAATCATTGTTCACATTTTTGAATGTAAACTTTCTTAAAGTTGAAGATTCATCATCGTTTTGAATACTTGTATAGTACACTGTGTATTCATCTCCAATTTTTTGAATGTAGTTGTTATTTACTTTTCCTAACTTCTCGACCGGAACAGTTTCGATAACTTTAATTTGTGCAAATGAGACAACACTCAACAATAAAACGGCAATCGTAATAATTCTTTTCATAATTAATTTGGGGTTTATTATTTACTAGTACAATAAACGCAGAAATTATGATTTATTAAAACCTATACCGTTAATTTATTAACAAAAGATTAAGAATGTTGTTTACAATTGATTTAAATCTCATGTAATAACCATATAAACACCTAAATAACAATCAATTAAACCATCTACAGCACTCTAAAAGAGCAATAAAAACACTTTAAAATCTCGATTTAGAAAGTCTCAAAATGTACAAAAAAAGAAAAATTTTTACTACAAAAAGAACTTCTAAACCTGAATAAACTTCACAAAATAAACAAGGATTTACGTCAAAAAAACCTGAAAGCACAAACCTGAAACAAAAAGTTTACCTTTCCTCCTCTTTCTTTACCACTTTACGGGCAACTTCAATTTTGAATTTCTTGCCTTTCATTTTTTCATCTTTGATGTTTTTCAGCAAGTCATTTACTTTATTGAATTTTACAGCAGCAAACGAAATAAAATCTTTTACTTCAATCAAACCTAAATCACCTTTTTCTAGTTTTCCTTTTTGAGAAAAGAAACCTACGATGTCAATTTTGTTCAGTTTTGTTTTCTTTCCGCCACTGATATAAATGGTTTGAAATTCCGGTGGTTTTGGTAAAGTTGTAGCGTTATCAACTTTTAAAACATCCATTCCGTAGTCGATATAATCTAATTTCTTTTCACTTTCGTGGATGATAATATAAGCCGTTCCAGAAGCCTGCATACGAGCCGTACGACCGTTACGATGCGTAAATTCATCTTCTTTTAAGGGCAAATGATAATGAATAACATGTTTCATCTCCGGAATATCTAATCCACGTGCCGCTAAATCGGTAGTGATTAGATAACTCATACTTCCGTTCCTAAATTGAATCAAAGCACGCTCGCGTTCATCCTGATCCATTCCGCCATGATAATACGTTGCATAAATTCCTTTTTCGTTTAAAGTGTCACTAATACGCTCTGCCGCATCACGATGATTACAAAAGATAATTGCCGATTGCGATTTTAAAGAACAAATCAAATTGAATAAACTGTCTAATTTATCTTTGGCTGGCGAAACCACCATTTTCATCGAAAGATTTGCTTTTTCTTCTTCCTCAGGAATAAAATCTAAAACTGTCGGATTCACAACTCTTGTGTATCTCGGGATTTCAATATCTGAAGTCGCCGAAACCAAAACACGTTTGTTTAATTTGGTCAATTTCCCAATGATATAAGACATTTGCTCATGGAAACCTAATTGCAATGATTTGTCAAATTCATCTAAAATTAAAGTCTGAATTTTATCAGTACGAAAAGTATCGCGGTCAATATGATCGGCGATTCGGCCAGGCGTTCCAATTAAAACCGCCGGAGGATTACTTAAATTCTTAATTTCAGTATCAATGGAGTGTCCACCATAGCAAATATTTACTTTATACTGGGTTCCCATTTTTTTCCAAACCTGCTCAATCTGCAAGCCTAATTCGCGCGAAGGCACTAAAATTAAACATTGAACCGAAAGAATTTCAGGCTGTAATAATTCTAAAACCGGAAGCAAAAAAGCCAATGTTTTTCCTGATCCTGTTGGAGAAAGCAGTAAAACATTGTTATCGTTCAAAATAGCATCTTGTGCTACTTCTTGCATTTCGTTTAGGCTCTCAATTCCTAAATTCGAAAGTATGTTATTGGAATGGTGATTTTTATTCATTTTGCAAAAGTAGGTAAAAAAAATTGTTTGCTACGCCAATTCGGCAAAAGCCTCGTGTCAGGTTTTTCTTGTTTCAAGTTTCAAGTTTTCCAAACTTTGTCTATAATTTTTACCGCAAAGTTCACAAAGGTTTTTTTAATAGATTGTGTTTAGAATGTGTTGACAAACACAAAGTTCGCAAAGCTTTGTGAATATAGCTTTGCGAACTTTGCGTAAACCTTTGCGCACTTTTTGGTAAATGCCAAAGCTGCCTATTCTCATTTCAACTTGAAACTTGAAACAAGAAAAACTTGAAACTAATTTTTTCTATATTTGATTCCTATTAAAAACCCAGATTCATGAAACTTTTTACCGTTATCATTTCACTTTTCACACTTTCCATTTTTGCTCAAAACAATAAAAAATACGATACTTTTTTTGAGAAAGGAAACGGAAATCAATCCGCCTCGTATGCTGAAACAATTTCTTATTATAAACTTTTAGCCAACGACTTTCCAACAATTCAGATTAAGGAAATGGGTCTGACAGATTCTGGAGAACCATTGCACATGGTTGTTTACAATCCGGAAAAGGAATTTGATTTTAATAAAATTCAGAAAAACAAGGCGGTACTTTTTATCAATAACGGTATTCATGCCGGCGAGCCTGACGGAATCGATGCTACAATGCAATTTTACAGAGATTTAGCTATTGGTAAACTAAAAGCGCCAAAAAATACTGTTTTGGTTTGTATTCCAGTTTATAATATTGGAGGAGCTTTGAACCGAAATTCAACTACAAGAGCCAATCAGGATGGTCCTGAAGTTTACGGTTTTCGAGGCAATGCCCGCAACTACGATTTGAATCGCGATTTAATGAAATCAGATACTCGAAATACAAAAAGTTTTGTTGAAATTTTCCAAAAAATAAATGCTGACGTTTTTATTGATAATCACGTAAGTAATGGGTCTGATTACCAATACAAACTGACCTATATTATGACACAGCATAATAAATTAGGAACTGTTTTGGGGCATTACATGAATGATGTCATGATGCCAGCTTTAGTAAAAGATTTACAGCAAAAGAAAATAGAAACAACACCTTATGTAGATTCTTTTAAGGATACACCGGACAAAGGTTTTGGGCAGTTTGTTGATAGTCCGCGCTATACAACGGGTTACACTTCATTATTCAATACAATTGGTTTTGTTGTTGAGACGCACATGCTAAAAAAATATGCCGATCGTGTAAAAGTAACCTACGAATACATGAAATCAACTTTGGATTTTACCGATGCCAATTATCAGAAAATAAAAGAGTTGAGAGTTAAAAATCTGGAACAATATCAACCTAAGAAATCTTATACTTTAAAATGGGAATTGGACAGCACAAAAGCAACGACTTTTTCGTTTTTAGGATATGAAGCAGGTTACAAAAAAAGCGATGCTACAACTGGAGATCGTTTGTATTACGACCGAAGCAAACCGTACAAAAAAGATGTACCTTATATCAAAGAATTCAAATCACAAAAAGAAGTTGTTATTCCGTATGCTTATATCATTCCGCGTGGTTATTGGAATATTATCGATCTTTTAAAGAACAACAATATTACCTATTCTCAGCTTAAAAACGATACAATCATTGAAGTTGAAAGTTATAGAATTGCCGATTTCAAAACGGTTCCGAATGCTTACGAAGGTCATTATTTACACCGAAATACAACTGTAACTTCTAAAATGGTAAAAATGGCTTTCGCCAAAGGCGATTACCTTGTTCCAACCAACCAAAAAGGCGTAAAATATTTACTGGAAGCTTTTGAACCCGAAGGTGTTGATTCGTTTTTTAACTGGAATTTCTTTGATCCTATTTTACAGCAAAAAGAAGGCTATTCTGATTATGTTTTTGAAGACACAGCTACGAAACTTTTGAAAGATAATCCTCAATTAAAAGCCGAATTAGAAACCAAAAAACAAAATGACAGTGAATTTGCAAAAAATGCTGAAGCTCAGTTAAACTGGATTTATAAACATTCGGTTTATTATGAAAAGGCGCATTTGCAGTATCCTGTTTATCGATTACTTTAAATTTAACCGCAAAGTTCGCGAAGGAGTTTTATTTTAGTGTGTTGAAAAAACTCTAAGATCGCAAAGCTGTTCCTTAAAATCTTTGTAAACAAAAAAGGGATTAAAAATGATTAGAAAAATACTAAGCCCAATAATAATTTCAGTAATTCAAATTGTTGTTTTAGCAGTCATCCACAGTAGCCTGAACTATTTTTATCCAATACAACATAGATCAGTTGGATTTGGGTTGACTCTTTTTTTAACCGGAATTATTTTTATGCTCTGCATTCTTGCGTTTAATTTTTATCTGGAATTTTTTAAACGAAATTTGTATTGGATTGCATTCTGGCTTTTAATTCTGACTAGCATTTTACCATTATCAGCATTTAATGAAAGACCTTTAAGAAGTCTATTTTTAATTCTGCTCACTTTATGTGGATTTTTATCTTCTTTATTTGTGAATAAATGGAGAATGAAAATTAATCTAAAAACTGAAACGCGCTTTTGAAAATGAGTTCGCGTGAGGGATAGCAGCTAGCTACCGAAGTAGCGCGGATAGCCCGACACCATTAAAAAAAGGCCCAATGAACACAATGCTCATTGGCCTTTTTTTAATGGTGTCACGCCCAGAATAATTTTCTAGCGCTATCTTGATTCTACCCTACTCTTCAACAGAAATCTTACTCTCTTCTTCAAACAACAATTTAATGTTTTCATAAGAGTTTTTCAATGCTTCCTTGATCTGATCAGGATTTAGCCAGGCTACTTTTTCGATGCCTTCTTCGATTTGGCCTTGTGGAGTTCCCTCAAAATCAGATTGCATTTCGAACCAATGCGTGATTTTAAGTTTGTATTTTCCGTTACGTTTGAAAACGTGATAGGTTTTTTGGAGCTTATTTGTGATTCGGAGTTTGCCTACACCGGTTTCTTCTTCGACTTCGCGCATGGCCGTATCTTCAATTTCCTCGCCTTTTTCGATTCCGCCTTTTGGCAAATCCCATTTTCCGTTTCTGAAAATGAATAAAACCTCGCCTTTTTTATTGTACACAAAGCCTCCACCTGCTTTACTAACAGGGATTTTAGCCTTGAGAGTCTTCATAATTTCTTTCTCGTCGGGGTGATATAAATAAGCCTTTTGAATTTTATTTTGAAAAATTTTAACTATAAGCTGCTCAATATCAATACTCTCCAATAGGAATAATTGAAAATTAGTCTCTCTTGAGATTTCATTTGTCAAAAAAAGTGGTTTGTCGTTCACAAAAACTTTATACATTTGTACTATGATTTTTAATAAAGATACTGCCGAAAAAACAGCCGAATTGCTTTTGCAAATAAATGCAATTAAATTGAATCCAGAAAATCCTTTTACATGGGCTTCTGGATGGAAGTCGCCTATTTATTGCGATAATAGGTTAATTCTTTCATTTCCGATCATCCGAAATTACGTTCGTGATGAGTTTGCGAAAAATATAGAAAAACAATTTGGGAAACCAGATGTCATTGCCGGAGTTGCTACCGGAGCTATTGGAATTGGAATTCTTGTTGCCGAAAGCCTTGGATTGCCATTTGTATATGTGCGTCCGGAAGCTAAAAAGCACGGAAGACAGAACCAGGTTGAAGGATTTTTGCAAAAAGGTCAAAATGTAGTTGTCGTTGAAGATTTAATTAGTACCGGAAACAGCAGTTTGATGGCTGTAGAAGCTTTACGCAACGAAGGTGCCAATATTAAAGGAATGGCAGCAATTTTTACTTACGGTTTTGGTGTTGCCGAAGAAAACTTCAAAAGGGCTAATATTGATTTGTATACGCTAAGCAATTATGAGAATTTATTGGATTTAGCGGTTCAAAAACAATATATTACTGAAGAACAACAATCTACTTTACAGGAATGGAATGCAATTCCATCGACTTGGAGACAGGATTAATTTTATATTGTTGATTTTAGATTTTAGATTGCGACTTAGCTTTGCGAACTTTATAGCAAGGTAAAATCTACAATATAAAAAAAACTTTGCGCACTTTGCGGTTAAAAAATACAACGTTATTTAAATAAAAATAAAATATGAACTTAGAAAGTCCAAAAGTTACTGTTCAGAAATCAGCTCAAGATTTATTTGATTTATTGTCTGATGTAAAGAATTTTGAAAAATTAATGCCTGAAAACATTGCTAAATTTGAAGTAATTGGCGAAGATGCTTTTATTTTTGGATTGAAAGGTATGCCGGAAATAAAATTAAAAATGAAAGACAAAACAGCGCCAAGCAAAATTGTTTTGGGAGCTGCAAGTGATAAACTTCCTTTTACTTTGGTTTCTGATATCGAAAGTATTTCAGATTCTGAAAGCGCTGTGCAATTAAAATTTGACGGTGAATTCAACGCTATGATGGCGATGATGATCAAAGGACCTATCAGCAAATTCATTGAAACTCTAGCAACTAATATGACTAAATTATAATTGTGAATTATAAATGGTAAATTGTTAATTCGCAATTACATAAAATTTTAAAAGCCTGATCTTACGATTGGGCTTTTTTTTGCCACAAAGACGCTAAGCCTCAAAGTTTTTAACCTCTCCAGCCAGACGCACTGCTGTGCGCCTCTACGTAAAACCTCAGAACCTTAACATCTCAGAAACTTAGAACCTTCCTCAATAAAGCATCTGAATCTCCTTAATATCAAACTCCGAAACAGAATCGTCTTCAAGTAAAATCTGGATTTTTCCGACAGAAGAAACTCCTTGAATAATTCCCATAAAATTTACCGCTGAACCTTTTGAAGTAAGGTTTTTAAAAGGCATTGGAACTCCTTTTCGGAACAAAGAACTGAAATATTCATCCCAGAAAATCGCCGAATTGGTTTCCCATAAATCGATTCTTTCTTTGATTTTTTCTACGATTAACTGTGGCAAGGAATCTTTATCGAAATTTCTGCCTGAAATGACTGCCAACGAAGAAGCATATGGCAACTCATCAAAATTAGTCTGATTGACATTGAGCCCTAATCCAACTACTGACACGATCCTGCCATCACTTTTAATGGTATTTTCAATTAATATGCCACCGATCTTTTTATTGTATGACATTATGTCGTTAGGCCATTTTATACTTAAATCAGAAATATCTAATGATTTTAATACATCCATTACAGACAAAGCGGTGATTAAACTAAGACTAAATACCTGTTCATTATCAAAAATGAAATCCTTGACCAAGGCACTCATAATTAAGTTTTTACCTGCTTCAGACTGCCACTTCGCCCCCATTTGCCCTTTGCCTTTTGTCTGATTTTCAGCCGTTACCACCGTAAAATTCTCAAGTTCATCCTGAGCAGATAATGCTTTAAGAAATTCATTTGTAGAATCTATGGCATCGAGTTTGATTAGTTTCATTCAAGTAATTTAAATAACTTAATTTAATATTTTGTTAAGGTTCAAAAATAATCACAAATTTTGGTAACTTTACAAATTCATATAAAATAATTCATGGCGAAAAAGACTATTAATAATGATGTTCTATTGGCGAACATAATCAAAGGGATTGAAGAAGTAAAAGGAAATGATATCGATATTCTTGACTTAAGAGAAATAGACACGGCTGTTTGTGACTATTTTGTCATTTGCAACGGAAGTTCTAACACCCAAGTTAACGCCATTGTAAACTCAATTCAAAAAACAGTATCCAAAGATCTTAAAGATAAACCCTGGCACGTAGAAGGAACCGATAACGCGGAATGGGTTCTTATGGATTATGTGCACATCGTGGTACATGTTTTCCAGAAACACATTCGTGAATACTATAATATCGAAAGCCTTTGGGGTGACGCCAAAATAACTACAATCGAAAACAAATACTAAAGAAAATTTTTTCTAATGGCTAAAGATAATAATCCAAATCCGAGTAAATTTAAAATAAGTCCTTGGTTGATATATACCGCAATACTTTTAGTTTTCTTATTTATCAGTTTTGCAACCGGGGGATCAAGCTTACAAGAACCAGCTCAATTAACTTCTTCTAAATTCAATACATTATTAGAAAAAGGTCAGATTGAAAAAGTAATTGTATACAATAAAGCTGAAGCTGAAGTATATTTAACTGCTGCTGCCCTTAAAGATGCAGCTAATAAAAAAGTAGCTAAAGATATGTTTGAAAGACCAAATAAAGGTCCTCACTATACTTTAGAAATTGGTAACGACCAGATTTTTCAAACTAAATTAGAAAAAGCAGTTGGCGAAGGCAAACTGAAAGATTTTAATTTTTTACAGAAAAATAATTGGAGCGATATTTTAATCAGCTTGCTTCCAATCATCATTATTATTGGTGTATGGATTTTCATTATGCGTAAAATGTCAGGCGGCGCTGGTGGCGGTGGCGGGCAAATTTTCAACATTGGAAAATCAAAAGCTAAGTTATTTGATGAAAAAACAGATATCAAAACAACATTTAAAGATGTTGCAGGTTTAGAAGGTGCAAAAGAAGAAATACAAGAAATTGTAGAATTCCTGAAAAACCCTGAAAAATATACAAACTTAGGAGGTAAAATCCCTAAAGGAGCCTTACTTGTAGGACCTCCGGGAACTGGTAAAACTTTGCTTGCAAAAGCTGTTGCTGGAGAAGCCCAGGTGCCTTTCTTCTCATTATCAGGATCTGATTTTGTTGAGATGTTCGTTGGAGTTGGTGCTTCACGTGTTCGTGATTTATTCAAACAAGCTAAGGAAAAATCTCCTGCTATTATCTTCATTGATGAAATTGATGCTGTTGGTAGAGCAAGAGGAAAAAGTAATATGTCAGGCGGAAACGACGAGAGAGAAAATACTTTGAACCAATTATTAACAGAAATGGATGGTTTTGGTACAAATTCTAACGTAATTGTTTTGGCTGCAACCAATAGAGCGGATGTTCTTGACAAAGCTTTGATGCGTGCCGGACGTTTTGACAGACAAATTTTTGTTGACTTACCAGACATTCGCGAAAGAGCTGAAATCTTTAAAGTTCACTTAGCTCCTATCAAAAAAATCGAAGGTCTTGATTTAGATTTCTTAGCAAAACAAACTCCTGGTTTTTCTGGTGCTGATATAGCAAATGTTTGTAACGAAGCGGCCTTAATTGCTGCCCGTAACAACAAAACCGCAGTTGACAAACAAGATTTCCTTGATGCGGTTGACAGAATTATTGGTGGTTTAGAAAAGAAAAATAAAATTATAACTCCGGAAGAAAAAAGAGCAATTGCAATTCACGAAGCTGGACACGCAACTGTAAGCTGGATGTTAGAGCATGCTGCACCACTTATCAAAGTAACAATCGTTCCTCGTGGGCAAAGTTTAGGAGCTGCATGGTACTTACCAGAAGAAAGACAAATCGTTAGAACAGATCAAATGTTAGACGAAATGTGTGCTACAATGGGAGGAAGAGCAGCTGAAAAAGTAACTTTCGACAGAATTTCGACCGGAGCATTAAGTGATTTAGAAAAAGTTACTCGTCAGGCCCGTGCTATGGTAACAATTTACGGTTTGAATGAAAAAATCGGAAATGTTACTTATTATGATTCAAGCGGACAAAGCGAATACAACTTCTCTAAGCCGTATTCTGATGAAACTGCAAAAGTTATTGATAAAGAAATTTCAGAATTAATTGAAGGTCAGTACCAAAGAGCCATTCAAATTTTAGAAGAAAACAAAGACAAGTTAAATCAGCTTGCCGATATCTTAATTGAAAAAGAAGTTATTTTCAAAGATGACTTAGAAACAATTTTCGGAAAACGTACTTTTGACAAAAATCTGGAAGAAGTTGTTTCGTAAATAATTTCATAAATATGTAATATTTTTTAAAATCTTAATTCAAAACAGGCTTTTGAATTAAGATTTTTTTATCTTTGAACGTTTTCAATTAACATGTAAAGTATTTCATATAAAATGAATTTTTTCAAAAAAATATTTGGTTCTAGCGACGCCGCTTCTGATGAAGTAAATGAAAGTGAATATGGAGCAAGTCCAATTCAGAATAGTCATTTATCAATCGATGAACAATTCATTTTCAATTTCAAGAAAAATGGCGGTAAATTTTTGTATTGTGAAAATAAACAGGAAGTTGCGGAACAATTTGAAAACATTTTAGAAGAAAACGATTGGTTTGAGAGCGAAGTTTTATGTTACGAACCTGGTCTTTTTCATTTATTAGAAGAGAATAAATTACTTTACAAAGCTCCGGTAAAACCAAAATTTCTTTTGGCAAGCTGTGAAAACCTAATTGCGGATGAGGGTTCTATTTTGTTTTCATCTAAACAGATTAGACAAGACAAACCAAACGAACTACCGGCAAATATTGTCATTATAGCCACAACAAGCCAAATTCTTTCGATTAAAAGTGATGGATTGAGTGCTATCAAACGTAAATACGAAAGAGACTACCCTACCAATATTACTACAATAAAATATTTCGAAAAAGCGAAAGAAGAAGATTTTACGCAATACGGAAGTGTCGCTAAAAACCTTTATTTATTGCTTTTAGAAGATCTTTAAGATGAACGAAACACTCAAGAGAACCATTTCTGGTGCTGTTTATATTGCTTTATTATTAACTTCCATTCTGTTTTCTACTGAAAGCTTTATCATTCTTTTTGGTCTTTTTTTAATAATTACGATTTACGAATTTTGCAATTTAGTCAACCTCAATAAAATCTTTTCAATTCTTTTTGGGATTTTGTTATACTCGACAATTTTATTAATTAGTCACTACAACAAACAGACTACTGCATTTTTGAACGACAACTTAAATTCAAGCTTAAATTTAAATGTCAATGTTCAGCAATTAGATCTAATTTTGCTTGCTGTCACTATTGTTGTATCAATTAAATGTATTTTATTTTTATTTTATGACAATATTCAAAAAGTCAGCACTTCATCAAAATACTTATATTTATTAGGATACATTACACTTCCATTTATATTTATTGTTAAAATTTCTTTTGGTACCAATGATTACAATCCAAAAATTATTCTTGGCTTATTTATTTTGATCTGGACCAACGATACTTTTGCCTATCTGGTTGGAAAATCTATGGGAAAACATAAATTATTCGAACGTGTTTCACCTAAAAAAACTATTGAAGGATTCGTTGGTGGGATGCTATTCGCTGCTTTTGCAGGTTTTCTAATTTCTAAATTATACATTCAGCCTAATCCTGAGTTCAGCAATAAATCTATTCTTATCTGGACGATTATTGCCTTGATTGTTAGTGTTTTTGGAACAATTGGAGATTTGATTGAATCAAAATTTAAAAGAATTGCCGGCGTAAAAGACAGCGGCGCCATAATGCCTGGCCACGGAGGTATTCTAGATCGATTAGATAGTGTTATATTTGTAGCACCAATTATATTTTTATTTTATCAAATTTTATATTATGTTTCATAAAGAAGGAGGCCCATCCATTTTATTAGGTACTGTATTTACTGTAGCTGTACTTTTAATTGCTGAGAAATTCATTGATATTAATTGGCTGAGAATACTTGTGCAAATAGCAGGTGTATTGGTTTTGATTATCATTTTACAATTTTTTAGAAACCCAAAAAGAATTGCGGTAAGAAACAGCGATCACATACTTGCTCCTGTTGACGGAAAAGTTGTGGTTATTGAAGAAGTTTATGAAGGTGAATTTTTTAAAGACAAACGTTTACAGGTTTCTATTTTTATGTCACCAATTAACGTTCACGTAACGCGCTACGCAATGGACGGGATTATAAAATTCAGTAAATACCATCCAGGAAAATTCTTGGTAGCATGGCATCCAAAAGCAAGCGAAGAAAACGAAAGAACTACGGTTGTAATTGAAAATGATACTTTTGGACAAATACTATACAGACAAATTGCCGGTGCTTTAGCGCGTAGAATTGTAAATTATGCACAAGAAGGAATGCAGGTAATTCAGGGAACTGATGCTGGTTTTATAAAATTTGGTTCAAGAGTAGATTTATTTTTACCTTTAGGTACTCCAATTAATGTAGTATTAAACCAAAAAGCAATTGGTGGAAAAACCATTATCGCTACAAAAGCATAAATGACCGAAAAAGATTTAGATACTCGTTTTTCAGAGGCCGTAGAAACCGCTTTAAAAATGACTCAGGCCTCATTGCCGCAAGATGTGCAGCTAAGACTTTATGCCTATTACAAGCAGGCTACATTTGGGACAGCAGTTTATAATCAATCTGAAAATTTTGATTTACGCGATGCATTTAAAACAAATGCATGGATGCAGATTAGTCATCTATCAGTCGACGAAGCAAAAGAAAATTATATCGAAATCATTAATTCCCTAACATCAAAATAATATCTATTATGAAGAAAAACATCATACGTTTGACTATTTGTGCTTCATTTTTTATTTTATTTTCTTGTAATGACAGCAATAAACTGACTGAAGTTGTCGAAGTTCCTTTGCCAACAAAGGAAGAAAAAATAACAATCGGATCACCTGACGATGTAAAAGCTGACCCAGGTTCATTTGAGCTGACAAAACTGCCTTTTGCTTATGACGGATTAGCGCCTGATATTAAATCTCTTACTTTAGAAACACATTATTCGAAACATTATGTTACCTACACGAATAATTTCAACAAGGAAATTGTTTCGACTGAATATGAAAACATGCCGATTGAGGATATCCTGAAAAAAATGGACCTTATGAACGCTAAACTTCGCCAAAATGCCGGTGGATATTATAATCATACCATGTATTTTAATCTTTTGACACCAAAAGAGCAAACCCCAAAAGATACTTTAGCAGGTTCCATAAATAAAGAATTTGGTTCTTTTAACAATCTAACGAACCAATTCAAAGCTATGGCTACAAAACAATTTGGATCGGGATGGGTTTGGTTAGTCGTTGACAGATATGGAAAACTTCAAGTAACACTTACAGGTGATCAGGATAATCCATTAATGAAAAATGCATTGATTCCGGGAACTCCAATAATGGGAATTGATTTATGGGAACATGCTTATTACCTTGATTATCAAAACAGAAAAGGAACTTATATAGATGCTTTTTACAAACACATTAATTGGGAAAAAGTAAACGAAAACTACATACAGGCTTTGAAGAAAGTCAAAAAAGTATAAAACAAAAAAAGCTGATACGATGTATCAGCTTTTTTTATAGTGCTTGTTTCACATTGAGCGAGGTCGAAATACCTGGTTCTCTCCCGA
This sequence comes from Flavobacterium aquidurense, assembly GCF_031458035.1. GTDB lineage: Bacteria > Bacteroidota > Bacteroidia > Flavobacteriales > Flavobacteriaceae > Flavobacterium > Flavobacterium aquidurense_C. Next base: position 279,492 of record NZ_JAVDXR010000003.1, read on the forward strand.
AGTCTCGTGGCGACCATGCTGACGAGATCCTATTTCAATTCGTAAATAAATGATTCTGAAGGTAATATTTTAATTCTTGTTATTCCTTCTCCGTCCTTTACTTTGAATGTAACTGAATTGCTTTTATATAACTGATCAGTTAATTGATATTCTCCATCTTTTAAATTCCATTTTGAAATAATATCAGCAGGAATTTTTAAATCAAATTCACTTGTTTTTTCAGAAGAGAAATTGACAACGATAATTAGTTTTTGATTTTCAGACCAACGGGCATACGAATAAATTAATTCATCATAGCCAATATTATTCTGACGATTGACCGATTGAATTTCCTGAAAACTTCCCATCAGGGCTGAACTATTAATCGAAAAATTCAATAATCGCTTGTAAAAGTCTCGCAAGCTTTTTTCTGATTCTGATAATTTTCCTCCATCAAATTTACCTTCATTCATCCATCGCTGATGATTTGGAACTCCAATATAATCAAAAATAGAAGTTCTGGAACGCGTTCCGAAACCTGCGTTCTCATTTCCGGCCTCTCCTACTTCCTGTCCAAAATAAACCATTGTTGGTGATGTGCTAATTGTCGTCGAAACCACCATTAAAGGTTTCCCCCTTTCTGGAGTTCCCGCAAATTCAGGACTTGCTAAACGCTGCTCATCATGATTGTCTAAAAAATGAAGCATATGATGTTCAATATCGCCCATTCCTTTTTGAATGTCTGACAATCCATCCGGAGAAGATTTTCCGCGAATAACATCTTTCAATTTATCATATGTCTCAACTTTATCATACAAATAATCCATTTTTCCTAAACGGATATAATTACGATATTCATTCGGGTTATAAACTTCAGCCAATAAAAAAGCGTTTGGGTTTTTCATTTTGATTGCCGAATTCATATAGCTCCAAAATTCGTAAGGAACCATTTCTGCCATATCGTATCTAAAGCCGTCAACACCTTTAGCAGTCCAGTATAAAGCGATAGATTTGAATTTTTTCCAGGAATCCGGAACATCTTTATCCTGCCAAAAAGCAAAATGTTCCTGATATGATTTTTGATCGAATCCGGCCGGAAGTTCAGGAAAATCCTTAGAACCATCAGGACGAATTCCGTAATTTACTTTAACCGTTTCATACCAGTCATTTTGGTCCGGTTTAACTTTTCGCGATCCATTGCCTGTCCATTTTGCCGGATTTTCATCAAAAAAACCATCAACCATTGGATTTTTTTCGCCATTTAATGGAATATCTCCATCTGGAATTTCAAAATGTGCTTTAGGAATATAATAAAAATTGTTATTTCTCTTATACTCAACGCTTACGTCATCATCTGCTCCAAAATCTCTTACACCTTCAGGGTTATTTTTCCCTTCATATTTTCTGGCGATATGATTTGGCACAATATCAATAATAAGTTTCAGACCTGCTTTGTGCGTACGAGCGATCAAAGTTTCAAATTCCTGTAAACGATTCGCCGGATTAACCGCCAAATCTGGATTTACATTATAATAATCTTTTACCGCATAGGGCGATCCCGCCCTTCCTTTTACTACTTCGGGATCATCATTTGAAATTCCGTAAGCTGTGTAATCACGAACCAACGCATGATGAGGAACTCCGGTGTACCAAATATAAGTTACCCCTAAATCCTTAATTTCATGAAGGGCTTTATCAGTAAAATCGTCGAATTTTCCAACGCCGTTTTCCTCAATGGTTCCCCAAGGTTTATTGGTTGTATTTTTATTTCCAAATAGGCGTGTAAAAACCTGATACACTACAATTTTTTTATCACCTGAAGTGTTTTCGTTTGCTGTATTCATTCTTAAATCTTTTGTTTTACATGCTGAAAACAGCATCGTTGCAGCTATTCCCACAACGAAAATTTTTTTATGCATCATAATTCTAATAAACTGACTTCTTTCTAACCTTTAGAATTAAATCCAAAAATTGAAACCATTTTTTAAATTTAGTCTAATTTTTAAAATTCAAAAAGAAACTCACTCGATTTTGTTTCAAAATCAATTAAAAAATCAAACTACAACGAATGAGTAATTTGTTTTGTTGATAACTTCAATAAGGTTCAAGGTTACAAAGAAGTATGAAAAATTCGAAGAATTTAAAAAACCTTTGAACCTTTGCCACTCTGAACCTTTGAACCTAATAAAATGAATTTATAAATTAATCCTAATATCCATAAAGGTTGTAACCTTTTTCATAAATTTGACAAAAATTTAATCAATTGAAGAAATCACTCTTTTTCATATCTTACTGTTTGCTGCTTTTAAGTGTTCAAAGCGTTTTTGCACAAGAGCCTAAAAAAATTATTGTAGAAAATGCCGATTTTTCTGATGTCGATCAAGTACTAATGCCAGATGCCCTTTTACTGACAGGAAATGTTAAAGTAAATCATGATGGTGTTGTACTAACTTGCAACAAAGCATATTTCTTTCAAAAGGAAAATTATCTTAAAGCATTTGGTAATGTGCAGCTGGTTCAAGGTGATACCTTATTCTTAAACAGTAAATATGCGGAATATAACGGGAATGTAAAAAAAGCCTTTGCGACCGGAAATGCAGTTATGACTTCCCCTGATGCAACCTTACAAACCGACACAATCAATTTTGACCGTAATGTTCAGGAGGTGTTTTACAATACAAAGGGTACGATCATAAATAAAGACAATACACTAGTAAGCAAATCAGGACGCTATTATGTAGCCCAAAAAAAGTTCCTGTTTTTGACCGAAGTAACACTAACGAATCCTAAATATGTTGTAAAATCAAATCATTTAGATTATTACAGCAATTCCGGACACACCTATTTATTGGGTCCATCAACGATTACAAGTAAAGCCAACTATATTTATACAGAAAAAGGTTTTTATGACACTAAGAAAAACCTCGCGCATTTTCTCAGAAAATCCTATATCAAATACGACGATCGACTCATTGAAGGAGACAGTTTATATTATAATCGGAATATAGAATTTGCATCGGCAACGCGAAATGTAAAAATCACCGATTCTATTAATCGTGGAATTGTAAAAGGACATTATGCTGAAGTTTACAAATTAAAAGATTCGATGTTTGTTACCAAAAGAGCTGTTGCTATTAACTTTGTAGAGAATGATTCCGTTTATATTCACGGAAAAAAATTAATGGTAACTGGAAAAGAAGGTGAGAGAATTTTGAGAGCATATAATAATGTTCGTTTTTATAAAACCGACATGAGCGGAAAATGCGATTCAATTCATTCAAACTCTAAAACAGCCTTGACAAAATTGATAGGAAATCCGATTCTTTGGAGTGACGAAAATCAAATTACGGGCGATGTTATGCATCTTATCGGCGATAATACGACAAAAAAAATAGACTCACTAAAAGTTCTCAATAATACATTTATAATCTCGCGAGATACACTCGGAGCAGGATATAATCAGGTAAAAGGGCTTAATTTATATGGAAAATTCAAGGAAGGAAAATTGCATGATGTTGACATTATAAAAAATACAGAAGTTATTTATTTTCCGCGAAATAGCGAAAATGAGCTTGTTGGAATTAATAAAAGTGTTAGTAGTAAGATCAGTCTTATTCTAGAGAATAATAACATAGAAGAAATTACATTCTTCAATAATGTAGATGGCGACCTATATCCCGAAGAGGATTTACCTGAAAATGCCCGTAAATTACGAGGTTTTATCTGGCGTGGTGACGAAAGAATAAAATCGAAAGATGATATTTTTACCACAGAAGACAATGAAATGAACGATAAATTAATTCAGGAAGGAAAAGACGATGAAGCTAAAAACAAAGACGTTCCTATGAAAGTCCGGAAGGAAACTTTGAATTACGACAAAAAGAAACCAGCAGTAACAACAAGTGCTACTAAAACAAAAACTAAAAAGTAGTTTTTTAGTCTCAGTCGCAGTTTTCAGTCCGTATGAAGACTACGACTGAGACTGAAAACTGCGACTGGGACTGAGACTAAACTCAGAACCCTAGAAACTTAGTTCTTTAGAACCTCAAAAAAATGAATCCAGATTTTATAAAATACCAGGCGCAGACATCTCCATACCCACTCGGAATGGAAGTTTCGCATGCCGTTGGCTCCTATATTTACGACACAAACAATAAAAAATATTTAGATTTTGTTGCAGGCGTATCCGCTTGTACACTCGGGCATCAGCATCCGAGAGTCAATCAGGCTATAAAAGATCAATTAGACAAATATTCACATGTAATGGTTTATGGCGAATATTCGCAAAGTCCTGCTGTTCAATATTGCAAATTACTTGCTTCACTTCTGCCGGAATCTTTAAATAAAACCTATTTAGTTAATTCAGGTACCGAAGCTATCGAAGGCGCTCTTAAATTAGCAAAAAGAACAACTGGAAGAAGTCAGCTTATTTCTTGTCATAACGCTTATCATGGCAATACTATGGGCTCAATGAGTGTTATGGGATTTGAAGAACGCAAGCAAGCTTTTCGCCCTTTGCTTCCAGATGTTGATTTTATCACTTTTAATAATGAAGAAGATTTACAAAAAATAACCAATAAAACTGCTGCAATTCTTTTAGAAACAATTCAGGGCGGTGCAGGATTTATTCAGCCTCAGGACAATTTTCTTCAAAAAGTGCGCAAACGTTGCGACGAAGTTGGGACCATGATGATTGTTGATGAAATTCAGCCAGGATTTGGAAGAACGGGTAAGCTTTTCGGTTTTCAAAACTACGATGTCGTTCCAGATATTGTCGTAATGGGAAAAGGAATGGGAGGTGGAATGCCTGTAGGTGCTTTTACTGCATCTGCCGAAAAAATGGATCTGCTGACTGAAAATCCAAAACTAGGACATATTACCACTTTTGGAGGTCATCCTGTCATTGCGTCAGCCTGTTTAGCTACTTTGCAGGAATTAACTGAGACTAACTTAATGCAGGAAGCCTTAGAGAAAGAAAAACTCTTCAGATCGCTTTTGGTACACCCTTTGATAAAGGAAGTTAGAGGAAAAGGATTAATGCTTGCCGCAATGACCGAAACTGCCGAAATAACCAATCAGGTTATTTTAAATTGTCAGGATAAAGGATTGATTTTGTTCTGGTTACTGTTTGAAGGATGCGCTATACGAATCACACCTCCATTAACTATTTCTGAAGAAGAAATAAAAGAAGGCTGTGCCATAATTTTAAACGTTATGGATGAAATCATGAAAAAAGAACAACAAGCATAATAGGAGCTATTTACTGCTCCCGAAGTTTCGGGACGCTTTATATTTTATTCTTTAAAGAAAAAATAAAAGGATATCGCTGCAAACGAAGTTCACTGAACTCCGCATATAAAAGCAAAGTGAAGTAATCAGTACAAGGGTCTCCATTAAAAATAAAATTAGAATAATAACAAAATAATCTTTTAAATATCAGAAGATTATGATTAAAAACAGAACTTGAATTCTGTCCATATTGTTAATTAAATTGTTCAAAACAATTAATTTCCTTTCCCCACAACAATAATATGGTTGCCTAAATTTATAACAGGCTAATTTCAAAAAAACACAGTATGCAATTAAGCAACGAAGAAGAAGATTATAACCTATCCCTATCCAAATTTGAGTCCATGTTAAAAACTAACAAAGTACTCTTTTTTGATTCTGAAGAATTCGAAGAAATTATTCTTCATTATTTAGACATAGGCAAGGCTAATTTAGCAAAAAAGGCCTTAAAACTTGCATTAGACCAACATCCAAAATCTACAGGCTTAAAATTAGTACAAGTAGAAATGCTGGTTTACGACGACAAACTCGAAATCGCTGAAAAGCTTTTGAATGAGTTGTATGCAATTGAACCTAACAACGAGGAAATCTACATCCAAAAAGCCAATATCTGTTCCAAAAGAGATCAACACGAAAAAGCAGTACAATTGCTTAAAATTGCTTTGCAATATACTGACGATTATGCTGACGTGTACAACTTGATTGGTATGGAATATCTTTTCATGGATAACCTTGAGATGGCAAAAGACAGTTTTATTAAATGTCTTGAAGAAGATCTAGAAGATCAATCTGCGTTATACAACGTGGTGTACTGTTTTGAATTTTTAGATCAAAATCAGGAAGCTATCGTCTATCTAAACGATTATATCAACAAAAACCCATATAGCGAGATTGCATGGCATCAGCTTGGACGCTTACATTATGGCGTAAAAGAATACGAAAATGCTATTCGTGCTTTTGACTATGCAACCCTAATCGACGATGAGTTTTTAGGCGCTTTCATGGAAAAAGCAAAAGCGTACGAACGCCTTAAAAAATACAGTGAAGCAATCGAAAGCTACAATCGTACGATTGAACTTGACGATGCTACATCGTACGCTTTATTGCGTATCGGAAAATGTTATGAAAAACTAGGAAATGCTGTAAAAGCACTTCAATATTACAACCAAACCGTACACGAAGATCCTCTTTTAGATAAAGGATGGATTGCTATTACCGACTTTTATGTTCGTCAGAAAAACTTTCAAAAAGCATTATTTTTTGTCAACAAAGCATTAGCAATTGACAATCAAAATCGCTTGTATTGGAAACGTTACGCGACGATCAATAAACAAATGAACTTTTTTGAGGAAGCAGAATTTGGGTACAGAAAAGCGGTTGAATTTGGTGATTATGCCTTAGACACCTGGTTGTTTTGGGTTGATATTTTGCAATTTCTAGGCGAATTCGAAAGTGCAATTCAAACCTTGTTACAAGCTACTGAATACTTTCCTGAAGAAAATGAAATCGAATATCGTCTGGCGGGATTATATTTTATGATTCAGGATAATACGAAAGCAAAATTCCACTTAAGCAATGCATTACGTTTAAACTTTGACAATTATATTTTAATTGAAGATTTATTTCCGGTTGTTTGGGCAAAAAAAATGGTTAAAAATTATATTGAAAAACATAGAAAATAATAATGATTGATATTTTAAGAAGACGTTTTGGTTTATTAGGTCGTAATATTAGTTACTCATTTTCCAAAGGATATTTTACCGAAAAATTTAGCGACGAAGTTTTTGCCGGCAATAGCTACGAAAATTTTGATATTTCTGAAATCAATCATTTTAAAGGACTGATTAAAAACAATCCGGATCTAAAAGGATTAAATGTTACTATTCCGTATAAGGAACAAGTGATTCCTTTTTTAGATAAACTTTCAAAAAAAGCAGCCTTGATAGGTGCTGTAAATACCATTAAATTTACCAAAAACGGAAAGCTAAAAGGATACAATACTGATTATTATGGCTTTAAAAAATCATTAAAGCCATTATTGGAACCTCACCACAAAAAAGCACTTATTTTAGGAACTGGCGGCGCATCAAAAGGTGTAGCATTTGCACTTGATGAACTTAACATTCCCTATACTTTCGTTTCTAGAGAAGCAAAAGAAAACATTATTGATTATAACTTAATCAATGCCACCACTTTTGATAATTTTCAAATCATAATCAATTGTACCCCAGTTGGCACAAGTCCTAATATTGAAGCCTGTCCTGATTTGCCTTACGAATTTTTTACTGATAAGCACATTGCATACGATTTAATCTACAATCCGGCGGAAACTCAGTTTATGAAGAATGCTAAAAAAAACGGAGCAATTACCAAAAATGGTTATGACATGCTTATTTTTCAGGCAGAAAAAGCCTGGAAAATCTGGAATAAATAAAAAAAAACGAGAGCCAATAAAATGTTAAAGTAATTTTCGTAACTTAGACTACTCATTAATAGATAGTTATGAAAAAGACATATTTACTCTATATTTTTGTTCTTCTAGGAATTTTATCTTCGAATGCACAAGGTACAGAAGTGGAAGAAAAAATTCCATTTACAGAACCTCGATTTCGATATTATCTGCAAACTTTACTTTTTTTCAACGAATATCTGGATACAGATAATGGTTCCTTTAATACCACGCAGGTACGTGGTTTAGTACCTATAGGCAGCAAAGCATGGAATTTAAGATTTGATCTTCCTATAATATCCGCCAATACTAATGACACAAACAAAACAGGACTTGGAGATGTTGGTATGGGTATTAGTTATATACCTTTTATGAAAAACAGTCAGGGTATTGCAGTCAGAACAAGAGTTTATGCTAATTCTGCATCAGATCCGGCTTTTGGATCCGGAAAATGGGTCGTGATGCCTGCCTTTTTTTATGGTAGATATTTTAATGACAAAAAATATCTATGGATTTCTTCCTTTGAATACCAACAAAGTTTTGCCGGTTCAAGTCAACGTAACGATATTAGCATTGCCGTTCTTGAAAGTGTATTTTTTCATTTTTTTGGTAAAAACTGGGTTGCAGGTGATGTTGCATTGCGATATAATAATACGCTAAATGGGTATCAAAATAATGCATACATAGAGTATGGCAGAAGAATAACACCTACTAATCTGGTCTATATTCATCCAAGTGTTGCGTTTGGTGGAGATAAAACATATAATTTTGGTATAGAAGGCGGTGTTCTGATTTTATTTTAGTTTTATTCTTAAACAATACTATACAATGCTATTAAAAACCAGGCTCCTTTCAATATAACCTAAAATTATTCAACATTTTACTAATTTGATTATTCATATTCAATTTACATTTACTTTAAATAAAGATTTAAAACTTTATATGATATGTACAATATGATTATATAAAATAAGAATTTTATCGTGAATTCTGTTATAAATAAGGGAATTATTTTGTATTTAGAAACACCTTTACTATCTTTCGCAATGTTTAAAATAAAAACCTTATACATTTAAGATGTTAGAAGAAAAGAATGATAACCTGCAAGATGCAGACGGAAAATCAGGAATCGAAATTAGCGATTCTACACAAAATGATGCAATTGAAACATCGGTTACTGAAACAGTGCCGGAAAATGAAATTTCACTTACTGAAAATGAAATAGAAAGTACGGGAGAAGTGGCAGAAACCAATCATCAAACTGCACTTGACGCTATAACAAATTCAAATGCTGAAGAAAGTGAAGATGAAACACTAAAAGAGCGTCATGACATTCCTATGCAGGATTATGATACTTTTTCGTTAGATGCGCTTGTTGATGAATTAAAAAAACTAGTCAATACAGATAAAGTAATGTCTGTAAAAGATCATATAGAAGAAATTAAAAAATCATTTTTACTACAATTCAATCATCTTATAGAGGAGAAAAAAGAGGAATTTAACGCTTCAAAACAAGATCCTAATGAAGAATTTGAATATCATTCTCCACTAAAATCTAAATTTGATGAATATTATAATATTTTCAGAGAAAAAAGGAATGCACATTTTAAACATTTGCAAACCAATTTAAAATCAAATTTAGAGAATCGACTTGCTATTGTTGAAGAACTAAAAGAACTTATAAACCCGCAGGAAAACATCAAAGACACACTTAAACATTTTAATGATTTAAGAGAAAGATGGAAAAATGCCGGAGCAATCCCAAAAGACAAATACAATCACGTTTGGAATAATTACCATTTTCATGTAGAAAATTTCTATGATTATCTGCATTTAGACCGTGAAGCCAGAGATCTTGATTTTAAATATAATTTAGATCAAAAACAAAAAATAATTGCACGTGTTGAAGAATTGGTAAACGAAACTGACATAAGCAAAGCATTCCGCGAACTACAGGATTTACACAGAATCTGGAAAGAAGACATCGGGCCCGTTTCTAAGGAACATCGAGATGCAATCTGGAATAAATTCAGTGAACTGACTAAAAAAATCCACGACAAAAGAGAACTTTTGTTTGAAAGCCAAAGGGCAAGCGAGCAAAAAAACCTTGAAGTTAAAAAAGGAATCATTGCTACACTTGAAGTTTTAGCTACTGAAAAAGTGGGCTCGCACTCGCAATGGCTTGTGCAAATACAAAAAGTAGAAGCATTGAGAAATGAGTTTTTTGCTGCCGGAAAAGTTCCATCTGAAGTTAACGAAGATACCTGGGCTGCTTTTAAAACTGCCGTTAGAAACTTTAATTCTTTTAAAAATTCATTTTACAAAGACATTAAAAAAGATCAAAACGACAATTTAAACAAAAAAATGGCTCTTGTTGCCAAAGCAAAAGAACTACAGGAAAGTACTGATTTTGGCGCTACTACTCCAATAATGAAGCAAATTCAGGAAGAGTGGAAACAAATTGGTCATGTTCCTAAAAAATATTCAGATAAAATCTGGAAAGAATTTAAAGATGCGTGTAACCATTATTTCAATAAATTAAAAGAGCACAAATCCGAGGAAAACGGTGACGAAGTAGCTGCTTTTGATAATAAAAAAGCGTATTTGGATATCTTAAGAGCTTATCAGTTAACAGGCGATCACAAAACAGATCTAGACGCTATTAAATTGCATATTGAAAACTGGAAAGGATTTGGAAAAGTACCATTTTCAAGACGTCATATTGAAGGGAAATTCAATAAAATTTTAGATGCTCTTTTTGAAAAACTAAGTTTAAGCAAGAAAGAAACTGAAATGATGCGTTTTTCTAACAGAATCGATTCTTTATCAGAAAGTAACGATACTCGTAAGCTAGATAATGAAAAGATTTTCTTAATGCGTAAGATTGAAGAAGTTCAAAATGAAATCTTTCAATTAGAAAATAACATTCAGTTTTTTACAAATACTAAAAACGCTAAGAAAGAAAATTCAATTGTTCTGGAAGTTCGTAAAAACATTGCAATTCACAAAGAAAGTCTTGACGTATGGAAAGACAAATTGAAGCAATTACGTAATTTAAATCAGGAATAAGATTTAATTTTAAGCTAAAAAAACCAGAAAGGTGTAATGAAAATATATTCATTACACCTTTTTTTTATGTATTTACTTTCAAGTAACAAATTGATAAACTATTACTTAAAAATATTAGTTATATTTGATAATCAATACTTTATCAAAATATATTAATTTCTAAAATAGAATAAAATGAAATTTACTAGAAAAGCAAATGCCAACTGGCAAGGAACCGGCATGGAAGGCAAAGGAACTATTAGTACGCAAAGTACCACTTTAGATAATGCACAATTATCATTTAAAACCAGATTTGCAGATGGAGTTGGAACTAATCCGGAGGAGTTAGTCGCAGCAGCGCATTCGGGTTGTTTTACAATGCAGTTAAGCTTTTTACTAAATGAAGGAGGCTTTACAGCAGATGATCTATCCACAGAAGCTACAGTCACTTTTGAAGACGGAACAATAACTCTAATTCATCTGGATTTAAAAGGAAAAGTACCATCTATTTCAGCTGAAGAATTTGAAAAAACAGCTGCAAAAGCAAAAGAAATTTGCCCTATTTCTAAACTTTTAAACACTACAATTACATTAACCGCAACTCTGGTTAGTTAAAAGTATGTACTGTTTTTTAGACATAAAAAAACCATCAGCCGAGACTGATGGTTTTTTTAATATTCTTAGTTAAGAAATTATTCTTAATTCATTGTTGCTTTCAATGCTTTTGCTTCAGCAGTCATTTCTAAAGCTTTGTAAACCCCTAATAATGTTTTAGAAACATCATCATTTTTAGGATCTAGTTCGTGTGCTTTTTTAAGATAAGGAATAACACCTTTAAAAACATTTTCTCTTTGTTTTTTCAATACCTCATAACGCTTTGTATCTTTATCAGAAGTACCTAATTTATTCATTTCATCAATAATTGGTTTCTCTGCTTCCAATTTTAACGCTGAAAGATTAAGATATGCGTTTGTGTAATTTGGATTAATTTCGATAGCTTTTAAATAATATTTTTCAGCATCTTCATTATTCTTCGCACTTGCACTAATTACTCCTAAGTTAAAAATCAAGTCAGCATTGTTTGGGTCTTTTTGCAAAGCCTCTCCAACTAATTTTTTATAAGTCACAAAGTCTTTACTATCAAGATATAAATTTGCCTCTGTAAGAATCAAAGAAGTATCATCCGGATTTGTTTTTCTAGCATCAGCAATAGCTTGTTTTGCATCTTCGGTGCGACCTTTCTGAACTAAAATTAAAGCTAAATTTTTGTAAATCTCTCCTCTTTTAGAAGGTATTGCTTCCGTTTTAGGTTTTTCGTGAGTTCCAATTTTTACGGCTAAATCTCTTTCTTTAGCAGTATTAAAACCATCTTCATTACCTGAAGCTTTATTTACTGCTGTATAACTTGTTCCTTTACCTGAATAGTTTATTTTTTTCAATTCGTCATACATTGGTAAGGCTGTATCATAATCCTGAGCATTTACTGCTGTAGAAGCTGCATAATACAAATTGATGGTGTCTTTTTTATCCAACAAATAAGCCTCATACAATTTTTTCGCTCCTTCTGAGTGTTTGTTTGCCTGACTATCAGCAATAGCTGAATTGATCAATTTACCTTTAATATCAGTTATTGAAGCAGCAGCCTGAGTAGAATACTTTACTTTTCCAGATGCTTTTTCAACATCAATTAACTTTTTATAACTCTCAGCTGCAAGTAACAAGTTTTTACTTTCATCAACTTTCTTATTTGCTAAATCTAAATAAGCATTTCCTTGTACAGAATAGTATTGTGCCTGTTCAACATCTTTGGCATTTACTACCAAGTTTTCAGCGTCTTTTAATATCGTAATTGCTCCCTGAGCATCTCCGCTTTTTAATGCTTTTTCAGCATTTTTAATTTGATCTTTTTGAGCAAAAGTAGCTACTGAGATCAATAATGCTGATGCAAGTATTACATATTTACTTTTCATAATATTCAATTTGTGTATTTAATTTTAATTTTCTTTAATTTCTATTTATTCCTCTGACTCTTCTTCTTCAGAATCATCCTCTTCTTCAATTTCTTCTTGAGAATCATCTTCCTCGTCGTCTTCAGCCGTTCCGTCATCTTCAAGAACCTCTAAATCAGGCTTAACTCTTTCAATAACTGGACCAACTACATTTCCTTCTTCGTCAACAACAACTTCTTCAACATCATCTTTCATCACTTTTGTTACAGCAGCGATAGAATCTTTACCTTTTAAGTTAATTAATCGAACACCTTGCGTTGCACGACCCATAACGCGTAAATCTTCAATAGCCATTCTAATTGTTAATCCAGATTTATTGATAATCATTAAATCATCAGCGTCAGTTACTGCGTTAATAGAAATAAGTTTACCTGTTTTCTCCGTGATATTAAGTGTTTTAACACCTTTACCTCCACGGTTTGTGATTCTGTAAACATCTTCACCATCTTCGTCAACTAATTTGGTACGTTTTCCGTAACCATTTTCAGTTACAACTAAGATTTGCGAATCATTAATATCGTTTTTATCTACAGTAACCATACCAATTACTTCATCAGTATCGTCTTTTAAGGTAATTCCACGAACTCCTGAAGCCGTTCTTCCCATAGGACGCGTTTTGGTTTCCTCAAAACGAACCAATTTACCAGACTTAACTGCTAAGATAATTTGGCTTTCTCCATTTGTTAATTGAGCTCCCATTAATTCGTCACCTTCCTTAATAGTAATAGCAGCAACACCATTTACCCTAGGTTTAGAATATTTCTCCAAAGAAGTTTTCTTAACCTGACCTTGTCTGGTAACCATTACAAGATTATGACTGTTGATGTAATCTTTATCTTTTAGATCTTGTGTACAGATGAAAGCTTTAACTTTATCATCACTTTCAATGTTTACTAAATTCTGGATTGCTCTACCTTTTGCAGTTTTGCTTCCTTCCGGAATTTCGTAAACACGCATCCAGAAACATTTTCCTTTTTGCGTAAAGAACATCATATATTGGTGGTTGGTTGCAACGAACATATGCTCAAGGAAATCCTGATCTCTAGTTCCTGCGCTTTTTTGCCCAACTCCTCCTCTGTTCTGAGTTTTGTATTCTGTTAAGTTGGTACGTTTTATATAACCTGCATGCGAAATTGTAATAACAACATTCTCATCAGCAATTAAATCTTCAATACTTACATCTCCACCAGAATATTCAATTTGAGAACGACGCTCATCTCCGTATTTCTCACGAATTTCTTCAAGTTCTTCTTTTATTAAAGCAGTTCTTAAATTAACATCAGCTAATAACGCTTTTAAGTGCTCGATTAACTTCATTAATTCTTCGAATTCAGCTCTTAACTTGTCTTGTTCCAGACCTGTTAACTGACGTAAACGCATCTCAACAATAGCACGAGCCTGAATATCTGACAAACTGAATCTTTCGATTAATTTCTCACGAGCTTCTTCTGTGTTTTTAGACCCTCTGATGATAGCAATTACTTCATCAATATTATCAGAAGCAATAATTAAACCTTCTAAGATATGCGCTCTTTCTTCCGCTTTGCGTAATTCAAATTGCGTTCTGCGAACCACTACATCATGGCGGTGCTCAATAAAATAGTGAATCATATCTTTCAGATTCAACATTTGTGGGCGGCCTTTTACCAGTGCAATATTATTTACACTGAAAGAAGATTGTAATGATGTAAATTTATATAAGGTATTCAAAACTACGTTTGGCGTAGCATCACGTTTCAGGATGTAAACGATACGCATCCCATTTCTATCAGATTCGTCACGAATATTCGCAATACCTTCAATTTTTTTGTCGTTAACTAAATCAGCCGTACGTTTGATCATCTCGGCTTTGTTAACCTGATATGGAATTTCGGTAACAATAATACATTCTCTTCCGTCAACTTCTTCAAAACCAACTTTAGCACGCATTACAATACGACCTCTACCAGTTTTAAAAGCTTCACGAACTCCTTCATAACCATATATTACACCTCCGGTTGGAAAATCCGGAGCTTTAATATGTGTTATTAATTCGTCTATTTCAATATCGTTATTATCAAGGTAAGCTAACGTACCATTGATTACTTCAGTTAAATTGTGTGGTGGCATATTAGTTGCCATACCAACTGCAATACCTGTTGCTCCATTTACTAATAAAGTAGGAACTCTTGTTGGCATCACTTTTGGCTCATATAATGTATCGTCAAAGTTCAATTGAAAGTCAACCGTTTCCTTTTCGATATCTGCCATGATATCTTCTGAGATTTTGCGCATTCTGGCCTCAGTATAACGCATTGCTGCCGGGCTGTCACCATCAACAGAACCAAAGTTACCCTGGCCATCCACTAATAAATATCGCATACTCCATTCCTGAGCCATACGAACCATGGCATCATAAACAGAGGTATCTCCGTGTGGGTGATACTTACCCAGAACCTCTCCTACGATTCTCGCAGATTTTTTGTGGGCAGATCTTGATGTTACTCCTAAGTCATACATTCCGTAAAGAACTCTTCGATGCACTGGTTTCAAGCCATCTCTAACATCCGGAAGTGCTCTTGATACGATTACTGACATCGAATAATCGATGTAAGCTGATTTCATTTCATCTTCTATGTTAATAGGAATTAACTTTTCTCCTTCAGACATAAGTTGTTATATTAAATAATTATATTAGTTTCAAAGCGTGCCAAGATACGTTTTTTTCGAATTTTTTCAGCTATTTCCTTACACTTATTTCAATGATTTATTAACAACTTTTTTTACTCTTTTAGTTAATAAATTAAGCGTTTTTTAACTCTTTTATTGTTATTTTTTTTGTCAATTAGCTGTCAGGAGTTCTACAAGGGTACGGTTTTTGTTTTTCCAACTGTAATTCACTAAATTTACAATACCAATTATATATTATGGATGATAATTTTTCACCAAGAGTAAAAGATGTTATTACATACAGTAAGGAAGAAGCCCTTCGTTTAGGTCACGACTTTATTGGTACTGAACATCTAATGCTAGGCATTTTAAGAGATGGTAACGGAAAAGCTATTCATATACTTAATAACCTAGCAGTCGACCTAGATCATTTACGCAGGAAGGTAGAAATACTGAGTCCAGCCAATCAGAGCGTTGAAGTAAATGCTGAAAAGAAAAATCTTCATCTTACACGACAGGCAGAAAGAGCCCTGAAGACAACTTTTCTTGAAGCTAAAGTATTTCAAAGTTCATCGATAAGCACGGCACACCTGCTTTTATGTATCTTACGAAACGAAAACGATCCAACAACCAAGCTATTGAATAAACTAAAAATAGATTATGACATAGCTAAAGAACAATATTTAAATATGACTCCAAACGAAGAAGAATTCTTAGAAAACTTGCCAAGAAACGAATCGTATAATGACGATTCAGGACAAGATGACAGTCTTAAAGAAAGTAGTTTTAACAATCCAGCCAATAAGTCAAACAAAAAATCTAAAACTCCGGTTTTAGATAATTTTGGGAGAGATTTAACAGAAATGGCCGAGGAAGGAAAACTAGATCCGGTTGTAGGACGCGAAAAAGAAATTGAACGTGTTTCGCAAATCCTTAGCCGTAGAAAAAAGAACAACCCGCTACTTATTGGAGAGCCTGGAGTTGGTAAATCTGCTATTGCAGAGGGACTTGCTTTGCGTATCATTCAAAAGAAAGTATCTCGTATTCTTTTCAACAAACGTGTCGTTACACTTGATCTTGCCAGTTTAGTAGCAGGGACAAAATACCGCGGTCAGTTTGAAGAAAGAATGAAAGCCGTAATGAACGAACTTGAAAAAAATGACGATATCATTCTTTTTATTGATGAAATTCACACGATTGTAGGTGCTGGTGGAGCAACTGGTTCACTAGATGCTTCAAACATGTTCAAACCTGCTTTAGCGAGAGGCGAAATTCAATGTATTGGTGCTACAACTCTAGATGAGTACAGACAATATATTGAAAAAGACGGTGCTTTAGAAAGACGTTTCCAGAAAGTTATTGTAGAACCAACTTCTGTTGAAGAAACGATTGCTATTTTGAACAATGTAAAAGACAAATACGAAGATCATCACAACGTAACTTATACTAAGGAAGCTATTGAAGCCTGCGTTAAATTAACAAACAGATACATGTCTGAGCGTTTTTTACCGGACAAAGCTATTGATGCTCTTGACGAAGCAGGATCTCGTGTTCATATCACCAATATTGATGTTCCAAAACAAATTTTAGATTTAGAGCGTCAGTTAGAAGAAGTTCGTGAGCTGAAAAATATGGTTGTTAAAAAACAAAAATATGAAGAAGCTGCCAAACTTCGCGATGATGAAAAACGTATCGAAAAAGATTTAGCTGTCGCACAAGAGCAATGGGAAGAAGATTCTAAAAACAACAGAATTGAAGTTACAGAAGATAATGTAGCCGATGTTGTTTCGATGATGACCGGAATTCCAGTGAACAGAATTGCACAGACAGAAAGCAACAAATTGGCAAAATTACCTGAATTGATTCAGAATAAAGTAATTGGTCAAAATGAAGCAGTTCTAAAAATTGCACGTTCTATTCAACGTAACAGAGCCGGACTTAAAGATCCGAACAAACCAATTGGTTCCTTCATTTTCTTAGGTCAGACTGGTGTTGGTAAAACGCAATTAGCGAAAGTTTTAGCAAAAGAGCTATTCGATTCTGAAGATGCGTTAATTCGTATTGACATGAGCGAATACATGGAGAAATTTGCAATCTCCCGTTTAGTTGGAGCGCCTCCGGGATACGTAGGATACGAAGAAGGTGGTCAATTGACTGAAAAAGTTCGTAGAAAACCATATTGTGTTGTTCTTTTAGATGAGATCGAAAAAGCGCATCCAGATGTATTCAACATGATGCTTCAGGTTTTAGATGATGGTTATTTGACAGATAGTTTAGGTCGCAAAATTGACTTTAAAAATACTATTATCATTATGACTTCTAATGTTGGAGCACGTCAGTTAAAAGATTTTGGACAAGGTGTAGGATTCGGAACTGCTGCGAAAGTGGCTCAGGCTGATGAAAACTCAAAAAGCATTATCGAAAATGCATTGAAAAAAACCTTCGCTCCTGAGTTCTTAAACAGAATTGATGACGTAATTGTGTTCAACGCTTTAGAAAAAGCTGATATTGATTTGATTATCGAAATCGAACTTAAAAAATTATATTCTCGTATTGCAGAATTAGGATACACTTTAAGTTTAACCGACAAAGCAAAAGCATTTATTGCAGAAAAAGGCTTTGACAGACAATTTGGTGCAAGACCACTTAAAAGAGCGATTCAGAAATATGTTGAAGATTTGTTAGCGGAAGAAATTATAACTTCTAAAATCCATTCTGGTGATGAAATTATGATGGATTTAAAAGATGATTCTCAAGAACTTTCGGTAGAAATTCATAAAGCCGAAGAGCCGACAAATCAATAAATTAGTTTAAATTTATAACAAATATAATCTACCCGTTACGTTTTCATAACATAACGGGTATTTTTTTTAGATAATTTGCTATCTTTAGTAAAAGCAAATAGCTACTTTTGAAATAATAAATTCTATAATAAAAACAACGTATGCTTCAAAACAAAGTCATTTTAGGCAGTGAAGAATGGTGCTCATTTCCAGAACTAGGAATCCCGACAATCAAGGCTCGTGTTGATTCTGGTGCCAAAACTTCTGCAATGCACGCCATAAACATAGCCCCTTTTATAAAAAATGATGCCAATTGGGTGAAATTTGATATTAATCCAATTCAGAATAATATAAAAACCATCATTCATTGCGAAGCTCCGTTGGTTGACAAAAGAATTGTAAAAAGCTCTAGTGGTTTTAGAGAACATCGTTACGTCATTCAAACCAACCTAAAAATTGGCGATGTAAAATGGCCAATCGAAATGACTTTGACCAATCGTGACTCAATGGGTTTTCGCATGCTTTTAGGGCGCGAAGCCATGAGCGGACGTGTATTGGTTGATCCTGAAGAAAAATACATGTTGGGACAACCAACAATGGAAGCCCTAAAAGAATTATACCAAAATTCAGAAAAAGCGACTTCTGGCTTACGAATCGGACTTTTAGCAAGTAATCCTGAGTTATACAGTAATAAAAGAATCATGGAAGCCGGAGAAATGCGCGGCCACGAAATGCATTTTTTAAACATCAAAGAATGTTACATGAAATTGGATGCAAAAACTCCGGAGATTCATTATCGTGGCGGAAAAATATTAAATCAGTTTGATGCAATTATCCCAAGAATTAGACCGAGTATTACTTTTTACGGTTGTGCCTTAACGCGCCAATTTGAAGCTTTAAAAGTTTTTGTTTTAAATTCGGCTACAGCCATAACACAATCACGTGATAAATTATATTCACTTCAATTACTTTTAAATAGCGGAATTGACATTCCGACAACAGGATTTGCCAATTCACCTTTGGATACAGACAATTTGATTAAAATGGTTGGAGGCTCCCCTTTAATCGTAAAATTATTAGAAGGAACACAAGGAAAAGGCGTTGTTTTGGCAGAAACAAAAAAAGCAGCAGAAAGTGTTATCAATGCTTTTAAAAGCTTAAATGCTAATATTTTAGTTCAGGAATTTATCAAAGAAGCCAACGGAAAAGACATTCGTTGTTTTGTAATTGACGGAAAAGTAGTAGCTGCGATTCAGCGTGAGGCAATGCCGGGTGAATTTAGGGCAAATATTCATCTTGGCGGAACAGCGTCAGTGATTAAAGTAACCGCCGAAGAAAAAAAGATCGCCATTAAGGCCGCAAAAGCGATGGACTTAAAAGTTGCCGGTGTAGATATTATTCGTTCTTCAAAAGGGCCGTTATTGCTTGAGGTAAACTCTTCTCCGGGACTTGAAGGAATTGAGGGAGCAACAAATAAAGATGTTGCCGGAGAAATGATCAAAGCAATCGAGAAAAATTTCAAATTGTAATTAAGTTTATCTAAACCTAATATCCTATAAATAATTTATCAGCTTTGTCAAAGTTTAAAACTTTGACAAAGTTTTTTTTTACCTTTAAAATAAAAAACAATGCTTAACCCCTATTTAGATATTATTTTCAGAAGTCTCGCGGTATACTTTTTCATGACAATAGCCTTGCGAATCTTCGGAAAGAAAGAACTCTCGCAATTGAACACCGCCGATATTATTTTAATTTTATTAATTAGTAATTCGGTTCAAAATGCAATGGTTGGCCCCGACACCAGTCTTTGGGGCGGATTAGTCGCCGCTTTGGCTTTATTTGTGATTAACTTTATCATTAAAAAACTGACTCACAAATATAAACTAGCTAACGATTTGCTTTTAGACAAACCTGAAATCCTAATTCATAATGGAACATTGGATTTTAATGCTTTGAGCAAATTAGACATTTCACACGAAGAACTAAAAGAAGCGGCACGTGAACATGGTTTAGAACATTTAACAGATATAAAGCTTTGTACACTAGAAATTGACGGTACAATTAGTATTATTTCGAAAGATAAAACCAACTTAAAAGAAACACATTACAAGCGCAAGCACAATCATAAGAATTTCAGGAAATAAAATTTAACAAATTCCAAGAGGGAAATTCCAAATACCAAATCTGAAAAGCGTGTCAAACATTGGATATGGAATTCAGAATTATTAGAATTTAAATAAAAAAGCCGATTTCAAATTGAAATCGGCTTTTTTTATGTCGATAAAATGCGATTTTACATCTCACATTGCACATAAATCATTTTACTAAGAAACAAATACACTCAATATAAAGTATACAAATCCAGCCAAAATTGCCGAAATAGGAATTGTTAGTACCCAAGCCCAGATCAAACTTACGGTTACCCCCCAACGAACGGCAGATACACGTTTTGTTAATCCAACCCCGATAATAGAACCTGTAATCGTATGTGTTGTACTTACCGGAATCTTTAAATGTTCTGTAAAATAAAGTGTCAATGCACCTGCAGTTTCAGCAGCAACACCTTCAAATGAAGTTACTTTTGTAATTTTAGAACCCATCGTTTTCACGATTTTCCACCCACCACTCAAAGTTCCCGCAGCAATTGCAGAATAACATGCCAATGGAATCCAGCCTGGCATTACACCTTTAATTCCCGCATCATCATTTGGCAATACAACATTTAACCATGAATCCATATGAACCCCAGGATTTGTATTAATATAAACCGCTACAGCTGCAGCAATAATACCCATAACTTTTTGAGAATCATTCCCACCGTGTCCTAAACTAAAGGCTGCAGAAGATAATAATTGCATTTTTTTCAATGCAGCATCTGCCTGATGAAGATTTAAGCTGCTAAATATTAAACAAAAAGCACTAACTGTTAAGATAATAAAGGCTACTAAAAACCATTTAATATTATGTGGATCAAAAGCGACACTCCAAAAATGAGATTCAAAACGAGGCTTTTCAATATCAGCATAAGGAACCATTAGGTTACTAACAATCCATACTGTTGCAATCATTAATGCTACAGTAAATATTTTAGGAAAAATACTTTTACGAGAAGCATTTAATAACCAAATCGATATTAAATAAGAAGCTAAAGCTCCCAATAAAGGTGCTAAAACAATAAAAGCAATAATAATAAGAACTCCCGAAGGCATTCCGCCATCTTTTCCTGCCTTGTACCAACTTACGATTTCGTACCAATAGTGTGTAGTTCCATCTTCGCCAATATAACCTGAGAAACCGTGTACAGCGATAGCGTGAGCAACTGCGGCTCCTGCAAAACCACCAATTAATGTATGCGATGAACTAGAAGGAATTCCTAACCACCAGGTCAATAAATTCCAACAAATAGCCGCGATAACACCGGCAAGAATTACAACAAGGTTAATCTCCATAGTGTGCGCTGTTTTTGCAACTGTATCCGCAACACCAAATCCGAAAACCCAATAAGCCAAAAAGTTAAAAAATGCTGCCCAAAGTACGGCCTGAAAAGGCGTTAAAACCTTTGTAGCAACAACGGTAGCTATAGCATTTGCCGCATCATGAAAACCATTGATGTAATCAAAAATTAAAGCTAATACTATAATAATTATAAGTAGCGTCATAAAATTATAACTTCAGAATGAAATAAATTGAATTAAGAATGTTTTACAGAAATAGATTCCAGTATGTTTGCAACACTCTTACATTTGTCTGTTGCTGATTCTAAAACAGATAACACTTCTTTATATTTGATAATATTTTTAGCATCTGTTTCGTTTTCAAAAATTTCAAAAACTGCTTTGTTATAAACGTTGTCTGACTTGTTTTCCAATTTATTAATTCTGGCACAAGCATCTTTAATGACTTTAAAATTCTTTAAATTTCTCAATTCTTTTACAGCACTGTCAATATTCTGACAAGCTTCAAGATTGATTTCTGTCATCTTTCTGATCGATTTTGTAATCTTATCAACCTGATACAATCTCATTCTGCTTGCTGCACCGTGAAGGTAATCAGCAACATTATCAATAGAAGTAATTAAAGTGTGAATATCCTCTCTATCAAATGGCGTAATGAAGTTTCTGCTCAATTCAAGATTGGTTTGACGCGTAATGTCTTCTCCTTTTTGCTCTAATTCATCAATTTTTTGAAAAAGAACTTCTCTTTCTTTTAATGGAAGGTTTACAGCTTCGTGTAAATTAGAAGCTAGTTCAATTAAATTGCTTGAAGCCTCTTCAAAAAGTGGAAAGAATTTCTTGTCTTTCGGCACTAAAAATTGGAAAATACTGTTTATTGACATTTTTATATTTTTGATAGTGCAAAATTACTTCAATATTATTTTACAATGTTAAGCCATTGTTAACAAATCGTTTTCTATTTGGAAACTATTTAAAAACGCAACTGTCTTTTCAATATCGTAATGCAAGATTCTGTCTTCTTTAACCAAAGGCACCACTTCTCTATAACTGCTTAAGAACATTTCGATGAAATCACTTGATTTTAAAGGCTCTCTGTAAGCAATTGCCTGAGAAGCATTCATTAATTCAATCGCTAAAATACGCTCTAAATTATCCATAACGCGCAACGCCTTTGTTGCTCCGTTTGCGCCCATACTCACGTGATCTTCCTGCCCGTTGCTCGAAACAATACTGTCAATACTTGAAGGAGTTGCCAGTTGTTTGTTCTGACTTGCAATACTTGCAGCGGTATATTGCGGAATCATAAATCCTGAATTTAATCCCGGATTGTCAACCAAAAATGCCGGAAGATTTCTTAAACCTGAAATCAATTGATAGGTTCTTCTTTCAGAAATACTTCCTAGTTCTGCCAAAGCAATTGCCATAAAATCTAAGGCTAAAGCTAAAGGTTGTCCATGGAAATTTCCACCAGAAATAATTTGATCGGCTTCAATAAATATATTTGGATTATCCGTAACCGAGTTAATTTCGGTTTTGAATACTTTTCGAACGTAATCAATCGCATCTTTCGAAGCGCCATGAACCTGAGGCATACAACGGAAAGAGTAAGGATCCTGAACGTGTTTTTTCTCCTGAGCAATAATTTCACTTCCTTCTAAAAATTCATTGATACGCTGTGCAGTTACAATTTGTCCTTTGTGAGGACGAATAAAATGAATCAATTCGTTAAAAGGCTCGCTTCTTCCATCAAAACCTTCCAAAGAAATAGTTCCGATTAAATCTGCCAAATACGAATATTTATACGCTTTTATTAAGATGTGAGCTCCATAAGCACTCATAAACTGAGTTCCATTCAACAAAGCCAAACCTTCTTTTGACTGTAAAACAATGGGGTCCCAATTAAAATGTTTTAAAACTTCGGCAGAAGCCACTTTTTTTCCTTCAAAAAGTACTTCACCTTCTCCTAATAACGGTAACGATAAATGGGCTAATGGAGCCAAATCTCCCGAAGCTCCTAACGAACCTTGTGTATAAATAACAGGAAGAATATCATTATTATAGAAATCAACCAAACGATTTACTGTTTGCAACTGAATTCCTGAATGTCCGTAGCTTAAAGATTGGATTTTAAGCAGTAACATCATCTTCACAATTGCTGAAGGAACTTCTTCTCCTGTTCCGCAAGCGTGCGATTTTACCAGGTTTTCCTGAAGTTTTGACAAATTCTCATTTGATATTTTTACATTACAAAGTGATCCAAAACCAGTATTGATTCCGTAAATAGGTTCAGAATGTGAAGCCATTTTCTTGTCTAAATAATCACGGCATTTCTGAACGTTTACTTTAGCTTCTTCAGATAATTCAAGCATTTTTTGATTGCCAATAATTTCTTGTAAATCTTCTAAATTTAAGGTTTCAGTACTTATATAATGGACTTCTCTCATGTCATTTTTAATTTAAGGCATCAAAATTCAGCAAATCAATATTAAAAAGCAACATTTGTTCATAATAATAAAAATTTAAGCCAACCAAATTCAGCACATTTATCTATTTCACAATACTTATCATACAAAAATCTCTTTCATTTTTTATGTAAATCACCCTTCAAAACTTATTTCAAAAAATCAATTTCCTACTTATTTTATAGACTAATGACGATTTTTTCGCAATATTTCGATTAGAATCAGCTTTTTAAGGCTATACATTTCCAATAAATACGGGTTTAAATATACGAATCCGGTAATTTATGATATTCAATCTTAACAAAAGCTCAATATTAAATCAATGAGATTTGAATTATTAAAATATTCGCAAAAAGAAAATAAAGGTTTTTCGCTTTTATAAAAATCTGTACTTTTGAAACATCAAAAATGAAAAGTAACAGCGCAAAATATCAATCTACAATGACAACTCAAACAAGAGTTGCAATTGCTGCTACAACAATTTCTACTACAACAACTACCCCTTAGGGGTATACATTTTTACATATAATCCTGGTTATCTATACTTTTTTCTTAAAAGAAGAAAGGCTTTGGATACATAAAAAATATTTGCATCAAAGAAAAAAAATATCAAAATGAAAGTATTAAAATTTGGCGGAACTTCGGTTGCCAATGCTCAAAATATAAAACTCGTTCTCGAAATTATAAACCAAAAGTCTAAACAAGATCAATTAGTTGTTGTGGTTTCTGCCTTAAGCAAAGTGACCGATTTATTGCAATTGGCAGCAGCAAGAGCAGCAGCCAATGACGAAAGTTTCAGAGAAATTGTCGCTGAAATCGAAAAGAAACATCTTGACACTTTAAAAGAATTAATTCCGGTTAGCGAGCAAAGCAGCTTGTTGAGTCATGTAAAAAGAATCATCAATCACTTAGAAACATTGCTTGACGGGTGTTTCTTATTAGGCGAATTATCTCCAAGAACAGCTGACACCATTTTGAGTTTCGGGGAATTACTTTCGTCCTATATCATTGCACAGGCGTACCAGCAAATCGATAAAAATGTAGTGTATAAAGACAGCCGTGAGATTATCAAAACAAATGCTGATTTCGGAAAAGCGGTTGTGAATTTTGAGATTTCAAACCAATTGATTCAGGATTATTTTGACGAAAATAAAGCTCAAATCAATGTTTTGCCTGGATTTATCGCTTTAACTCTTGACGGAATCACGACTACTTTAGGGCGTGGCGGTTCTGATTATACTGCAGCCATTATCGCCGGAGCACTTGATGCATCACAATTAGAAATTTGGACAGATGTAAACGGAATGTTTACTGCCAACCCGAAAATTGTAAAACAAGCACGACCAATTGCAACCATTTCTTACCAGGAAGCGATGGAATTGTCTCATTTTGGTGCCAAAGTTTTGTATCCCCCGACAATTCAGCCAGTTTTAAGAAAAAATATTCCAATTTTAATCAAAAATACTTTTGAGCCGGAAGCTGAAGGAACTTTAATTTCTGATCAGGTTTCATCAAATGATACTGTTGTAAAAGGAATCAGCCATATTGATAATATTTCGCTTGTAACATTGGAAGGTCCAGGAATGATTGGAGTTGCAGGTTCATCAAGACGTTTATTCGAAGTATTGTCTCAGGAAAAAATCAATGTAATTTTCATTACTCAGGCTTCTTCTGAGCACTCTATTTGTATTGGAATTTTAAATTCAGATGCTGAAAATGCCGAAGCTGCGATCAACAGAGCTTTTGAAGTGGAGATTCTTCAAAACAAAATTGACCCTGCCATTGTAGAAAAAGATCTTTGTATTATTGCTTTGGTGGGTGAAAACATGAAAAACCATCAAGGTTTGAGCGGTAGAATGTTCAGCACTTTAGGAAAAAATAACGTAAATATCCGTGCGATTGCGCAAGGGGCTTCTGAACGTAATATTTCAACTGTAATCAACGAAAGAGATGTCAAGAAAGCGTTGAATACCTTGCATGAAAACTTCTTCGAAGAAAACACCAAACAGCTGAATTTATTTGTGATGGGTGTTGGAAATGTGGGCGAAAAATTCATCGAGCAAATTCACAATCAAAGGAAATTTTTAAAAGATAATTTAAAAATCAACGTTCGTGTTATCGCTTTGTCAAACTCAAGAAAAATGCTTTTTGACGAAGACGGAATTTCATTGAAAGATTGGAAATCGACTTTAGACAAAGGCGAACATGCCATTCCAACAGAATTTATCGCACGCGCTAAAGAAATGAATTTACGTAACAGTATTTTTGTGGATATTACAGCAAATGCAAGTGTTTCTGAAATGTATGAGAAATTCTTAAAAGAAAGTATTGCTGTTGTAACTTGTAACAAAATTGCCTGTTCATCAGCGTATGACAATTATAAAAAACTAAAAAGTTTATCACGCCAATACAACGCTCCATTTTTGTTTGAAACGAATGTGGGAGCGGGATTGCCGATTATCGATACGGTAAAAAACTTAATTGCTTCCGGTGATAAAGTGCACAAAATTCAGGCAGTTTTATCTGGAAGTCTGAACTTCATTTTCAACAATTTTGACAAGAATAATTCTTTTCATGATGTTGTGAAAGAAGCCGGAGTTCAAGGTTTTACAGAACCGGATCCGAAAATTGACTTAAGCGGAATCGATGTGGCTCGTAAAATCCTGATTCTTATTCGCGAAAGCGGTTACGAAATGGATATTGACGCCATTGCAAACGAATCGTTCCTGCCTGCAGAATGTTTGGATACAACAAACAACGAAGCCTTTTTTGCATCGTTAATCAAACATGCTGATCATTTTGGAAAAATCTACGAAGAAGCATTATCTAAAGATTCAAGACTAAAATACGTAGCGCAATTCGAAAACGGAAAAGCAAGCGTTGGCCTGCAATTCATTCCAAAAGATCATCCTTTCTATAATTTAGAAGGAAAAGACAATATCGTATTGTTCTACACAGATCGCTACGTAGACCAGCCGTTATTGATCAAAGGCGCCGGTGCCGGAGCTGCGGTTACAGCATCAGGAATTTTTGCGGATGTAATTCGAATAGGAAATAATTAAAAAAAGGGACAAAGGCACAGAGGTGCAAAGGTTCAAAGGTTTTTACTTTGTCACTTTGCCTCCTTGAACCTTTGAACCTAAATATAAAAATATCTAGAGGCAAAGCCTTTGTTCCTTTGAACCTTTGCCACTTTGAACCTTATAACAAATGACACAGATTAAACTCTTTTGCCCGGCAACTATTGCAAACCTCTCGTGCGGATTTGACGTACTTGGACTTTGCTTAGACAATGCGGGCGATGAAATGATTGTTCGAAAAGTCGATCAAAAAGGCGTTCGTATTACTAAAATTGTCGGTGCCGATTTGCCTTTGGAAACCGAGAAAAACGTTTCGGGTGTTGCGGCTTTGGCAATGCTGGAAACTTTAGACGAACTAGATTTTGGTTTTGAAATCGAAATTTACAAAAACATTAAAGCCGGAAGCGGAATCGGAAGCAGTGCTGCAAGTTCTGCCGGAGCGGTTTTCGGGATTAATGAGTTACTAGGAAGACCTTATTCCCGTAAAGATTTGGTGCAGTTTGCGATGCAGGGCGAAAAATTGGCAAGTGGAAACGCGCATGCTGATAACGTTGCTCCTGCCCTTTTAGGCGGCTTTACGTTGGTAAGAAGTTATGCACCGCTTGATATTATCCAAATTGATAGTCCGGAGGAATTGTATGCAACGGTGGTTCATCCTCAAATTGAGTTGAAAACGTCAGATGCACGTTCGGTATTGAAACAAAACGTTTCCCTGAAAAGTGCGATTATGCAATGGGGAAATGTGGGCGGATTAATTGCCGGTTTATACACCAAAGATTATGATTTGATTGGAAGATCGCTTCATGACGAAATCGTCGAACCTTTAAGAAGCGTTTTGATTCCAGGTTTTGATTTAATCAAACAAACGGCATTAGAAAACGGCGCTTTAGGTTCCGGAATTTCAGGTTCTGGCCCGTCGATTTTTGCGCTTAGCCGAGGAAAAAACACCGCCGACCAAATCGCCAAAGCGATGAGCGATGTTTATGAAAAGATGAATTTGCCCTATGAGATTCACGTTTCGAAAATTAATCCGGATGGGGTTAGGATTCTTTAAATGAATTAAAAATTAAAAATTTAGAATTAAAAATTTGTTTGGACGTTTGTCAGACTGAGCGAAGTCCAAGTCCCGTAAAGTATAAAACATAAACTGTAGCACACAAAGTATAGCACACAAAGTTTGTCATTCCGAGGAACGAGGAATCCCCGCGAGAAACTCGACAAAGATTGGCGATTTAGTTAGCGGAGCTACTTGCGGAGATTTCTCCTCAGTCGAAATGACAAAACAGAAGCTTAAATAATATAATTATTGGAATTTGGAATTTAAAAAATTGGAATTTGATTGTACAGAAAGTCTATTTTCTATGCTCTATATTCTATTCTCTTTTTTCTAAAATCTAAAATCTAAAATCTAAAATTAAACCATGAAATACTATAGTTTAAACCATAATGCACCAGAAGTTTCATTCAAAGAAGCTGTAATACAAGGATTGGCGAGTGATAAAGGATTGTATTTTCCGCAAATCATTACGCCTTTAAATCCTGCGTTTTTTAATGTAATCGAGAATTTAAGCCATAACGATATTGCTTTTGATGTGATTCACCAATTTGTGGGCGATGACATTCCGGAGGACAATTTAAGAGAAATTATTAAAGACACTTTATCTTTTGATTTTCCGGTTGTGGAAGTTGAAAATGGCATTTATTCGTTAGAATTATGGCACGGGCCTACAATGGCTTTTAAAGACGTTGGAGCGCGATTTATGTCACGTTGTCTGGCGTATTTTAATAAAGATAAAAAAGACAGTAAAAATACCGTTTTAGTAGCGACTTCCGGAGATACTGGCGGTGCGGTTGCAAGCGGATTTCTGGGCGTTGACGGTGTTGATGTTGTGATTTTATATCCGTCAGGAAAAGTGAGCGACATTCAGGAAAAACAATTGACGACTTTAGGAAAAAACATTAAAGCGCTTGAAGTAGATGGCGTTTTTGATGATTGCCAGGATATGGTTAAAAAAGCTTTTTTAGATGAAACTTTAGCGCATAAAAACCTGACTTCGGCGAATTCTATTAATATTGCGCGCTGGCTGCCACAAATGTTCTATTTCTTCTTTGCTTACAAAGCATTGAAAAGCCAAAACAAACCGTTGATTTTCTCTTGCCCAAGCGGAAATTTCGGGAATATCTGCGCCGGAATTATGGCAAAAAAATTAGGTTTGCCAATTGAACATTTTGTAGCGGCTACCAACGTAAACGATACCGTACCAAGATTCTTAGAAAGCGGAAAATACGATCCGAAACCTTCTAAAGCAACAATTTCAAACGCTATGGACGTTGGAAACCCAAGTAACTTTATTAGAATTCAGGAATTGTACAACAACGATTTAACGGCTTTTGAAAAAGATTTTTCATCGTACAGTTATACCGATGAAGAAACACTTACAGCCCTAAAACAAATTTATAATACCGACGGTTACATCGCAGAACCACACGGTGCTGTGGGTTATCTTGGTTTGAAAAAAGAATTACAAAAACACGATAACGCGATTGGTGTTTTCTTAGAAACCGCACATCCTATTAAATTCTTAGATGTTGTTGAACCTGCTTTAGGTATTACACTTCCGATTCCAGACCAAATTGAAAGTGTTATGAATGCCGATAAAGTGAGTGTGAAGATTAAGACTTATGAGGAATTGAAGAGTTTTTTGGGGTAAATTATTTATTATCATAATAGAACGACTGAGAATTATTTCAGTCGTTTTGTTTTTAAAATCAATACTTAATATCCAAAAAATTCTTTAGATTTTTTTTTCTTCCAAAAAAATAATTATTCAATATCAAGTTTAAAAATCTAGTAGGAAAAAACCATATATTTGAAAAGCAAGAAAACGAAATAAAGTTTCGCTTATCTACCCGATCTTAGGTGTATATGCGAAGGTTTGCTTCGCATATAAATGAGTTATGCGGGAGTTGAAAAAGAGCATTTCGGTTAAAATTACGTTTTTAAAAAAGCATTTAGTTGCGCATAAAATCGAAATTCAGAAACTTGAAAATTGGATTTTTAATTGGAAACTTGGAAAGCGGAAACTTTAAAATTGGAGTTTCTAAACTGAATCTGAAAAAGCAGAAACTTGAAAAGCAAACTTGAATTTCGGAGTTTCCAAACTGAATCTGAAAAGCAGAACTTGAAAATTGGAGTTTTAAATTGGAGTTTTAAATTGGAGTTTTAAATTGGAGTTTTAAATTGGAGTTTTAAATTGGATTGCGAAAACTGAAACTTAAATATTGAAGTTTCTGCAAGAATAAAATAAACAATCGTTTTGATTGTGAAATTGAAACGAAAAAAGGGAATAAAATTTAGCCGAGATTTAGGCAAGAATTAGGTTTTTAATCGGCAAAGATATGGCTGAAAATCGATTAATAATTAGGAATATTTGCTAGAAACAACCCCCGCATAACAGCCACTACAACGGATTTGGGCATTTGGCTTAATGGAAAAATGGTTTTGTATTTGGATGATTTGGCAAATCCGAAGAATGGTCTTAATTTAGTCCCAAACCCGCTGTAGTGCCAAGACGTTATAGAGCAGTTGTGCCGAAATTACGCAGATAAAAACAATTGGAAAATAAACATTTGTTTACGCAGAAAGTTAACAAAGCAGAAGCGTGAAAATTGGAACTTGCTTGTAGAAACTTGAAAAGCAGAACGTGAAAATTGGAATTTGTTAGCCGAAGCTTGAAATTCTTTGCGCAGAATTTATAATTAGAAAGTAAATAATTGAAAATAATACGCCGAAAATTACGAACCGAAAAGCAGAAACTTGAAAGTTGGAATTTGCCAACAGAAGCGTGAAAAGTTTACGGTTCAATCGTAATTTCGACAAAACAACCGCTCTATAACACACACTACAAGCAATTTGGGGATTTGGCTTAATGGGAAAATTGGTTTGTATTAGAAAGATTTGGCAAATCCGAAAGATAACGCTGATTTAATCCCAAACTGCTTGTAGCGCGAGAACGTTAGCGTATATTTTAAAGAACTGCAAAATGAGAAACATAATTTTATCAATCGCTTTTTTTTCAATTTTTAGTTGCAATAATTCTGAAAACAAAATTGAATTCACACCATCGGCAGTTAAAGAAATCAATGAAATTGTTAAAGTAATAATAGCGGAAGATAGTCTAGAAGTTTTTGAAAATGCAAAAGATAAAAAAATGCTTTGTAAAGAATTGATTAGATTAAACATATACATTCCAGAAAAACCAAAAAATGGCAAAATTCCTCCACCTCCACCACCATCGTTTAATGATGTTTCAATAACTGACCTAATGCATTATGACAGAAACTCCACATTCTTCAAAGCTGTTGATTCACTGTATTTGATAAAACAAAACTTAAATCCAGAAAAATTAGAGATAGACTCTAATATAGTTGGACAAATCAATTTTACCACAAAAGATAAAGAAATCAGCAAGAAAAAAGCAGAACAGCCTTATAGTTACTATGAAATGACTATTCCAGTTTTTTCGTTAGATAATCAAGTAGCTTATGTGGAATTGAATTACTATTGCGGAAGATTATGCGGAAGCGGAAAATCGGTATATCTAAAAAAAAATAATGGAAAATGGAAAGTTATAGAAAAGTGGAGAACTTGGATAAGCTAAAAAAACATCCGCTAACACACGCTACAAGCAATTTGGGGATTTGGCCTAATGGAAAGTTGGTTTTGTATTTGGGATGATTTGGCAAATCCGAAAATAGGGCTTAATTTAGTCCCAAACCCGCTGTAGCGCGAGAACGTTATGCGTCAGCTTAACCAAACTCAACAGAAAATAGAAATATAAATGGCATTATTTCACTTGATATTTGAACTAATAAAAATCTCTATTTTAAGCTGTATTTATGCAAGCTTAATACTGTTGGCCTTTAAAATAATTGCACATTATAAACCAAATTCTTGGTTTGTAAAAGCTTCAACTAAGAAACTTAAGTTTTGGTTTTTAAGCGGTCTTTCCATGTCTGTTTTTCTTTTCTTTTTTATGTTTACCTATTATGGAGATCATGGTCTAGGAGACAGTGCAAGAGTTCCTATTGGACACTCGAAAGCAATTCAAGAAGTAGATGGTGTTCAAGCATATATTCAAGATGAAGGGCCAATTAGTATGATAGAGATAAGCAAATTCAAGATAACTGATAACTTTGTCTATGGTTATACAAGCGATTCAAATGTAAATTATGATGGTAATTATTTTGCCTACAACTTGGTAAATAATTCTGTAAAAACATTTAAACAAAAAAGTGAATACCTAAACTTTTTGGCGATAAATAAACTTGATAAAAACCCGAATTACAAAGATTTTAATTATTACTATGGAGAATATTGGAATAGTTGGAGATTCTGGCTTTTACCGTAATAAATTGAAAAAAGCCGAACGCATAACAGCCACTACAACGGATTTGGGAAATTGCCTTAATGGGAAATTGTTTTTTGTATTTGTGATGATTTGGCAAATCCGAAGAATGGGCTTAATTTAGTCCCAAACCCGCTGTAGTGCCAGAACGTTAGCACTCATTTTAAGACGATATGCAGAAAGAATTATATAAATGGTTAAAGGATGTAGGGGAACAAGATTCTGCTCGACTAATTTCTGAATGTAGTGTTGACCTTTTATATGTTGACACTCTATTTGAAATGAGTAGTGATAGAATGACTGATTTAATGGATGCTCAAATTGGTGTCCCTGGAAAATATTATCTTAAACTACAAACCCACTTTCAGAAAGAAATTAAAGTAATTGAAACCCAATTAATGGAAATTGCAACTGCAATGGGCATGCACATACGTGGAATTTCATGGAATCCTAA
The DNA here is from genome assembly GCF_031458035.1 of Flavobacterium aquidurense. GTDB lineage: Bacteria > Bacteroidota > Bacteroidia > Flavobacteriales > Flavobacteriaceae > Flavobacterium > Flavobacterium aquidurense_C. The sequence goes on from NZ_JAVDXR010000003.1 coordinate 312,557, forward strand.
AATTGATAACGACAATGAACTACAAATGAAAATTTCAATAATTATTCGCCAAGCAATCTTTGACGAAATAACACTCAATAAAATTTCTTGGTCTGGCAGACTTGAAGAACCTGATTTTTTAAATAGGATTTTTGACCTCTCAAAAATGCCGTCTTACGACTCTAGATATGACAACGCTTATGATGATATTCATAAACATCGTATCATGAATTATGACTGGGAAGATGATTGGGTTTTTACTGATAGACGTTTCAATCTACTTCATTGTGATGAAGAAGCACTACTAAAATTTTTATCATTAACAATAAATCCTGTTTCAAGGACAGATGATGAAGGGGTCAATCAATTAATTGAAATATACAATAGAAATCTTTCTGCAAGTGGAATTGAATTTTATGAAAAATCAATAATCGCAGGAAAATCTATATATGGTTATAGAGAAATCACAATTGGCGAAACCACCAATGAAAACAAAGAAATCAAACAAAGAAAAATTGCATTAGTTGTTGGATGTAGTCAGTATGAGTTTGCTGGACATTTAGAAAATCCTTTGAATGATGTAAAATCTGTTAAAGAAAGTCTAGAATCACTTGGATTTGATGTAATGTATGCAGAGAATCCAAACCTTAAGGAATTGAAGATTGGAATTGACGACTTTGGGACTGAACTTGAGAAGTATGATGTTGGCTTATTCTATTTTGCTGGACATGGTGTTCAAGTTAAAGGCTTAAATTATCTAATTCCTGTTGATGCAAATTTGAAAAACGAAAGAACAGTTGAATATGACTGTGTCCAAGTTGACAGAATATTAAGCCATATGGAAAGTGCTAAAACTTCTGTGAACTTACTTATTCTTGACGCATGTCGTAACAATCCGTTTGAAAGAAACTGGGGAAGAGAATTAGGACAAAGAGGTTTTGCTGTTATGGACGCACCAAAAGGCTCTTTAATCGCATACTCGACATCTCCGGGCAAAACAGCATCTGATGGTGAAGGTAAGAATGGACTTTATACAGGAGAACTTATTTCAGAAATTAAATCAGTTAATGTGACAATTACTCAATTGTTCCAAAAAGTAAGGAAATCTGTTATGGAAAAATCGAAGGACGAACAAGTTCCATGGGAATCCACATCATTGACAGCAGACTTTTACTTTAATCGAAAATAAAAAAACGAGTGCTAACACACGCTACAAGCAATTTGGGGATTTGGCTTAATTTGAAATTGGTTTTGTATTTGGAAGATTTGGCAAATCCGAAGAATGGGCTTAATTTAGTCCCAAACTGCTTGTAGCGCGAGAACGTTGGCAGTAATGATACCGCAGAATCAAGAATCTAAGAATATACCTAAATGAAGATAGAACAAGTAGAAATAATTAAGCAATATCTGAATATTGAAACCAACTATGCTGTTATTATTAATGGACAGTATGGGATTGGTAAAACTCATTTTTACAAGAACTACTTATCTCCAGAAATTAAAGAAATATCACTTCCAAAAGATGACAGGAAAAAATTTACCCCAATTCATATTTCACTATTTGGGTTTAAAAGTTTAGAAGAAATTCAGACAGCAATTTTTGTTGAACTTTATCCAATTCTTAAAAGTAAAAATCTAAAATTAGCTGTCGGTATTGGCAAGTCATTAATTAGGGGCATAGCACAAATAAATGGAGCGGGTGATATTGATAAGTATATTGGTGATATAACTCAAGAAGCTGATGATTGGTTAAAATATGATGAACTAGTCATTTGTTTCGACGACCTAGATAGAAAAAGCAAAAACTTAGATTTGAGGGATGTTTTTGGATTCATTAATTCATTAGTTGAAAATCAAGGTGCCAAAATTTTAATTATAGCCAATGAAGAACAGTTAATTAAAGATGAACATTACTCTTCGAGCCTAAGAGAAAAAGTAATTGGAGTTTCAATACAATTCGAACCTAATATTGAAGATGTTTATAAACAAATAATTGCTACAAAATATTCTTCGTCATCAAAATCTTTATTTGACTTTTTAGAAACAAAAACTTCTCAAATAGTTGAAATTATTCAAATAAACCAAAATAATTTTAGAAACTTAATTTTCTTTCTTGAACACTTTAGAACAATTTATTACCCCTTGGAAAAAGAATTTCAAGAAAATAAAGACTTCTATATCCTAAAAGACGAAAAACTTCAATCTGTTCTTGATTTTACGATTGCTATAACCATAGAATATAAACTTGGATTGATAAACTCAACAAATTTCGCAGATATTAAAGAATTTGGTAAAGATGTACTTTCAAATTATGACATAAGCTTGTTTCTTCAAAATAGTAAAAAAGAAGAAAAAGAAGAAAGAACTCCAACTTATATAGAGATCTTTAGGAATAAATATTTTGCTAACAAAAAATATTATTTTTTCAAATCCATATTTTATTATATTACAGGAACAAAGTCTTTTTGCATTAAAACTTTGAAGTCTGAATTAATGGAATATTTTATTGTGAAAGATGGTGTAATTCCAGAACAAGATATAATATTAAACCAATTATCTTATTTAGGTTGTTTGAATTTATCTGACGATAGTTATAAGACATTAACTTCAAAAATGCTTGAATTCGTAGATGATGGAAAATACCAACTAAGACAATATACTACTGTTTTTCATTTTGCAAGTCGATTTAATAACATTCTTGGCTACAATTTTAAAAACTTAAAAAAGAGATTTAAGAAAGGTATTAAAAATGGAATATCTAATTACACGTATAATGACGACTTAGATTTTCATATGTCTGTTAGTGGAGATACAGAGTTTAAAGATGATGTTATTGAAATAGTAACATATTGCCTAGAGATAAATAAGTCTTTACAAAAGGACAATACAGAATCAGAATTAAAAGAACTTTTTGACCTGTTCCAAAATGATTATACTTCTTTCATTCAAAAAATAACCGAAAAAGAAAACGAATTTCGTTACTCCCCTTTTTGGTTAGAATTCAACTTAAAAAAAGTAGCAAAGACTATAGAAAATCTTGATAATGAAAAAATTTGGAAACTTGGTCATTATTTTAGAAACAGGTATAGAGTTCATATCTACGAAAAGATATGCCCTGAAAAAGATTTTATAATGAAACTCAGAGAAGAAATTAACAGGTCGACAAAAAAACGTAAAGTGAAAAATTTAAAAAATGCGAGTTTAAACTATCTCACAAAAATATTATCTGAATGCGAGAATAACTTTCCGTAATAAAATCACTACTGCCAACACACGCTACAAGCAATTTGGGTATTAGGCTTAATGGAAAAATTGGTTTGTATTTGGAATATTTGGCAAATCCGAAAGATAACGCTGATTTAGCCCCAAACTGCTTGTAGCGCGAGAACGTTGTACCTAATTTTAAAAGACCAAAAAACGAATGAACATATTTCCAAAAAGCGATTATACTTTCAAAATAATTGGAGAAGAAACAGAAACTCTTGAACGTTTAAAAAGAAGAACTGAACTGTCTGAAAGTTTGACTTCAAAAATAACCGACAAATCATTTCGCGGAATAATTAAAGACAATACATTTAGGATAATATCCTCAGAAATTGGAAAAGGTGCATTTTGTGTTTTAACAGGCGAAATTGTAAACAAAGATGGGCAAGTGGAAGTGGAAATAAATAAAGCCTTCCGAATTTTACTAACTGTTTTATTATGCTTTCCTTTTATCGGTGTAATTGCTCAAACTTTTTCTAACAAAGAAGGGTTTTCAATAATCTTTATACTTGTGGCAATACTACAATTATTAATGATTAGATACATATTTATTGAATTAGCATTCAGACGATTCTCAAAATCTAGTTTAAATAAATTGAGCGACGTGTTGGACATAGAACACATTGAAAAAAACTAGGTACAACACACGCTACAAGCAATTTGGGGATTTGGCTTAATGGAAAAATTGGTTTGTATTTGGAAGATTTAGCAAATCCGAAAGATAACGCTGATTTAGTCCCAAACTGCTTGTAGCGCGAGAACGTTATAGGCAAGAACTCTGCATCACGATTAAACTATGAAATACAAATTACTTTTTTCGCTCGCTTTGATTGCATTACTTGGTAGTTGCAAACAAGAAACTGTAGAAAAAAAATATTATGTAATTTCAAATGCAGATTCGATTAGTAAAGCGTGGGCGAAATCAGCAAAAGTTCCACCACCTTTTACTCCTCACAATTTAAAATGGTACTCTGATGTCGTTTTTATTTTAGATTCTAGTAAAGTTTATGCTTATCAAACAGAAAAAACTCATACAGCCCAAGGAAATAATGTAGATTTTGAATATCCAAATTACATTGGACTAAATCCAGAATATCTATTAACTATTGACAGCGAAAATTTTGTGTCTTTTTTAGTGAATAACAATGATATTTTCGGAATATTTCCCGAAAATTCTGTTCAACCAATTATTTATTTAGCAAGCCAAACTGATACTGTAAAAAATGTTGCGCTAAATCAATTATGGAAAAAACTAAAAAGTAACAAAAGTCGAACATTCTTTTCCGTTCGAAGAACAACTGAAGAAGAAAACATAGTACTTTCATACAAAAAGAAAAATAAAGAGTTTTTACCTGAAAAAGTAAAATGGTCTTCGAACTTCTACAATGGAAAAGTAAAACCTTTCACTAAAGAATACCAAGAAATAGAAGAAACAAATCAGCTTATAAGAAAAGCAAAAGAGACTTTTAAAAAAAAGAAAATATCAATTGAAATGTAATAGTTCCTGCCTATAACAGCCACTACAACGGATTTGGACATTTGGCTTAATGGAAAAATGGTCTTGTATTTGGAATGATTTGGCAAATCCCCAGCTAGCGCGAGCGTCCCGCTCGTGAACGCGAATTCAAAAAACAATTAGAACGTGCACGAGCGTGACGCTCGCGCTAGCGACCATATAGCTCTGAGTCAATAAGTTGCTGCAGCCAAAAATCACAATAATTTTGGATAAAGCTAATCTCTAATATTATAATTTTGTTTCTCCAGCTAAAGCAGGTGGCAATTCAAAAATTTTAAAATTACTACAGCATAAAATTACCATGATTACAAAAGCAACTTTACAAGATATTCCTGCCTTAAACATTTTAATTAACTCCGCTTACAGAGGCGAAACTTCTAAAAAAGGCTGGACAACAGAAGCCAATTTATTAGAAGGAAAAAGAACAAACGAAGAAGAATTGACAGAAACGATTCTGAATCCGAAGAATACAATTTTGAAATATACTGAGAACAATCAAATTATTGGATCGGTTTTATTGGTGGAAAAAGAAAACCAATTGTATTTGGGAATGTTAACCGTTTCCCCTGAATTACAAAACAGCGGAATCGGAAAAAAAATGTTGACTGAAGCCGAAAATCATGCTAAAGCTTTGGGACTGTCGAGTATTATTATGACGGTTATTTCGGTTCGCGAAGAGCTTATTGCGTGGTACAAACGCCACGGTTATGTTGATACGGGCGAAAGAGAAGCTTTTCCTAAAAGCGAAATTCATGTTACGATTTCTGATGCGCCTTTGGAGTTTATTTATTTGGAGAAGCTTCTTTGAGATTGTTATTTCATAGAGATTCGCAGAGATTTTTCACAGAGATTCGCTAAGGTCTTTTTTGCTAGTGCGAAATATTCACGCGAAGACGCGAAGACGCAAAGTTTTATCTTTTTATATTCTTTGCGACTTTGCGTGATTCTTTTTTTTTTGAACCTCTGCACCTTTGATGCTTTGCCCCTTTGAACCTTTTTTAAAAAATTAAAAATGAACATACAGCTTTTACCTAAAAAAGATAGCAAAGCTTCTGTTTGGAGTGGTGGATTGACATATGAGTATCTAATATATCCGGAAACAGCAAGCTATGCCGACAGAGATTTTGTATTCAGAATAAGCAGTGCTACAATAGAGAAAGAGCCATCAGAGTTTACGAAGTTTAAGGGCTATTACCGCTATTTGGTTATGCTTGATAATACCTTAGATATTGAGGTAAACAAAGAAAAAAAGATATATGAGAAATATGAAATCATGGAATTTCATTCGGATGATGAAGTGATTTCTTATACAAAAGGCATTGATTTTAACTGGATGGTTTCTGATAAAATAATCCATCACAAACTAGAAATGACGAATAGCAATCAGAATTGTAATGCTCAAATAATGATTTTATTTTCTTTAGACACAACAGTTATTAAAATAAATGACAAGCCTTACCATCTAAAACCTTATGATTTATTAGTTATTGAAAATCAAAAAAAGGAAAATATAATGCTTGATTTTTCTAATGAATGTCTTTTTGGAATATTGGATCAGTAAGGTTGTACCACAGAGATACACAAAGGTTTTGCACAGAGGACCGCTAAGTTTTTTTTTACTACGAAGGCAGGAAGGCATGAAGTTTTTTTAATTGTGCAATCTCGATAGCTATCGGGAGCGAAGTCGCAAAGAAATATAAAAAAGAAAACTTTGCGACTTTGCGAGATTTTTTTTTAAACCTCTGCACCTTTGTCACTTTGAACCTTTGAACCTCTTTTAAAGTACAAGCTCTTCAAACAATCTTTGAATTGTTTTTTCCAAATCCTCACACAAACCAGAATGCGGTCTTGAAGTTTGAATTGCTGAACTTCGTATAGCTGTCAGCCATCTAAAACGCTCCGGAATATCCATTTGTCCAATTGGGCCGCCATCTTTATCTCCAGAGGCAATTTTCTTAAATGCTGTTATATTGCAATGTAATTGCTCGATATCAAAATCATTGGAGAGAGCTTCAATTTTGGCATCGTCAATGTGGGCTAATACTTTTATAAATTTGGCTTTTTTGCAAAACAAAATGATTCCGATATTCAGGAATTCTTCGCGCTCCACCCTTGGTACCACACGAATTACGGCATATTCATATAAGTGATTATCTTGCATTATGAGCCTGATTTACAAAGATTTCGGAATTAGTTAATCGGGTCTGTAAAAACTGTAAGTAAACATTGCGTAAAGCTTCCGGCGTTTCGTCGGTATCTTCCCATTGCAGCCATTCTTCCGGAATAGTATTTACAATATCTTCCAAAATTTCGTTAGTTAAAAGCACTTTGAATTCGGCATCAACTTCTTTTAAAAGTGAAGCCTGAGGTAATAAAACGTGATCTTTTATCAATGCAAACGGACTTTTGGCATGTTGTTCCCAATTATTCCACGAATGATGAAAATACAAACACGCGCCGTGATCTATTAACCATAATTCTTTGTGCCAAATCAGCATATTGGTATTTCTGAATGTTCGATCTACATTTGTGATATAAGCGTCCAGCCAAACGATTTGCGATGCTAATTTATCGTCTACAGTCGTCACAACGGGATCAAAAGTAATCGCGCCCGATAAAAAATGAAGTGCCAAATTCAATCCCTGGCTTCCTTGCAGTAAATCCTGAATTTCTTCGTCGCCTTCTGATCTTCCAAAAGCTTCATCGAGATTAGCGTACACTAATTCCGGCAACTGAAGTTTTAAGGCTTTAGCAATTTGTCCGCCTACTAATTCGGCTATCAAAGCTTTTACACCATGTCCGGCTCCTTTGAATTTTAAGACATATTTAAAATCGTCATCGGCTTCTGCCAAAGCGGGTAAAGAACCGCCTTCGCGCAAAGGCGTGATGTAACGGGTAACATTTACCGTTCTGAGATCGAAATTGTTTTTCATAGATACAAACTTACGAATTTAGATTTCTGATTGTAGAGTTTAGATTTAGAAAAAAGAGTATAGAACATAGAAAAAAGACTTCGTGTGGTAATGAAAATTATCTAATTATCAAATTGACACATTATCTAATTCTCCAATTCCAAAAAAGCTTTCCCCAAATACTCAATAATATTCGATGCTATAAAAGATTGATAGCCAGTTTCCGACAAAGCAATATCAGCGGTTAATCCGTGGAGGAAGACGCCCATTTTTGCGGCATATTTAGGTTCGTAGCCTTGCGCCAGAAAACTTGTGATTATTCCGGTTAAGGTGTCGCCACTTCCTGCGGTTGCGAGAGCGGCATTCCCGGTAGTGTTTTCGTAGATTTCCTGTTTGTTGATGATGTATGTTGGCGCGCCTTTCATGACGATAATGACTTTGTATTTCTCAGAAAAAGCGATTGTTTTTTGAAATTTCTCTGCTTCCGAATTCCATTTACCAATTAAACGCTCCAATTCTTTTGGATGTGGAGTCAAAATAGTGTTTTCTGGAACTAATTCCAGCCATGATAAATTTTCAGCAATAATATTTAAGGAATCTGCATCGAGAACTAACGGCACTTTATTAACTCTCAAAAACTCAAATAAAGCTTTCTGAGTGCCTAGCTCCTGCCCGATTCCTGGTCCAATTCCAATTGCCTGCGGAATTAAGTGAAGGTGAATATTGGTAATGAAATTCGCGTTTTCATCGGTGACAACCATAACTTCGGGAATTGAAATTTGCAGAATCTGGTAACCGCATTTTGGCGTAAAAGTCGTTACAAGTCCACAGCCCGATTTCAGACATGCTTTCGATGCCAAAACCGCTGCTCCAACTTTGCCATAACTTCCGGCAATAATTACTGCATGTCCCTGAAGTCCTTTATGTGTTAGAGGATTTATAGGTTTGTAGAATTTTAGAATTTCTTCTTTGGAAATTAAAAGTGGAGCTTTCATTTGTTCAATTTGTTAAGGCAAATAATTTAAAAAAAACTTTTTGCCACAGATTTTTAAGATTTACACCGATTAAATACAAATAATTTACCCGTAGGTGTGATTATTTCTAACACATAGAAACATAGTTTTTATCATCTAAGAAAAGTCGTTTCACTCGCATACAAACACATAGTGCTATGTGCAAGAAATATATTTCTTTTTGTTCCCTTTTTTAAAAATAAAATCTATGTTCCTATGCGTTAAAAAAAATTATGAATTACATACATCCACGGATTAATTAAATCATTTTAATCCTCAAATCTGTGGCCTAAAATATCTTTTATCAGATCTTTTTAATTCAAACGCTTATTTACAAAATACATTTTCATCTTGCCTTTATTTTTTACTTCAATTTCTCCTCTGTATTGGCAATCAAAATTATCTTTTATCAACTCATAGGTATTTTCAGAAATATTAATTTTTCCGGGTTCTGAATTCGATTCCATTCTCGAAGCAATATTCACGGCATCGCCCCAAATATCATAAGCAAACTTTTTAGTTCCCACAACTCCGGCAACCACCGAACCAGAATTTATTCCGATTCGGATATTAAAGCGCGTTTCATTAAAATCGGTGTCATTTTTAGAATCTTCTACAAATTTTAGAATTTCCAATGCTGCCAAAATTATTAATTCGGCATGATTTTCAGACGGATAAGGCAATCCTCCCGCACACATATACGAGTCTCCAACCGTTTTAATTTTTTCTAAATCGTATTTCTCGATGATTGCATCAAATTTAGAAAAATAATAGTCAACACTCTCCACTAATTTTTCCGGGGATAAATTTTCTGAATACGTTGTAAATCCCTCAAAATCTGTAAACAAAACCGAAACCGATTCAAATCTTTTGGCCTGTACTCTTCCGCTAATTTTTAATTCAAAAGCTGTTTCTTCAGGAAGAATATTTAGCAATAAAGCATTGGATCGGTTCTTTTCTTTTTCGATAATTTTATTAGTTTTATGAACAAATTTATAACGTCGGTACAATCCGAAAGCCAATAAAAACATCAAAGTAAAAGAAACTAAAGAGGCAATTACCAAAATCTTTTGCGTCTTTTTTTGCTGATTGAGTAAATCGACCTCTACTTGTTTTTGGGAAACTTCGGCGTTGGTTCGGATATCTGCCATTTTTTGAACCATTTCAATATTATTTACACTATCACGGTAAACAATATGTTCCTTAAAATACTCAAGAGCTTCTTTAAAATCGCCTGCCTTTTGATACAATTCTGAAAGTTTTAAATTAGAATTGCTTAATTGATCTTTCAGCCCATATTTTTTGGCTAAAATCAGGCTTTTTTGCGCATAAGTTAAAGCTTTCCCCCATTCATGTCGTTTCAGGTAAATATCTGAAATATAGGTTAAATAATCTGAAATAGCGTAATAATCTTCGTGTTCTTCAAGAATAACAATAGCTTCCTTAATATGCGACATTGCCAAATCATCCTTCCCTAATTCCGCATAAAGCATCCCAATATTCCCTAAATTATAAGCTGTACCAATTAAGTAATTTACCTTTTTAAAAAGCGCTCCCGACTCTTTGTAATAGAGCAAAGCCTTTTCGTATTTTTTACCTTTCGAATATTCTTCGCCGGCATTTAGCAAAGCTGTGGCCAGCGAAACGGTATCTGTCGTTTTTCGCAGGATATAAATGGCTTTATTATAGTAAATTTGGGCATTAACAGCATTATCCATAACCGAATAAACATCGGCAATAGACATATTTGTGGTTCCTTCGCCCGGAAGATAATCGGCATGAATTGCAGCATCTTTACTTTTAAAGAAAACATCCAAAGCTGCATTCAAATCGCCAAGAAGCCGGCATGTATTTCCTTTTTGTAAATAACCGCGATGCAAATAAAGATAATTGTTTGTTGCTTTTGACAAGGCGATCAACTCATCAGCATATTTTAGTGATAGTTTGAGATCGTTGACTTCGTTAAAAGATAAATTCCGGAGTAATTCAAGTTTTGCTTCTCCGGTTAATTTATTCTCTTTGTAAATTTTCTTCAGACTATCGGCTACTTTTTGATTTTGGGCAAAGCCAAAAACAGAGAAAAAACAAATCAAAACGACCAAAAAATAAATTCTTATTATTGAATTACTTTTTTTCAAACTCATTAACTATTGGCTTTAAGTTTGGGATCAATCAGATATTTTTTTGCTTTATTTTTATAATAAATACTGAAGTTGATTTTATAAATATTATTAGTTTCAGCAATGTCAGCCTGATCTTTTACGGTAGCCACAACTTTGCTGTTTTTGCCTCCGGAACCTGTAATGGTAATATCATCGTCAAGAAAATAGATGTCGTTGGGATCGTTTAAATCAAAATCGTAAACTATACTATCAATCGCAACATCATAACCTTTATCTTTTGACTCTCCCACCCACTCTACATTTTGCGCAATATAAACGTTGCTTAAAAAATCTACCACTTTTCCAGTTTCACTGATTCCGTCATTATCGTCAGAAAGAGTACAATTATCGTGAATTTCATCCTGAGACGGATTTGTCATATGATAGAGACTGCTGGCATCAACAGTTAAAACTATCTGCACATTTTTACCCATAATTTAATTTTTTAAGATTGATTAATTTGATTTCTATAGGCCAAAAATCAGTCGGAAATTAAAGTTTACAGGTTGATTTTGAGGAGATAACCTATCAAATTTAGTGATTTTTTTATTTGAATTTTTATAAAATCATTCAGATGTTATTTCAACCGATTAATACGTCATTTCATCGGATATGTGCCAGACAAAAGCAGTAATTTCTTTATATTTATAAATATAAAACGCTGTTTTTAAGTGTTTTAAACACCAAACTTATGAGTATAAACGAACGCGCGATAGATTGGAAGGAAATTTTTAATCTTAAAAACATTTTATTGAATCTTACCGGTGTTATCTTCATTACGCTGGCACTAAAAGGCTTCATGATCCCGAATAAGTTTTTGGACGGCGGCGTTATCGGAATTTCGATTCTTGTGCATGAAATTACTCATATTCCGTTTGGTGTTTTGGTACTTGTTTTAAACATTCCGTTTTTATTTATCGGAAAAAAAATCCTCGGAAATACTTTTGCTCTTCAGAGTTTAATTACTTTTTTACTGATTGCGTTCAGCATGACTTTTGTTCATATTGAAGCCGTGACTTCTGACCGTTTATTGATTGCGTTATTTGGCGGTTGTTTAATCGGAATTGGAATGGGGTTTTGCATTCGAAGTGGCTCTACAGCTGATGGAATCGAAATATTGGCTTTGCTGACAACCCGAAAAATTGGTTTAAATGTTTCAGAAGTTATTTTTGGGATGAACAGTTTATTGTTTCTTGCAGCGGCCTGGTATTTCGGAATCGGGACGGCTTTGTATTCGATTGTGACTTATTTTTCAGCCATAAAATCGCTTGATTATATTTCGCAGGGAATAGAACAATATATTTCGCTTCATATTATTTCGGCAAAAAGTGATGAAATAAAAGAATTGATTGCGACAAAATTCAGAAAAGGAATTACCATCATTAAAGGTGAACGAGGTTATTTGCCTGATAATTTTGATGAAAAATTTGATTGTGATATTATTGTCACGATTGTAACACGCCTGGAATTACTAAGAATTAAAGAGGAAATTACGCAGCTTGATGCACATGCTTTTATGTTTATTCAATATATAAAAGATGCCAGCGGCGGAATTTTAAGATTGAAGAAGAAGCACTAAATATTTTTGTAATTTTTATCAAATCCTGCTATAACCTTATCAAAGTTTAAAACTTTGACAAAGAGGGAAACAAAGAGGAAAACTTTGACAAGGATTAAAACTTTTGAAGAATATATTTGAAACCAAGATTCCCTATCCCTGATAGCAGTGATATCCTTTTACTTGCTCCTTTAGCAAGGAAAAGCTATAGCGGATAGCAGGACACGAGCGATAGCGACTGACGAAGTAAATAGCTCCTAATTATTGCGAATTTTATAATTTAGACTATCATTTTTCGATATTTTTTAAATAAATTTGCGATTCAATTTTATAAATCAACACAATGAAAAATACTGCGCTTACGCACATACATGAGAGTTTGGGAGCGAAAATGCTGCCTTTTGCCGGTTATAACATGCCTATTACGTACGAAGGCGTAAATGCTGAACACGAAACGGTTCGTAACAGTGTGGGCGTTTTTGATGTTTCGCACATGGGAGAATTTTTGTTGACTGGACCAAATGCTTTGGCTTTGATTCAGAAAGTAACTTCGAATGATGCTTCGACTTTGACTATTGGAAGAGCGCAATATTCTTGCCTGCCAAACAATGATGGCGGAATTGTGGACGATTTGATTGTTTATAAAATGAAAGAGGAAGAGTATTTGCTTGTTGTAAATGCTTCGAATATAGAAAAGGACTGGAACTGGATTTCATCACACAATGATTTGGGTGTTGATATGAAAAATCTTTCTGATGATTATTCTTTATTGGCAATTCAGGGACCAAAAGCGGTGGAAGCGATGCAGCCTTTGTCGTCTATAGATTTATCGGCAATTGCTTATTACCATTTTGAAGTGGCTGATTTTGCGGGATTTAATGATGTAATTATTTCTGCAACTGGTTATACTGGTTCGGGTGGATTTGAAATTTACTGCAAAAACGCTGATGCTGAAGCGATTTGGAATAAAGTTTTTGAAGCCGGTGCTGCTTTCGGAATTAAACCAATTGGACTTGCGGCTCGTGATACTTTACGTTTAGAAATGGGATTCTGTTTGTACGGAAATGATATTAACGACACGACTTCTCCTCTTGAAGCAGGCTTAGGATGGATTACGAAATTCAATAAAGATTTCACGAATTCAGATAATCTGAAAAAGCAAAAAGAAGAAGGTGTTTCTAAAAAATTAGTTGCTTTTGAAATGCAGGAACGCGCAGTACCAAGACACGATTACGAAATTGTTGATGCTTCGGGCGCTGTGATTGGGATTGTTACTTCCGGAACTATGTCGCCTTCTATGAATAAGGGTATTGGTTTAGGATATGTTTCTGTGAACAACAGCGCTATTGACAGTGATATTTTTATCCGAATCAGAAAAAATGATGTTCCCGCAAAAGTGGTAAAATTACCTTTTTACAAAAAATAGTTTTAAAACATATATTTTAGAAAATGCATTACTTAATAGTGATGCATTTTTTTTTGTCCGAATTAAAAATAATGTCAAAACTCTTTTTGCCCATTAATCAATTGATTTATCGCGGTTTTTGACGTGCATCTTAACGGAAATAAATCGATTAAATGTAAGATATTTTAGAAAAAAAATAACTTTTAATCAAAAAAATAACCGTAAATTTAGTCTAAACCAAGATTTCCAATTATGAAAAAAATAGTATTATTTTTTTTGATGACTACAAGCGTTCTATTTAGTCAAAATAGCGCATCAACATGCGAAATCCTAAGCAAAATAAACAGACTGATTCAAGCCGAACATATTAGGCCAAAACCGGTGGATGACAGTTTATCAATATTTGTTTTTGATAATCTGATCAATGATTTAGATCCGTCGAGAAATATCTTTTTTAAGACTGAATATGATGAAATGTCTAAGAAATATCGTCTAAGTCTCGACGATATGATTATGGAAGGCGACTGCCGTTTTATAGATGATATTTCAGCTAAATATAAAAACGGTCTTCTTAGAACTAAAGCCGTTTTAGAGAAGATACAACTCGGCAATATTGATTATACTAAAAAAGATACCATCAGGTTTTATAAAAAGTCATTTGATTTCTATCTCAAACCAGAAGATTTAGAAAAAGTATGGCTCAAAAAATTGCGTTATCAGATTTTAGATGATATGGCCGAAACGAGCGGAAATCTGGATTCGATTAAAGCAAATTTTAAATCGATTGAACTGGCCTCCAGAAAATTGATTTTAACAAATGAAATATGCAGAATCAGAACGCTTATTGAAACAAATCTAAAACCGGAAGAAAAAGTATATAATTTCTTTTGTACTTATTATGACCCGCACACAACTTACTTTAGTGATGATGGCAAATCAAGTTTTGTCGCATCTTTATCAAAAGAGCATTTGTCGCTGGGAATGACTGTTAATCTAAATGAAAAAAATGAAATTATAATTGATGAAATAGATCCGAATGGTCCTGCTTATAAAACAGGGCAAATTAAAAAAGGGGATCAAATTGTTTCGATTTCAAATCAAAAAGAGACATTACAGGTTTCGTGCGCTTCTATAGAATCAATTTCAACAATGATATTATCAGAATCTAATAAAAGTATTACGCTAACGCTAAAAAGAAATTCAGGTAAAAGTTTCGACGTTTATATCGAAAAGCAGGTCATGAAAGACGAAGACAATTCCGTTTTTAGTTTCATTGTTGGTAAAGAAAGTAAAATTGGATATATCAAAATTCCGAGTTTTTATGCCGATTTGGATTCAAGGAATCGAAAAGGATGTGCTGACGATGTAGCCCGTGAGGTTATAAAATTGGACAGAGATAATATAAAAGGCCTTGTTATTGACTTGATTGATAATGGCGGCGGATCTATGGAAGAAGCTATTAAATTAGCAGGCATGTTTGTCGATTACGGACCACTTTCAATTGTTGTTGACAGCAAGCAAAGCAAATCTGTTATAAATGATCCATATAGAGGCATGATTTATAAAGGCCCTATTGTCGTTTTAGTAAACAGCAACACGGCTTCTGCAAGCGAATTCTTTTCGTCAATCTTACAAGATTATAATCGCGCTTTAATATTAGGAAGTACCACCCTTGGGAAAGCAACCATGCAAACCATTCTTTCGCTTGACGAAGATAAAAACACTGATTTCCTGAAAATTACTATCAATAAATTTTACAGAGTTACTGGAAAAAGCCATCAATATATTGGCGTAAAGCCAGATGTAATTCTCCCTGAATTTTATGAAGACGTTTACCAAAAAGAAAGTGATTTTCCGACTGCTATTAAAAATGATAGTATTGAACCGTTTTTAAAATACAAACCTTATGTAAAGCGCGCACTTATAGATAAACTTGCCGAAAGCAGTAGAGCGCGATTGGCGGATAACCCCTATTTTAATGATGTAAAAAAGATTAATTTAAAAATTGATCAGATTGTCAATGCCCCAAAAGCAGAAGTCCCAATGACCATAGATGCCGTTTTTAATCAGAAAAAAATAGTGAATTCACTTTGGTCAGAAATCAATACGTTTAATGATGAAAATAATCCTTTAGATGTATATAATTCGAGCGTTAATCAATTTTTATTAGGCGTCTATCCAACTGAGAAAACTATAAATCAATATCAGATTGATAACCTGAAAACAAATCCTTACCTAAATGAAGCTGTAAATATTATTACGGAGTTTAATGCGTCTAAATAGATTTTTAGATTTTTAGATTTTTAGATTTTTAGATTTTTAGATTTTTAGATTTTTAGATTTTTAGATTTTTAGATTTTTAGATTTTTAGATTTTTAGATAAAAAAATCCATTCGTAAACGAATGGATTTTTTTATGTTAAAGATTCCAACAAACCTGAAACCTGAAACCTGAAACTTGAAACTTTTAACATCTAACTTCTAACTAACTTCAAAAAAGAACTCAATTGATTTTGGAAAAATAAGGAATAACCGTATTTTTGCATCACAAAACTAAAAATTAGAAATGGGAAGAGCGTTCGAATTTAGAAAAGGAAGAAAAATGAAACGTTGGTCAGCAATGGCCAAAACATTTACCAGAATTGGTAAAGATATCGTTATGGCTGTTAAAGAAGGCGGACCTAACCCAGATGCCAATTCTAGATTAAGAGCTGTAATACAAAACGCGAAGGCGGCTAACATGCCTAAGGACAATGTGGAGCGCGCTATCAAAAATGCAAGTAATAAAGATACTGCCAACTACAAAGAAATTTTGTTTGAAGGATATGCTCCTCACGGAATTGCGATTTTGATTGAAACAGCATCTGACAACAATAACAGAACTGTAGCAAACATTCGTAGTTATTTCAATAAATGCAACGGAACTATGGGAACTCAGGGTTCTGTAGAGTTTATGTTCGACCATACTTGTAACTTCAGAATCGCAAAAGGTAATCTAGATCCTGAAGAATTAGAATTAGAACTTATTGATTTTGGTGCTGAGGAAGTTTTTGAAGACGAAGACGGAATCTTAATCTACGCTCCTTTTGGAAGCTTTGGAGCTTTGCAAAAAGAATTAGAAAACAGAGGTCTTGAAATTTTATCTTCTGGTTTTGAGCGTATCCCGCAAATCACTAAGGAATTAACTGAAGCTCAAATCGCTGATGTTGAAAAACTTATCGAGAAAATTGAAGAAGATGATGACGTTATGAACGTTTATCACACGATGAAAGAAGAATAATATTTTTCTTTTTTATAAAAATATCAGAGCCCTTGGATTTTTTCCAGGGCTTTTTTGTTTGTAACGATTTTAAACTGATACAGAAAATTATGAAAAATCATATTAACTATTATATTTGCGGTTCCTCAAATAATAATAAAATATGAAAACATCGAAATTCACACAAGTTGCCGTAATCGCTATGGTAATTTTATTTTTAGTGCTTAGCATGGTAAGTTGCAGTACTCATGTACATACAACCTCATCAGGTAAAGTACCACCTGGACAGGCAAAAAAAATGTCCGGAAGTAAGAGCGCTAAAGCTTACGCTCCGGGACAACAAAAGAAACATTAGTAAACAAAAAAGCCTTCTTAATTAGATTTAAGAGGGCTTTTTTCACTCTTTCAAAAAATTTAATTCAACTAATTACAAAAAAACTAACTAACTATTTTAACCAAATGCTTATTCTTATTTTGAAGTAACCTTGGTAGTCGGCTTATTTGTAATTTTTAATAAATAAGTCCCTTCAGGAAGATCATTGATGCTGATTCCATTATTACTGCCAATTATTTTTTGACCTTGCGAAAAAACCTCAATATTTTTAGAAACTGAATTTACATCGCTGGTTTTATTGATTGTGTTTGTTGGTGTTGATTTAGCAACAACATTTGTTTTTGCAGTTTTACTATTTTTAGCAACTTCTGCCGATTTTAGTACCTCAGCTGGTTTAGAACTATTGTATTGTTCTGCTACTTGTTCATCGGTCAAAGCCACATTAAATATTTTTAAATCATCTATATCAGCATTAATACCGACCGTTGTGTTGATTTCACCCAACCTAAAAATATTACCTTTAGTAGCGCGAATTATACCGGGAACAGCTTTTATCAACTGTCCGTTGCGATATATTTTAGAAACTGCATTATCGTAGGTGAAACTATAGTTGTACCAAACATTTTTTTCCAATGGAATTGAAAGAATGATATCATTTGATATCCCCCAACCGGCCATATTTAAGTTAGAATTAGCTGAGTTTGTCCCTTGATGCAATAAACCACAATATTGAGCATTATAAGCGGCTCCATAACCCCAGATATAATTTGCTGAAGAAATATCGTTAAACTTAACCCAGATGCTTATTGTTCTGGCAGTATTGTTTTGAGGAAGATCATCTATAACAGCTTCCATGCCTTTATTGACAAGGCGCTGGGCTCCATTTGCAACACCTTTTCTATCGGTTACAAAATTATTGGCTCCCATAAAAGAAGTTGTGTTTTCAATATTATTCAAAGTTCCATTAAAACTGAATTCCTGAATCGGATTCTGAGCATTCGAACTTAAAAAACTTACAAACATTGTTGCGAGTAAAATTTTTTTCATTTAGTAGGTTTTGGGGATTAAAAAAACACTGTGTTATTTTAACACTACTAATCTATATTATAAAGTATTTTAATAAAAATAATATCGACAACGAACCTAAATAATCGTCAAATAACCAAAATTTATGGTTTTAAAAGCTTAATTTGATTTATTTATACTTTTAGCAATATTATTAAAATTATAAATTTACTTCAATCAAAATAAAAAAATCTTACGTATAAATACGGTATTTACATATTTTTAATCATTTATATCAATATTAACCATTTGCTATTTTAATAAATCTAAGATGCTTTCAAAAAAAAACTCCAGATATTTGATTATCTGGAGTTTATATTTTAGAGAAAAACCTTTTATTTTACAAATTCAATTTTTTGAACTTCTTCTTCATTAATGCTATCAAAAAATCCTTGCTCATTCATCCAGTCGTCACTAAATACTTTACTCATATAGCGAGAACCATGATCAGGAAAAATAGCAATAATATTACTATCTTTTGTGAACTCTCCTTCTTCTGCGTATTGTTTTATCGCCTGCATTACTGCTCCTGAAGTATATCCAACAAATAAACCTTCCTTACGAGTGATTTCTCTTGCTGAGTGTGCACTTTCTTCGTCGGTTACTTTCATGAATTTATCAATAATATCAAAATCTGTAGCAGATGGAATCAGGTTTTTACCCAAACCTTCAATACGATACGGATAGATTTCTTTATTATCGAATTCTTTAGTTTCATGATATTTTTTTAATACTGATCCAAAAGCATCAACACCAAGGATTCTAATATTAGGATTTTGCTCTTTTAAGAATTTAGCAGTTCCGGAGATAGTTCCTCCTGTTCCGCTACACGCAACAAGATGTGTGATTTGCCCTTTTGTCTGTTCCCAGATTTCTGGGCCCGTACTGTTATAATGGGCATCAATATTTAATTGGTTAAAATACTGATTGATATAAACGGAACCTTTTGTTTCTTCATGTAAACGTTTGGCAACATTATAGTAAGATCTTTCATCATCTGCTGAAACGTGAGCAGGGCAAACATATACTTTTGCTCCTAAACTTCTCAACATGTCAATTTTATCTTTTGATGATTTTGAACTTACTGCCAAAATACAATTATAACCTTTAATAATGCTGACCATCGCCAAACTAAAACCTGTGTTACCAGATGTAGTTTCGATAATGGTGTCACCTGGCGATAGGATTCCTTTTTTCTCGGCTTCTTCAATAATATATAACGCTATTCTATCTTTTGAGGAATGTCCCGGATTAAAAGCTTCTACCTTTGCGTAGAAATTTCCTTCTAACTCTTCGGTGATTTTATTTAGCTTAATAAGTGGGGTGTTACCTATTAATTCTAAAACATTATTATAAGCATTTATTTCTTCTTTCATAAAAAAATAGTTAATCAAAGGCATTTTTAAATAACCCCGATAGGTTGCAAATTTAACAAAAAATTTCTAATTAGCTTTTAATTTTTTCTAAATCTAATAAAAAACTAAATTCCTTTGCTAAGTCTTTCAAAGCTTCAAATCTTCCCGAAGCGCCACCATGTCCAGCATCCATATTGGTATCTAAGAACAAAAGATTATCATTTGTTTTTAGGTCCCGCAACTTGGCGACCCATTTAGCAGGTTCCCAATATTGTACTTGTGAATCATGCAATCCGGTGGAAACATACATGTTAGGATATTTTTGTGCTTTTACATTATCATACGGCGAGTACGATAACATATAATCATAATACTTCTTATTGTTTGGGTTACCCCATTCATCATATTCTCCGGTTGTCAACGGAATACTATCGTCAAGCATTGTTGTTATTACGTCTACAAAAGGTACCTGAGCAATTACTCCATTGTACAATTCAGGGGCTTCATTTACGATAACTCCCATCAAAAGTCCTCCTGCAGATCCTCCTTCTGCATACAAATGTTCAGCAGAAGTAAATTTTTCGTTAATTACAAATTTAGAGCAATCGATGAAATCTGTAAAGGTATTTTTCTTTTTTAACAGTTTTCCGTCTTCATACCATTGCCTTCCTAAGTCCTCACCTCCCCTAATATGGGCAATTGCGTAAACAAAACCACGATCTAACAAAGATAGTCTAGTAGACGAAAAATAAGCATCCATTGTAATTCCGTACGAACCATAAGCATAAAGCAACAACGGATTTTTACCATTTTTCTCTAATCCCTTTCGGTAAATCATCGAAATTGGCACTTTTACACCATCTCTGGCAGTTGCCCAAACACGTTCTTCTACGTAATTCTCTTTATCAAATTTTCCGCCTAAAACCTGTTGTTCCTTTAAGATTTCTTTGGTTTTAGTTTTCATATTAAAATCTATTACAGATGAAGGCGTTGCAAGTGATTGGTAGCTGTAACGCAAAACATCCGTATCAAAATCAATATTTGTTGTCGTGTAGGCATTGTATGTCTCGCTTCCGAAAGGCAAATAATAGTCCGGTTCGTCATTCCATGGCATGATTCGAATATGATTTAAACCGTTAGAGCGCTCTTCAACCACTAAATAGTTTTTGAAGATTTCTATATCTTCAAGTAAAACGTCTTCGCGATGCGGAATAAGATCTATCCAATTTCTTTTTCCGGTCTTATTTTCAGGCGTTTTCATCAACTTAAAGTTCGTCGCCTTATCTTTATTCGTCAAAACATAAAATGAATCTTCAAAATGCGAAATACTGTATTCTAAACCACGAACGCGTTTCTGAAATACTTCAAACTCTCCGTCAGGATTATCTGAATTCAAAATTCTGTATTCTGTCGTCAACGTACTTCCTGAACCAATTACAATATATTTTCTTGATTTTTCTTTGCTGATGGAAACATTAAACGTATCATCGGTTTCATCAAAAACCAAAACATCATTTGCAGAATCAGTATTTATTTTATGTCTGAAAACCTTGTCAGACCTTAAAGTTACCTCATCTTGTCTGACATAAAAAATAGTTTTATTGTCATTTGCCCAAACTGAACCTCCTGTCGCGTTTTCTATTTTATCAGCTAGGATTTCGTTTGTTTCTAAGTTTTTAATCTGAATTGTATAGATTCTTCTTCCAACAAGGTCAAGTCCAAAACTTGCAAATTTGTTATCCGGACTGATACTTAAACCTCCTAATTTAAAATACGCATGTCCTTTTGCCATTTCGTTGCAATTGAACATGATTTCTTCATCTGCCGAAAGGCTTCCTTTTTTTCTGGAGAAAATTGGATAATCCTGCCCTGTTTCAAAACGTGTGATATAAAAATAACCATTATAAAAATAGGGAACTGATGAATCATCTTCTTTAATCCTCCCCTTCATTTCTTCGTACAAAGATTCCTGAAGCTCTTTGGTATGCGAAGTCATATTTTCGTAATAGGAATTCTCCTGATTCAGGTAATCAATAACTTCTGAATTTTCTCTGTCATTAAGCCAGAAATAATTGTCGATTCGGGTTTCTTTATGCTTTTTTAGTGATTTTGGAATTACTTTGGCTTTTGGAGCCGGTATATCGTTTTGCATTGATTTAGCATTAATTTTTAATATAAGAAGCAGCAAAAATACTATAAACACAATAGAACAGAATTAATATTTTCATAAAATATTCTATTGATATAAGACAGCAATATACTAATTTTGTCTGAAATAATTTAAAAATCAACAAAATGGATTTAATGGGAATGATGGGTAAACTTAAAGAAACCCAACAAAAAATTGAAGATACAAAAAAGCGTTTAGATACAGTTTTAATTGATGAACAAAGCGCTGACGGATTATTGAAAGTGACACTAACTGCTAATAGAAAAGTAAAATCTATCTCAATTGATGATTCTTTATTAGAAGACAAAGAACAACTGGAAGATTACTTAATTGTAACCCTGAATAAAGCTATTGAAAAAGCGACAAGCGTTAACGAACAAGAGCTTGACGCCGTTGCAAAAATGGATATGCCGATGATTCCGGGAATGGATAATTTATTTAAATAAGGCTCAAAGGTTTTAAAAAAGGTTCAAAGGGACAAAGGTTTTTTTTATTGCGAATAAAACCTCTGTCCCTTTGAACCTTTGCCTCTTTGTACCTCTTCCTAAAACTTCTGAAGCGTTTCAATCACATATGTGTGCATTACTTCTTTGTAATCTAAGTGTGTTACGATACGAAGTTTGTTATGCCCCATCGAGCTTATTAAAATATTTTTCTGTTTTAATTTTTCTATCAAAAGCTGATCGCTGTAACCTTCTGAAAGCGAAAAAATTAAAATATTAGTTTCAACGGGTTCTATTGCTGACACCCATGGTTTGGTGCTTAAAACTGCTGCAATTTCTTTGGCTCTGCGATGATCTTCCGCTAACCTTTCGATATTATTTGCCAAAGCATACAATCCAGCCGCAGCCAAATAACCCACCTGACGCATTCCTCCACCAAGTATCTTTCTGATTCTCAACGCTCTGTGAATATCAGCTTTACTTCCTAATAAAACTGAACCAATTGGAGCGCCTAATCCTTTTGATAAACAAACCGAAATAGTATCGAAAATAGCCCCAAATTCCTTCGGATTTTGTCTTTTTGCAACCAATGCATTCCAAATTCTGGCTCCATCTAAATGGAATTTCAGATTATTAGCATCACAAACCTTTTTTATTTCTCTTAAATCTTCTAATTCATAACAGGCACCTCCGCCTTTATTAGTTGTATTTTCAACACAAACCAAACTCGTTAACGGACTGTGATAAAACTCCGGATCGTTAATAGCTGCTGCAACCTGTGCTGCATTTATCATTCCGCGATCACCATCTACTAAACAGCAGGAAACGCCGCTGTTAAAAGAAACCCCTCCTCCTTCATAATGGTAAACATGTGCATATTTATCGGCAATTAATTGCTCTCCCGGCTGTGTATGCAGTTTAATTGCCGTTTGATTAGCCATAGTTCCTGACGGAAAAAAAAGTCCCGCTTCCATACCAAAAAATTCAGCAACTCTTGTTTCTAACTCGATAACTGTAGGATCCTGTTTATATACATCGTCTCCAACCTGAGCATTAAACATATACTGCAACATTTCGAGTGTAGGCTTGGTAATGGTATCGCTAATTAAATTTATTTCCATATTCTAAAAACTATATCTTATTTTTGTGCAACAAAATTACGTATTACTGTTTGTTATTCTCAGCAAGTTTTAGTAAATTTTAACTTGTAAAGAACACAGCAACCAAATTAACGTAATATTTATAAAAAACATATAAAACTATCATTAATTTATGACAACTACCGAACAAATAAAAGGTATTGTGGAGCGCCTTGGTGCGTTGAGGAGGTATCTTTGACGTTGATGCCAAACTAATTGAAATTGCCAACGAAGAAGAAAAAACCTTCGCACCCGACTTTTGGAACAATGCAAAAGAAGCTGAAGTTATTGTAAAAAACCTTCGAAACAAGAAAAAATGGATCGAAGATTATAACAAAGCAATCGAGCTTACTGATGAATTGCAATTGGCGTATGATTTTTATAAAGAAGGGGAACTTTCTGCAGAAGAATTAGACGAGCATTACAAGACAACTCAGGATCATATTGAAAACATCGAGTTTAAAAACATGCTTTCTGACGAAGGTGACAGTTTAAGCGCCGTGGTACAAATTACTGCCGGAGCAGGTGGAACCGAAAGTTGTGACTGGGCCGGAATGTTAATGCGTATGTACATGATGTGGGGAGAAAGTTATGGCTACAAGATAAAAGAACTGAACTTTCAGGAAGGCGAGGTTGCCGGTATTAAAACCGTGACTTTGGAATTTGAAGGAGATTATTCTTTTGGATATTTAAAAGGAGAAAATGGCGTGCATCGATTGGTTCGAATTTCACCTTTTGACAGTAATGCGAAACGTCATACTTCATTTGTATCAGTTTACGTGTATCCGCTTGTTGATGATAGTATCGAAATTGACATTAATCCTGCCGACATCGAAATTACAACTTCGCGCTCTAGTGGTGCCGGAGGACAAAACGTAAATAAGGTAGAAACCAAAGTTCAATTGGTACACAAACCAACCGGAATTCAGATTCAATGTTCTGAAACAAGATCTCAGCAAGATAACAGACAGCGAGCCATGCAAATGTTGCGTTCTCAGTTATATGAAATCGAGCTGAAAAAACAACAAGCACAGCGTGCTGATATCGAAGCCGGAAAAATGAAAATCGAATGGGGTTCGCAAATCCGTAATTACGTTATGCAGCCTTATAAATTAGTAAAAGATGTTCGTACCGGTTATGAAACCAGCGATGTTGATGGTGTTATGAACGGAAACATTGACCCATTCTTAAAAGCATTTTTAATGATGATGGGACAAAAGGAAGAAGAATAGTTATCAGTGTTCAGTCGCAGTCTTCAGTTACTGGGACTTAAACTTGAAACCTTAAACTTGAAACAAAAATAGTTATGATCAAATGGGCAGATGTAATTCATTTTACAAACAAAGGAAATCCAACTCCCGAAAAAAGAGTGGAGAAATCGGAAGATGAATGGAAACAAATCTTAACTCCTGAAGAATATCAGGTAACACGATTAAAAGGTACCGAAAGATCTTTTAGTTCTGAACTTTGCAGTTTATTTGATCCCGGAATCTATGAATGTAAATGCTGTGGCACTTTGCTTTTTGATGCTTCTGAAAAATTTGAATCAGGAACTGGCTGGCCTTCTTTTACCCAACCCATCAAAGAAAATGCGATTGCTTATCATGCTGATAAATCATACGGAATGATTCGGGTTGAAGTTGTTTGCAATACCTGCGACGCGCATCTCG
The DNA here is from genome assembly GCF_031458035.1 of Flavobacterium aquidurense. GTDB lineage: Bacteria > Bacteroidota > Bacteroidia > Flavobacteriales > Flavobacteriaceae > Flavobacterium > Flavobacterium aquidurense_C. The sequence goes on from NZ_JAVDXR010000003.1 coordinate 337,800, forward strand.
GACATGTTTTTCCTGATGGCCCCGGTCCAAGCGGATTACGATATTGTATTAATGCCATTTCATTATCCAAAATAAAAGAATAAACATTTATAAAAGCGATTCCTTTTGACAAAAAAAGTGAATCGCTTTCTTTTTTACGCTGATTATTAGACTTCTATATTATAAAAAATGTAAGTTACTACCTATCAATTAATTAAATTTAGCCTTCTAACTTGTATTTACCTAAATATAATACCTATCTGTCTAGGTTTCTCTGTATCAGCCGTCTAAGCAGAAATTAAAGAACTAGTAATAAATTAATAGCTAAAATGTTAATTTTGTAATATTTAAACTATTATTTTAAATATACTTCAATAATCATCAAAAAAATATTAGGTAATTAGAATCTAATTGAGTTTATTTGGCAAAAAATACCACTAAATTCTATTAAATACATTAAATGAGATCTTATTCAATTCAAGAAATTAACGAAGTGATCAATGGAGTAATTTACGGCTCTACTTCACAAAGTATAACTGCAACAGAACAATTAGAAAAAGCTACCACTTCTGAAATTTCTTTTATAGGAAATAAAAAATATGAAAAATACTGGTTAGCATCAAATGCATCTATTGCCGTTGTAAATGAAGATATTTCGATAGAACCAGGAGAAAATCGTGCTTTCATTAAAGTGAAAAATGCCGATTTAGCCATGTCACAAATATTGGCTCTTTTTGCACCTCCTACTCCAATCTTTCATAATAACATTCATAAGTCAGCAATTGTTGACGAAACGGCTATTATTGGCGAAAATGCACGAATTGGAGCTGGTTGTTATATTGGTCCAAAAGTTGAAATTGGCGCAAATGCTACAATTTATCCAAATGTCACAATTTTAGATGAATCTACAATCGGAAAAAACACTATTATTTGGTCAGGGACAGTAGTTCGCGAGCGTTGTCATATTGGTAACGATTGTATTATTCATCCAAATGCCACTATTGGAGCAGATGGTTTCGGATTTCGCCCGTGTAGTGAAAAAGGTCTGGTAAAAATTCCACAAATTGGAAATGTAATTATCGGTAACGGAGTTGAAATTGGCGCTAATACTTGTGTAGACCGCGGAAAATTCAGCTCGACGGTTCTTGGAGATGGCTGTAAAATCGATAATTTAGTTCAGATTGGACATAATAGTAAATTAGGTAAGTTTTGTATAATGGCCGGAAATAGTGGTTTAGCAGGTTCAGTAACTTTAGGAAATGGTGTTATCATTGGCGGAAGCGCTTCTATAAAAGATCACACTACAATTGGCGATGGTGCAATTGTTGGCGCGGGATCTGGTGTAACGGGTGATGTTCCTGCAGGAAAAACAATGCTTGGATATCCTGCTGTTGAAGCTCGTGATGCATTGAAACAATGGGCAATTTTAAAACGAATGGTTTGCGAGTCCAAAAAATAATCGTATGATTTTAAATATATATATATATATATATAAAACAGAAGTTCGCTTCTGTTTTTTTTGGTCTAATAGTTAGAGAAACTTCAATATTCAATTCATTTCGCCGTTCGCTGAAATTAATTAAACACATAAAAACATAGACTTTGCGGTCAAAAAAAGGTGTTTCATTTATTTAAAAAACAAAGAGCCTTTAAATTGGTAGAAATATGTTATTTATTTAATCCGAAGATCATAATTATGGTGTGGATTTCAATTGATTTTGTAAATTAGCCAACACTATTTTGTAAAAAAATCAATTTCTTATGGATTTAAACTTCAATAAAAACGAAGATCACAATAAACTCTTACTTTCTGAATTAAAACAAAAATTTGCCAAAGTAAAATTGGGCGGAGGCGAAAAACGTATTGAAAAATTACACGCCGAAGGTAAAATGACGGCTCGTGAACGCATTGATTATTTATTGGATGAGAATTCGAAAAGTATTGAAATCGGTGGTTTTGTTGGTGAAGGAATGTATGCAGAACATGGCGGTTGTCCGTCTGGTGGTGTCGTAATCAAAATAGGATATATTCGAGGAAAACAATGCATTGTTGTTGCCAATGATGCAACGGTCAAAGCCGGAGCATGGTTTCCGATAACAGGAAAGAAAAACCTCCGCGCTCAGGAAATTGCCATGGAAAACAGGTTGCCTATTATATATTTGGTTGATAGTGCCGGAGTATATTTACCACTTCAGGATGAGATTTTCCCGGATAAGGAACATTTTGGGCGCATATTCAGGAACAATGCGCAAATGAGCAGCATGGGAATTACTCAAATTGCTGCTGTCATGGGAAGTTGTGTTGCAGGAGGTGCTTATTTGCCAATTATGAGCGACGAAGCTTTAATTGTCGATAAAACCGGAAGTATTTTCCTTGCGGGAAGTTATTTGGTGAAAGCTGCTATTGGCGAAACCATAGATAATGAAACTTTAGGAGGAGCCACAACGCATTGCGAAATTTCTGGTGTGACCGATTATAAAGCCAAAGATGATAAAGACGCTTTAGATAAAATAAAAAATATTGTCGATAAAATAGGTGATTTTGATAAAGCGGGCTATAACCGAATCAAAGCTGAAAAACCTGCTTTAGAGCCAAAGGATATCTACGGAATCTTGCCAAAAGCCAGAAACGAACAATACGATATGATGGAAATCATTAATCGTCTTGTTGATAATTCTGAATTTGAACCTTACAAAGATGGTTATGGACAAACTATAATCACTGGATATGCACGAATTGATGGCTGGGCTGTTGGAATTGTTGCCAACCAAAGAAAAGTCGTGAAAACAAAAAAAGGCGAAATGCAATTTGGAGGTGTCATATACTCTGATAGCGCGGATAAAGCCACGCGCTTTATTGCTAATTGTAATCAAAAGAAAATTCCATTGGTTTTCGTACAGGATGTGACCGGTTTTATGGTTGGATCAAAATCTGAACACGGCGGAATTATAAAAGATGGTGCTAAAATGGTAAATGCCGTTAGTAATTCTGTCGTTCCAAAATTTACTGTTATTGTCGGAAATTCTTATGGCGCAGGAAACTACGCCATGTGCGGAAAAGCCTATGATCCGAGATTAATTTTTGCGTGGCCAAGTGCAGAACTTGCCGTAATGGGCGGAACACAGGCCGCAAAAGTACTAGCGCAAATTGAAGCTTCTTCGCTTAAAGCGAAAGGAGAAATCATTGACGAAGCAAAAGAAACCGAGCTTTTCAATAAAATAAAAGCACGTTACGACGAACAGACTTCACCTTATTATGCCGCTTCAAGATTATGGACAGATGCCATCATTGATCCTCTTGATACGCGTACCTGGATTTCTATGGGAATCGAAGCTGCAAATCATGCGCCAATTCAAAAAGCATTTAACTTAGGCGTTATTCAGGTTTAACCTTAAAGTCGAAAGTCAAATGTCATAAAGTTTTTAAAGTCGTGCATTTACTGACCTTCTCATTTTATTTTCACCATTATAGTGTACTCAAAAAGTGTGCAAGGTCTATATTAACAACGCCTTTTGACTTTTATCCCGTCCCGAAGCTTCGTGATCGGAATCGACTTGTGACTTTTGGGTTTAAATTAATTTCAGGAATCCTCAAAATACGTTAAATAAATAGTAAAAAACTTATTTTCAGATACTTAAAATAAATATATCATTAAAAATTAGTAACTTAGTATATTATTTTTAATCACGTAGTATCATGGAAAATGTAAAAAGTTTGAATAAATGGGCAAATACGCACACTTATTTACCAGTAGATTTAGTACGTATTGTATTGGGCGTTTTTTTATTTATGAAAGGAGTTTCATTTGTAACGAATGTTCAGTATTTACATGATTTAATTTCTCCTATTGATCATTATGGCGGCGGCATGTTTCTTTTGCATTATATCGCTCCAGCCCACATGATTGGAGGAATAATGATTGTTTTTGGGCTACTCACCCGCTGGGCTATTGCAGCTCAATTACCAATTCTTTTTGGTGCCGTCCTCGTTAATTTTATGGGACATATGCACTCTGAAAGCCTAATTTTAGCAATAGTATTATTACTTTGCATCTTCTTCTTATTTTACGGAGGAGGAAAACATTCCGCTGATTATTACTTCAAAATGCAACAATAACCCAAATTTATCCTCAACTCTTCCCGATAAAAGTTGAGGATATTACAATAAAATTAATTTTAAGAAGTAATTAGCACTTCATAATTTCTTTAATTGTGTTTTATGAACTAAATTCGCCAACATGGATTGGATTCGTAAAACCGTCATTTTTGTATCACTTTTGATCCTTGCCTTTTTTGTATCTCAAGAAAGCAACAGTGCTGTGCAAAATACCGAGAGTCAAAATACAGAAACCAATTTTTCTAAAGATTACTCAGATTCACTGGCTTTTATACAGCCACGGGCAAGTTACCAGTTTGCGGCAAACATCAAAACAAACCATGCCGGAATCATCAAATGGTTTGGTTCCTTATTAGTTGCAGTTCCTCAACATCAGGTTGCCGAATCTGCATCAAACTTTGCAAATCAATTTTCGACTCAGAGCAAGAAAGTCTTACTCCTGCTCTACCCTTTCCATTTTTTCTGGTAGATAATACTGAAATTTAGTTCGAAGAATTCATTTCTTCCCAAACAATTTAACCGTTTTCTTTCAGAAAACTGTTTACTATTTCATTTCATTTATCAAATTTAAAAACATGGAAACGAGTGTAACCATTATTGGTATTGTGATCGCTATCATAGTAGCCATTCCTATTTATTTTTCGGCACGATCGAGCGCTGCGAACAAATCTAAAATTCTGACTATTAAAAAGAAATTCAATCCAAATCATCCTGAAGATTTTGATTTGACCGAATCCCAAAGCAATAAAACGCTGACAATTGACCAAAAACATAGAAAATTCATTTTGATGAATTTCAATCCAAACCAACAAGAATCAACTTTTGTCGATTTAAGAACGGTTTCATCCTGCAAATTAATTTTGACGACTGACGGAAATTCAGATACCATTCTCAAAATTGATTTTGATTTTCAGAGTAGGGAAACTTCTAAAAAAATAACAATTCCATTCTACGATTTTGACGACGACCGCATCAAGCAGATCAGTGCGTATCAAGATCATCAGTTTGCGAAAAAATGGCTTAAAATCATTCAGGATTCTATTTAGTGTTAGTTATTTAATTCAGGAGAAGAGACTCATTTTTGGGTCTCTTTTTTTATGCTGTACTATGACATTTATCATTTTATATTTTGAGATATGGAAGTACTTTTGAAATATCCAAAAATGCTTTTTTATGAAAATTTCATTGATTCAGAAGTACAACGTTCCCGGCCCAAGATATACCAGTTATCCAACAGTTCCGTATTGGAATGAAGCCGAATTTTCCGACCAAAAATGGATTGAAACTTTTCAAAAAGCATTCAAAGAAAGCAACTCTCAAAACGGAATTAGTTTATACATTCATTTGCCTTTCTGCGAAAGCATGTGCACTTTTTGTGGCTGCAACAAACGTATTACTAAAAATCATTCTGTCGAAGAAACCTATATAAAGGCACTTTTAAAAGAATGGCGTTTGTACTGCAAATTATTACCGGAAAGACCTCTGATAAAAGAAATTCATTTAGGCGGAGGAACTCCAACATTTTTTTCAAAAAACAATTTAGAAGCGCTTATCAACGGTATTTTTAGCTTTGCAAATAAAGCTGATCAATATGAATTTAGTTTTGAAGGACATCCTAACAATACCACTTACGAACAGCTTCAAAAGTTATATGATTTAGGCTTTCGCCGAGTAAGTTTTGGTGTTCAGGATTATGCTGAGAAAGTTCAGAAAGCGATTCATAGAATTCAGCCATTTCATAATGTAGCAAAAGTAACTTTTTGGGCTAAAGCAATTGGTTATACCTCGATTGGTCACGATATAATTTTTGGCCTTCCTTTTCAAACCGTTGACGATGTCGTTGATACTGTCGAAAAAACATATTCACTTAAACCAGATCGTCTGGCTTTTTACAGCTATGCCCACGTACCCTGGATTAAAGGAAACGGACAACGCGGCTATAATGAAGAGAATCTTCCAAAAGATGTTGAAAAACGAAAATTATACGAAACTGGAAAAAAATTACTTTCTAAAAATGGCTATCACGAGATTGGCATGGATCATTTTGCTTTAGAATCTGATAGTTTATTCAAAGCATCAAAAACAAATAAGCTACACAGAAACTTCATGGGCTACAGTGCTTCTAAAACACAACTTATGATTGGCCTCGGCGTTTCTTCAATAAGTGATAGCTGGTATAGTTTTGCTCAAAACACTAAGAGTTTGGAAGATTATTACCAATTATTAGAATGGGACAAATTGCCGATTGTAAAAGGTCATATTCTAAATGATGAAGATTTAATTATCCGAAAACACATTCTAAACCTAACTTGCGAATTTGAAACGTCATGGACAAAAGAAAATCTTTATTTTGAAGATGTTGAAAATGTAATTGCTGATTTAAGGGAATTAGAAAAAGATAATTTAATTGTAATTGCCGAAAATAAAATTAGAATTACTGAAGCCGGAAAACCATTTGTCCGTAATATTTGTATGGCTTTTGATTTGCATTTAAAAAGAAAATCACCGGAAACAAATTTGTTTTCGATGACAGTTTAATGGCAATTAGGAGTCGATTGTACAAACAAACTCATATTTGAAGGGGAAACATATGGAATTCCTAAGCCTAAGCCTCTGAGGATAAATAAAACACCAATAATTACGGCAACGTACGGAATGGCTCTTTGAATTTTATTTCTAAAAGGCAGTTTGATTAAAGAATGAATATAAACTACTATCGTCATTAAAGGCATAGTTCCTATTCCGAATAAAAGCATATACAAAACTCCAAAACTGGCGCTTTGCATGGCAATTGCTCCAAATAAGGCAACATAAACCATTCCGCAAGGCAGGAATCCATTTAATAATCCAATAGTAAAAAGAGATTTGTAACTTTTATTTTTAAACTGACTTCCTAAATTCGATTTTATTCTTGAGATGATTTTATAAACAGGTTTCGAAAAATTATATTTTGAAAAAGCGCTCTCCGGAATCAAAACCACAAGTATCATTGCCAAACCAATGAAGATAGACATTTTCTGTTGCAGACCGGCCAAAAAGAATCCTCTTCCTAATAATCCAAAAATTAATCCTATTGTGCCATAAGCGGTCAATCTGCCCAAATGATACGTAATAATCTGTGTTACTTTTTTTGCTTCATTCTGATGATCTACAGGCAGCATCATAGCAATTGGACCACACATTCCTATGCAGTGCAGACTACTAATTAAACCTAATATGAAAGCAGAATATAACATTGTGTTAGTTTACGTAAATCACTTCTTTTGTCAGGTATTTTTTCCCTTCATACTGCCATTCCATACTGACATCCCAACGTCCTTTAATTAATTTGCTTTTAGGAATTAACAAATTAGAATTTACCACTGCTATCTTTGTATTAAAATCGAATTTCTTATTTGAAGGACGATATAATAATACATTCCCTTTTATTTTATCGCTTTCAAAAGAAGCTGGAAAGCTAACCTTAACGCCTTCCTTATTAAACGCAATTATAGGTTTCTGTTGCAAATCATGTGCATTTTGAATACGTGCCATCTCCTCCTGAAAATGCGAATCGTATTTATAATATTCTTCTACAACCAAATCATTATCATATTTGCTGTTGGATTGTACCTCAAAAACAAAGTATAAAATAAAGCTCATGAATAATCCAAAAGCAATGACAATTCCGGTTCCCCAATTTATTTTCATAATTGTAAATTTTATTTGTTAGTTGTCAAATATGGTATCGCTTATTATTATTTGTTTTTGTTTCACAAAGCTTTATAGTGGCGATTTCATGATACTGTAATTTTCTAATTAAAACTTCGCGGACCTAAAAAGTTTGTTGATGTGGTTTCAAGCAAATCTTTACCGTTGTAAACACCAATTTTAACTTTGGTTTTATCACTTTCTAAAAGAACTTCATCTATTTCTATAAATAATGTTCCTTGCGAAATGCCTTCTTTCTGGATTTTGAAATGTTCTTTTCCAACATTTTTAATTTCCCCTTTCTGATCAATCAATTCAAAATGAATATCATTATAGTCATTCATCGTTTTATTGACAATTTTATACGTATAAACATTACTAATTTTTTCTCCTTTATGCTGAAATAATTGTCCTGGCAAACGCAGTATTATAGCTTCAACATTGGTTCTTAAAAACAGCATTCCGACAAAAACGCTTAATAAAATGAATAAAACAGCGGTGTAACCTTTCATTCTGGCGGTGAATCTGAAAGGTTCTTTCTTGGCTATTTCATCTTCAGAAGCATAACGAATTAGTCCTTTGGGCAAACCAATGGTTTCCATTATAGCATCACATTCATCTATACAAGCGGTACAGTTTGTACATTCTAACTGAGTTCCGTTTCTGATGTCAATTCCCATTGGGCAAACATGTACGCATTGATGGCAATCGATACAATCTCCTTTGCCGGTGGTTGCTCTGTCCTCTTTTTTATTGAATTTTGCACGGCCTTCTTCTTTCTCTCCACGAACAAAATCGTAAGCAACATTAATTGATTTATTATCTAATAAAACACCTTGCAATCTGCCGTAAGGACAAGCAATAATGCAAACCTGTTCCCGAAACCAGACAAAGACAAAATAAAATACACTTGTAAAAATAAGAAGCGCTATAAAATTGCTGGATTGCTTAATAGGCCCTTCTTCGATCATTAAAAATAAGGTATCACTACCCACTAAATAGGCTAAAAAAACATTAGCGATTCCGAAAGAAATCAAAAAGAAAATAGTCCATTTGATGAGTCTTTTTCTGATTTTCTCTGAATTCCATTCCTGACGCGCCAAACGTGATTGTGCACCGCGATCACCATCAATCCAATATTCAATTCGGCGGAAAACCATTTCTAAAAAAATAGTCTGCGGACAAATCCATCCACAAAATATTCTTCCAAAAACAACGGTAAACAAAATCACAAAGACAACACCGACGAGCATCGATATTACAAACAGGTAAAAATCCTGCGGCCAAAACGGAAATCCAAAAATATTGAAACGGCGTTCCAAAACATTAAACATCATGAATTGGTTGCCGTTTACTTTTATAAACGGATTAGCAACTAAAATAGCCAACAAAACATAACTGACTATTTTTCGATATTCATAGAACTTACCAGACGGTTTTTTAGGGAAAATAAATTTTCGATTACCGCCTTCATCAATAGTTCCTATGGTATCTCTAAAAGCTTCGTCTGGTAAATTTGACATGATTTTTATTTTTTAACTTCTGTACTATCTTTTGGTTTACTTGTTGCGGCATCCGTTTTTGGAGCGCTTTCACCTACCCAAACTTCTCCTTCAGGTTCTTTTGGGTCTTTAGGATTACTTCCCTGCAGCGACAAAATATAACTGGCTACTTTTTGAATCTCTTTCGGTTTTAAACCGTTAGCTTTCCAGGAAACCATTCCCTTTCCGTCACGACCACCGTTTGTGATGGTGTGGAAAACTTCTTTAATTCCACCACCTAAAATCCAATGATTATCTGTAAGGTTTGGTCCAATTTGTCCTCCTGCATCTGCTCTGTGACAGGCTGCACAATTGGTTGTAAAAATTTCTTTTCCAGCTTCTAAATTATCTTTGTCGGTAAGCAAAACAACCGTTTTTTCATCCATTAAATCCGGAGCAGTTTTAAGATATTCATCTACATCAATTTTTGCCTGAGCCATTTCTTTTTTAAGCTCGGTTTCCTGATCATCGGCGCCAAAAACTTCAAAACGGGCCAGATATACGACACTAAAAATTATTGTAATATAGAACAAGTAAACCCACCATGGCGGCAAATTATTATCTAACTCTTTAATTCCGTCATAATCATGGTGCATTAATAACTCACCTTCTTTTTCTATAGGTTCCGTTTTAGTCAGTTTATGAATTAAGTCTTTGTACCAGGTACTTTCCTGCAAACTCAGACTCTCTTCATAATCTGCTTTTGCTTTTTCTTCCGGTGATAACAATTGATACATAACGCGATTAACCGCATTCATTGTAATCTCGATTGCAATCAGAATGAATAAAAAGACAAACAAAAAGACAGATACCATTGGGTATTTTATAAAAGCTGGCTGAGATCCGGAATCAATAAAATATTCCAATAAACCAAAACCTATGAAAAAAATCAATGGGACTCTTACATATACTGGGAAAAATTTTTTCATGCTATTTATCTTTTGAGATTATACTTAGCTCTTCCTCTAAAGGAATTTCACTCATTTCTTTAATCTTGTCTTTTTTATATGAGAATACCCAAAAGCCTAATCCCACAAAAAAGAAAAAGAAAATCAGTAGAGAGAGAATCGGGTAAATTTCAATACCCGAAATGTTCTCCATATTGTGTTTTATCTGTTCAAACATAGCATTATCATTTAGAAGTCTCTTTTACTTTTATATCAGTTCCTAATCTTTGAATGTATGCGATTAGCGCAACGATTTCTCTTTCATTCATCGGAACAAATTTTTCGCCTCTAGCAGCAGCTTTTTTTCTGCTATCCTCATAACTTTTTACAAAATCAGGATCATTTTCTAAGCTTTTCTCAATTGTTAGCGCCTGAGTTCTCAATATTTTTTGAGCACTTGCAATGTCATCTTTGGAATACGGAACACCAAGCGTAACCATCGCTTCCATTTTCTTTTGAGTTAGGGAAATATCCAGTGGTTTATTATCAAATAACCATTTGTAACCCGGCATAATTGAACCTGCTGATGTACTTTGTGGATTCCACATATGATTAAAATGCCAGTTATCATTGTATTTTCCACCTACTCTTAGCAAATCAGGACCTGTACGTTTTGACCCCCATAAAAATGGATGATCGTATACAAATTCCCCTGCTTTAGATTGTGGTCCATAACGTTCTACTTCACTTCTAAACGGACGAACTGATTGTGAGTGACAGCCTACGCAACCTTCTCTTATGTACAAATCACGTCCTTCAAGTTCTAGCGGTGTATATGGTTTTACACTTGAAATCGTCGGAATATTTGATTTAATTATTAGTGTTGGTACAATTTGAATAACGCCTCCAATTAAAATTGCAATTGTAGCAAGAATGGTCAACTGAATTGGCTTCCTTTCTAACCACGTATGGAATTTTTCTCCACTAAGTCTATGACTACTGATTCTTTGTAATGCCGGAGCCTGAGCCAATTCATCTTCAATAGGATCACCAACTTTTATTGTCATTATGATATTATAAACCAATACCAGCATTCCAACCAAATATAGAGTACCTCCAATCGCTCTCATCCAGTATAAAGGCATAATGGCTGTTACTGTTTCAAGGAAATTACCATAAGTTAAAGTTCCGTCAGGGTTAAATTGTTTCCACATTGAAGCCTGTTGAAAACCTGCAACATACATTGGCAATGCATATAAAATAATTCCTAAAGTCCCAATCCAGAAATGGAAATTGGCTAGTTTCTTTGAGAATAAAGAGCTTTTGCTCATTCTAGGAATCAACCAATAAATAATCCCAAACGACATAAATCCGTTCCATGCCAAAGCACCTACGTGTACGTGTGCAATAATCCAGTCTGTGTAATGCGCAATGGCATTTACATTTTTAAATGAAAGCATAGGACCTTCAAAAGTTGCCATTCCGTAACCGGTAATTGCAACAACAAAGAATTTTAAAACTGGCTCTTCACGAACTTTATCCCAGGCACCTCTTAGCGTTAAAAGTCCGTTGATCATACCTCCCCAAGATGGTGCTATGAGCATTATTGAAAACACAACACCTAAATTTTGAGCCCAATTTGGCAGAGCAGAATATAATAAGTGATGAGGACCAGCCCAGATATAAATAAAGATTAAAGACCAAAAGTGAATAATAGATAATCTATAGGAGTAAATTGGACGATTTGCGATCTTCGGAACAAAGTAATACATCATACCTAAAAATGGAGTTGTAAGGAAAAATGCAACTGCATTGTGACCGTACCACCATTGTACCAAGGCATCCTGCACTCCTGCATAAACAGAATAACTTTTTAACGCTGAAACCGGCAATTCTATATTATTGAAAATATGCAAAACTGCAACCGTAACAAATGTGGCCAGGTAAAACCAAATGGCAACGTATAAATGTCTTTCTCTTCGGCGTATCATTGTACCAATCATATTGATACCCATTACCACCCAAATTATGGCAATAGCAATATCAATTGGCCATTCTAACTCGGCATATTCTTTTGAAGAAGTATAACCTAATGGTAATGTAATAGCTGCAGCAACAATAATTAACTGCCAACCCCAAAAATGTAAGTTGCTCAAAAAGTCACTAAACATTCTCGCTTTCAGTAATCTTTGTAAAGAGTAATACAAACCTGCAAAAAAAGCATTCCCTACAAAGGCAAAAATAACGGCATTGGTATGTAACGGCCTAAGTCGTCCATAACTTAGCCATGAAATTCCGTCAGTTATGTTGGGAAAAAGGTACATAACCGCAAGGGTCAGTCCCACTAACATACCTACTACTCCAAAAAGAATAGTGGCGTAAATGAATTTTTTTACAATTTTGTTGTCGTAATAAAACTGTTCCATTTCCATAATTATACTTGTTTTTCTTCTGTTGGTGAATTATTATTCTGGGGAGTAATTTTGGTTTCGTCGTCAAAAAGCATCCTGACGGAAGGTGTATAATCATCATCGTATTGTCCTGATTTGACAGCTACGATAAAAGCAATAAAGAACCCAATTGCTACGAAAATACTAACTGAAATTAGTAGATAAATCACACTCATACCCTAAATTTATGTTAACAAAATTAGAAGATTGCAGCCGTTTAAAATATGACAATTATCATATTCAAAGACTTAAGTTAAATTTAATAAAAATTTATTTATAAATTATTTATAATCATTTTAAATTACTGTTACTGAAATAGTTAGACATCAACGTAACAAAACTAACTATTGTAATCGTGCTTAAAGGCATAATTATTGCCGCAACAAGAGGAAGTAAATTGCCTGTAATTGCAAAGGAAAGTCCAACAATATTATAAAGCAATGACAAAACAAAACTCATTTTAATGATCCAAATAGATTTATGTGATAACCTTAAAAAATAGTCCAATCTCGAGAATTCACTAGCATCCAAAATAGCATCGCAAGCGGGTGAAAATACATTGACATTTTCAGAAATAGATATTCCGACGTTGCTTTGTGCCAAAGCTCCCGCATCATTCAAACCGTCACCCACCATCATTACATTTTGTCCTTTTTCCTGAAGTTTTTTAATGAATTCCAGTTTCTGTTCTGGTTTCTGATTGAAAACAAGTTCGGTGCCTTTTGGTAAAATTGCTTCAAGATTAGATCTCTCTCCATCGTTATCCCCTGAGAGCACTTTTATTTGGTAATTTTTACTCAGTTTTAAAAATAACGTTGCAAGACCATCTCTATATTGATTTTGAAAATTAAATCGACCATAATACACATCGCCGATTCTAATATGAAGTGCCGTTTTCCCGATTTCCGATGAATCCAAATCCGGGCAGCCAACAAATTCAGCTGAACCAATTTTAATTGTTTGATTTTCGGTCAAAGCCAATATTCCTTTTCCCGTAATTTCCTGGAAATCTTCCATTTTTATTCGATGATAATCTGGAAGAAAATCATATAACATTCGGTTCAAAGGGTGATTTGAAGCACGTAAAACATTTTTAATCAACGCATAATTCTCATCAGAAAGAGGATTTCCTTCATAAATAATACTCGATTTTTTATTGGTGGTGATGGTTCCGGTTTTATCAAAAACAATGGTGTCCACTTTAGCTAATTGTTCAATTACTAAAGCATTTTTTAGATACATTTTCTGCTTACCCATAATTCGGAGGATGTTTCCGAAAGTAAACGGTGCCGTAAGAGCCAGTGCACAAGGACAGGCAACTATCAAAACTGCGGTAAAAACATTAAATGCTGTATTAGCATCAAAAAATATCCAATATCCGAAACCAGCAAAAGCAATCAATAATAATATAGGAGTAAAATATCGACTGATTTTGTCTGTAATTGTTTTGTGCTTTTGATCAACATTCTTTTGAAAAATTTCATTACTCCACAACTGCGTCAGATAACTTTGTGAAACCGAATGCAAAACTTCCATTTCGATCACTTTCCCAATTTGCTTTCCTCCTGCAAAAACTTTATCTCCTGATTTTTTGGTAATTGGAACTGCTTCTCCTGTCACAAAACTATAGTCAATCTCGGCTTTTTCGCTAATTAAAATTCCATCGACGGGAATTAATTCCTGATTTCTTATTAGTAATCTGTCTCCTTTTAAAACATCGTAAATCGGAACACTTTCTTCAGAGGTATTATTATTGATTTTAGTGACCGCAATTGGAAAATAAGATTTAAAATCTCTCTCAAAACTTAAAAAGCTGTATGTTTTTATTTGGAACATTTTTCCGAGAAGCATAAAGAAAACCAATCCTGTCAAACTATCAAAAAAACCTGATCCATAATCCATTACAACATCAAAAGTACTACGAACGAACATTACGATAATTCCCAAAGCAATCGGAATATCGATATTCAGCATTTTTGATCTTATACTCTTATAGGCCGAAACATAATAACCACTAGCGGAATATAAAAAACTCGGCAAGGCCAATAAAAATATTAAAATCCTAAAAAATGGCTTGTAATTGTCTAACCAAAACTCCTTGATTTCGAAGTATTCCGGAAATGACAAAAGCATAATATTTCCAAAACAAAAGAAAGCGACGCCCAATTTATAAGTCAGACTTCTGTCTACATTGTTTTTACCTGTTTCGTAATTTTCCAGACTGATATAAGGCTCATACCCAATCGAACTTAAAAGATAAACTATTGATTTAAGTGAAACAACATCAGAATTAAAGGTGATTCGGACTCTTTTCTCTGGAAAATTAACTTGCGAAATACTAATACCAGATTGAATTCGGTTTAGATTTTCGAGAATCCAGATACAAGAACTACAATGTATGTGTGGAATATTTAAAGAAACTATAGCGGTATTTCCTTCCTGAAATTCTAATACTTTTGAAAGAATCGTTTCGTTTTCTAAAAAATCATATTTCCCCTGAATGTCTTGCGGAGTGGCACCGGGTGATTTTTCAAAATCATAATAACAGGTCAAATCATGAAGACTGAAAATTTCGTAAACCGTTTTGCAGCCATTACAGCAAAACTTTTTACCATCAAAATTGATTTCTTCATTTTTAATTATGGTCAATCCACAATGAAAACAACCTTGGTCACTCATAATTTGTTTTTTTAACTTGTACAAAGTTTGTGATTGCACTAGACTATAAATATGACATTTATCACGTTTGGCTAAATTATGATTCTAATTTACTAAAATAAAAAAGGCAAATTACGGTACTATAATTTTTCTTACGTTTTTTCTGAAATTATATCCCTGAAGATAATGAATAATGGTTAATTTTGCCTAAAATTATCTTTGTCATGAATAAATGTGACCAATGTATCGTGCGTCAGCTAACTTCTTTAAATGCTTTAAATAAAGAGGAAGTAATAAAACTAGCCAATAGTAAAACGACTTATAAAATTAAAAAAGGAGAAGCTATTTTTGAAGAAGGGGAAGTTACAAACGGTGTTTTCTGCGTAAAAGACGGCGTTGGAAAACTTTCTAAATTAAGTGCCAATGGAAAGGACCAAATTGTAAAACTGGTAAAATCAGGAGAGCTTTTAGGGCAGCGCTCTATGATTAGTAACGAACCGGCCAACTTAACTGCAAAAGCCGTTGCTGACATGGAAGTTTGCTTTATTCCGAAATCCGAGATCATTGGTTTCTTTAATACTAACAATCAGTTTTCGATGAAATTAATGCAGTCTGTTTGTGAAGATTTGAAGGAATCTGAAAACGATAAAATTGCTTTGGTCCAAAAAACTGTAAAACAACGTTTAGCCGAAACATTATTGCATTTGCATGATGCTTTTGGAGAAAACCCAGACAAAACATTAAAAGTTCAACTGACAAGAGAAGAATTAGCCGGAATGATAGGAACAGCAACTGAAAGTTGTATTCGTTTATTATCCGACTTAAATAAGCTTGAACTTATTGAATTAGTTGGTAAAAAAATTATTCTTAAAGATGTAAAAGCATTAAAAAAATTAGCTGAATAATTACAGTTTTTTTGCTTCACTCCAAAACACATCCATCTCGGCAAGCGTCATATCTATTAATAGTTTTTCAACAATAAATGATTAGTATAAGATAAAAAAAATGTCTTAGTGTAATATTTTTAAGACTTATTTAAGTCTGTTTAATAATTGAATTATTATATTTTTCAACTGTGAAAGCATATAAAATTTCACACAACTAAAATATATTATATCAAACATTTAAATCTTTAAAATTTATACTATGAAAACAAAAATGAAATTATTTTTTACATTCCTATTCTTAACAGCATCATATGCAGTTAGCGCTCAAAAAACGAATATTACTTTCAAAGAGCTTCCTGCACCTGCTCAAAATTTTATAATTACCAATTTTAAAGGACAGTCAACCTCATATATAATCAAAGACAAGGATATAATGAGCATTGATTATAAAGCGATGCTTTCGGGTGGAACGAAAATAGAATTTGATAAAAAAGGAAATTGGAAAGAAATCGACGGTAACAAGAATGTCATACCCAACTCTGTCTTACCTAAAGGAATTTCCGACTATATAAGTAAAAACTATAAAAATCAAAAAGTAGAAAAAATAGATAAAGAAACAGAATATTTTAAAGCAGGATATAAAGTAACATTATTAAATGATTTGGAACTTAAATTTGACAAAAATGGTAAGTTTTCAAGAATAGACGATTAAAATTACCTAAAAATATTTTTAAATTTCAAGAAGAAATTATTAAACTAACTAACGCTATTTTCTTTTCAAGAATAAAAGAAAATAGTGTTTAGTTTTTTTCAAAGTCAACATCTACAACTTTTTTGCTTCATTCCAAAACACATCCATCTCGGCAAGCGTCATATCCATTAACGGTTTTCCTAACTGATCTGCCTTGCTTTCTAAGTATTGAAAACGCTTAATGAATTTTTTATTGGTTCGCTCTAAAGCATCTTCTGGATTTACATTTAAGAATCGGGCATAATTAATCATGGAGAATAAAACATCTCCAAATTCGGCTTCAATTTTATCCTGATCGCCAGATTTTACTTCTTCCTGAAGTTCTTCTAATTCTTCCTGAACCTTATCCCAAACCTGATGTGGTTCTTCCCAGTCAAAACCAACACCTTTTACTTTGTCCTGAATTCGGCTTGCTTTTACTAATGCAGGCAAACTTCTCGGAACACCTTCCAAAACTGATTTTTTTCCCTCTTTCAGTTTTAATTTTTCCCAATTTTGTTTAACTTCTTCTTCGTCCTTCACAACAGTATCACTATAAATATGAGGATGACGATGAATTAGTTTATCACAAATTTCGTTGCAGACATCTGCCATATCAAAATCATTCGTTTCAGAGCCAATTTTTGCGTAAAAAACGATGTGCAATAATAAATCTCCAAGTTCTTTTTTAACTTCGTTTAGGTCATTGTCTAAAATAGCATCACCTAATTCATAAGTCTCTTCGATTGTGAGATGCCTAAGTGTCTGCAGTGTTTGCTTTTTATCCCATGGACATTGCTCACGAAGTTCATCCATAATAATTAATAATCTTTCGAAAGCCTTAAGTTGAAGTTCTTTGCTCATTTTGTGAAGTTTTTTTGGGATTGAAACCGAATAAATGTAAAAGTAAAAAATCCTGTCAAGAAAACATCTCAACAGGATTAATATAATTTGAATGTAAAACTACTATTCTTCTTTTTTAGCTTTTGCTTTTTTAGCAGCCGGAGCTTTTTTTGGTTTCTCTTCCGCAGCCGGAGCTTCTTCAGCAGTTTCTGATGGAGCCGGAGCTAAATCAGTAACCAATCCTTTAGCTTCAAGTGTGTTGTACCAGTTTAATACTTTTTTAATATCAGAAGGGTAAACTCTTTCTTCATCATATTCTGGTAAAATTTCTTTAAAGTAAGCTGTCAATGTAGCATTGTCTTCTTTATGAGAAATCGCCTGACCTTTGTTTTCTTTAACAGCAATACGCTGCATTACTTCTGTCAAAGGTTTTTCACCTTCGTATGTATAAATTGAAATCTCTGACAATAAACTTACATTACTTTTTAAGTTTACTGTGATTTTTTTTCCATCTGTCAATGATTCTGCCACAAAACCTGTACGAGTTTGAACCTTCAATACATATAATCCTGGTTTCCCAGAAATGGCTAAAATTTTCTCTAAATTCATGTTTATTAAAATTAGTATTAAGAATTTGATTTATTTATATTTCTTCGATTCTAAATAATTTAGAATATTTATCTTCCTTTTTTTGCGGCAGCAAATTTCATTCGGTACTCTTGAAAAGTCTTACCTTCTGTAATGTTTTTCAATTTCTTTTGAATCAAACGCTTTTTCAAAGAAGATATTTTATCAGTAAATAAAATACCCTCAATATGGTCGTATTCGTGTTGAATTACTCTTGCAATTAAACCATCAAAAACTTCCGTTTTCATTACAAAATCTTCTTCGCAATATTCAATCGTTACGGTTGGTTTTCTGTAAACATCTTCACGAACATCAGGAATGCTTAGGCATCCTTCGTTAAAACTCCACTCCTCACCTTCTTCTTTAACAATTTTAGCATTGATAAAAGTTTTTTTGAAACCTTTTAAATCTTTTTGCTCTTCTGAAGGTAAATCTTCATCATCACTAAAAGGAGTCGTATCAATTACAAACAAACGAATTGCCATTCCTACCTGCGGCGCAGCAAGTCCAACACCATATGCGTTGTACATGGTTTCATACATGTTTGCTATTGTTTCTTTTAAGTTTGGATATTCTGGCGTAATTGCCTCACCCACTTTTCTTAAAACAGGATCACCATATCCTACAATTGGTAAAATCATTTGTATTATTTTATGTTTTATCTACTGAAAATCCTGAAATTAGTTCTCATAATTCAGCTGGCAAAAATAGTAAAAAATAGTCAATGAATAATTCTAAACAACATATTATATCGCATTTTTTGTCTCTCTGTTAAAATCTCAGCCATAATTATGCCAAATTAATTCGTACAATTCTTACCTTTGTTAGTAAACCGCAATATATGTTTGATCGTATCTCGAAATTCACCAACAGTACTTCTTTCTTAAACGCATCAAAAGTAACTATTGCTTCTGTCGTTCCTGTGCTGATTTTAAACTTTTTTGGACATTTTGAAATAGGATTTACGATTGCGTTAGGTGCTTTTTATACCTATCCCAGCGATATTCCGAGTTCATTAAGTCACAAAATAAAAGGGCTTATTGTAGCATCATTTATAGTTTCCGGAGCTAATTTATTAGTAAATCTTGCCTATCCTTATCCTTATTTATTTTATCCCTTCTTAGGATTTTTATTGTTTTTATGCTCTATGATATCGGTTTACGGGCAACGTGCTACATTAGTATCATTTTCTGCTTTATTATCAATTTCATTATCATTTGGGCATTTGCATGAAGGCTGGGAAGCTTTTGAATACTCAGGTTTTATTTTCATCGGAGGAATTTTATATCTGATTGTATCATTGGTATTTCACATTATACAACCTTATAAATATGTAGAATTACAAATTGCCGAAGGAATAAAATTAACTGCAAAATACCTGAAATTAAGAGGTGATTTATGGCATCCTGACGCAAATCGGGAAACCATTATCGAAAAACAATTGGCTATTCAGGTCGAATTGAATTTGATTCATGAAGATTTAAGAAAAATGCTGATTGGGAATCAAAGTACTTCGGGAACAACTACACAAAACCGAAAAATGCTTTTGGTTTTTATTACGCTGGTTGAAATTCAGGAACTTGCTTTATATACTTCATTTGATCACAGTAAACTTCATGAGAAATTTTCTAAACATCCGGAAGTGCTTCGAACCTATCAAAATGTGGCCTATAAATTGGCTTCGACCTTAAAAAAGCTTTCAAAAAACGTTCATCATATTGCGGTTTATGTCGACAAAAATGATTTAAAAAATGAATTGGAAGCCTTGGAATTTGCCATTTTTGATTATGAAAAAAACTTAGGCAAGGATGAAGCGTCAGAAGGTGTTTTGATGCTGACAAACATGCTGAAATATGCTAAAAATCAGGTTGGTAAAATAAAAATTATTCAGCGTGCTCTCTCTCTTGCCATGCAGTCTTATAAACTGAAAGATAAGGATAAAGAACTTGAAAAATTCCTGACGCCTCAATATTATCCATTGCGCACGATGATTGAAAACTTAAGTTTTTCATCTTCTATTTTCAGACATTCCGTAAGAATGACTATTACTATTCTGATAGGTTTTATGATTGGAAAAATTCTCCCGTTTCAAAATGTTTATTGGATTTTATTGACAATCGTCGTAATCATGCGGCCGGGATACGGATTAACTAAAGAGCGTTCTTATAATAGAATCTTCGGAACTATTTTGGGAGGATTACTCGCTTTCGGAATTGTATCGGTAGTTCAGAATCATGTTGTCTTGAGTATTTTCTCTATTGTATTTATGCTTTTGGGTATTGCATTTACGCAGATAAATTATAAAATCAGTGCGACTTTTGTAACCATGTATGTGGTTTTTATTTACGGAATCCTCACTCCAAATGTTGTCGAAGTAATTCAGTTTCGAATTTTAGATTCACTTGCAGGTGCAATTTTGGCTTTCCTCGCCAATCAGTTTTTGTGGCCGGCATGGGAATTCATCAATACGCCAATACATATCGAAAATTCGATTCGCGCCAACCGAAATTATCTGAGAGAAATTGCTGATTATTATAATAAAAAAGGAGATGTTCCTACTTCATACAAATTAGCCAGAAAAAATGCGTTTGTAGAAATTGGCAACTTGATGACGTCTTTTCAGCGTATGATGCAGGAACCAAAATCGAAGCAAAAAACACTGCCTTTGGTTAATAAATTGGTAGTTTTGAATCATTCGATACTATCCGCTTTGGCATCATTGTCGACCTATATTCAGTCACACCAAACAACATCAGCCTCAGAATCATTCAATTATATTATAAAAACGATATTATCAAATTTAGATCAGTCGATTTCTATTTTAAAAAATGAAGCGATTCTCACAGATACCTTTTTTGATAAGGATGATGTAACGCTGCAATTTGAAGAATTGAAACGTGTAAATTTTAAACGTCTGGCCACAGATGACGATTTGGATAAAGAAACACGTCAGGCAAAAATGCAGGAAGCCCAAATGGTTATTGAACAATTGATCTGGATGAGTAATCTTGCTGAGAAGATATTGAAAATCACGAAAGAACTAAAAGCAACAAATCCAGATTAATTCATCTGGATTTGTTGCTTTTATATAAAACCTTAAAGTCGCACGTCAAATGTCATAAAGTCTTTAAAGTCCTGTACTTTACTGTCTGACTTTCGCTCATTATTTTCACCCTTATCGTGTACTCAAAAGTGTGCAAAGTCAATATTGACAACGCCTTTTGACTTTTATCCCGTCCCGAAGCTTCGGGATCGGGATTGACTTGCGACTATTGGGTTAAATGTGAATTAATTATTTCTCAATTTTAAAACTTCAGAAGTTTCTTTTCTTAGTTTTTCCAAAAGTTCTGGTTTATCATTTAAAGTCTGTCCATAAGAAGGAATCATGTTTTTCATTTTTGCTTCCCATTCCGGTGTTTTAATTTGATTTGTAAAACATCTGTTGATTAAATCAATCATAATCGAAACAGCAGTTGAAGCTCCCGGAGATGCTCCTAATAAAACTGCTAAAGTTCCGTCATGTGTATTAATAACTTCTGTTCCAAATTCTAAAACCCCACCTTCTTTTTCATCTTTTTTAATTACCTGAACACGTTGTCCTGCTCTTTCTAATTTCCAGTCTTTAGAACGTGCTGTTGGCAAATATTCGCGAAGCGCATTCATTCGGTCTTTTGGAGACTGACGCACTTGTTCTATTAAATATTTCGTTAATGGAATATTGTGATATCCAGCAGAAAGCATCGGAATTAAATTGTTTGCTTTAATTGACAAAGGCAAATCAAGATATGATCCGTTCTTTAAGAAACGAGTTGAGAATCCTGCAAAAGGACCAAAAAGTAATGCCTTTTCGCCATCAATTACACGGGTATCAATATGCGGAACAGACATTGGAGGTGCTCCAACGCTTGCTTTTCCATAAACTTTAGCCTGATGTTTAGCAATAACTTCCGGATTGGTACATTTTAGCCATTGACCGCTTACAGGAAAACCGCCGTAGCCTTTTCCTTCGGGAACATTTGCTTTTTCTAACAAAGGCAATGAACCTCCTCCGGCTCCAATAAATACAAATTTGGTATATGCTTTTCTTTTCTGTCCTGTAGATAAATCGGTGACTTTAATTCGCCAGGACTTATCCTCACGCTGTCTTAATTTTTTTACTTCATGGTTGAAATGTAAAGATACACCATCAAGTTTTTCTAAATAATTGAACATACTTCTGGTCAAGGCTCCGAAATTAACATCGGTACCAATTTCCATATGTGTTGCAGCTAATTTATCTGTAGAAGCTCTTCCTTCCATTACAAGTGGCATCCATTTTTTTAATTGCTCAAAATCTGTACTAAAAGTCATTTGAGAAAAAATTGGATTGCTTTGTAAAGCTTCGAAACGCTTTTTAAGGTATTTTACGTTTTTATCACCCCAAACAAAACTCATGTGGGGAACGCTTTTGATAAAATTATCAGGAGATGGAACTTTATTTTGCTGTACTAAATAAGACCAAAACTGACGAGAAATCTCGAAAGATTCAGCAATACTAATTGCTTTTTTAGGATCAATGCTTCCGTCCGCCTTTTCGGGAGTGTAATTTAATTCACAAAAAGCAGAATGTCCCGTACCGGCGTTATTCCACGCGTCCGAGCTTTCGGCTGCAGCGACATCAAGTCTTTCGTAAATTTCAATTTTAATATCAGGTTGTAATTCTTTCAAAATTACCCCAAGAGTGGCACTCATAATTCCAGCTCCAATAAGTACTACTTCACTATTTGAACGTATTGTTTCGTCAGGCATAACAGTAATTTGTTTTAAAATGCAAAGGTACTTTTTTCAATCGCAAAAAAAAACTAATTTTTGCATGATAAAAGTTAGAAAACTATAAATTTTTCTAAAAAAAGTAAATTTAATCGGCTTTAAACCTAAAAACGGTTAGAAGAAAGATAGTCCTGAAGCATAATCGTTGCAGAAATTTCATCGATGAGTCCTTTGTTTTGGCGCTGTTTTTTGCTCAATCCGCTATCGATCATCGTTTGAAATGCCATTTTTGAAGTAAACCTTTCATCCACACGAACAACTTTCATATCTGGAAAAATATTCGAAAAATGCGTCACAAAACCTTTTATGATGGAGGCACTTTCAGACGGAAGTCCGTTCATTTGTTTTGGTTCTCCAATTAAAACTACTTCGACTTTTTCTTTGGCAAAATAATCCTTCAGAAAATCAATTAAAGTGTTTGTTGGAATCGTAGTTAAACCTGACGCGATAATCTGCATTTCGTCAGTAACAGCAATTCCGGTACGTTTTTGTCCGTAATCTATGGAGAGAATTCTTGGCATTTTGTAATTTTTGTCAAATTTACTTTAAAATAGTTTTTTATGTTTTAAAATACCAATAATATAAACGATTTCTTTCTCAGAATCTATTCTAACTGTTATAATATAACCTTTAAAAACATAATCGCGATAAATTTCATTTTCAAAATAAATTGACTTCTTAAAATGAAATGGATTTATTAAATCTTTCCTTATCTTTTTTAGTAAATCATTCTTAAATTTTCTTGCGGCAATAGGTTTATCTTTAGCAATATATTCTGATTGTTCCTTTAGTTGAAACATAAAATCTTCCGTAAAACTAACTTTCATATTTTGAAATTGTTTTCTCTAAGATTTCGTCTAATTCTTCAAACGTATATAATTTAGCAGTGCCGTTATCGATTTTGGCCGCGGCCGCTTCCAACTTCTTTTTATGTTCCTCAAAACTAGGATCAGAAAAACCTTCTTCTTGGATTATTTTCAATTCATCCGCAGAAAATCTACTTAATAATTTTAAGACTTTTTCTTTAATCTCTGGCTGAAATTCTAATCTGATAGCTTCCATAATAATTTCATTTACAATACAAATATAATCTTTTTAAAAGACAACTATCGAAACTTTCCAATTCTTAACAACAAAGGAAACGTAACTTTTTGATCATTATTTTCCCAGGAAACCTTCAAATCCTCATAAATCAAATCAATTGGATTTTTGCCATTTTTTGAAATATAATGCTGAACAGAAGACCACGTATTTAAATATCCAATCAACGCATCGAAAGACCACACAAAATTGTTTTCAAATTTTTTACTTGGGATTTCTTCAAAAGGAAATGGAATCGTTTCGTAATTTTCATCCAGATACTTTCGTTCCGCATCCCAATAAGGTCCGACAATATTGTAATAGAAATGATTCAGGATTTTATCTGAATCTGGGTTCGTAGAAAATAATCCGTAACCCATCACTGCAAAAATTCTGTTTGGTTTTAAAATCCGATAGACTTCTTTATAAAATGCGTCAAAATCAAACCAATGAATTGCTTGTGCCACGACAATTAAATCGAATTTTTTATTTTCAAAAGAAGTATTTTCTGCAGGTTGCTTACAATAAATAATATTGTCAGCCTGAATAGCATTATCAAGCTGTTTTTGACTGATGTCAGTTGCATAAACTTTTTCGAAAGAAGAAGAAAGTTTATGTGCAACCTGACCGTTTCCAGTGGCAATATCCAACGCTACCGATTTGTTCGTCACAAATGAGACGATATAATCAATCATTTCCTGAGGATATTGCGGACGAAATTTGGAATAATCTACTGCTTGTTTTGAGAAATTATCTTTCATGATTTATTTTAGAATAAAAAATTCCTTCATTATAAAGGTATTCATTTTTGTTCGGCATCAAATTCTCTATTCAATAAAAAATGATTATTCTGTTTAACTTCTATTAAAAATTAATTTATCAAATTAAAAACAAAATGTTACATATATAACATTTTCAAAAGACTTTACTTTTCTTACTATTATACAAATACGTTATCTTTGCCAAAAATTAAAACTATATGAATTCTTTACAAACTATAATTGAACAAGCTTGGGAAAACAGAGCTTTATTACAAGAAACTACTACAACCGATGCTATTAGAGAAGTTATCGAAATGGTCGACGCAGGAAAATTACGTTGCGCTGAGCCAGTTGGCGATAAATGGCAAGTAAACGAATGGGTTAAGAAGGCAGTTGTAATGTATTTCCCAATTCAAAAAATGGAAACATGGGAGTCTGGTATTTTCGAATATCACGATAAAATGTTGCTAAAAAGAAATTATGCTGAAAAAGGAATTCGTGTAGTACCAAACGCTGTTGCACGTTACGGAGCATATATTTCAAGCGGTGTAATTTTAATGCCAAGTTATGTAAATATTGGTGCTTATGTTGACGAAGGAACTATGGTTGACACTTGGGCAACTGTTGGAAGCTGTGCTCAAATTGGTAAAAACGTTCACTTAAGCGGTGGTGTTGGTATTGGTGGAGTTTTAGAACCATTGCAAGCTGCGCCGGTAATTATTGAAGATGGTGCTTTTATTGGTTCTCGTTGTATTGTTGTAGAAGGTGTTCACGTTGGTAAAGAGGCTGTTCTTGGCGCTAACGTTTGTTTGACTGCTTCAACAAAAATTATCGATGTTACTGGTGATGAGCCTGTTGAAATGAAAGGTTTTGTTCCCGCTCGTTCAGTAGTAATTCCAGGAAGCTATACTAAAAAATTCGCTGCAGGTGAGTTTCAGGTTCCATGTGCTTTAATCATTGGTACTCGTAAACCATCTACAGATTTAAAAACGTCATTAAACAATGCGCTTCGTGAATACGATGTAGCGGTATAGTCAATATATTTTTTTGATATAAGAGGGCGGTATTTTACCGCCCTCTTTTTATTTCTATCAATTCCTGGAGATTTTAAATATCAACAAGCCAATCAAACGGTATTAAAATTTCTTTTTCTTCCATCAACCTTTGCTTATTGCAGCGAATCTCATTGATCTTTTATATTTCCAATTCCAAATCACAATTATAGAAGCAGCCAATTACGGTTTTCTCAAGGACTTTCCACTCGTTTTTAAATATTCCCTTTAACATATTAAAACAATATCTCAAAAAGAAGAAATTTATAAAGTCAATTATTTTGACAATAAAGAACTTGACTTTATTTATAAACCAAACTTATATATTAAAAATCTGAAATCATGAATGATATGCCTACTGTACCATTTCTTAATT
Organism: Flavobacterium aquidurense; assembly: GCF_031458035.1. Classification (GTDB taxonomy): domain Bacteria; phylum Bacteroidota; class Bacteroidia; order Flavobacteriales; family Flavobacteriaceae; genus Flavobacterium; species Flavobacterium aquidurense_C. Next base: position 364,287 of record NZ_JAVDXR010000003.1, read on the forward strand.
TTATAAGACTACACTAAAATCATGAAAGCTTACCGAATGTGTTTCTAATTAAAAACTTAGGCTTATTCTTACTTATTATTGCCTTTTTTTGGAATCAATAATTACTGACCTCTCTGTAATTTTGGATTTTCTAAAAAATAGAAACTTCATGAAAATAAAAAAAGTTCGATTTAGAGATCTATTGTTATTCCCTTTTTACGCATACTTTTTCCCATCATATCTGTGCAGGAATCATCAAAATCCAATTCCAATATCCGTATTAAATCTATTTTTAGGCTGGACTATAATAGGCTGGATTTGTGCTTTAATCTGGGCCCTCAATTTCAATAATAAAAATTACTTATATAATCACAATCAAATAGATTTTAAGGCTGCAGATGAAAATTATCGAAGGTCACAAGAAATGAACAGAATATATGACAAACAATAACTTGATTTTCAGTTTAATATAAAAATTAAAAAAGATAATTAATATACAAAATATGATTCCGAAAAAAATACATTTTTGTTGGTATGGACGAGGTGATTATAATGAAGTTATAAAAAAATGCATTCAATCATGGAAAGTTAAACTTTCAGATTATGAAATAAAAAAATGGGATGAATCAAATACACCTTTTGATAAGCTTCCTTTTTTACGAATATTGTATAAACAAAAAAAGTGGTCCTTCATCTCTGATTATATGAGATTATATTCCATTTATACCGAAGGCGGTATTTATTTAGATACTGATATAGAAATTATAAAAAATTTTGAAGAATTACTTACTGAAGATTCTTTCGTAGGATTTCAAACAAATTTAGAAAACAAGTATCCGTTAAATTCAGCAGTAATTGGAGCTGTAAAAAACAGTTCATTTATATTGGATTGTATCAAAGCTACTGAGCGTAAACAAAGATTACATTTTAATGCCATGGGCGGACCACCGATTGTAACCAGCGTTTTATACAATTACGGTTTGAATAGCTATAAAAAACAGTATCTTAAGAAGGTCCTTTTACTTCCTACAGAATATTTTTATCCATTTGCATGGTTTGAAAAATTCACTTCAGATTGTATTACAAAAAACACCATTTGCATTCATTGGTGGGAAGATTCATGGGTTACTAAAAAGAAGGACGCAACTTATTTCATAGATAGTATCAAACGAAAAACAGAAAAAGTTCCTCTAGTTTTTTTTAATAGAATCAAATTTGCTTTCAATAAAGAGAAATTTTATCATATAAATAAAATGAAATTTGAATAGCATCCCGTAAATTCATGATTATTGGTACTCGTAAACCATCTACAGATTTAAAAACGTCATTAAACAATGCGCTTCGTGAATACGATGTAGCGGTATAGATTTTAAAGATTTAAATTCCAATATTTTAAATTCCAAATTCCAATCATTATCAATTGGAATTTGGAATTTTTTATTTGGTATTTTTCTTTTGAAGTTTTAAGAGCTTCGCATATTTCATATAAGAGAAAAAACTCTGAATCATGGCTATCGACAACCCGTCTATTCCATTGAAAATTCCCTTCTTAAAAAAATAACAACGAATAAAAGCGACTGTTCCATTTAAAACTGGCTTAAAAGCATTTACCCTCTTGCCCTGATCGAATAATTGCTGCGCATGCCAGCCCGAATATTGGTTCTTTTTTGCAATAATCTGATCAAGAGAATCCCAGCCATAATGTAATATATGTACAGCTACTTTTTTCTCGTTTTGAGTAATGATCTTTTGATGCACTTTTGAATCTGAAGGATGTGCAGTTTGTTTATTAAAAAAACGAACTTTATGATCTGGATACCATCCTGAAAAATCAATTAGTTTGTTGCCTAAAAAGTTTTTTACACGAAAACTGAAAGCATCGTAATTCCCTTCTAAATATTTTTGATTTACTATAAATGCTTCAGCATCTTTATCCAAAAATTCATCAGCATCGAGGTTAAGAATCCAGTCATTTTTGCAATAAGGCAATCCGTGTGTGCGTTGTGGACCGTCACCTAAAAATGACTGTTGAATAACTACAGCGCCTTTTTCTTTTGCAATTTCCACAGTGCGGTCCTTGCTAAATGAATCGACAATAATCACTTCATCGCACACCTTCAATAAAGCATCAATACACTTTCCAATGTTTTTTTCTTCATTGAAAGTAATAACCAAACCGCTAATTTTCATTGCAAAAATTTAATTTATTAAACGCAAAAATATAACTTTTTTACTTAGTTTAATCTTATTCTCTTTAACAGTTGTACACTTCATAAAATAGTTTGTAATTTAGCCTCTAAATTGAATTTTAGATAAATGAAGATATTAGTTATTCAGCAAAAAAGAATTGGAGACGTATTAACGAGTACAATTATTTGCAACAACTTAAAGACAAAATTTCCAGACGCGGTAATAGATTACATGTGTTATCCAAATTCTGTCGATGTACTAAAAGAGAATCCTAATATTGACACTATTATTCCATTAACCAATAAAGTACGAAAGTCAATTCCTTCTTTATTTAAATTTATTTTTCAGATTAGAAGAAAAAAATACGATGCTGTTATTGATGTTTATTCAAAATTAGAAACCAATTTAATTACGCTGTTTTCAGGCGCAAAATATAAGGTTTCTTACCACAAATGGTATTCGAGTATTTTTTACAATTATAGCTACGAGCGTTTTGATGCTATAGAATCTGAACACGGACTTGCAATTGAAAACAGATTGTTACTTCTAAAACCATTTATTTCAGAAAAAATTACCGACGTAAAACCGAAGATTTTCTTGAAAGAATCTGAAATCAACGAAGCCAAAAACCTTTTAAAAATCCATAATATTAATACCGCTGAAAAGCCGTTAATTATGTTTGGAATTTTAGGAAGTGAAGTTTACAAAACCTATCCTTTAGAAGGAATGGCAAAAATCATCGATTTTACAGTTGCGAAAACAAACGCCACAATTATCTTTAATTATATTCCGGATCAAAAAGAACTGGCACTTGAAGTATATAATTATTGTACCGAAGAAACTAAAAAACATATTGTTTTCGATTTATATTGTACTGAATTACGACCTTTTCTGGCTTTACTTTCTCAATGCGAAATGTTAATTGGAAATGAAGGCGGGGCTGTTAATATGGCAAAAGCATTAGAAATTCCAACTTTTTCAATTTTTACACCTTCTGTACGAAAAGAAACATGGCAATTATTTGAAAACGAAGCTAAAAATGCCTCAATTCATTTAAAAGATATAAAACCTGAAATTTACGAACAGCATACGGAGCAATATATTAAGGAACATACTTTTGAATATTATGATGAATACCCATTACCGTTAATGCTTGAAAAATTAGAGACTTATTTTCAAGAATATAAAAATTGAAAAAAGTAAACTTCAGATGAATACTCTTGAAAAGCAAAAATTATCTGTTTTGATTATTACATTTAATGAAGAACTTCATATAAAATCATTACTTGAGGATATTAATTTTGCCGATGAAATAATTGTGGTAGATTCATTTAGCACTGATAAAACCGTTGATATAATTGAATCATTCAAAAATGTTCGATTAATTCAAAATCACTTTATTAATTACACTTTACAGCGCAATTTTGCTTTAGATCAGGCAAAAAATCCGTGGATATTATTTATTGATGCCGATGAACGCCTGACACCAGATTTAAAAACTGAAATACTTTCGACTATAAATGATGAAAATGCTGCCAGTGCGTATTTAATTTACCGAACCTTTATGTTCAGGAACATAAAATTACATTTTAGCGGTTGGCAAACGGATAAGATTTTCAGGCTTTTTAAAAAAGAAAATTGCAGTTATACTGAAGACAGAATGGTTCACGAGAAATTAACAGTGAACGGTCCTGTTGCAATTTTGAAAAATAAAATAATTCACTTTTCTTATACCAATTACGAAGACTATAAAATGAAAATGTATAAGTATGGTATTTTAAAAGCAAATGAAAAACACAACAAAAAACATAGCGGATCTCGTTTTTTAATGGTTTTTCATCCTATTTATACTTTTTTATATCAATTTTTGATTCGGCTTGGTTTTTTAGACGGCGTAAAAGGAGTTACGATATGTTATCTCAACGCCTACAGTATTTTTATCCGTCATAAGGAACTCTGCAGAATTACTTCTTCCAGAATTTAAGTTTCTTTTTCAAGCGTTTTTTTCTGTAGAATTTCTCCTGAAAATCAGCAGTAAATTGCCATAAAGTATCAAATGTCTTTTGTTCAGATTCGCCGTATAATTTTGCATATTCATTACTCATTACAGCAACCATCTCTTTTAAAGGAGTCAGACGGCACAAATTTTTCATTCGCATTTCAAAAGTCATCGACTCATGAAATTCCATTCTGTTTAAATCCACAAGAAAAAAATCATAATTTCCTTCGGAATTCTTTTTAATTAAAGTATTTCCAGGTGAATGATCCAGAAATTCAATTCCTTTTTCGTGTAAATCAAAACTAAATCTGGTAAACTGTCTTAATATATTTTCATGATCCGGATAATCAGGAATTTCTACAAGTTCCCTGAAAGTCAAATCACATTGAAGCTGTTCACTTACGTAAAAACTTTTCTCTAAGCCTAACGCTGTCGAAAACTCTGCAAAAGCAATAGGTTTTGGTGTGCCAATTCCTAATTCTAATAATTGATTTGCAAATTCAAACGATCGTCTTGCTTTTGATTTTCTAAAATACTGATACGCAATTTTATTAATAAAATGAGGTACTTTAAACGATTTTATATTGATGGTTTGCTCCTCTAATTTGAAAAGTTTAATTTGATTACGCTGACCGTCAACAAAAATTTCTCCCTTGGTATCGAAATAAATAATACAGTCTAAAAGGTCTTCTCTGTAGTTTTCGTATTCTTGATTTAATTTGAAAATCATAAAAAATGTTTCGACAAATTTAGTTAGTTTTACCAACTAATAAAAACAAAAGCACAGATAATGCGGATAACCTTAGTAAGTTTTGACAATTGGGGACTCAATAAACACATTGAATTAACTTTGAAAAAACAAGGGCATAATGTGCGTCATATTGATTTTAATACTTTTAAATACAAGTATCCATCTGTATTGCATAAAGTTTATAATTTTGTCCTGAAGAACTTTTTCAAAATGAACTTAAAAAACCTGTATTACGGGCAAGAAGTCATCAAACAACTAAAGAAAAACGAAGAAATTCAAGACGTTATTCTGACGATAAAAGGCGATTTTATTGATCCGAAGAGCATTTTGGAATTAAAAAAATACACGAAAAAATCCATTGGTTTTTTTAATGATAACACATACCGATGTCCTAAAATAGCTCGTGTTATTCCATTTTTTGATGAAGTTTTTTCATTTGAAAAAGAAGATTGCAAAAACTACAATTTAAATTTTGCATCCAACTGGATATATAATTGTGATACTTCCCTAAATAAGGAAACAAATTTTGAATATGACGTTTTTAATATTAGTTCGATCGATAAAAGACTGCCTATTTTAGAACGAATTGCTAAAGAACTGGAAACAAAAAAAATAAAATATAAATTTATAGTTTTCGATAAAAAACATAAACCTACAAATGATGGCATTACTTATATCAACAAGCACCTGCCATTATCAAAAGTAAATCAATATATAAGCCGTTCAAAAGTGTTATTAGACATTAATCGAAATGGTCAGATTGGGTTAACTTTTAGGGTTTTTGAAAGCCTGGGCCTGGAAAAAAAACTTATTACCACTAACGCTGACATCAGCAATTACGATTTTTACAATCCGAACAATATTCTGATAATTGACGACAAAAAACCTGAAATTCCTGTAGATTTTTTCAAAAACGAATATGAAAAAATACCGGAAGCCATTTTAAATAAATATACTTTAGAAGGTTGGATTGAAAATGTGATTTTAAAAAAATAGAAGTGTATTTTTTTTTCTTTAAAAAAGGATTAAACTAATATTTAAAAAACTGAATAACAACTACTTGTTGTTTTAATGATTTCTTAATATTTTTTTTCTCACGGGAAATTTAAAAAATGCGATACTATTCTTTCCATTATAAATTTTCATTCATTATGTTTGCACAAAAATAAAATACCACCTAATAGTCTGAAAATGATTTCAATATGGTGTTATCCAACATCATATTAAATAAATGAATTTTACTATTTCTGCTTTTTTATTTCCGATTTTAATCGTTCTAATCCTATCTGTTTTAATTGTAAACATACTTGTAAAAACAGATTTAAATGAAATCCGACATCCAGAAATTGATGGTTTGAGAGGTTATTTGGCATTTTTTGTTTTCTTGCATCATAGTTATATCTGGCAGGTATTCTTAAAAACAAAAAACTGGGAGGATCCGGAGTCTAACTTATTTAACCAATTTGGAGAAACAACAGTTGTTTTCTTTTTTATCATTACAGCCTTTTTATTTACTTCTAAACTTATTCATAACAAAACCAAGGAAATTGATTGGTCCGAATATCTTAAATCTAGATTTTTTAGGCTTTTTCCAATGTATTTTTTCTCCATCATCATTGTTTTTATTTTAGTTGCAATTTTGACTCAATTTAAAATTAGAGTTTCCGCTATCGAAAACATGAAAAGTATATTGTCATGGATATTTTTCAATGTTAGTAAAAACTCTAATATCAACGGCTTAGAAGATACATTTATATTGAATTCCGGAATAACCTGGACTTTACCTTATGAATGGGCATTTTATTTCTTATTGCCAATTATTGCATTGTTCTTTAAAATAAAAATCAATTTTAAAGCTTTGCTTGGTTTTACAGCTGTAGCCGCAATAATTCTAGTCATAAATAAATCATCTTTAAGACATTTTATGCCATTCGTTGGAGGCATTAGTGTTGCTTTATTAAATAGTAAAAAGCTTGACACAATTTTAAAACAAAAAGCATATACGGTTTTGGCAATCGTATTATTAGCAGCTTCTATCTATTTTTTCAATGGAGGCAGAAAACCAATTCAGATCATAATAGCATCAATTGTATTTTTGATTATTGCATCAGGAAATAACTTTTTCGGAATTTTATCTAGCAGGTTTTCACGTAAATTTGGACAAATAACCTATAGTTTATATTTATTGCATGGCATTCTACTCTTCATCATATTTTATTTTATAATTGGATTTGACAGAGCAAAAACGTTAACTAATTCTGAATTCTGGCTTATTATAACAGCGTCCGTTTTCCCTCTCATACTAATTTGTCAGCTTACTTTTAAATATATCGAATTACCCCTAATGGCGATGTCTAAAAGAAAAAAGATCCAGGAAGTTCTAGTGACGGATTATTCGATCAAGTCAGGCAAATAAATTATCTTCTTTATTTTATTTATACCTTTGCATCTTAATAATTCATACAAAATCAGTATATAATTTATAGAATGAACGAAGAAATAATCAAAGCGTACGAAGTTATCAAAGAAGGCGGCATCATACTTTACCCAACTGATACTGTTTGGGGAATTGGTTGTGACGCTACGAATCCTGAAGCTGTTGCTAAAATATATAAATTGAAACAACGTGCTGAAACACAAAGCATGATTGTTTTGATGAATGGTGAAAAAATGATGTATAATGTTTTTAAAAACATTCCTGAAGTTGCCTGGCAAATTTTGGATTTGTCTGAAAAACCAACAACTTTAATTTTGGACGAACCAAGAAATGTGGCTCCAAACATTATTGCAGCTGACAATTCTCTTGGCATTCGCATCGTAAAAGAGCCTTTTTGTTTTAAATTATTAGAGCGAATGAAAAAACCATTGGTTTCAACTTCGGCTAATATTTCAGGTCAGCCTACTCCTATTGCTTTTAAAGATATTAATCCTGAAATTATTAAAGGCGTAGATTATGTGGTAAATTTATATCACGATAAAGTTGCCGGAAAACCTTCGACAATTATCAAATTGACAAAAGACTCACAGGTTAAAGTAATTCGTAAATAATTAGAGTTTTTTTTGTTTCAAGTTTCAAGTTTCAGGTTTTTCAGGTTTAATCACAAAGTAAAAAAACTTAGAATCTTAGCACCTTTAAATAATTTTTAAACTCTCAATCAACCAATCAATATCTTCTTTGGTGTTGTAGTGACTAAATGAAATTCGGAGATTTGGTAATTTTAAATCGGTCTCCGAAAGCATTTCTTTCAAAACATGTGAAGGTTTTATACTTCCTGACTGACAAGCACTTCCTCTGGAAACTGCTATTCCCTTCATATCCAAACTAAACAGCAGCATCGAAGTCTTATCTTCAGAAAAAGGTAAAATGATGTTGATGATATTATAAAAATCTTCTTTTTTTCCATTGATTCTAAAGCCCGGAAAATGAATTTCAAGTGCAGCAATCAAGTAGTTTTTTAAATCGGAAATATATTTTCTTTCTTCGTCTAATTTCTCATAAGAAAGCGATAAAGCTTTAGCCATTCCGGCAATTTGGTGCACGGCTTCGGTTCCGGCACGAAGGCCTTTTTCCTGCTCTCCACCAAAAAGCAAAGGCTGTAAACCTGAGTTTCTTCGGATGAAAGCAAAACCAATTCCTTTTGGTCCATGAAATTTATGAGCACTTGCCACTATAAAATCGACTTGAGTTTTTTGCAGATCGATTTCAGTTTTCCCTACAGATTGTACAGTATCTGAATGAAACAAAGTATTATATTGTTTACAGATAACCGCAACCCTGTCTAAATCTAAAATAGTTCCGGTTTCATTATTAACATGCATCAAACTAACAATGGTCGTTTTTTCTTCGGACAATAAATTAGACAAATGCGTTAAATCTATACTTCCGTCCGGATTTACTTTGACATAATCTATCTCAACATTATAATCGGACTGCAATGCCAAAACTGTATATAAAACAGCATGATGCTCAATTTTTGAAGTAATAATACGCTCCACTTTCAGATCTTCAACAGCCGAACGAAGAATCCAGTTATCAGCTTCTGTACCTCCGGAAGTAAAAATAATTTCCTGTGCAGCGCAATTTAAATGCTTGGCAATACTTTTTCTGGAAAGTTCTAAAATAGTCTTGCCATTTCGCCCAAAACTGTGTGTAGAAGACGGATTACCAAAATCTTCTGCCATGACTTTGGTCATTTCCTGAATAACTTCAGCGCGTATGGCAGTTGTAGAGGCGTTATCGAGATATACTTTTTTCATCGCTGCAAAGTTATGAAATATCAATTGTCTAATCTTAAATATCATTTGCCAAATTTTTCACTATTTTTGACCTCAAATAAAATTACGATGAAAAAATATGCAAGCCTTCTATTATTTGCGCTGTTATTAAACGGTTGCGATGACGGAGATTTAACAGTTGACACAATTGATTTTGATGAAGTAGCATCTGCAAGTTGCGATCCTCTTACGAATACGTTAATTTATAAATTAAAACCACAGGAGTCGTTATTGTTAAACATGCCTGAAGGAAAGATTCTTGATGAACCCAGTACGGTCGATGCTCCGCTGACCTATGATATTGACAATATTAATTATCGTGTTTTTTACAGGGCTTATGACGGCACAGTTGCCAAAGAAAATATCTGTGGATCGATTCCTCCAAAAACACCAAATGTTACAGAAGAATGGATCGCAACAGCCGGAAAAATTGAGATTGCTACCAATGCCATTTACAAAGATCCTGCCCCAACTGACGGACACACTGAAATTGTAGGTTACAATCATAATATTGTTTTTAGAAATATAACTTTTTTAAAACCTGCAGGACCGCAAGTTGAAGCAGAATATGTATTTGGAGATTACCAAACGGTAGTTACACCAGTGGTAGTAACTTTTTTAGAACCTGAAAATGCAAAATACTGTGATGTTCTGCGCAAAGTTTACAACAACAATACTGCAAATTCCTTAGTTATTGAAAATCTAGATAAAAGTCTGATTGTAAATGAGGCAACGCCGGTTGGAAAACCAAGAACGAGCGTTGTCAATTTAAATGGAAACACGAATAATCTTTTTTACAGAACCTATAATGGTAACCTTCCTGCACCAACGAATATAAATTATTATTGCTTAGAAAATACACCAAGCAGCCCTACTGTGAAAGATACCTGGGTAGGTGAAGCAGGTGTTGCAAATGTAAGTGGGATTATAGAAGTTACAACCACAAATTCTCTTAACGTTTTCAAACATCAGGTTGTCCTTAAAAACGTAACGCTTAAAAAAGGAAACAGTTCATTTAAACTTGCTAGTAATTTTGTTTTAGGAACAGTTACTACTATTACTCAATAATATTAATTTAACTTTAGCATCAAAAATTAAAGTTTAAATTCTTACAAAAATCATCCATTTTTCAAAACTGATTTTAGCACTAATCAGGAAGAAAAATGGATGATTTTTTTATGCTTTAAAATCGGACCCAGCACACTCGAAAACAGTCTTATTTATTATTTTGCCTAAAATAAACTTCGGTTGCTCCTAAACCATATTTTTGATAATTGGCATCCTGAAAATCTATTCCGTCGTAGCGACCCAATAAAAAATCAAGTTCGGCTTTTAAAATTCCTTCACCAACACCGTGAATAAAAACAATTTTCGGTATGCGGTTTCTGATGGCAAATTCGATATGTCTTTTTGCTGTTTCTGTCTGCAATGTCAGGATATCATAATTTGACATTCCGCGTTTATTCGGAACTAATTTTTCAATGTGCAAATCAAATTCCGGAGCTGCAATTTCGCGCTTATCTTTCTTTTCTTTGACAAAACTTCGCGGTTTTGGCTCTTCTTTCTCTTTTGAAACTCTATCTAAATCTATTCTTTTAATAGAATTCATTAAATTACTGGAATCGTGAATTTTAATCAATTCATTGACAAAAAATGTCATCATGAATCCATCCTCAGTTTCAATCAAAACCTCATTGTTTTTCACTGAAACTACTGTTCCGTTTATGGCTTCATCTAATACAGAAACCTTATCTCCTTTAGTCAACATCCTGCTCCTCTTTATCTTGATTTTTACTCGGTGTTTTTGCACTCAGCTGCATCATTCCATACATGAAAACTACAATTGCAATTACCATGATATAGATATTTTTTTCTCCTGAAACCTGCTCATATAATGCAACTGAAATTGCAAGAATCATTATTAAAATTTTTAAAGCTTTCATATTTTAAAGTTTAAGAATTCAAAAGTATGAAACTTTAAAATAGCAGTTCCTGTCCCCTGAATTGTTATCCATTATTTTTTCGTAAAATTGTAAAAAATAATTACCGTGAATTTAGAAAAATACATGTTGCCCTGCCTATTCAAAATGCTCTTCGGAATTGAGTGTTTGGGATGCGGTTTTCAGCGTTCTGTATTCTTACTTTTTCAAGGTAAATTTTTAGATGCTTTTAAGATGTATCCGGCAGTTTTTACAACGCTGCTTTTTTTAGGAATTGCACTTTTATATTTTTTGGACAAGAAAAAAAATCATCAAAAAATATTTTTGTTTACCACTATTTTGAATGTCATTTTTATGCTCGGCGGATATTATTACAAACACTTTTACATCTAACTTTTGTAAGAATTATTTTTTGATCTGATCCAAAATATCATTCATCATTTCGATCTGAACTTTCTGAATTTCGATTAATTCTTGTTGCTGATGCATAATCAAATGATCGATTTTATCGTGAATCATTCTAATCTCTAATTCTGATTTCAGGTTAATCATATAATCTTTTTTAGCACGATTTCGATCTTTTTCTTCCTGACGGTTCTGGCTCATCATAATTACAGGAGCCTGCAAAGCAGCAATACAGGATAAAATTAAGTTCAACAAAATAAACGGGTACGGATCGAAACCTTTATTCACTAAAATATAAACATTTGAGCCAATCCAGATAACAATAAAAGCCAAAAACGAAATTATGAATGTCCAGCTACCTCCAAAACCTGCCACCTGATCAGCTATTCTTTGCCCAAAATTTCGTGTTTCTTCTTCATCTTCAACAGTGCTCACTATAGATTTATCCTCTTTTAAAGATGTTATTACGCTTTTTTCGAGATCAGATAACGCGCCCATTTCAGCAGATAAATAGTTCGAAATATACTTTTGACGATATACATTTAATTCCTGAACCGAAATACAATCAACATCACAAAAAGAAGGATAATCTTTAACAATAAGGCCAAGAACCGGATCATGTATCGACTTTCCACAAATTTTTTCATTTTCCGGAAATTCAAGATCAGAAATAGCACTTTTAAAAGTTGAATTGTTTTTCATTTTTATAAATTTTACCTGCTAATTTAAGCATTTAACTTCTTAAGAATGATATAAATTATACTCCTCAAAAAATCTTTTAATTATCACAAATCCGGTTCTCAAAACAAAATTTCTTTAGGTATTTCGTACCTTTATTTACAAAAAACGCCTTACTTTTAGCGTTTCAAATTATTCATTCAATTTTATAATTGTGTCAAAAAATTCCATCATACAAAATATAAAAGCTTTAAAAAGCCATTCAAATATAAATTACGGGATAAAAACTAAAACAGAAGATTTTACCGAAAAGCTTTTCTATACCCTTTTTGATTCAAATGCTCCTTTAGATCAGAGTATCGACGAACTCGAAATACGTTTTAAAGAAATTGCTGTTATGGCCTGCAAAAAACCAGAAAATTTATGCGAATCGATTTGGGATCGTTTTCTGGAAAAGCTTCCCGGTGTTCTAGAAAAACTAAATCTGGATGCAGAATATATCTTAGAAAATGATCCTGCATCAAATAGCATCGACGAAGTTTACTTAGGCTACCCTGGATTTTATGCTATTGCCATTTATAGATTAAGCCACGAATTATATCTTCTTGATTTATTATTATTTTCAAGATTGATGAGCGAATATGCCCATCGAATTACCGGAACAGACATTCACGCAGGTGCTAAAATCGCTTCTCCGTTTTTTATCGATCACGCAACCGGAATTGTAATTGGAGAAACGACCGTGATAGAAAAACACGTAAAAATTTATCAGGGTGTTACACTCGGCGCTTTGAGTGTGAGTAAGGAAATGAAAAATGCCAAACGTCACCCAACTGTTGAAAAAAATGTTTGTATTTATGCGAATGCAACCATTTTGGGAGGAGAAACCACTATTGGGAAAAACAGTATTGTTGGCGGGAATGCCTGGATTACCAAATCTATTCCTGCAGATTCTATCGTAATGAACACCACAACTACCGAAGTTAAAATAAAAGAAAAAAAATAAAATGGGTCCACAGAAATTGTTAAACCTAATTGGGAATACTCCTTTGATGGAAACTGTCAATTTGGTTAAAAATAAAAACGTAAAACTTTTACTAAAACTTGAAGGAAATAATCCCGGAGGAAGCGTAAAAGACAGAGCGGCTTATAACATGATTGCATCAGCCCTTGAAAGAGGCGATATCAAAAAAGGAGATAAATTAATTGAAGCAACCAGCGGTAATACCGGAATTGCTTTAGCAATGATTGCGCAACTGTTTCAAATTGAAATCGAATTGGTTTTACCGGAAGATTCTACAAAAGAACGAACTCAAACAATGCGTGCTTATGGCGCTACAGTGATTTTAACGCCTGCCAGCGAAGGAATTATTGGTTCGCGTGACTATGCCGACAAAAAAGTCGCAGAAGGCGGTTATTTGATGCTAAATCAGTTTGCAAATGACGACAACTGGAAAGCACATTATAAAACAACAGGTCCTGAAATATGGAACGATACCGAAGGGACTGTAACACATTTTGTTTCTGCCATGGGTACAACAGGAACAATCATAGGAACTTCGACTTATTTAAAAGAAAAAAATCCGGCGATTCAAATTATTGGCGCTCAGCCAAGTGATGGATCTCAAATTCCCGGAATTCGAAAATGGCCTCAGGAATATTTACCGAAAATTTTTGATGCCTCGAAAGTAGACTCGGTAATTGATGTAAGCGAAGAAGAAGCCCGCGAAATGACAAAAAGATTAGCGCTTGAAGAAGGTGTTTTCGCCGGAATGAGCAGTGGTGGCTCAGTAGCCGTAGCCTTAAAAATTGCAGAACAATTAGAATCAGGGGTTATTGTGGCCGTTATTTGCGACCGTGGTGATCGATATCTTTCTTCGGATTTGTTTGACTAAAAAAGGGACAAAGGAACAGAGGTTCAAAGGAACAAAGGTTTGCAAAAACCAGTTTCAAAGAACCTAAAAAACCTTTGATCCTTTGCAACTATGAACCTTTGAACCTTTGAACCTTAAGAAGAAAAAATGAACTACAGAAAACTAGGAAAAACCGACTTTAATATATCTGAAATCTCTCTTGGCACCTGGCAAGTGGGAGGAAAATGGGGATCTGCTTTTGATAATAAAACAGCAGACGAACTTTTGAATACCGCAATTGACAATGGTGTAAATTTTATCGACACTGCCGATGTCTATGAAAATGGATTGAGCGAAACTGCCGTTGGACGTGTTGTGCGCTCCCGATCTGAGCGTATTTATGTGGCTACAAAATGCGGCCGTCACATCAATCCGCATGTAAGTGAAGGTTATCAGCCAAAAGTGCTTCAGAAATACGTGGAAGACAGTTTAAAAAGAATGAATTTAGAAACACTGGATCTGATTCAGTTACACTGCCCTCCTACTGAAGTTTTTTACAGACCCGAAATTTTCGAACTGTTTGATCGCCTAAAAGATCAGGGGAAAATTTTGAATCTTGGTGTAAGTGTCGAAAAAGTGGAAGAAGCGTTAAAAGCAATTGAATATTCGAATGTCACTACGGTTCAGATTATTTTTAATTTGTTTCGTCAGCGTCCTTCTCAATTATTTTTCTCTGAAGCCAGAAAAAAAGATATCGGAATTATTGCGAGAGTTCCTTTAGCAAGCGGACTCTTAACGGGTAAATTTGATGCAAAAACTACTTTTGAACTACAGGATCATCGTAATTTTAATCGTAACGGAGATGCTTTTGATAAAGGCGAAACTTTTTCAGGTATCGACTATAATTTAGGATTAGAAGCTGTTGAAAAATTAAAAGCATTATTTCCGGAAACAACCAACCTTGCTCCTATTGCCTTGCAGTGGATTTTGAGTTTTCAGGATATCAGCTGTATTATTCCGGGAGCTTCAAATGCAGGTCATGTAATGTCGAATTTATCTGTGTTTGATTTACCAAAATTAACGCCAGAGAAAATTTCAGCCATGAATGCCATTTACGAAGAATACATAAAACCGTCAGTTCACCACTTATGGTAGTTTTTTTTTTGAGGGTTCTAAGATACTAAGTTGCTACGATTCTAAGATTTCAGCTGAAAAAACTTAGTACCTTAGAACCTCAGAAACTTAGCAACTTAAATAAATGCTTAAAAAGTCCAAATTTAAAGAATGGTTCGATCGTTACAAGTATGCTGAACTGGCAAGTACGAGTGCTGCACTTACTGCATCTCTTTTTAGTAATATTTATAGCGGTTTAACTACAGCGTATATTATTACTTTTTCAGAATATCTGGCTTTTTATAGTGTCATTTTTATTTCTTCCTATAAAAAAATGGCGCGCCAAAATACACTTCTGAACAAAGAAACGTCTTCTAAAGAAATTCTGTTATTGCTTAAAAATTTAGTTCTGGAATTCGGTTATCCTGCTTTTTTAGACTTTTTAGTGATTCGCCCTTTTTGCATGTATTGGATGCCTATTATATTTGGGAATTATTTTTTCGGAATTATTTTCGGCAAAATATCAGCCGATTTATGCTTCTATTTTTTTACGATTGTAAATTATGAGCTTATAAAAAAGAAGTAAAACTACTGCTCAAATTCAATTTTAAATTCGGCACCTTTATTTTTCCCTTTACTGCTTGCAGTCAGCTTACCTTTATTTCTTTCAATAATTTTCTTGCACAAATACAATCCAATTCCGGTTGAAGATTCATTGGCGGTCCCCAATCGGCTCATTTTAGTGAATTTCTTAAACAATTCATCAATCTGATCTTTATCAAAACCAATACCTTTATCTGAAACTGTCATTACCAATTTTGAATTTTCACTATAAATTCTGGCTTTAATCTCACTATCAAAATAAGAAAACTTTATAGCATTACTAATCAGGTTCACCAAAACCTGGGTGAGCAAACCTTCATCAATTTTAAGTTTAGCTTCGACCGTTTCTAAACTTAAGCTTAGTTTAATGTTTTTATCGATCAAACGCTGTTCGACCTGTTCATTTATGAAAGGCAAAATGGTAGGGAAAGAGATTACTTTAAATTCCTGATTCATTTTTACCACCTGATCCTGCTCATTCAGTAATTTAATAAAATTCTCGATATATCGGAATTGCAAATTGGTAGATTCACAAATTAATTCAGCCAGATGCTTTATGGATTCTGATGGATTTTCAGTTAAAATTAATTTTGCCAAACCTTGCGGATTTCCGGCAAAATTTTTCAAATCATGCGAAAGCATATAAATCAAATCTTGTTTTTCATTTATAAAACTTTCAGATTCATATATAGATTCCTGAATATTACACATTAATAAACCAGCCTCATCAGTATATTCTGTTGGCAAAATAGAGAGTTTTCTATCATTCCGATAATCATCTAATGATTTCGAAGCTATTGAAATAGGTTTTATTAATTGATTTAAAAACAACAGCGTTATTGCAGTTGCCAGCAAGGTCATGAATAACGCAAAAATCAAAATAGATGTCGGCGAAATATTATCAGAGAAATAGAGTACAAAAAATAAAATCCCAATTAAAGGAATATGGATACCTATAAAAGCAACAAACAGGAATTTGAACGCATAACTTTTTTTCAGGAAGCTAATTTGTGAAAGATTGTGATACAAATTCATAAAAATATAACAATACTATTAATTAAAAATGTAGCATTTGGGGATATTACTAAAAACAAAGTTAACTTTTAAACTGAATTAAACTAATAAATTGAAGAATTTGATAAAATATTTTGAAAATTAAATTTATAAAAGTTTACAAACCCTTATTTTTGCGCTATGGGAAGAAAAAATACAGACAAAGTTGTCTTTCATCAAATCCAGGTATTAGATGCCGGAGCAAAAGGAGTATCAGTTGCTAAGGCACCTGACGGAAAAGTAATCTTTATTCCGAATGTAGTTCCTGGTGATGTAGTTGACGTACAAACATTCAAAAAAAGAAAAGCCTATTACGAAGGTAAAGCCGTAAAATTTCACGAATTTTCAGAACATCGTATTGAACCAATCTGCGATCATTTTGGGGTTTGTGGAGGATGCAAATGGCAAAATATGAAATACAGCCAACAGTTGTATTACAAACAAAATGAAGTAAAAAATCACCTACAGCGTATTGGAAAAGTTGAACTTCCTGAATTCGAAACTATTTTGGGTTCAGAAAAACAGTTTTTTTACAGAAATAAAATGGAATTTTCGTTTTCTAACAGCCGTTGGTTAACAGAGAAAGAAATTGGAAGCACGGAAGATTTAGGAAACAGAAATGCGTTAGGTTTCCATATTCCTAAAATGTGGGATAAAATTCTGGACATTCAAAAATGTTACTTACAAGAAGATCCTTCAAACGCCATCAGAAATGAAATTAGAGATTTTGCAAACGAGCATAATTTAGCTTTTTTCAATCCGAGAGAACAATCAGGTTTACTAAGAACTTTCATGATTCGTACTGCTTCAACTGGTGAAATCATGGTTTTGATTCAGTTTTTCGAAAATGACAAGAAAAACCGTGAGTTAATCCTGGATCATTTATACGAGAAATTTCCACAAATTACTTCATTGCAATATGTTGTAAATGCGAAACAAAACGATACGATTTACGATCAGGACATTAAGTTATATAAAGGACGAGATTATATCTTGGAAGAAATGGAAGGTTTAAAATTCAGCATCAATGCTAAATCATTTTACCAGACGAATTCTGACCAAGCGTACGAATTATATAAAATAACACGTGATTTCGCCGGTCTTACAGGTGACGAAACCGTTTACGATTTATATACCGGAACAGGTACAATTGCGCAATTCGTTTCTAAAAAAGCTAAAAAAGTAATTGGCGTAGAAAGTGTTCCTGAAGCTATTTTAGACGCTAAAGCAAATGCCGAACGCAATAACATTACTAATTGTGAGTTTTTTGTTGGAGATATGAAAGTTGTTTTCAACGAAAGTTTTATCGCACAGCATGGCAAACCAGATGTTATTATTACAGATCCGCCAAGAGATGGTATGCATGCAGCAGTTATTGACCAAATTCTAAAAATTGCTCCTAAAAAAGTCGTTTATGTAAGTTGCAACTCAGCTACACAGGCCCGTGATTTAGCTTTAATGGATGAAAAATATAAAGTTACACGCGTTAGACCGGTTGATATGTTTCCACAGACACATCATGTTGAAAATGTTGTACTTTTAGAACTTCGTTAATAAAATTATAGATGAAAAAAATAATTTCTCTTTTATTAGTCTTCACTTTTGGTTTATCAAGTTGTGAGAAAGATGATATCTGTGATGCAAATACGCCTACAACGCCGAGATTAGTTATTACCTTTTACGATGTTAATAATCCATCGTTACTTAAAAATGTTACCAATTTAAAAGTTGTTGGCGAAGGAATGACAGAAGGAATTATTTTTAACGAAAATGGTACTGAAACCACTAAGTATTTAGCAAATGGCAGCACTATTTCTATTCCCTTGAAAACAGATGCAGATGTCACTACTTTTACTTTTGAACTGGATTCAGGAAATGAAAATCCAGCTGCGATAAACAAAGATGCAATGACATTTTATTATACACGTCAAAACGTGTATGTTTCAAGAGCGTGCGGTTTTAAAACTATCTTTGATTTAAATCCGGTCTCAACATCTCCACCTATAACAGTGCCTTTTGTTAGGACGGATACTGATTCTAAAGGACTTTGGATGCAACAAGTTTTTGTAAAAAATTATAACGTCGAATTTGAAAATGAAACACACATTGAAGTATATTTTTAGTATTTGCTTATTGTTTTCAATGTTTTTGGGTCATACTCAGGAAACGTCAACTACAACAGTAACAAAAGAAATTGTTCCCGTAAAACCAAAAACTGAAGCAAAACCAGCTATTCAGGAAACTAAAACGGATACCGTTCCTCCAAAAACGGATCGTTATGGTTTGCGTGTAGGTGTCGATTTGTATAAACTGACTCGTGGTTTTTATGATAAAGATTATAAAGGAATTGAATTTGTAGGAGATTTTCGTCTGACAAAAAAATATTATCTGGCAGCTGAACTAGGTTTTGAAGACAAAACTACAGATGATGACCGATTGAATTCGACTGCAACAGGAACCTACATAAAAGGTGGTTTTGATTATAATACATACCAAAACTGGCTCGACATGGAAAATCTTATTACAATAGGTTTACGTGGTGGTTTTAGTACTTTTAGCCAGCAATTAAACAGTTATAAAATTTACAATCCAAATCCGTATTGGGGCGAACAGCCTCCAATTGTTGATGGCAAAAAGTATGATGGCCTTACAGCAGGATGGTTTGAAGTCGCAATGGGATTAAAAGCAAAAGTTTTTAATAATATTTTTGTTGGTTTTGGTGTGCAGCTAAAATTGTTACTAGCCAATTCTAAACCTGACGGCTTTGACAATCTTTATATACCGGGCTTCAACCGAACTTATGATGGTAGCTTCGGAATTGGTTTTAACTACACTGTTTCATACTTTATTCCACTTTATAAGAAAAAAGTAAAAATTCCGGAAACTAAAACAGAAACTCCTAAAAAGTAATTTTATATAAAATAATAAGCCCCGAATTCATAGTTCGGGGCTTATTATTTTAAGATAATTGAAATTCAACCGCAGCTTTAGAATGAATCAGTGTAGTATCAAAAACTGGCACAGAAACATCTTCAGGTAAAATTATCAGCGGAATTTCAGTACATCCTAAGATAATTCCTTCGGCTCCATTTTCTATTAGTTTGTTCGCAATTTGCAAGTATCTTTTTTTAGTAGATTCGGTTACAAGGCCTTTGCCTAATTCTTCAAAAATTGTGGTGTGAATAAAATCCTTATCTTCCTGACTTTCCGGAATAATAGCTTCGATTCCCTGAGCCAGAAGTTTATCTTTGAAAAAATCAAGCTCCATTGTGAATTTTGTTCCCAACAAACCGACTTTTTTCAAATCTTGTTTTTCGATTTCTGAAGCCGTTGCCGTGGCGATATGAATAAGTGGCAAATCAATTGCTTCTTCGAGTTTATCGGCAATAAAATGCATCGTATTGGCACACAAAACAATAGCCTCTGCTCCACCCGATTTTAGAAATTCACATCCTTTTAGAAGCATTTTAAATGTCGAATCCCAATCGTTGGCTTCGTTATTCTTTTTTATATCGGCATAATTGAACGAGTAGAGTAAACATTCGGAGAAGTTAAGATCTCCCATCTTTTCATTGATACCCTGATTTATAAGTTTGTAATAATCTGCTGTAGAAACCCAGCTAATACCGCCTATAAGTCCAATTTTCCTCATAAAAAAGTTTTTTTTACCTGTTGGGTAGAGTTACTAAAAATTTTAAATCGCTAATATCTTAAATATTTTTTCACGCAGATTCAAAAAGATTTAAGCAGATGCAAATAGATAATTATCTAAATTTTAATCTGCACAAATCTGCCAAATATGCGTGAAATAAAATCTTTGCATGGTCTTAAAAGAAACTACACAACTGGATAATTATAAATTATCCGATTTCTCTAATTCCTTTTAGAAAAATCCATTTCATGAAAAGCTTTTCGCCATCTTTGGTTTTTACCGCCTGAAATTTAGGCGCAATCAGTGTTGCCACGATAAAAGCCGTCATCGGAATCCAAAGTCCGCTCAATTGTGTATAAGTCGCTACCAAATATCTACCTAAAATAAATAGAATCGCGAAACATCCTAATTGATATAAAAAACCTCTTACTTGTAGTTTTGTCATTGTTTTCTTTTTAAAGGTTCAGAGTTGCAAAGGTTCAAAGGCACAAAGGTTTTACCTTTCTATCTTTAAAACTTTAACTTTCTAAACTATTTATTTTGCAGTTCAAAGTGACAAAGTTTTTTCCTTTGAACCTTTGAACCTATGTACCTATGTGCCTATGTACCTATTCAGAAACCTGAAATTTCGTTCTCTTGCTTCCCTCGTACATTTCGTATTTTACCAAACGTGCTTCTAAACTTGCGTTGAAAAGTTTGATTTTTCTTGAAGGTTTTAAACCTACAAATTTCAGTGCTTCAAGGTTTGCAGTGATAAACCAGGCGTTAGTTCCCGGATAGCTTTTCTTTAAAGTATCTCCGATATTTTTATAGAATTCTTCCATGTGAATATCCAAACGCTCATCATACGGTGGATTGAAAACCATATGAAGTTTACCTTCAACAGCTTTTTCAGTATCAAAAAAGTTATCTTCTGAAATGGTAACATAATCTTCCAAATTAGCATTTCTGATATTGTCTTTGGCTTTGTTTACAGCACTTGGCGCTTTGTCAAAACCTTTAATTGTATAATGAAATTCCTTTGTTTTTTTCATCAGGCTGTTTACGATCTGATCAAATAAATCATTATCCCAGTCTTTCCATTTTTCGAAAGCAAATTCTTTTCTATTGATATTTGCCGGAATATTACAAGCGATCATCGCCGCTTCCGCCAAAAAAGTTCCGGATCCGCACATTGGATCTAAAAAATGACTTTGACCTTCCCAACCTGATAAAAGCAAAATTCCTGCCGCCAAAACTTCGTTGATTGGTGCAATATTCGTCGCGGTTCTGTAACCACGTTGGTGCAATGAATTCCCTGAAGTATCCAAAGCTACAGAAACCTGATCTTTATCGATGTGAATGTTGATTCTTAAATCCGGGAAAGCTTTATCAATGCTCGGACGCTGACCTGTTCTTTCTCTAAACTGATCCACAATTGCATCTTTACATTTTTGAGAAACAAATTCAGAGTGATTAAAATAAGTCGAATGCACTGTTGCATCAATTACAAAAGTTTGATTGGCATTTAAAAGTTTAGACCAGTTTACACCTGAAATTCCTTTGTATAACGCCTGCTCGTTGTTTGCCCTGAACGAATAAATTGGCTTTAAAACTTTAAGCGCAGTTCTCAACGATAAATTGGCTTTGTACATAAAACCCTTATCGCCTTTAAAGCTAACCATTCGCACTCCTTTTTCGACATCCTGAGCACCAAGATCACGTAATTCTTTCTCTAATATTTCTTCGAAACCAAAAAAACATTTGGCAATCATTCTAAAATTTTCTTCCATCTTTATTTTTGTTTAAAAAAACAACTCCAATCGCAGACGCACATAACAATGATTATATAGGTATCCTCGCGAAATAGTTATTTTTCGGCAAAAATACACTAAATTTGCGGTACTTTGAATTAATTGAAATAGAATAAATGTCTGAAGCACCTAACTCATCAACACCAAATCAGGAACGTAACACCGAAAACTGGTTCACATCATGGTTTGATACTCCGTATTATCACATTCTTTATAAAGACCGAAATTACCGAGAGGCTCAGATTTTCATGGATAATCTTACCCATTATCTAAATCTTCCTGAAAAGGCAAAAGTATTGGATTTGGCTTGCGGAAAAGGTCGTCATTCTATCTATTTAAACCAACTTGGCTTTGATGTTTTAGGAGCCGATTTATCTGAAAACAGCATCGCCGAAGCCAGCAAAAACAGTAACGAAAACCTGCATTTTAAAGTGCACGATATGCGCGAACCTTTTGAGGAAAAATTTGATGCGATTTTTAATTTGTTTACTAGTTTTGGTTATTTCGAAAGCGATGATGATAATCTGACAACCTTAAAAGCAATCAAAGAAAGTTTATCTGAATATGGTTTTGCGGTAATTGATTTTATGAACGTGAATCAGGTAATTGAAACTTTGGTTCCTGAAGAGGTAAAAACAGTTGATGATATTGATTTTAAAATCAAACGATACGTTGAAGACGGTCATATTTTTAAGGAAATAGATTTTGAAGATAATGGTCATCAATATCATTTTACCGAAAAAGTAAAAGCCTTAACACTAAAGGACTTTGAAGAATTAATGGCCGAAGCCGGAATTTTTCTCCTGGATATTTTTGGAGATTATAAACTCAAAAAATTCCATAAAACCGAAAGCGAACGATTAATCATGATTTTTAAATAAATTGGTGAGTCGTTTAATTGTTTAACCGTTTAATTGCTAAACAAAAAAACAATTAACCGATGAAACAAATCAACGATTAAACAATAAAGAATGAATTACTTACTACCCTTATTTTCTGTACTTTTAGGTTATGCTGTGGCTTTATTTATAAAACCAAATAACAAAACCAATCTAAAATTATTGCTTGCATTTAGCGGTTCATTTTTATTATCATTAACCGTAATGCATTTATTACCAGAAGTTTACGAATCACACAATCATAATATTGGTTTATTCATCATGGTCGGGATTTTATTCCAGATTATTCTTGAATTTTTCTCTAAAGGTGCAGAACACGGACACGTTCACGGGCACGCGCAAATGACGCAGATTCCGTGGTTGTTGTTTATCAGTTTATGCATTCATGCCTTTTTAGAAGGTTTCCCCGTAAGTCATCATCACGATTTAGCGGTCGGAATTGCGATTCATCATTTGCCAATTGCCGTGATTTTAACCACGTTTTTCATCAATGCCAATCTCAACAAAAAAGCCATTTTTGCTTTCATGCTAACTTTCGCACTTATGACGCCGCTTGGCACAATTGCATCTGAATATTTACCACTTTTAAACGAATATTACACTGAAATAACAGCAGTCGTAATCGGAATTTTATTTCATATTTCATCAACTATTATTTTCGAAAGCAGTGAAGGGCACAAATTCAATGTTGCCAAAGTTTCCATGATAGTTCTTGGTATTCTATTGGCATTCCTATTATAATTAGGGCGTGCCCATATTTACAAAAGGCGCTATTTAACAATCCGCTTACAAGCGCCTTTCGCAAATCCGGTCGGGCTATCCACACTACTTCGGTAGTCAGCTCCTATCCCTCACGCAAAAACACAAAAGAAAGTTAGGTACTTCCATTTTCATAATTCAATTTTCCAATTATCTAATTTTCTAATTGACTAATTATTAACTTCTTTTTCTTTCAAAACATTATTAAAGATACAAAAACAGAGATCTTAACAATCTTCTGCAATTATTTTAGTCTATCCATTTATTTTTAATATTTTAACAAAAATAATATTTGAGTTCTTTCAAAAAAGGTTCTGAAAATTGTAATAAAAAAGATTAATTTTGCCCCCGATCAATTATTCGAAAAATGATATTTACCAAAACCACTGAAGAAGTCTCAAAATACGAACATTTAGAAAACATGTCTGTTCATGAACTGCTTATCAATATCAACCAGGAAGATAAAACTGTTCCGTATGCTGTTGAAAAAGCGTTACCGCAAATTGAAGCATTAATTGCACAAATTGTTGCAAAATTAAAATTGGGCGGGCGACTGTTTTATATTGGAGCAGGAACTTCAGGCCGTTTGGGTATTGTGGATGCATCGGAATGTCCTCCTACTTTTGGAGTTCCTTTTGATTTGGTAAACGGAATTATCGCTGGCGGAGACAGTGCAATTCGTCGTGCTGTTGAAAATGCGGAGGATGATGACAAACAAGCCTGGATTGATTTGCAGTCACACAATATTGGTAAAAATGACGCTGTAATTGGAATTGCGGCTTCAGGAACTACGCCATATGTTATTGGTGGTTTAGAAACCTGTAATGAAAATAATATTGTTACAGGTTGTATTACCTGTAATGCAGGAAGTCCATTAGCTTTAACGGCACAATTTCCTATTGAGGTGGTTGTCGGTCCTGAATTTATTACCGGAAGTTCAAGAATGAAGGCCGGAACTGCTCAAAAATTAGTTTTGAACATGATTTCGACTGCTGCTATGATTCAACTTGGAAAAGTGAAAGGAAACAAAATGGTAGACATGCAGCTGACTAACACTAAATTAGTTGATCGAGGCGTAAAAATGATTATGGGAGAAATTCCGGTTTCGTATGAAACAGCGTCTGATCTATTAAAAAAATATGGCAGTGTTAGAAAAGCTGTTAACAATTACGCAAAGTAAAAAGTTTTCTGTGAAATGTAAACTGTTGCAAGATTGAAAAATTTAAGTTTCTAAAAACCTGAAACTAAAAGAACTTGAAACTTGAAACTTTTTTCAAAACAAAAATTTAAAAATGGCCACAAATAAAGAACTTTTAGGAAAAGGAATTAAATATTTAAGCGGATCGCTTCCGCTTTTATTTATTGGTCCTTCGTTGATTTATAACGCTTTTATGAATCAGCATACCAATTGGCATTATTTGGTTTTAGGAATTGGAATTGTAGCTTGCTTAAGTGCTATGTTTTTAATTTTTTACGGATTGAAAATCATTATGAAAGGTTTGTTTAATGACTAATTTCTTAAATGTCTTGACAAACCTAACAGGTTTTAAAAACCCGTTAGGTTTAACTCTTCAAACTTTAATTTCTTATTAAATAAATTACATGGAAAGTCTAATTCACATTCAGAAAACCTTCGAGAAAGTCATATATATTGACAAAAAAATAAACAATCGGGAGTTTGAAGATTGTGTC
Organism: Flavobacterium aquidurense; assembly: GCF_031458035.1. Classification (GTDB taxonomy): domain Bacteria; phylum Bacteroidota; class Bacteroidia; order Flavobacteriales; family Flavobacteriaceae; genus Flavobacterium; species Flavobacterium aquidurense_C. The sequence continues at coordinate 389,921 of NZ_JAVDXR010000003.1, forward strand.
TTTAAAAACTGTGATTTCTCTAACAGCAATTTTGCTTACAATACCTTTTTAGACTGCGAATTTATCGACTGTAATTTGTCGATGACCAGTTTATTGGGAACGAATTTAAAAAATGTCTCTTTCAAAAACTGCAAGCTTTTAGGAATTGCTTTTAACGAATGTGATGATTTTTTATTTCAGGTTTATTTTGAAGAAACGGCTTTAGATTATGCCATTTTCTCCAACAAAAAAATGCCAAAAACCAAATTCATTAATTGCTCTGTAAGAGATGTAACTTTTATTGGAACGAACTTAACTAGTTCGGTTTTTGATAATTGCAATTTAGAAGGTGCTATTTTTAATGATACACAACTTGCAGCTGTAGATTTTAGAACAGCTTACAATTATAAAATTGATCCTGAATTTAACCCGATGAGAAAAGCGCAATTTTCGAATCAGGGAATTGTAGGGCTTTTAGATAAATATGATATTAAAATTGTTTAAAAGAACGCCACGAATTACACGAATTTCCACGAATTAAAGTTTTACCATTTTGTATCGAAATATAATATTAGTGAAAATTTGTGAAATTCGTGGCTAAAAAAAATGTAAGCATGGAAGCAACGGAATCCTATTTAGAAAGCGTAAAAAAACAATTTTTATATTATAAAATGTTGGGAGAAAAAGCGATGGATCAATTAGAACCGGAGCAGCTTTTTGTCGCAATAAACGAAGACACCAACAGTATTGCTACAATAATCAAACATATTTCGGGCAATATGCTTTCGCGCTGGACAGACTTCCTTACTTCTGACGGTGAAAAAGAATGGCGTAATCGTGATGCCGAATTCGAAAACGATTTACAATCAAAAGAAGAAGTTTTAATTACCTGGAATAAAGGCTGGGAATGTTTTCTTGCTACCTTGAATAGTTTGAAACCAGAACAGCTTTCAGATATTATTTATATTAGAAATGAAGGACATACGGTTATTGAAGCTATCAATCGCCAATTAGCACATTATCCATATCATGTTGGTCAGATTGTTTTTTATGCGAAACAATTGAAAAATGGCAATTGGGATAGTTTATCGATTCCGAAGAATAAATCCGGAAATTACAATGCTGAAAAGTTTGCCAAAGAAAAAGAAATCAAGAACTTTACCGATGATGAGCTAAAAAGATTTTAGATTTTAGATTTTAGATTTTAGATTTTAGATTTTAGACTTGAGATTTCAGATTTTCACATCTAACTTTTCACATCTAACTTTTTACCTCATAGGCAGGAATCAGCTCCTAAATAATAACCTAAATTTAAAAATGAAAAAAATTATATTCCTTTTACCGTTAATCACATTATTTTCATGTTATAACGCGGAACACAATTGCAAAGATTTTAAAACTGGTAAATTCAAATTTGAGTTTGAGGTAAATGGCGTTAAAAAAACGACTTTTTTTGAACGAAAAGATAATATCGAAATTGAAACTTTTGATGGTAAAACTGACACCTCAACAGTACGCTGGGTAAGTGATTGCGAATATGTTTTGCAGAAAAAACATCCAAAGAATATGGCTGAGGAAAAAGCAATCAGCATGAAAATCTTAACGACTTCGAAAGATTCTTATACGTTTGAATTTGGGATGGTGGGATCTGAGGAAAAACAACGCGGAAAGGTTTTTAAAATTGAATAAACAAACCACTAATTCTGCTACAAAGGCACAAAGGCGCAAAATTTTAATATCTTAGTGTCTTTGTGCCTTTGTGGCAAAACGCAAATCTAACATAATGAAAAACACGATATCACATAGAGTTGCCGACTTTTTAAAGGACTTCCCTCCTTTTAGCTTTTTACACAAGATGGATTTAGAAAAACTATCAGAACAAATTTCGATTATTTATAAAGATAAAGACGCTGTGATTTTTGCCGAAAACGAAAAAACGCACGATTCTTTTTATGTCGTGCATAAAGGTGCGGTTGCACTTAAAAAAAGTTCTAAAAACAATGTGTTGGACATGTGCGACGAAGGTGATATTTTTGGATTGCGTCCGCTTTTGGCACAGGAAAACTACATTATGGAGGCTGTAGCGCATGAAGAGAGCATTTTATATGCGATTCCGATTACGGATTTTAAGCCTTATGCTCTTGAGAACAGAACTGTCGGTAATTTTTTAATTGAAAGTTATGCTTCCAACACCCGAAATCCGTATTCTGACATTCATAAAGACAAATTGTATGGCGATGATCTGGTGCATGATACAATGCATTCAGATACTAATTCATTTGATTTAGCTCCGATAAAATATTCGAAAAAAATTGTCACTTGTTCGCCATCGACCACGGCGCGTGATGTTGCCAAAATCATGAATAAGAAAAAGGTTGGAGCTATTTTGATTGTCGATGAAATGCTTCCGATTGGAATTATTACCGATAAAGATTTACGCAACAAAATTGTAACCGGCGATTATTCGATCATGACGACTGCCGAGACGATTATGACGAAACCGGTTATTACCTACCCAAAGAAAATGACCGTTACAGAGGCTCAGATGGCGATGATGAAAAGCAACATCAGTTATTTGTGCCTGACAAAAGACGGAACGGTTAATACAAAAGCGGTTGGAATTTTATCGAAGCATGATGTGATGGTTGCCTTAGGAAATAATCCTGCAGTTTTGATAAAAGCTTTAAAAAGAGCAAAAAAAATCAAAGAAATTAAGCCAATCCGAAACCGAATCATGCAGCTGCTTCAGGGGTATTTAGATCAAAACATTCCGATGACATTGATTTCTAAGATCATAACGGAGTTAAATGAAGCCTGCACGACGCGAGTTATCGAAATGTGTATCGAAAAAATGAGTAGCCCACCACCTGTAAAATTTGCGTGGTTAGCCTTAGGAAGCCAAGGAAGAAGCGAACAAATGCTGCATACAGATCAGGATAACGCGATTGTTTATGAAAATGTTTCAGAAGTTTTTAGAGACGAGACCAAAATATATTTTTTAAAATTTGCCGGTCTTGTCAATAAAGGGCTTTTTGAAATTGGATATGATTATTGCCCTGCCGAAATGATGGCTTCGAACCCAAAATGGTGTATGAGTCTTGACGACTGGAAAAATCAGGTTCATTATTGGATTACAAATCCGGGGAAAAATGAAGTTTTATTGTCTTTTATATTTTTCGATTACAGTGTAACTTACGGTGATACGGCAATTGCCAGTCAATTATCTGATTCTATTTTTGAAAATGTAAAAGCAAATCCGATTTTTTATGTGCATTTAGTTAGCGGTGCATTACAAAGTCCGTCACCGACTGGCTTTTTCAGACAATTTTTAGTAGAACAGGATGGTGCAAACAAAGACAATTTTGATATTAAGCGAAGAGCTTTAATGCCTTTGACAGATGCTGCGCGTGTTTTGATTTTATCACACTCGGTTAAATCTATCAGTAATACAGCAGAACGTTTTGAAAAATTGGCGCAATTAGAACCTCAAAACAGTGAGTTATATTTGTCATGCTCCTATTCGTTTAAAGCTTTGTTGAAATTCAGAACCAAACAAGGACTTTTACATCATGATTCGGGGCAATTTATAGCGTTGGAATCTTTATCTAAAATGGAAAAAATAAAACTCAAACGAACTTTTAAAACCATTAAGGAACTTCAGGAATTGATTAGTGTGAGATTTAATGTTTCAAATGTCGTATAGTTATGAGCCTACTTAATTTTTGGAAGAAAGAAGAGAATCTGTTCGATGAAAATGTTACGATTGAAGAAACCCGTTTTGTAGTCTTAGATACCGAAACTACAGGTTTTGATTATGAGAATGACCGAATTTTATGCATCGGCGCGCTTGTTTTACAAAACGGAATTATCTCTGTTCAGAATAGTTTTGAAGTTTATGTACAACAAGATCATTATGATAAATCGACAGCACAGATTCATGGTATTTTGAAAGATTTTGTCTTAAAACGCCCCAGTGAATTGGAAGCTTTGCAACAGTTTCTTGCTTATTTGGAAGATTCAGTTATTATCGCGCATCATACTATTTTTGATGTTACGATGATTAATAGAGCTTTAGAAAGAAATGGTTTGCCTCAACTTACAAATCCCAGATTAGACACTGCTATTTTGTATAAAAAGACTTTAATTAAGTCCCATTTATTTGAGCGAAAAGACCATTACACTCTTGATGATCTTGCGGATAAATTTGATATTTCTAAAAAAGACAGGCACACTGCTTTGGGTGATGCGTATATTACTGCGATTGCCTTTTTAAAGATTGTCAAGAAATTGAAAGAGAAAAGAGAAACCAATTTGAATTCTTTGTTTAAATAAAAAAATCCTGACTTCGAGAAGTCAGGATTTTTTTTATTTCGTTTTTAATCCTCAATAAACAATCGATAAGGAAATACATTTGAAGATCTGTTTTTTAAATTTTTCATAAAACTATCACATAAATAATCCCACTCGGAAACAGATAAATATCTTTTTTCTTCCTTGTTGATCGTTAAATATATATCTACTGTTCGACTAAATCCGGCTTTTACCGAAATCTCTTTCCGGGTTCCTTTTTCTATTCTGATATCTGTAATACAGCTTTTAAAATGATTAAAACCAAATGCCTTGATATCGGCAAAAGTTACAATTCTGCCTCTTGTCAATAGAGCATTGCGGTAAGCCAAAATTCGGTCTTTGTTATTTTGTTTGTTTAAACCTCCTACAGTATTTGTCATTAATATTGCCGTCTTACTTACAAAAAACAAATCTTTACAATCTAAAACTGTTCCCGCTTTTATATCATTTCCTTCTTCTGCAAGAGTTGACCAATAATTTATTTTAAACTTTTTTCCTTCCGAACCATCAACTTTGGGCCTAATCATGAGGTAGGGATCGTTAATTTTAGAAAAACTATTTTCTTTCGCTTGTTGCTCAACAGAAGCCAGCAATTGGTTCATTTTTTTCAACGCACTATCTGTGAAATCTTTCCCTATACCAGAAAAAGCAGAGCTTTCATCCTTTAAAACATCTAAAACATTTTGAAGGAGTTCTGATGCACTTCTGGAATCAAATCTGGAAACGCCCGTTATCCTTAAAACTGCACTTCCCTCTTCCAAGACCCCTTCTTTAAATTCTTTTATTTCATAATGATTGTGAAACGGATCAACAACAGACTCTACATCGAGATAAATATCATTTCCTGTTTCTAAGGCTACGTATGATAAAAAAGTTCCAAATGCTTTTTCTGTAGAATGTTTTCTCTTATTAATTACAGGAAAACAATTTGTTGTAAAAGAAACATTCTCTATAATTTGCGGAACCAATGATTCAGGAAAAATCAATTTTATCCAAATAATATTTTTTCCATTATTTTTAGTAAGTTCATTAAAATGAATATACTCATTACTATATTCATCAATTGATTTATGTTTTAATATTCCTTTTAGCGTATAAAAATTATCAAAGTAATATTCGTTTACTTCCTGCATAATTTCACTCAGCTGTGTATAATTTCGATTAATAATATTTTCAATATCAAGATTATTAACCTGAATATTGTAACCTTCTTCAACTTTGATTTCAATATTGTTATACATGCACTTCATTTGCTTCAGGTAATATTGAAACATTTCTTTTTGGTGTGTATTTTTAATATCTATGTAAAGCATCAAATCTTCTATTTCAAAAACATTTGAATCGCTCAATTCTATACCCAAAACAATTTCACCCGCGGGTAGAATATTGATGTAATTCCTGATAGAATCCTTATAAAAAAGATTCGATATCTCAAATAAATTTCTTTCAAAGGCAATATACTTAACCTCACAGGCAGATAATTTTACTTCAAGAGTTGGTGAAAGGACAATTTCTTTCATTATTGGTTCCAGAGGATTATAAATATTATGGATCCTTCTTTCTGCCTGCATTTGATTTTGCAACGAAATTTTAATATTGTTTTCAATTGGCATTGCGTGCATTATTGCCCTGGTAGGCTTTGCTCCCGAAGCAGTTTGCGGAAACATAATCTCTAAAACTCTTTCGACGACACGTGTTTTGGAATCTTCCAATTCATGTGCTACTTTTTCTAGTTCATAAGACAATGCATTTAGCATCATCGAAACAACGGGATCAAAGGTTGTCTCCATCTCTACGGGGCGCCTCCTGGGTACATCGGGTATGCCGAAGGTGGGCTGCTCGTGAACAAGATCAGACAAAAACCTTATTCTATTGTTTTATTTGATGAAATCGAAAAAGCACATCCTTCTGTTTTTGATGTTTTTCTTCAGATTATGGATGAAGGAAAATTGCATGACAGACTAGGAAAAGAAGGCGATTTTGCGAATGCCATTATCCTTTTCACTTCAAATATCGGAGCTGATCATATTGTCGAGACTTTCAACAAAGGTCAGATTCCAACATCATCATCCCTCATGGAAATTATGGGGAATTATTTCAGACCAGAATTCTTAGGACGATTAACCGAGATTGTACCTTTTGCCCCTATCTCTAAAGAAAACGCCTTGAAAATATTTGAGATCCATCTTAAAAAAGAGTTCATGGATTTGTTGAACAATATCAATATTGAAGTTGAAATCCCTATGGAAGCCAAACTTTATCTGGCTGAAAACGGGTACAATGCAAAATATGGTGCAAGACCTATTAAGAGTATTATCAGGAGCCATTTGCGAAGACCTTTGGCGAAAAAAATAATTTCCGGAGAAGTAAAAGATGGCGACAAAATCATGGTGATTATTGAAAATGGAGAAGTAAAATGGATTAAGAAAGAATTAGAAATTCATGACTAAATCAACAATTTGGAAATAAAAAAAGCGCTAAAATAATCTTAGCGCTTTTAATTTTTATTCTAAAACCAATCCAATTTGGCCATCATCATCGAGTTCTGTTTCTACAGAGTCATCATCTGAAAACTCTGGCGTTTCCGGAATTTCTTCAACGGACTCTTCGTAAGGCAGGGGATCTAACAAATTCACTTGTTTCAGTTTATCTGTAGTTAATTGATTACCTAATGCTTTAAAACCTTTTACGGCTATAAAGTCTTCGACATCTATATGTAAATCTTCTTTTTGAACCCCTTTTACTTTAGCAAAAACCAGTTGTGCAACCGGACGATAATCTGTTGATACGATTTCTAATTGCGAATTTGGATGTTCCGTAATAAAACTTTCTTCTTTGCCTTCGTTTTCAACAAGGAAGCGTTTTAAATAATAACGCTCTTTTTCTCCATCATAATAAATCGCAGAAATTGGTTTCTTCGGATTCCATTTTTCCAAAACGATCATATCTTCATCAAAGTGAGTCGATAATTCCGGAATTATAACTTTCAGTTTACCGCTTTGGTTTATGATTAAGATTTTATCACTTGGTTTAAATTCTCCTAATAATTCTCCTCTTGCATCAACATTTAAACGTTTTACTGTATCGTCAAACCAAACTTTTCTTGGCAATAATGTAGAAATTCCTTTCTCTTTTAATTCAATTTTCTTGATTGGATATTTAGTTACCAAATTTCCTTTTGAAGCACGTCCTTTAATTGCTAATTTAGCAAAATCAATATCGAACTTCAATTTCTTGATTGTTCCAATCTGACGTAATAAAATTGTAATTACCTCTGCTTCTCCATTCGGATTATGAGAAAAATAAACCACTTGCGAACCTGAAGTTTCATTGGTCAGATCATATGGTTTGTCGCGCGTAACGCCCGAAACATTGAAACGTTTAATATAAGAAGGCCCTGATTTTCCATCACGATAAATCATGTTGTAAATCGTTCGCTTATCGCTCTTGTCAAAAATAGCAACGTGAATAATGTCTTTTCCGACAAATGTTTTGGCATCGACTTTGGTTACCAGCATTTTTCCGTCACGCAAGAACACGATTACATCATCAATATCCGAACAATCCGTTACGTATTCGTCTTTTTTCAAACTTGTACCAACAAAACCTTCTTCGCGATTTACGTACAGTTTTGTATTTCTTAAAACTACTTTTGTAGCCTCAACATTATCAAAAACACGAAGCTCTGTCTGACGTTCGCGGCCTTTTCCGTACTTCTCTTTTAATTTCGCAAAATAAGCAATCGCAAAATCTGTCAAATGCTCCAGATTATGCTCTACTTCTTTCATTTCGTCTTCTAACTTGGCGATAAAATCATCGGCTTTATCAGAGTCAAAACGAGTGATACGAATCATCGGAATCTGAGTCAATCTTTGTAAATCATCGTCAGTAATATCTCTGACAAATGATTTTTTGAAAGGTTCAAAACGATCGTATAAATATTTATAAAGTGATTCTCTGTCAGAATATAATTTGAAATCAATGTACATTTCTTCACGAATGAAGATTTTCTCTAAAGTAGAGAAATGCCATTTATTTTTTAATTCTTCTAATTGAATTTCTAATTCCTGACGAAGCAAATCTACCGTTCTGTGCGTTGAAATTTTCAACATTTCAGAAACACCAATAAATAACGGCTTATTGTCTTCAATAACACAACCTAAAGGCGCTACTGAAGTTTCGCACGCTGTAAAAGCAAATAAAGCATCAATCGTTTTATCCGGAGAAACTCCTGGGAAAAGATGAATTAAAATCTCTACATCAGCAGCTGTATTATCTTCAATTTTCTTGATTTTGATTTTGCCTTTGTCATTGGCTTTCAAAATACTGTCAATCAAAGTCGTTGTATTGGTCGAAAACGGAATTTGCGTAATTACCAAAGTGTTTTTATCTAACTGAGCGATTTTAGCACGCACGCGGACACGTCCGCCACGCAATCCGTCATTATAATTTGACACATCGGCAATACCCTGCGTCATGAAATCTGGATATAATGTAAACGGTTTTCCTTTTAAAATCTTGATCGAAGCGTCGATTAATTCATTGAAGTTGTGAGGTAAAACTTTCGTTGAAAGTCCAACCGCAATCCCTTCTGCTCCTTGTGCCAAAAGCAATGGGAATTTTACCGGAAGATTGTTTGGCTCAGCACGACGACCATCATATGAAACACCCCAATCTGTAATTTTTGGAGAATATAAAACCTCTAGAGCAAACTTAGATAAACGTGCCTCAATATAACGAGAAGCCGCAGCCCCGTCGCCTGTTAAGATATTTCCCCAGTTTCCCTGGCAGTCAATCAATAAATCTTTTTGACCAATTTGTACCATGGCGTCACCAATACTCGCATCTCCGTGTGGGTGATACTGCATGGTGTGACCTACAACATTGGCTACTTTATTATAACGACCATCATCCAACTCTTTCAAAGAGTGCATGATACGACGCTGAACCGGTTTGAATCCGTCTTCGATCGCCGGAACTGCACGTTCCAGAATTACATACGAAGCATAATCCAAAAACCAGTCTTTGTACATACCGGTTACTTTCGTGATTACGTCATCGCCTTCTTCTTCCTGATTTTCGTAGAAATGCTGTCCTTCAAAATGTTTAGCATCTACGTTGATTATTTCTTCAGAATCTTCTCCGTCCTGATTTTCATCAAGCTGATTTTCATCTGAATTATTCTCGTCGTCGTTTGGAATTATGTTATCGTCTTCTTCGTCTTTCATTTTTATGCTGAATTATTTCAGTATTTTATGATTTAATTTTTATTCTAAAATCCCTTTATTTTTAAAGAATTTTTCTTCTTTATCTACATCTTTATCTTCTATAAAAAGTTTAATTCCAAACTTCTTGAATAATGCCTGCATATCACAATAACAATATTTTTGAAATCCATCTAGATTAGATGAATTTCTTGAACTTGAACACTCCAGACAAAACTCGTTATAGCCAATGATTCTGTTTTTATTATCACGAAATAAAATCATATGTCTCGGATTATAACACGCGGATGTAATTTGTTCCAAAGTACAAGTATCAGATATTATTAGATTTAAAAGTTCTTTCTCTTGAATCTTATTAAGTACAACTCTTTCCTGAATCATTGTACTATCAAAAGTTAATTTGTAATTATCAACTAATACTTTATAACTCTGTGATTCTCCTTTATATTTCGTGTCCCAAACTACTCTATTGTAATAAGAAATCAGTTCAATTTTAGAAAATCTCTTTACTGGAAAATCTCTTTTATGGATTACTTTGCTAAATGTTTTTCCTACCTCATTCTTTTTACAAGAAACTAAAAGTAAGATTGCAATAAAAAAAATTATTTTCCTCATAGATTATATTCTTCTAAACCTCCTCAATAGCATCCAACTCCACCTTCAAATTCTTAATAATAAATTCTTGTCTGTCCGGCGTATTTTTTCCCATATAAAAAGACAACAGCTGCTCAATTGAAGTATTTTTATCCATCATAATTGGATCAAGACGGATAGTTTCTCCAATAAAATTCTTGAACTCATCTGGCGAAATCTCTCCTAAACCTTTAAATCGGGTGATCTCTGGTTTTGGTTTTAGTTTTTCGATCGCGTCTCTTCTTTCTTCTTCAGAATAACAATAAATAGTTTCTTTTTTATTTCGAACCCTGAAAAGCGGCGTTTGTAAAATATACAAATGCCCTTCTTTGATTAACTCTGGAAAAAATTGCAAGAAGAAAGTAATCAACAACAAACGAATGTGCATTCCGTCGACATCGGCATCGGTTGCGATTACGATGTTGTTGTATCTTAATTTTTCCAGTCCATCTTCGATATCTAAAGCGGCTTGAAGCAAATTAAATTCTTCATTTTCATACACAATTTTCTTCGTCATTCCGTACGAGTTCAAAGGCTTACCACGCAAACTAAAAACGGCTTGTGTGTTTACGTCACGCGACTTTGTAATCGATCCGGAAGCCGAATCTCCCTCGGTAATAAAAAGTGTACTCTCCAAGTTTCTTGGATTCTTAGTATCCGGAAGATGCGCACGGCAATCTCTTAATTTTTTATTGTGAAGATTGGCTTTTTTAGCACGATCTGTCGCCAGTTTTCTAATTCCTGATAACTCTTTACGCTCTCTTTCGGCCTGTAGAATTTTTCGTAATAAAGCTTCTGCAGTCTGCGGATTCTTATGTAAATAATTATCTAGTTTATTTTTTACAAAATCATTTACAAAAGTACGAACTGAAACTGCTGGTGTTCCATCATCAGAACCCATATCGGTTGAACCTAATTTTGTTTTGGTCTGAGACTCAAAAACAGGTTCCATAACTTTAATACTAATCGCACTTACAATCGATTTACGGACGTCTGATGCTTCAAAATTTTTATTGTAAAACTCACGAATGGTTTTTACAAGCGCTTCTCTGTAAGCTGCTAAGTGCGTCCCTCCCTGTGTTGTATTCTGACCATTTACAAAAGAGTGATATTCTTCGCTGTATTGTGTTTTACTATGTGTTAAAGCGATTTCAATATCGTGATCTTTCAAGTGAATGATTGGATATTCTAAATCTTCTTCGCTGATGGTTTCTTCTAATAAATCACGAAGACCATTTTCAGAAATATATTTTTCTCCATTGAAAATAATCGTCAAACCATTGTTTAGGTAACAATAGTTTTTAACCATTTTAATGACATATTCCATACGGAATTTGTAATTTTTGAAAATCGTTTCGTCTGGCGTAAAAGTTACTTTTGTTCCTTTTCGCTTTGTTGTTTCGATTACATCTTCTTCTAAAACCAAATTTCCAGCCGAAAATTCTGCTGCTTTTTGTTTATCATCACGAACTGATTCTACACGAAAATAATTTGACAAAGCATTTACTGCTTTTGTTCCGACCCCGTTCAAACCAACAGATTTCTGGAAAGCTTTAGAATCGTACTTTCCACCCGTGTTCATTTTCGAAACTACATCAACTACTTTCCCTAACGGAATTCCACGCCCGTAATCACGAACCGAAACCGTTTTGTCTTTGATAGTCACTTCAATAGTTTTTCCTGAGCCCATTACGAACTCATCAATACAGTTGTCTAAAACCTCTTTTAAAAGAATATAAATACCGTCATCCGGCGAAGATCCATCTCCCAATTTCCCGATGTACATTCCGGGACGCATACGAATATGTTCCTTCCAATCGAGTGATCGGATATTATCTTCGTTATATTGATTTTGCTCTAGCATAAAATGAATTGGATTTTTGGCTAATGTACCATTTCTACGTAAAAAATAAAAGCGTATTTCTTTTTTGTTACGAATAATAACAGCTTTGAATTCTATTTAAATTGAATTTAAAAAATTACAAGCTTTAAAAGTAAAAAAAAACAGTTCTAAATCAAAAAATTACGACTTGATTCCGAGTACTTCTTTGGCCAAAGCAATCATTTCGGGCGTTCCCGTATTTTTATTTTTTTCGTCAGAAAGTTTTACAACACCCTGCCAATGTGTATTATCAGGTTTTGTATCGGTTAATTTAATCACCATATTCATGGATGGAAGACCAACATCATTGGTGAAATTAGTTCCTATACCAAAAGACATTTTGATTTTATCATTACAGAAATTGGCTATCGTTTTTACCTTATCAAAATTAAGCGAATCTGAGAAAACAATAACTTTTGATTTTGGATCAATTCCCATTTTTATATAATGATTGATTACTTTTTGCGCAAACTCTATCGGATCGCCGCTATCATGTCGCACACCATCAAAAAGTTTGGAGTATTTTTTATCAAACTGGTTGAAAAATATATCGGTTGTATAAGTGTCTGTAAGTGCAATTCCGAGATCGCCACCATACACTTGTGTCCAGTGTTCCAAACTCATTAAATTGGCCATTTTAAAGCCGTATTGCGCAGCATGAAACATAAACCATTCGTGTGCGTGTGTACCCAAAGGACGTTTGTTATTGACCATTGCAAAATGCACATTGCTCGTTCCCATGAAACTTTGAGAACCATATTCAGTTAAGGTTTCGTTGACTAAAACATGTACATCATAAGAATGACGGCGTCTGGTTCCGAATTCTAAAACAGAAACTCCTAGCGTATTGTAATTGTCAATTTTATTTTTGGTCAGGTCTCTTATTGCCTCATCATTTAAACGAATCAAATGATTTGTCTTGTAAAATAACTCCGAAATTAAAGCCATCAAAGGCACTTCCCACAAAATAGTGCGGTACCAAAAACCTTCAATAATAACTTTTATTTCAGAACCTTCCTGCGTAATTTTAACTTCGGACGGATCATAACTATAGCCTTGCAGAAAATCTAAATAAGTGGGATCGAGATAAGGACAATGGTGTGATAGGTAGTTCTTTTCGTCTTTGGTCAACCGAAGATCAGCCATTGCGTCAACCGATTTTCTAAGTAAGTCTGAAAATCCGGGCGGAAAAACATGTTGTCCCCGATTAATAAAAGCATAACGAACTTTAGCTTTTGGAAAAAGCCTGATTACAGCATGCTGCATCGTAAATTTATAGAAATCATTATCCAAAATTGACTTCAAAAAAGTTGTCTCCATACCACAAATCACTTATTTTTTCAGTAACTGCTAATATACGGCAATTTCACAAAAGAATACAGTAATAGTTATCTCGAAACTACTTTAAAAGAAGCGATGCTGTTGGTATTCAAGAAAAATGTGATATAATCGCCAATAGTATTATTAAAAGTAATTTGGAATTCCAGACTGCCTCTTCTTTCTCGGGAGTTTACAATTCTAACTGCCTGATTTTTTTTATTCAAATAAAAAAACTGATCTGATTTCGAAATGTTTTTAATCTGAAAAGTTATTTTATCGCCATTTTTAACTTCAATTATCCCAGATTCCGGTGCCAAAATTTTATTATCACCAGCTATTCCTTTATTATAAACTAAAGGTCCGTTAAGAAAATCATATTTACTTATTTTTTGACCTAAAAAAGAACCAGAATCTGGAAAATGCTTTGCAAAAAAATAATCTGGATCGGTATCAAAATAAGCAGGTTCAAAATCTTTTATCATTCGACCTTTAGTGCTGTCATAATAACCCTGACCCCAGGTAACATCAACTAAACGCCATTTTCCGTTTAGCAAAACGATATTCCAGGCATGATTTGAAGTTGTATCTTTTCGTCCAATATCAGCCAGTCTGGTTTTAGAATCTCCCCGAATAATTTCTGATTTGATCCCCATCAATGAAGCTAAATATTGATATAAAAGCGTAAAACCTTCGCAGACTGCTTTTTGAGATTTGAATGCCTTTTGAAGCATTTGATTGTTCAGTGCTTCTATTTTTCGCTGCTTTTCGGCTTCACTTCGATAGGAAAAGCTTTGCGTTCTAGGTGGATTTAAAAAGGCAGCATAATCATATTTAATATTGAAGGCCATCCAACTGTAAATTGCCCGCGCCCTATCATAATCTGAAGAAAAATCGTATTGAATTCTTTCTGCTAATTCTTCTGGGCTATCAAAACTTTTTGGGTATTTTAAAACAACTTTGTCAACCGTACTATACTTTTGTGCAAAAGAATATTGCAGAAAAATTATATTTAAAAGCAATAGAAGAACTAGCTTTTTTGTTTTCATGAATTGATGCATGATTTTATAATGTCTTTTAATTCTTTGTCGAGTTCAGTATTAGTAATTTGATTTTTTTCTAAATCGAAATTAGCATTAAAAGCTGGCAAAGAAAAAGTGGCTTTTATTTGTGCACCATATCTTGGTAAAGCATTATTGGCTATTTCTAATACTGACGCTCCTCCCCTTGCTCCAGGCGAAGTTGCCATTAACAACATAGGTTTTTGCTGAAAAACTTCTTTCATAATTCGGGAACTCCAGTCAAAAACATTTTTGAATGCTGCTGAATAATTCGCATTATTTTCTGCCAATGAAACCACTAAAAAATCTGCTGACTTAATTTTGTTTAAAAACGCTTTCGCAAGCTCGTGCTGCCCAATTTCTTTCTCTAAATCAACGCTGAATAATGGCATCGCAAAATCGTTTAAATCTAAAACTTCCACTTCTGCATTTTCAAATAAACCTGCAGCATAAGTTGCTAAATGTTTATTGATTGATTGCGTACTGTTACTTCCTCCAAATGCTACTATTTTCATGGTTTCTCTTTTTGTAATGTTTCTTCTATTGGTTCTTTCTTGGGTTCGTCAATTTCATAAATCTCTTTGGCTATTTCGACTGAATATTCGTTTGGATAGATTTTTCCTCCATACGATTTAGCATAGACTTTCGTAAATTCTGCTCCAAAATACAGAATTATTGCCGAATAATAAACCCAAACCAGTATAATAATTACGGAACCTGCTGCTCCGTACACAGATGCAACAGTAGAGCTTCCTAAATAAAAACCTATAGCAAATTTACCAATCATAAAAAGGACTGCTGTTACTGATGAACCTATTAAGGCATCTTTCCATCTTATTTTTCCATCAGGCAATGTTCTAAAAATAATAGTAAAAAGAAGTGTTATACTTGACAACACAATTACTAAATTGACTACGTAAAATAAATAAACGGTACTTTCCGGAAAATATTCTTTTAAACGTGTACTAATAACATCGAGTGTCGTATTCACAAATAAACTGACCAGCATTAAAAAACCAACTGACGCAATCATCGAGAATGACATTAATCTATTTTGAATGAATTTTTTAAAACCTTTATCTGGCTTAGCGCGTAATCCCCAAATAAAATTAATAGAACTTTGAATTTCTGCAAAAACTCCTGAGGCACCAATTAATAACATTACAACACCAAATACAGTTGCAAAAACATTGCTGCCTGAAAGCTCTACATTTTTAATAGCTTCCTGAATCTGGCCTGCAGCTTCATTCCCAACCAATTCGTTTATTTGTCCGTATAATTGTCCTGTAACCGCTTCTTCTCCAAAGAAAAAACCACAAATTGTTATAATGATAATCAATAAAGGCGGTAATGCAAAAATGGTATAATATGATAACGCAGCACTCAGTTTAATAGCATTGTCATCATTAAATTCTGTAAAAGTATTTTTTAGCAGAAACCATGATTTAGCGAATATATTTTTTATTTTCACGATATACTGATTTTTTGATAGTCTCTCAAATTTAAGAAATACGCAAAAATTTTGAATTGTTGCTTTTTGAGCAAATCTTATATTTTTACCATGTTGACACTTATTCGATTATTCTCTTTTACTGATAATGACAAAAAATTCCTTTATCATAAACTGTCCATAAACTTGCTTTTTGATTGGCAGCTTTCAAAGCGCTATTTGCCCATGTATTGCAAGTATAAAAAAGGCTGTAACTTCCTTTTGCTTCATAAAAAGCATCTTTTTTGCCGTAGCTATAACCTTGAATCCATTCCGGATTTGTGGGATTATGAAAGCTTTCAGAAATATAGGAGACTAGTTTTTGATAGTTTTCTTTTGAAATATAAATGCGTTTGCAATTTTCATTTTCCGCAAGGCTTTTATAGAATGAAGTATGCATGGCGGAAGAACTTACTCCAAAAATTGCTTTTAAAGCTGTACTTGCTTTTAAATCGGACCATTCGGGCGTATGCAAATAAAAACCTTTATCGCCCCATCCAAATGCTACGAATGTTGCCAATGTATCTTTTGATTGTGTCTGACTGAATTGTATTTCTTTTCGCCAATCTTTTACTTCATTTGCAACCGGAACTACAATATCGGTGTGAACTCCGTTGGAAAGAATGTAAATCGGAATTCCATCTTTTTCATCTATTTGTGCAATATCTGAATTGACTGTGATTTTTGAAATCAGATACATCGCGATTAAATATAAAACGAGAAACGTAATAATTCCGAGGATTGTCCAGCCGAGAAATTTAAAAGATTTTTTTAGCATTTGGTTGATTGTTTTTGGATTAATGAATTAGGTTATTTTGTTGTAACCAATTTTTGAGCCAAAAATTAATTTTAAATTTCAAAGGTAGATTGGAATGTTAAAACAGAACGCGGATGAAACAGATTCGCTAAAGCGAAGACGCGGAATTTACACGGATTTTTTACTCTTTATTTTTTTTTTTAAAAATTAGATTTATTCGCATTTTTTATCATTTCGACGAAGGAGACCCGAGCGATAGCGAACAGACGAAGTAAATCCCCGCGAGAAGCTCGACAAGGATTGGGTTCTCGTTTCGGAGTTACTTGCGGGGATTTCTCCTTCGTCGAAATGACAGACTTTGTGCAATGAATTGAAAGAATTAAATTTTTAACATAAAAAAAACTGCTGAATCTCTTCAGCAGTTTTTAGTCTTTTCTCTTTATTCTTGATTCTATTCTCTCAAAAAAAATCTATACGTTAAAACGGAAGTGCATTACATCACCATCCTTAACAATATATTCTTTTCCTTCGACTTTGAATTTTCCTGCTTCTTTTGCTTTTGCTTCAGAACCATATTGAACGTAATCTTCGTATGAGATAACTTCTGCGCGGATGAAACCTTTCTCGAAATCAGTGTGGATCACTCCGGCAGCCTGAGGTGCTGTTGCTCCAATGTTGATTGTCCAGGCACGAACTTCTTTTACACCTGCGGTAAAGTAAGTTTGTTGTTTTAATAATTTGTAAGCTGCACGAATTAAAACTGACGCTCCCGGCTCAGTTAATCCCATATCTTCAAGGAAAACCTGGCGCTCTTCGTAGCTCTCTAATTCGGTAATATCAGCCTCTGCTCCTACTGAAAGGATGATAACTTCAGCATCTTCATCTTTTACTAATTCACGAACCTGATCTACATATTTGTTTCCGTTTACTGCTGAATTTTCATCAACATTACAAACGTACAATACTGGTTTTGCTGTAATTAATTGGAAAGATTCCATTAACTCTTCTTCGTCATTACCTTGAGGAGTAATAGTACGAGCTGATTTAGCTTGTAATAATGCCTCTCTGATTCTGTCTAAAAGTGCCTTTTCAGTTTGCGCTTCTTTATTTCCGGTTTTAGCAGCACGATTTACTTTCTCTAAACGTTTTTCAACCGTTTCTAAATCTTTCAACTGCAACTCGATATCGATAGTTTCTTTGTCACGGATCGGATTTACGTTTCCGTCAACGTGAACGATATTGTCATTATCAAAACAACGCAAAACGTGAATAATAGCGTTACACTCTCTAATGTTTCCTAAAAACTGGTTTCCAAGACCTTCACCTTTACTTGCACCTTTTACCAAACCTGCGATATCTACGATATCAACTGTTGCCATTTGTACGCGCTCTGGCTTTACCAATTCTTCTAATTTATTGATTCTTGGATCCGGAACGTTTACAACACCAATATTAGGTTCGATTGTACAAAATGGAAAGTTCGCACTTTGCGCTTTTGCATTAGATAAACAATTAAATAATGTTGATTTTCCAACATTTGGTAATCCTACAATTCCTGCTTTCATCTGTTGTTTTTGTTTATTTTATGTGATTCGATCGCGCTTAAATACTACTATTATTACTTATATATCAAATTAATGGTATTCAAACTTAATCGTCTTAAATATATTTTTTGTTTATTTTCTCTTTTGTTAAAATCATAATTTCTGACCTTAAAATTTGCAAATATAAGATTTAATACCGCTTGCGCGAAACAAAAAATATCAACATCTGTTTTTTTACGACTTTTCTTAAAAAAAATTAAACTTTTTCGTAATACTTTGTTAAATAATACTATTTTTATCACAATATTTAACAAACCAACACCAATAATTAACCAAAAAGTTTAAAACATGAAAAAAATTGCAATTTTATTATTTCTATTTAGCACTGTGCTCAGTTTTGCACAGCGGCAAGTTTCAGGTACAGTAAAAGATAACACAGGAACCCCTCTTCCTGGAGTTAACATTGTTGAAAAAGGAACCAACAACGGTGTATCTACAGATATTGATGGATCTTATAAAATTACCGTAAAAGAAGGCGCTTCTTTAATTTTTACCTATGTGGGATACAACAGCGCTACCAGATTAGCAAATACCTCACAAATTGATGTTGCGTTATCTGAAGAAGGCGGACAAAATCTTGATGAAGTAGTTGTAACTGGATCAAGAACAGCTGCAAGAAGTAACACAACCACTGCACTGCCTATTGATATATTATCGTCTAAAGATTTGACTTCAACAGGACAAGCTACATTTGATAAAGCATTACAATACAAAATTCCATCCTTTAATACCGTACAAACTCCGGTAAATGATGCTACATCATTACTGGATCCGTATGAAATTAGAAATATGGGGCCAAGCAGAACTTTAATCCTTATTAATGGTAAGCGTAAAAACTTAAGCTCATTACTTTATGTACAAACTTCACCGGGACGTGGAGAAACAGGGGCAGATATTTCTGCAATTCCGACAGATGCTATCGAAAGAGTAGAGATTCTTCGTGATGGTGCTTCAGCACAATATGGCTCTGATGCAATCGCCGGAGTTATGAATATAATTCTGAAAAAAAATGCCAGCGCCGGACAAGTAACTGTAAGAAGTGGAATTACATCTGAAGGTGACGGCGAAATGTTAGGCGTAAGCTTAAATAGCGGTACTACAGTTGGAGAAAAAGGTTTCTTAAATTACACCGTAGATTTTTCTAAAGTAAATTTAGCCAACAGACCTGGAACAGTTGATGCTGAAGGTGATGCAGGAGATTTTGGCGCAAACCTTGCAGATGTGCAAGCGTTTCTTGCTAAACATCCTGATGCCGGAAACATTAACGGATCGCCAGAAACGGCTGCAGCTAAATTCTTGATTAACGGAGGTAGCGACATAAGCGACAATACAAAACTATACTACAATGCCGCTTATGTGTATAAAAAAGTAAATTCTTTTGCCAACTTCAGAACACCTTACTGGAGACCTTTAGCAGACGAACCATACCTTAATGATTTCTTTGGAAACGGTGACCCTGCAAATCCATCTTACGAAGGATATGGCCCTACATTCGAAGGGAACCTAAGTGATTATAATGGTACTCTGGGTTTTAAAAATGTAAAAAATGGCTGGAATACAGATGCCAGTATAACTGTAGGTGGCAATAAACAAACCTATTCAGTAAACAATTCTTTGAACAGATCTAGTATTCTTGATGAAGATGGAAACGAAATTTATAGAGAAAATAGCCCTATTTCATTTAATCCGGGAGGGACTTCTTTTAATCATTTAGTTGGAAATATCGATATTTCTAAAATTTTATCAGACAAAATCAGTATTGGTTTTGGTACCGAATTCAGATCTGAGTATTTCACTGTTATTGAAGGAGATCAAGCTTCTTGGGATGGTTTAGGAGCTGATTCATTTGCTGGAAACAGACCTGAAAACTCAGGAAAATGGAATCGCTATAACGTAGGTGTTTATTTTGATGTTGCTTATGATATTACTAAAGACTTTTTAATAAACGGTACTGTCCGTCATGAAGAATATAGTGATTTTGGCGGTGCAACAGTTTGGAAAGCAAGTACAAGATATAAATTCCTTGACGATAAAATTACTCTAAGAGGATCTGTTTCAACTGGTTTCAGAGCTCCGACATTACACCAAATTTATACTCAAAAATCTCAATATTCTTTTGTTCCTGGTGAAGGAATTCAAGTAAGTGGAATCGTTAATAACGTTTCACCTCAGGCTCGTAAACTTGGTGTTAATCAATTGCAACCAGAAAAATCAACAAACATTACAGTTGGTCTTGGAGCAAAACCTTTCAAAGATTTTAACATAACACTTGATTATTACAATATTAAAATAGAAGACAGAGTAACATTAGGTGATAAACAATATGAAGTTGTACCTACTACAGGTGAAGTTATTGGTAATATTGCGTATTTCTCTAATGCTTTTGATTCTAGAACTTCTGGTCTGGATGTGGTTGCAAGTTATAATAACATTGGTTTAGGTGAAGGCAAATTAGGCTTTAATTTATCTGGAAATGTTACTTTTGAAAACGAAAGAATTTCCGGAATGAAAAACAATAGTTCATTCAGTGATATTTTAAATTCATTGACTTTTACATCAAGACCTAAGACAAAATGGATTTTAGGAGCAAATTATGAAATTGGTAAATTTGGTTTCTCCCTTAATAATACCTATTTCGGAAAATCTACTTTTAATCAAGATGGTTTAGTTTCTAACGAAGTAAGAGATGGTGACGGAAACCTGGTAAGAGATGCTAGTGGTGAAACAGTTAGAGATGACTCTCAACCTAACCTTAAAACAGAATTCATTGCTAAAATTGTTACTGATTTAGGAGTTAATTTTAATGCTACTGAAAAACTAACAATCGCATTAAACGTAAACAACTTATTTAATGTTTTACCAGAATGGAAATTTGTAGCTGAAAATGCAGCAGGAGAGGCATTATTAGCAGATCCGGCAGCTGTAAAAGGGCAGTCTAACTTAATTACATTCAACCAACGTTATTCAAGAATGACTTATGATGGTTCACATTTTAGCCAATTAGGAACTATGTTTAATTTATCCTTAAACTATAAATTCTAATTTACATTGGTTTAAATAATTAAAAAGGGCTTGTCTTATGACAGCCCTTTTTTTTATAATTTTATATTAAAAATTCATAGTTATGGCAAATTTATACGATGGCAAAATGGCCGCTATTTACGACGCAATGTATCAGACTTTTGTTAATTACGACGAAGAATATATATTTTACAATAATCTGATTCAGGAAAATAACAGTTCAACTATTCTCGAAATTGGCAGCGGGACAGGAAATCTTGCAAAACGATTTCAGGAAAACAAGCAGCACTACCAAGGTCTCGATTATAGTGAAAGTATGATTGAAATCGCTCAGCAACGAAATAAGAATTGTTCTTTTATTCAGGGTGATATGCGAGACTTTAAACTCAATAATCCTGTCGATGCGATCTTAATTACAGGAAGATCAACAAGTTATTTAATTACTAATGACGATATCAATAAAACTTTTGAAGCCTTGTATAGAAACCTGACTAATAATGGTATTATAATATTCGATTTTATTGATGCAAATCGTTTTATTCCTTTTACCAAAGAGAACCCAATTATTACGCATGAAGCAGAATATGAAAATGTAAATTATATTCGAGAAAGTCATTGGGATACAAACAATTTCCTTGAAAACTTTATGCTGGAATGGACAGCACAATACTACACTTATATAAATAATGAAAAAGAAATTATTGAGAATGATTTTTCTACCGTTCGGGTTTTTACGCTTAATGAAATTCAGCTTTTTTTATATTTAAATAATTTCGAAATAATAAAAACTATCGATAGAAAAACTTATGCTTATGATACGTACGTAATTGTCGCAAAGAAAAAGATTTAAAAAGTCCGGATGCTAAGCTAAACTTAACTCATGTAAAATTACAGGCTAAATTCTAATGAATCAATAATTGCTTTTTCTTCATCAGTAGCAGTAAACCCCGAAATATCCCAATACTTGGTCAGGATTTTGTTCTTTTTGTTAAAGAGTGTTTTTTCTTTGAAAACATCGCTTTCTTTATAAGTAAAATTCTGCTTATTGAAATTCGTCGTAACAAAATTATTCCGAACCTGAATGTTTTTGATTTTATCTTTTAAAACAAGATTATAAGCAATTTCCTCATTCGAACTCAACAAATAATAATTTTCTCCGTCAACGCGATAATTAACTTTTACAAACGATCTGGTAATGTTTTTAGAGCCTACTTTAGTTTGTTCTTCCATTTGTGCAAGATTTCCTGGCGTAATAACAATACTAAATTCTATAATTAGTTTTTTTACCGGATCGTAAATAACCTCAAAAGTATCCAATGCTTTTTTAGATTTGTCCAAAGGCGTAATTGACATTATATATAAACCGGCATTATTGGGATGTCCCTTTGTTGTGAATTCGTATTCTTTTTTAGTCTTCGAATCTAAAACTGGATCAAAATACTTTAGGTTTGAATAATTTTCCATGATATTATTCAAATTATACCCCATTAAATCGCTCGCAATATCAAATTCTAATAAACCATAAGATCGATTTTGTTCCACCAATAATGTTGTGGTTGATTTCTTTTGATTTCCTTCAAATTGAAAATTAACCAATCCGTCATTATAATAAGAATATTTGTTATCGAGCATAAAGAACTCTCTAACATAAACTTTTAAACGATAAGCAGTGGCAAGTTTTTCCCTTGAATTAGCAACAATTTTCTGAAGATTTTTCTCGGGTTTTTCTTTTGAGACAACAATTTCATCTAGTTTATTATTATTGTTGTTTTTAAGATAAACTACAAATAAATCTGGTTTTAGAGATCCCCAACGAAGTGTCACTTGTTCATAATTGGCTTCTGAAACCTGAATATTTGAAGCGCCGTTTAACATAAAAGTTACCTTTCCGTCACGATTACTTATTAATATTTGCTTTGTTTTCATGATAAGCACAGTCGCATTTTCTACAGGCAGCTGCGTTTCAATATCTTTTATAACAATAGAGTACTCTGTGCTTTGAGCAAATATACTGGTATTAATGAAAATGATAAATAAAAGTATTATTCCTCTCATAGGCAAATTACTGAAACATTGTCATCAAATTAACAAAATAAATCATTATGTCACAGCACAATATACAATAAAAATCGAAAATATAAACATTAGACAAAAAAAAACCTGAGTATGAGCTCAGGTTTTTTATATAAACTTAAAATAAAATATTATTCGTTATGCAAAAACGCTTGTCTATTCAACAATGTTTCTTCATCTTCTACGTGGTTATCATCTGGTACACAGCAATCAACAGGGCATACAGCAGCGCATTGCGGTTCATCATGAAAACCTTTACATTCTGTACATTTCCCAGGAACAATGTAATAAACTTCATCCGAAATTGGTGTTTGGGCATCATCTGCATCAACTTCAGTTCCGTCTGGTAAAATTACTTTTCCTTTAAGACTGGTTCCATCTTTATATCTCCAATCATCAGCGCCTTCATAAATTGCTGTATTTGGGCACTCTGGTTCACAAGCCCCACAGTTTATGCATTCGTCAGTTATAATTATTGCCATTGTTTTTTAGTCTTAAAGTTAAAGTCTTAAAGTTATAAAGTCAAATAAACAAAAAGGCACTTATCTTTTGACCAGATGACTTTTGACTTTCGACTTATTTATGCTTATTTTTGTGCAAAATTACAATCAAAACTATTCATAAACAAACATTATGACATTAGAAACAAAAAAAAGTGTTTTTGTTGAATTAGGAAAATTTTTAAAACAATTTTCCGAAAACGATACAGTTAAAAAATCAGATGTCTTAAATAACGATTTATTTTTTGATGATTTTGAAAAACTGATCTATTTGTCGCAATCTCATAATGGATGGTATACACCTGAACAGGTTTATTTTGCAATTCAGTCCTGGGCAGAAGCTCTAACAGAAGAAAATCTTAACAACTGGCTTTCAAACTATGATGCCTTTAGTCAGGATGATAAAAAAGAGAAAACTGTCGCTTTAATTTTAGCCGGAAATATTCCGTTAGTAGGTTTTCATGATTTTTTATCGGTTTTGATCACAGGAAACCGAGCTTTAATTAAAACATCTTCAAACGATCAGCATTTATTGCCGTTTTTAGCCAAATACTTAATTGCTGTTGATGAAAGCCTAAATGATAAAATCACTTTCGTGGAAGGCAAACTAGAAAATTTCGACGCCGTTATCGCCACCGGAAGCAACAATACAGCAAGGTATTTTGAGTATTATTTCAAAAACAAACCTTCAATTATAAGAAAAAACAGAAATTCGGCTGCTGTTTTAAATGGAAAAGAAAGCAAAGAAGAATTAGAAGCTTTAGGCGAAGACATTTTCCGTTATTTCGGGCTGGGATGCCGTAATGTTTCGAAGATTTTTGTTCCGAAAGGATATTCATTTGATGCTTTTTTTGAAGCAATTTTCAAATATCAGGATGTTATTCATTATGAAAAATACGCTAATAATTACGATTATAACAAAGCGGTATTTTTAATGAGTAATTTCAAATTATTAGATAATGGCTTTTTAACTATTAAAGAAGATTCAAGTTACGCCTCTCCTATTTCGAGTGTTTTTTATGAATTTTATGAAAACATCGAAGATCTGCAAAAACGTCTTGAAGCTGATGCTGAACAAATTCAGTGCATCGTAAGCAATGATTTAATCGAAAACAGTATTCCGTTCGGACAAACTCAAAAACCTCAATTGTGGGATTATGCAGATAACGTAGATACTATAACGTTTTTGTTAACAACAAAGTAAAAATATGTTTAATTATTTCGAATAATTTATCGCTTTTTCAGCTCCTATTGCCGAAATTTGCGTCTTTAAAATTTCGACTATTAACAACAACCATGAAAAAACACAACTACAGCGCAGGACCAAGTATTTTACCTCAGGAAGTTTTTGAGAAGGCATCAAAAGCAATTTTAAATTTTAATGATTCAGGATTATCAATTCTTGAAATTTCGCACCGAAGTAAAGATTTCGTTGCTGTTATGGATGAAGCCCGCTCTCTTGCTTTAGAGTTATTAGGACTGCAGGGAAAAGGATATCAGGCATTATTTTTACAAGGTGGTGCAAGTACAGCATTCTTAATGGCTCCATATAACTTAATGAAAGAAAATGGAAAAGCAGCATATTTAGATTCAGGCACATGGGCAACCGCAGCAATAAAAGAAGCTAAAAATTTTGGAGAAACTGTAGTAGTAGCTTCTTCAAAAGACGAAAATTATAACCATATTCCAAAAGGATATTCTATACCAAGTGATGCTGATTATTTTCACTGCACAAGTAACAATACCATTTTTGGAACTCAAATGAAAGAATTCCCTGCAACTAACATTCCTGTTGTTTGTGATATGAGTTCTGATATTTTTTCACGCGAATTAGATTTCTCAAAATTTGATTTAATATATGCCGGAGCTCAAAAAAATATGGGTCCAGCGGGAACTACTTTGGTAGTAATTAAAGAAGAAATTTTAGAGAAAAGCGGAAGAACTATTCCAAGTATGTTAGACTACGCCAAACATATTAAAGCAGAAAGTATGTACAATACTCCTCCTGTTTTTGCAGTTTACGTTTCGTTATTGACATTACAATGGATTAAAGAAAAAGGCGGAATTGCAGCTGTTGAAAAATTAAACAACGCGAAAGCCGAATTAATTTATACCGAAATCGACAGAAACCCTTTATTTAAAGGCGCTGCAGCTGTTGAAGATCGTTCTAACATGAATGTGACCTTCTTATTAAACAATGCTGATCATACTGCAACTTTTGATGCGTTATGGAAAGAAGCAGGAATTTCAGGATTGCCAGGACACCGTTCTGTTGGTGGTTACAGAGCTTCTATTTACAACGCTATGCCTATCGAAAGTGTTCAGGTTTTAGTGGATGTGATGAAAGCGCTTGAATCTAAAGTTTAATCGGTTATTCGGTTAATTGTTTAATCGAAAATTTGAATTGAACACAAGATTCCTAGCCCCGATAGAAGTGGAAATCCTTTTTTATTTTTCCTTTAAAAATAAAAAAGATTGTAACGAATAGCGGGATTAGCTCCTAAATCAAAAAAGAAAAAATTATATATATCTTAATCTTCTAATCTTAACGATTAAACGATTAACCAAATAAACAAATAAACTAAAATGAAAGTATTAGCGAATGATGGAATTTCTAAAAGTGGAATTCTAGCTTTAGAAAAAGGTGGATTTGAAGTTATAACTACAAAAGTAGCTCAGGAACAAGTAGCTAATTTTGTAAATGAAAACAACGTTGACGTAGTTTTAGTTCGTAGTGCGACTAAAGTTCGTAAAGATATTATTGATGCTTGCCCTGGTCTTAAAATTATCGGACGTGGTGGTGTTGGTATGGATAATATCGATGTTGATTATGCTAAAAGCAAAGGAATCCATGTAATTAATACTCCTGCTTCATCATCAGAATCAGTTGCTGAATTAGTGTTTGGACACTTATTTTCCGGGGTTCGTTTTTTACATGATTCTAACAGAAATATGCCTCTTGAAGGAGATTCAAACTTTGATGGTTTGAAAAAAGCTTACGCGAACGGAACTGAATTAAGAGGAAAAACTCTTGGTATTGTTGGTATCGGCCGTATTGGTCAGGCTACTGCTAAAATGGCACTTGGTTTAGGTATGAAAGTTATCGCTGCAGATAGTTTCATCCCGCAAGTTGATGTAAAAGTGGAGTTTTTTGATGGTCAGTCTATCACAACTACAATCGTTTCTCAATCTTTGGAATCTTTATTCAAAGAAGCCGATTTCATTACATTACACGTTCCTGCTCAGGATGGCTACATCATTAGTGAGAAAGAATTGGCAATCATGAAAGATGGTGTTGGAATTGTAAACTGTGCGCGTGGTGGTGTGATTGATGAAGTGGCGCTAGTAAAAGCTTTAGATTCAGGAAAAGTTGCTTTTGCAGGTTTAGACGTTTTTGAAAGTGAACCAAAACCAGAAATGGCAATTTTAATGCATCCTAAAATTTCATTGACTCCGCATATTGGAGCTGCTACTGGAGAAGCACAAGACAGAATTGGTACTGAATTAGCTTCGCAAATTATTTCTTTATTGAGCTAATTAATTATAATTAAATTATTTAGGAGGGATTTATTAACATTGTTTAATAAATCCCTTTCTTTTTTAATTAAATTTGAGATATAAATCTAATCTAAATTTTTAAATTATGTTTGAACAATTAACTCAATTAGTACAACAATACGGAGGCGATGCTGTTGTAAACAATAAAGCCGTTCCAAATGAGCATAATGAAGCTGTAATAAACGAAGCTGGTTCTTCTATTTTTTCAGGATTGCAAAAAATCGCTTCAGAAGGCGGTGTCGAGCAATTAGCAGGATTATTTAATGGAAGTTCACCAATCGATAGTTCTAATCCTGTTGTACAGCAAATAACACAACAATTGAGCGGAAGTCTGGGCGAAAAATTTGGATTAAGCAGTACTGATTCTGCTGGTGTGGCTTCAAGCATTATTCCACAAGTTTTAAACTCTTTGGTAAATAAAGCAAAAGACCCAAATGACAGCAGCTTTAATATTTCAGATATTATAAGCTCAATTTCAGGAAACAGCGGCCAGGCATCTAATATTATGGACACGATTTCAAAATACGGAATGCAATTTGGCCTGGACCAAAATTCAGACGGAAAAGTTGATGTAGCCGATGTTATGGTCGTTGCAAAAAGTAAGGGCGGATTTTCGGCTTTTATTGGGAGATTGTTTAGGAGTAAGTAATTTTTAAGGTTCAAAGGCTCAGAGTTCCAAAGGTTCAAAGGGTTAAAAAATATCAAAAAAAGCTGTTTGTAATTTTTACAAACAGCTTTTTTATTAGCAATCATTTTCCTTTGTACCTCTGAACCTTTGCAGCTTTGAACCTATTTAAAAAATTTATTCGTAAATTTAAGGTTCAAAAAAAAAATGGGTCATGAAAAAGATAATCTACATACTTATCGTAATTTTTACCATTATTGCATGTTCTACAACTTCAAAGAGCACTTCAGTTGCTGCAACTACACCTAAAGCAAATGCAGGGGGAAGTGATACGATTCGAATAGCAAATGATTCATTAGAATATGAAGTAATTATTATTGATAATGGCTTTAATACATGGCTGGCTTCCAGAGCATATCCTAGAAACTATCATTCATTATCTTATCTTGAAAATAAAAATTATTTATATGTATCAGAATGGAATAATCGAGTGAGACAACCACAGCTCTATAATCCAAATTTATATGAGATGTCGATTGATTACCGACCTGATATTCATTATGGTTATGAGGTAAATTACTTGATTTATAATTATATGATTTATTTTCAAAATACTTACAAACAAAAGCTTTGGGGGTATGTTCCGTCAAGATAATGTTACTATATTTGTAATCATTACAAATAAAGAATGAATAGATTAAAGAAACGTTGGGGTATTACTTCAAATCTACAAGCCATTATCATAGTAATTGTTTTTGCCATCACAGGATCGGCATCGGCATGGCTGTCTAAACCTTTCTGTGTTTGGTTGGGTATTACTAAAGAAGATTTTGGCGGATGGTTTACTTTAATTCGTTTGTTGATTATTTTCCCTATCTATCAGGTTTTACTTGTTGCAATTGGAGCTATTTTTGGACAATTTCGCTTCTTTTGGAATTTCGAAAAGAAAATGCTTAAAAATATGGGATTAGGTTTTCTTTTTAAAAATTAAATCTCCTTATCTCTTTTTTGAAAATAATAAGTATAGATCCATGTAATTGTAAACGAGGGAATCACATCTGTAAAGGGTAATGCTTCCTCAATAAAAGTCAAAACGCTAGCAACCTTCCCTACTCTGCCTTTGTACATTCGGGTCATGATAAAAGCTGCAATTGGTGCCCAAATGACATCTGAAAATTCTCCCAATAAGGGAATAGAAAAAGAAATCATACCTACACCATCCAAAAGCAGACCTAAAAGGAGCTTTCTGGTTCTGTCATCATTTGTTACTTCTAAATTTTGCATTTTATTCGTTTGAGAGATTATTCGAATTTAGAAAGAAATCTATTAACTAGCTTATTTCTAAATGCATTTTTCTTTCTTAATTTCCACATCCATAAGATTTATACCAATTCCATTTAGATTTAAATCTCATTTTTGGAAGTTGGAATTTATCCCTGCCCGAGTTTCGGGATCGGGATTGGAATTTGATTATAATCTTTGTTTCTTTGTAAAAACAGTTTCAAATGATACACGCAAAAAATATACATAAATTCTATGATCAGCTTGAGGTTCTAAAAGGAGTTGATCTTCATATTAAAAAAGGAGAAATTGTATCGATTGTTGGTGCTTCAGGTGCCGGAAAAACGACTTTGCTGCAAATTTTGGGAACTCTGGACAAACCTTCAAAAACAGAAACCCAGACTTCGCTAACTATAAATGGAGAAAATATTTTAGGTTTTAATGATAAAGCATTATCAAAATTCAGAAATTTAAATTTAGGTTTCATTTTTCAGTTTCACCAGCTTTTACCAGAATTTACAGCTCTTGAAAACGTGTGTATTCCTGCTTATATTGCCGGT
This sequence comes from Flavobacterium aquidurense, assembly GCF_031458035.1. Taxonomy (GTDB): domain Bacteria; phylum Bacteroidota; class Bacteroidia; order Flavobacteriales; family Flavobacteriaceae; genus Flavobacterium; species Flavobacterium aquidurense_C. The sequence goes on from NZ_JAVDXR010000003.1 coordinate 419,836, forward strand.
AAAAAACCATCCGAAGCTGAACCTGAAGCTAAAAAATTGTTGACCTTTTTAGGATTATCACATCGTATCGATCATAAACCAAACGAACTTTCGGGCGGCGAACAACAACGTGTCGCTGTGGCACGAGCTTTAATAAACAAACCTGATGTCATTTTTGCCGATGAACCTTCAGGAAACTTAGACACACACTCAGCCGAAAATCTACACCAACTATTCTTCCAGCTTCGTGATGAATTTGGGCAAACTTTTGTAATCGTAACGCATAACGAAGAATTGGCAAATATGGCCGACAGAAAGTTAGTAATGTCAGACGGACAAATTCTTTCTTAAATGATTTTAATTGCAATTAGCTGGATCTATATTTTATTCACAACCATTAATCTCGGTACTGGTTTTGATAAAATCATGGGGTTAAAAAACAACAATTTTGTAATTACATCTATTTTAGGATTATTTTCTGTAACTATTCTAGCAAGTACCTGGGCTATTTTTGGGAGAATTAATATTGAATTTCATTCTTTTTTATTACTTCTGAATATCATTTTACTTCTTCGATTCCGAAAGCCAATTTTTGAAATTTATCAATCTTTTATTTTAGAATTGAAGCAATTACAAAAGACTTTAAAAATCGTCTTGATCCTGATTCCTCTTTTGATAGTGGCGCAATGTGCCTCTATTCCATTTGTAATTGATAATGAATCGTATTACATACAAACCATAAAATGGCTCAACGAATATGGCTTTGTAAAAGGTCTTGTGAATTTACATTTGTTTTACGGGCAAATGAGCGGCTGGCATATTGCCCAAAGTGCTTTTAATTTTTCATTTTTATATAAAAACTTTAATGATTTAAGTGGATTCTGTCTTCTGTTAGGAAACATTTTTTCCATCCAAAAATTGAATGAATATTATAAGAACAATAACAAAATTTATTTGATTGTGGGATTGTTACCCTTGTTCAATATATTCTTTTTCCAATTTATAAGCGCGCCCTCCCCCGATATTCCTGTTTATATTTTCTCGTTTATATTCTTTTTTTATTTTCTGGAAAACTTCAAAAAAGTAACGATAGAATCTTTTAATTTGATGCTGGTTTTGATTTTATTCCTCTTATATATCAAAAACACCACACTTACTTTTGCCTTATTTCCAATAATTCTGCTGCTTCTTAATTTCAAATTAATTGCACCAAAACTTTTAAAACCAGTATTGTTGTCACTTTTAATGCTATTACTTTTTATTATAAAAAACATGATAGTTTGCGGTTCACCCATTTTCCCGTCAAAGATTGTCAATTCTCTTGCAACAACTTATTCTATTCCTGATGTTATTCAAAACTTTTATTATGATCAAATCAAGTTTTATGGATTTTTTGTTAATAGAAGACAATATGATGCTATGTCGTTTTCTCAGTTATTCATTCAATGGATTTCACTGCCAAAACTAAACGGTTTATTTAATAAAATTGGCGTTTTATTAATACTTGTAACACCATTTTTTATTTATAAATTTCAAAATAAAAAAGCTTTATGGGCACTTTACTTCATAATGGTATTACAGCTTTTACTTCTTTTTTTGACATCTCCTCAATATCGATTTTTTATAAATTTCATATTATTCTTTTCGTTGTTCTGTTTGACATCAATTGTTTCAAACAAAAAAATAATTCAGCCATTAGTAGTGCTTTCGCTTATTCCGACTATTATAGTTTTATTTCTGCCAATAGATCTGAATCGGTTTTCAAACCATAAATTTATGATGGATATCAGTAATTTTAAAACTGAAAATATCGTTTTTCCGTTTAAAAATACTAAAAGCAATACCGCTTTTGAAACTCATCAATTGGGAAATTTAAAATACTATTCACCAGTAAAAAATGATTTTTTCTGGGCAAATGGAGATGGAGATTTACCTTGTGTCGAAAAACAGCAGCTTGATTATTTTGAAAAATATTTTCGTATAATTCCGCAAATGCGTACGAATGATTTAAAAGATGGATTTTATGCTAAAAAGCTCCCAGAAAATGAATAAATCAGAACTCAAAGAATTTCTCGACGAAAAAGTCATTCAATATAATAATCAGGATTTTATTGAAAGTGACCCCGTACAGATTCCGCATTTATTTTCTCAAAAAGAAGACATTGAAATTGCAGGTTTTTTGAGTGCGACAATCGCTTGGGGAAATAGAAAAATGATCATTAAAAATTCACATCAAATGATGGAATTGATGGGCAATACACCTTACGATTTTGTCATGTCACATTCTGATGAAGATTTAACGCGTCTGGAAAATTTTGTACACCGCACTTTTAACGGAAAAGATTTTGGTGGATTCATTAAAGGATTGCAGCATATTTATAAAAATCACAATGGTCTGGAGGCAGTTTTTGCTAAAAACCAGGAAGAAAATAATCTGCAGAAAAGTATTCACGAATTCAAAAAAATATTCTTTGAAACTGAGCATTTACCAAGAACCCAAAAACATATTTCAGATCCTTTAAACAATTCTGCAGCGAAAAGAATCAATATGTATTTACGCTGGATGGTTCGTCAGGACACTAAAGGAGTTGATTTAGGAATTTGGAAAACCATTTCGCCTGCTTCATTATCTTGTCCTCTGGATGTTCATTCCGGAAATGTGGCCAGAAAATTAGGTTTATTGACCCGAAAACAGAACGACGGAAAAGCTTTGTCCGAATTAGATTTCAAACTTCGAGAAATGGATTCAAATGATCCTGTAAAATATGATTTTGCACTTTTTGGACTAGGAGTTTTCGAAGGCTTTTAGACTGAAAATCAGTTAGTATTATTGCTATTAATCGCTTTTTTTTCGTAATATTACGTTATAAAAGCCATTTGTATGGAATATTTTATTCTGGACCTAAAAGATTATTATGTAATTCCTGTTTTCTTAATTTTAGCTTTAGCGCTGATTATTGTTCTGATATCTAACAGGATTTATTACCAATATAACTTTTCATCTCGATATCTAATTACACGTAAATCGCATCGATTTTTAACTGAAATTGCTTTATCAAAATCTGACAAAAATAAATTCAATCAAAAAATTGCGAAATTTAAATCTGAAGTTCCAATTCATAAATCATGGTGCAAGGAGATGCTGATCGAGGATCTTATCAAAATAAAAAGCATTCTGAAAGGCAAAGCATCCGAAAACATACTTTTAATTTATGAAAAACTGGATTTAAACCATTATTCTGCCAGTTTAGTTCGGGATTTTAGAAAATATAAAAAATGCGATGGAATCTATCATTTTCATGCTTTAGGATATAAACCGGGAATTACATTTATAAAAAAATATATGCTTCATCCAAATAGGGTGATTCGATCTAATGTAAATATTGCCTATTTGGCTTTATCAAAAGGTGATTGGCAGGCGGTTGGAAAATTTCCTATCAAAGTCTCAATCATTGCGACTATAAAAGTAATGGATGTTTTACATAAAGAAAAAATTCCGCGACCCGCACAAATAGATCTTTGGATTCAGTCTCCTGATCCAATGATTTTAAAATTGGCCGTAATGACAATGGTTTTTTACAATTACAGAAGCAAATCGGCCGAAATAATTAAATTGCTCCGTCATGAAGATAAAGCCTTAAGAATCGATGTTATAACGGCTATTAAAGATCTTTATTTAGAAGCAGCCGAGGAGGAACTATTGTCTTTGCTCTATAATGAAACTCTGGATATTCAGCTGGAAATGATTGAAGCTCTTGGAGTAATAGGTTCTGAAAAGACTATGATTTTTTTAAAAGCAGAAATTCCAAAACAAGATACAAAAGATATTAAACTTAAAATGGTGCAGTCTTTAAATAATTTAGATCCTGTTGGTTTAGACTCATTAGGAAATCAGGATGCAGACACGCAAAAAATGATTAATCACTTTAGAAAATTAGCACTATGACACATGATTTTCTAACTTATCTGATTCGTTTTTATAATGTTTTTGTAGCATCCTTTTCACTTGGCTATATTTTATTTTATATATTTTTAGCCATATTATCGTATTGGGCAATTATTAAGCACTTAAAAGAACATAAATATTTAGACGAAGATGTTCTGCTGCGTTCTAACCATATTTGGGGTGTTTCTGTTGTAGCACCTGCCTTTAACGAGGGCGTAAATATTGTGTATAACGTAAAATCACTGCTTTCATTAACGTATCCTAAATTCGAAATAATCATTGTAAATGATGGAAGTACCGATGACACGCTGGAAAAATTGATTACCGAATTTGATTTGGTTAAAATTGATTTTTATTATCAGGAAAAAATTGTAACACAACCCGTAAAAGGGCATTACAGATCTAAAAATCCTGTCTATTCAAAACTATTGGTTGTCGATAAAATAAATGGAAAAAGCAAGGCAGATGCATCCAATGCAGGAATAAATACATCTCAATATCCGTTATTTCTATGTACCGATGTCGATTGTATTTTAAAAAGAAATACAATTCTGAAATTAGCAAAACCATTCATGGAAAATGAAATTAGGGTTATTGCAACGGGCGCAGGAATCAGAATTTCAAATTCATGTGAAATAAAAGAAGGCTTTTTGTATAAGATTCATTACCCAAGCGAATGGTATCCGTGCTTTCAGGAATTAGAATATGTTCGTTCTTTTTTATTTGGACGAATGGCATGGAGCCAAATAAATGGGCTGTTGCTTGTTTCTGGCGGATTAGGAATGTTCGATAAGGATGTTGTCATAAAAGCCGGAGGTTATTGGCATAAATCTCTTGGGGAAGATATGGAGCTTATAACCCGCATGAGAAGATATATGTATAATACAAATGAAAAATTCTTAATCAAATATATTCCCGAATCTCTTTGCTGGACAGAAGTACCCAGTACGAAAAAAGTATTTTTAAGACAACGCATTCGCTGGGCAAGAGGTCTGGTACAAACGCTGTATTTACATCGAAAAATGTTTTTTAATCCTAAATATGGAAGAACAGCTTTTTTGGTTCTGCCTTTTTTCTTCTGCTTTGAATTTTTAGTTCCAATAATCGAATTTCTAGGCATTCTGACTTTAATTTTTAGTTTCATCTTTAACCTTATCGATTTTCAATATCTTTTAATAATTACAACGCTTGTTTATCTGTTTTATCTTTCCATAACCATAATTTCAATAATGATAGATGAAGTATTATATAAAAGTTATGCAAATTATAAAGAATTAATACAATTAATTGGAATGGCCGTTATTGAACCTATTGTATATCATCCTATTAATGTTTATGCCTCATTAAAAGGATATTGGTATTTCTTTACTCAAAAAGAACAAAAATGGGGCGTAATGGTTCGTAAAGGATACGAAATGCCAATTAAAAAATAGCAGGAAGATGAAAAGCATTAAAATCACATATTTCGTCAAATTATTCTTTTGTCTGTTTTTACTTTCTGTCCAAAATATAAAAGCACAAAGAAAAATAGATACGGATAGTCTTTTGTCTGTTATTATTCAGGATATGAAAACAGATCATCCTGATTATCAACAAAATATTCAAAGAGCATTATTAGGGAAAAAACTAGCTCCCGATTACCTTGATTTTCATTTGGTGCTTGGTAGAAATTACGATTTGACGAAAATAAAAGACAGTGCCCGATATTATTATAAATATGTAATTGATAAAAATCCGGTTTATGAAGACGCCTTTTTATATCTTATAAATATGGATATTGAAGAAGAAAAATATGAAGAAGGCTTAATCATAACTAACAAGGCTATTGACTTATATCCTAACAGTAAGCCTTTTCAATTAAGAAGAATTGCTATTTATGCTTTACAAGGCGATACTGAAAACGAATTAAAATATGTAAAATCAGTCCGGTTAAAATTCCCTCATGATCCTGACATTGAGCAACGACTATACCTTTTATACAATAAAATAAATTATGACAGGATTGGTGCTTACTACAATGTAACAACCATTGACCGTTCTGGTGTTGGCCCGTGGCATTTGGTTAGTGTCGATTATCTGCGGCAGCGTCTATGGGGAAGTATAATTGGCAGGGTCAATTATGCCCGACGACGATCATCAGATACTATAATGTCAACCGGATTGCAGTTAGAAGCTGAGTCGTATATTTTTTCAAAAAAAAACAACTACTCTTTCATAAATGTGGCCTTTAGCGCAGCTGATGCTTTTCCAAAGGTACGATTGGCATATTCCTATTTTCGTAACTTCAAGAAAGGCTGGGAAGCTGATTTGGGAGCGCGTTACATTATCATGCAGGATAATAGTGACTTAAAAACATTAAATATCGGTGTTGGAAAATATTTAGGTTCCTATTGGCTAAATCTTAGAACTTATATACAAAAAGACAGTCCTTCGCTTACCTTTACGTCAAGATATTATTTTAATACAAAATATGATTATATAACATTGATGACCGGTTATGGAACTTCCCCAGATGACAGGACAACGGCAGCACAATATGATCGCAGAGTATTTTTGAACTCGTACCGCCTTAGCGCAGGATTTGCTACATTGGTTAAAACCCATTATATAATCGGAATTCTCATCACTGATAATGAACAGGAATATAAAAAAGATAAATTTCAAAGGGAACTTAATTTTGCCTTTTCACTACAATATAAATTTTAATTATTATGAAAAAAAAGTATTTCAATTGCTTACCCCAAATCTTTTTTTTCCTGTTTAGTTTTACCACGATGGCACAGTCTGAAATAATCATAACCAATAAAAACAGCATTATTTCAAAATCTGATGATAGTCAGAGTGCTGCCTTACTTCTAAAAAAATACCTGGACAAATCCTTTGGAAAAGAATTTGACAATATTTCTGAAGGTAAAAAACAAGAAGATCAGGCTGAAATCGTTCTGGAAGTTTCGGATCAGGAAAAACTAAAATCAAATGAATTCATGATCAAAAGTGATTCAAAATCGATTTATTTAATTGCAACAAATTCAAAATACCTTCGTTATGCTGTTTATACCTTGCTTGAAATCTGGGAATTCAGAAAATTTACTTCCACAGAAACTTATATTCCACGAGTAGAAAAATTTGTGTTTCCAACAAACACAAAAAAGAACTATCAGCCAGCGTTCGATTACCGAGTACTTTTCTATCCTGACTCGTATGACCAAGCATTTAGGGATTGGCATAAACTCGATTGGCAAATTGACGATTTTGGTATTTGGGGACATTCATTTAATGTTCTGGTTTCTCCAAAAGAATATTTTAAAAGCAATCCGAAGCTTTTTGCTTTGTATGAAAGAAAAAGAAATGAAGCATCCTTATGCATGACAAATGACACTGTTGTGGATTTAGTCGAGAAAAAAATGACCAAAATTATTGCCGACACACCAGACGCCACATTTTATTCGATAAGTCAAAACGATGATGTTGTTTATTGTGAATGTACAGAATGTCGAAAACTAAATGAAAAATATGGCGGCCCTCAAGGCTCTTTATATTATTTTCTAAATAAAATTGCGGCACGTTTTCCAAAAACTAAAATTACCACACTCGCCTATTTACATACTTTTAAACCGCCGGTAAACTTAAAAATTGCACCTAATATTTATACTATTTTTTGCCCGATTGAACTCAACCGCGGAAAAGCGCTGACCGCCCAAAATTCGACTTCATTTGTAAAAACACTCGAAAACTGGAGCACCGCAAATCCTAATTTATTTCTGTGGGATTATACCGTTCAGTTTTCTAATTATATGTCGCCTTTTCCAAATTTTGAACCTTTTCAAAGCAATTATAGACTCTTTAAGAAAAATAAAGTAAAAGGCATATTTGTTCAGGGTTACGCAGATGTGCCCGGAGATTTTTCAGAATTACGACAATATATAGCAGCAAAACTACTTTGGGATACTGATATTGATATTAAAGCCGTCACTGCTGATTTCTTAAGAGGTTTTTATGGAAAAGCTGCACCTTTTGTAAGTAATTATATGTCTCTTTTAACTGAAAACCAAAACAAAAGCAATACTTATTTAGATATCTACTCTGGTCCGGTTCAGGCAAGAAATACTTTTTTAACTCCCGAAGCAATGGATCAATATGATAAGCTACTGGAAAAAGCTGCTGCAGCCGTTGAAGAGGACAAAACTTTAACTTTAAGAGTTCAAAAACTACGTTTGGCATTAGAATATGTCTTCTTTGAACAATCGAAATTCTACGGAAAAAACCAGCATGGAATGTTTTTCGTAAATACAAAAGGAGAAAAAGAAGTAAAAACCGGACTGACGGAAAGAGTTTTAAAATTCACGAAATCCTGCAATGATTTTGGAATTTATGAATTGAGCGAAGGCGGACTTTCACCCGATAATTACTACAAAGAATGGCTGGAAATCTGTAAAAACAAAACCACTCATCTCGGTGAAGATTTAAAAGTGAATTTTATCATTGAGCCTTCCAGTGATTTTAAAGGAAAAGGAAGTTATGGTTTAGTTGATGGCAACAAGGGATACAAAGACTTCAATATCAACTGGATAGGATGGTACAACTCTGACGCCGCATTTGAAATTGAAACAAAAAAACTGAACTTTAATACACTAAAATTAAACTTTTTGGACGATCAAAGGCATTGGATTTTCACTCCTAAAAAGATATTTATTTATGGATATGAAAATCAAAAATGGATACTTTTAGCTGAAAAAACTTGTGATAATTTAACTGAAAATGACCAAATTACAACAAAATCATGGGAAATTATAAACCAAAAATTTAGTAGTTTTATAAAAATCAAAGTCCTCATCAAACCACAAACAGAATTGCCAGGCTGGAGAATGCGGAAAAACAAAAAACCTATGTTAATGATGGATGAGGTAGAATTGTATAAAAAATAAATATCTAAAAATGGTTAGCAACGACAAAAAAATTCTGATTATTGACAGTGATGAAATGACACTTGAGATTCTAAAATTTCTTCTCAAGAAGGAAGGTTACAAAATAAGTATTGCTAAAGATGGTATGAGTGCATTAGAACGAATTCCCATCATCATGCCCGATTTGGTGATTACTGCCATTATAATTCCCCTAAAATCGGGATTACAAATTATTAATGTTATCAAACAAGATTATAAAAATATCCGAGTAATTGCCCTTTCAGCACTTGCAGAAGAAGAAAAAACGGTCGAACAAGCTTTTGAATTAGGAGTGGATGATTTTATTGCAAAACCTTTTAATCCAAATGAACTTTTGTTGCGAATAAAACGATTATTATAGTATTTTGAACGCTGTTTTTGAGAAATACGGATAACCCCAACATTCGGAATTTACAAGAAACATCAATTTTTCAGCTATTTATAGCTATATTTGCACAAAATTTAATGCAAATGAGCACTTTCGAAAAATTCAATCTTCCAAAATCAGTCCAAAAAGCAATCGACGAATTAGGATTTGTTACGCCTACTCCTATTCAGGAAAAATCCTTTTCTGTGATTATGTCTGGACGAGATATGATGGGAATTGCGCAAACCGGTACCGGTAAGACATTTGCTTATCTATTGCCTCTTTTAAAATTATACAAATTTACACCAACCAATACACCTAAAATTGTAATTCTGGTTCCAACCAGAGAATTAGTCGTTCAGGTTGTCGATGAAATCGAGAAATTAACCAAATACATGTCTGTTAAAACACTTGGTATTTTTGGTGGTGTAAACATAAATACACAGAAAAAAGCTGTTTACGAAGGTGTAGACATTTTGGTTGGAACGCCAGGTAGAATGATGGATTTGGCTTTGGATGCTGTAGTTCGTTTTGATGAAACTCAAAAATTAGTTATTGATGAGTTTGATGAAATGCTGAATCTAGGTTTCCGTACACAATTAACAGCGCTTTTGGCGATGATGAAAACCAAACGCCAAAACATTTTATTCTCTGCAACAATGACGGATGAAGTTGATGCTGTATTAAATGACTTTTTCGATTTTCCTGAAGAAGTTACACTTGCCGCTTCTGGAACTCCTCTTGAAAATATTACGCAGGTTACCTATAACGTACCGAATTTCAATACAAAAGTAAATCTGTTAAAACATTTGTTAGAAACGAACGAAAGCATGGAGCGTGTTTTGGTTTTCGTAAATAACAAAAAGATTTCAGATATGCTTCATACTCGTATCGAAGAAGATTTTGAAGGTCAGTTTGGTGTAATTCACTCCAATAAATCTCAAAATTACCGTTTGAGTACGATGGCTGAATTCCAGGAAGGAAATCTTCGTGGATTAATCACTACAGATATTATGGCGAGAGGTTTGGATATTTCAAATATCTCCCACGTGATCAACTTTGAACTTCCTGAATTTCCAGAATTATACATGCACAGAATTGGTCGTACCGGTCGTGCTGATGCTACAGGAACCGCAATTAGTTTTATCACGCCTCGTGAGGAAGAATTTAAAGTGGAAGTAGAAGTTTTAATGAATCAAGAGCTTCAAATAGCTGATTTCCCTGAAGAAGTTGAAATCTCAGCAAAATTAATCGAGCCTGAAAAAGACAGACAGCCTATCAAGTTTTTAATGAAAAAACAAACCTTAAAAGGTGATGGTGCTTTCCACGAAAAAGACAAAAAGAATAAGAAAGTCAACCTTGGAGGACCTTCTAAAACAAAAAAGAAAACCCACGGATCTGTCAATCGAAATATGTTGAAAACGAGAGACAAGAAGAGAAAAGATAAGGACAAATAGATCTTTAAAATTCCAATAAAAAAACTCCAAATTCCAATTGAAATACAAATTAGAATTTGGAGTTTTTTATTGATTTTTTTTTTAGTCGCAGACTGAAAACTATATTTTTGTAAACAAAAGTCCAACCGGTGAACACAACTCAATTTTTTTACCTGTGTCAATAAGTTTTCCCGTTGTTTTGTCTCTTTTAAATATTACGATATTGTTGGTGTATTGATGCCCTACTAAAAGGTAATTTCCTGACGGATCAATTGCAAAATCTCTTGGGCCTTTTCCTAAAGTGCTTTGTTGTTCTACTAATGCAATGGCTCCATTTTTAAGGATTTTATAAACTGAGATATTGTTTGCGTCAACACGATCAGTCACGTATAAAAATTTTCCATCAGGCGAAATTTTTATTGCTGCCGCACCAGTACCTCCTTTAAAATCTTTTGCCAGAATACTTGTTTCGGCAATCTTTTTTAAACTTCCGCTTTTGTCATAACTGAAAGTTGTCAGGGTTGCATCTAATTCCTGAATCAGATAAACGAATTTTCCATCTTTACTAAAAGTCAAATGTCGCGGGCCGCTTCCTGCTTTTACATCAACGGTTTCTTTTAATGTCAGCATTTCATTGTTTGAATACGGATTGTATTTATAGATGAAAATTTTGTCCAAACCTAAATCATTAGACAAAACGAATTTTTTATCTGGAGAAAAAACGACCTGATGAACGTGTGCTTTTTCCTGACGCGCTACATTTACACCTTTTCCTTCGTGCTGTAGTATTTGCTGAACTTTGGTAATACTTCCGTCAGGATTTTTCTTAAAAACCACAATACTTCCACCAGAATAATTGGCGACAATTACATTTTTTGAATCATTTATTAAATGGCATGGATCGTTGCCTAAAGGCTCGTTTTTATTTAAAAAAGTAACCTTTCCTGATTTTGCATTATATCCAAAAGCACTAACAGCACTCTGATCCCCGTTTTCATTTACAGCGTAAATAAATTTATTATCTGCTGAAACCGATAAATAACTAGGACTCACAACGCTTTCAGAAGAGTTTTTTAACTTAAATTCGCCCGAAGCAGCATTGAATTCATAAACATAAATTCCGTTACTCTGACAGGTATTGGTATATGTTCCAATCAATAAATTAAATTTATTCTGAGCCTCTGAAGTCGTAAAAGCTAAAGCCGAAAAAAGCAGCATATATAATCCTTTCATAGTTTTTTGTTTTTTGAATATGCTAAAATACTTAATAAAATCATTAGAAGGTACATTTTTGGTTACAAATGAACTCTCAAATTTTACATTTTTTAAAGTTTGCCGTGTGCTTTTAAACCATACAAGTTACGTAAGTTCATTTAAATTTTCAGCGTATTTATAATCTCTTATTTACATATATGGTTTAGCTAAAAATTTGTATTTTTGACCAGCATCTTCGCGAAAAATAAAACGTAGTGAAGTTAAATCGAAGCCAGAATGCATTTTAAACACCCCGAAATTCTATACTTTCTGTTTTTATTGATTGTTCCAATTTTGGTGCATTTGTTTCAATTACGACGTTTTAAAACTTCTTATTTCACGAATGTCAAATTCTTAAAAGAACTAGCTGTTCAGACCCGTAAAAGTTCTAAAATCAAAAAAAGATTATTATTAGCAACACGTTTACTATTGCTAACGTGCATAATTTTTGCCTTCGCACAACCATTTTTTGAAGCAAAAGACAGCAAAAATGCCACTAATGAAATGTATATTGTTCTGGATAATTCATTCAGCATGCAGGCAAAAGGAAAAAAGGGAGAATTGCTTAAACGTGCTGTTCAGGAATTGTTAGAAAACACGCCTGAAAACACGCAGTTTTCGCTCTTAACCAACACAGAAAATTTCTGGAATACCGATATTAAATCATCCAAAAGTGCTTTGCAAAACCTTAAATATAGCGCAATTCCATTTGAGCTTTCTTCGATTATGGCAAAAATAAAAGCACATAAATCGGCACATAAAAAAGATATTGTCATTATTACAGATGCCATTGACTTGGCCGAAAAAGATGTCGCCAATATAGATTCTGATGAAAAACCATATTTCATTGTTCCGGAAGCCGAACAAAAAAATAATGTATCAATAGACAGCGTTTTCATCAATCAGACTTTGGAAAATTTTTATGAAATCGGGATCAATTTATCCGCTTATGGTGAAGATTTCAAACCAATTTCTATGGCTTTATACAATCAGAACAAACTGATAGCCAAAACGATTATAAATTTTGATACGAAGAAAAAGAAAATCAATTTTACGATTCCAAAAGAAGCTTTTAACGGATTTGTAACGATAGAAGATAATGGCCTATCTTATGACAACAAACTTTTCTTTAGCATTTCAAAAGCTAAAAAAACGAATGTTATTAGTATTGGGGAACCGGAAAAAAGTAGCTTTTTATCCAGAATTTATACTACGGCAGAGTTCAATTACACCAATTATTCCATTCGTGATTTAGATTATAATCGCTTAGAAGAACAAAATACAATTGTATTGAATGAATTAGATGAAGTTCCGCAAGCACTTCAAACAACTTTAAAAGCATTTGTTTCCAAGGGTGGAAATTTAGTTGTCATTCCTTCTGAAAAAACCTCTATTAATAATCTGAATACTTTTTTAGGAAATTTTGGCCGAATTCAATTTAAAAATCTTGAAAATCAGAGCAAATTAATTACAAAAATCAACTTTGATCATCCTTTGTTTTCTGGCGTTTTTGAGAATAAAATAACGAATTTTCAATATCCGAAAACAAATAATTCCTTTGCTGTTTCAAGCTCGTATCCGGCAGTTTTATCTTATGAAGATCAGAGCGTTTTTGTTACGATGATTCAAAATCCTGTTTCAGGAATTACTATTTTTTCAGCACCAATTAACACAGCAAATTCGAACTTTCAGCAATCGCCATTAATTGTGCCTCTATTTTATAAAATGGCCCAGAACAATCAGAAAACTGGGGTTACAGCTTTGATAATTGGAAATAATCCACCTTATTTTGTTGATGTTTTATTGACAAAAGATGCTATTCTGGAAGTTAAAGGAACAGAAGATTCTTTCATTCCGATTCAGCAGATATTAAACAAAAAGGTGAAGTTAACCTTCAATGATTTTCCGGAAACGGCTGGAAATTATACTGTTTTTGATAAAAAAGAACCAATAGAAAACCTGAGTTTCAATTACAAAAGAACCGAAAGTGATTTGAGACAGGTAAATACAAATGTGATTTCTGATTTTAAAACGGCTGATACAATTTCGACCATATTTAACACCTTACAAACTGAGCGAACTGACAGCCAAATTTGGAAATGGTTTGTTATCTTTGCACTGTTATTTTTAGCATTAGAAATGGCAATTATCAAATTCGTGAAATAAACTTAGAGTTTTTCTTTTTTGCTTTTAGTTTGTCATTCCGAGGAACGAGGAATCTCCGCGAAAAGCTCAACAAAGATTGGCTTTTCGTCACGGAGTTACTTGCGGGGATTTCTCCTCCGTCGAAATGACAAACTGTATGACTAAAAATGTTAAAAATTACGATTTAAAATAAATTTATCTACATATGAAAATAATCATCCGAAGCGCCAAAATCATCGACTCAAAAAGTCCGTTTCATAATCAGACTGTTGATCTTTTAATTGCAGATGGTTTTATTGAAAAAATAGGAGCCCTAATTCCTAAAACTGATGATGCTGAAGAAATAAAATTAGATAATCTGCATATTTCCCAAGGTTGGTTTGACAGCAGCGTTTCGTTTGGAGAACCAGGCTACGAGGACAGAGAAACAATTGCAAACGGATTGAATGTTGCTGCAAAAAGCGGTTTTACATGCGTGGCTTTACAACCCAACTCCTTTCCTGTTATTGATAATCAATCGCAGGTAAATTTTGTAAAAAATAAAGCAAATGGTTTTGCGACAGAACTTTTCCCAATTGGAGCTTTAACCAAAGCCAGCGAAGGAAAAGATATGGCAGAATTATTCGATATGAAAAAAGCCGGAGCTGTTGCTTTTGGGGATTATAATAAGAGTATCGACAACGCCAATCTGCTAAAAATTGCGCTTCAATATGTTCAGGATTTTGATGGTTTGGTGATTGCTTATTCACAAGATCAAAATATAAAAGGAAATGGAGTTGCTAATGAAGGAATAGTTTCGACAAGATTAGGTTTGAAAGGAATCCCAAATTTAGCCGAAGAACTTCAAATCGCCAGAAACCTGTTTTTATTAGAATATACGGGAGGTAAATTACACATTCCGACTGTTTCGACAGCCAAAACAATTGAGCTTATAAAAGAAGCTAAAGCGAAAGGTTTACAAGTAACCTGCAGTGTAGCAGTACATCATTTAGTTTTAATTGACAACAAATTAGAAGATTTTGATACCAGATTTAAAGTAACGCCGCCATTACGAAACGAATCCGACAGAGCCGCACTTGTTAATGCTGTTTTAGACGGAACAATCGACATGATTACTTCAGATCACAATCCGATTGATATTGAATTCAAAAAAATGGAATTTGATACCGCTAAAAACGGAACAATTGGCCTGGAAAGTGCTTTTGGAGCTTTACTGACTGTTTTACCTTTAGAAACTATAGTCGAAAAACTAACTTTAGGAAAAGGAATTTTCGGAATTGAAAATAATTCGATTGCGGAAGGTTCAAAAGCGAACCTTACTTTCTTTACACCAGAGGGAAAATCGACATTTACGAAAGAAAACATTCTTTCAAAATCTAAAAATTCTGCTTTTTTAGGAACTGAAATAAGAGGTTCTGTGTACGGAATTTTAAATCAAAATCAACTTGTTATCACAAAATAATTACAATGAATAATTCAATCGAAGAGGGAAAATCAATCGCTATTACCAGTTATATTTTAATAGTTGGAGTTTTAATTGCGATGTCGATGAACGCTGAAAATAAAAATAGTTATGCTTCTTTTCATATCCGTCAGGCTTTGGGTTTGTCTTTGACGTTTATATCCTTTGGAGCTATTACCAGCAATTTTGACAGCTTTTATATCACTTTCCCAATGTGGATCTGCATTTCAATTTTATGGACTTACGGAATATTTAGTGCTATTCAGGGGCAGACAAGACCAATTCCGTTAATTGGAGGATTATTTCAAAAATGGTTTAAATCGATAGGATAATTTAAATTCCAAATCCTTAAATTCCAAATTCCAAAAACTTTGTCAAAGTCTGAAACTTTGACAAAGTTTAAATTCCAACAATTCACAATTCACATTTCACATTTCACAATTAAAAAATGAATCTATCTTTAGAATATAAAATAAGAGAACCAAAAGTAATTTTAGACAAAAATCCTGTTTTAATTTTATTACACGGATATGGCAGCAACGAAGAAGATTTGTTTTCGTTTGCTACTGAACTTCCTGATAATTATTATATTATTTCTGCAAGAGCGCCTTATGATTTACAATATGGAGCTTACGCTTGGTATGCGATAAATTTCGATGCTGATCAGAATAAATTTTCAGACAACGAACAAGCCAAAACTTCTCGTGATTTAATTGCAAAATTTATTGACGAATTAATTGTTAATTATCCAATTGATGCAAATAATGTAACTTTGATTGGTTTCAGCCAGGGTTCTATTTTGAGCTATTCTGTAGCACTTTCTTATCCTGAAAAAGTTCAGCGAGTAGTTGCTATGAGCGGTTATTTCAATGAAGAAATTCTTAAGGAAGGTTACGTGAAAAATGACTTCAAAAACCTAAAAATATTTGCCTCACACGGAACTGTTGATCAGGTAATTCCAGTCGATTGGGCAAGAAAAACACCGGCAATTCTGGAAAATTTAAATATTCCAATTACTTATAAAGAATACCCTGTTGGACACGGTGTTGCTCCTCAGAATTTCTTTGATTTTAAGAATTGGCTTTCGTTGTAGATTGCAATTAATTAATAAAAAACCTACAAAAAAAATACACTTATCAATTATTATATTGTATTTTCGTCTCTGTAAACCAAATTGGTTGATAACACCGATTAAAATAATTAAATACCCAAAAGTTTCTTTTTAAGGAAACTTTTGGGTATTTTTGTAAAATAAATATAATGGATAACTTTTTTGATATAATCTTTTTAGAAGAAGCATTTAATTTTTTACAAGATTTAAATCCAAAGCATTCAGAAAAAATAATTTATAATATTCGGAAATCACAGACAAAAAATGATTCTGAACTTTTTAAAAAATTAAACGACGAAATTTGGGAATTTCGAACTTTATTCCAAGGACATCAATATCGATTATTAGCATTTTGGGATAAAACAAATTCAAAAAATACACTTGTAATTTCAACTCATGGCTTTATAAAAAAAACAAAGTAAAGTTCCGAATAATGAAATAACGCGAGCAAAAAAAATCAGATCCAATTATTTTAAAGAAAAGACAAAAATCAAAAATTTAAAAAAATGAAAACATATACTTTAGATCAGGTAACAGATGAAATTGTTGGCAAAATTGGAACACCAAATAGAGATCAATTTGAGTATGATTTACAAATGGATTTAATTGGAAACGCCATAAAACAAACTCGAAAAGAACGAAATCTAACTCAGGAAGATTTAGGAAAACTTATTGGTGTTCAAAAAGCACAGATTTCTAAACTAGAAAACAATGCTGGTAACGTAACTTTGGAAACTTTAATTAAAGTTTTTAGTGCATTGAAAGCAAAAGTAAAATTTCAAATAGAATTATCAGACCTAAATATTGATTTTGGAAAATAATTCTCAGTCGTACTTTTTAGTTCTGAACTGTGACTGAAAAACACGACTGAAAACTTTTTACTGTCCTGTATAAATAATCTTCTCTCCTTTTTTCAAAACATAACCTTTCCAGGGAATCAATTGTAAATCATCTTTGATCCAGGGTTCTCCTTCGGATTTTCTTTCTAAAAGAGAATAAAAGTGTTACGATGATCGAAAATAAGAGTATTTTTTTCATATGTCCTATTAATTAATAAAAAACATAGGACACAACAATCCTATTTTTGATATAAAATTGATTGGTTTACTTCAAAACTAATACTTTCATCACCATTAACAAAGTATTTCAACAAGACTTCTCCCCATAATTCGCCATTACTGTAATCAGCGATAATCCATCTGTGGTTTAAGATTTTTACTTTATTGATGATAAATTTGTTCGAACCAATTTTATCTTGCCCAGTGTAAGGATTCCCGTTTGGATTGGAGTTTAAATCCAATAATTTCTCGGTTACAACCGGAATCAATTTTTCATATAAAATTACTTTTCCTCCAGAAGCACTATTATCAAAATAATTTTGGGCATTTTGATTGTGTTCCAAAGAAAAATAATCTGCTTCGGCCAATTTACCTGACACTAAACTTATACTGTCTCTTAATTTTTTAGTGGTTTTATCATATCGCTCCTGTCCAAATTTCACTTCTCTGCTATAAAACATGTAAGTAAAAATATTCATTAATATCGCAAGGATAAAAAGATAAAGCATTAAGGATTTTTTCATTTTGTGTATTATATTAAATTGTAATTTCTAAGTTATCGTAAGCCAAAAAGACATTTTCAGGAAGTTGTTTTTGTACTTCTTCATGAAATCCTAAAACGTGGCTGATATGCGTTAAATAAGCTTTTTCTGGCTTGACCAAATTTATAAAATCAAGTGCTTCCTGCAAATTAAAGTGTGTATCATGAGGTTCGACACGCAACGCATTCACAACCAATACTTTCAGGTTTTTTAATTTTTCGATTTCGACTTCTTCAATTGTTTTAACATCGGTTAAATAGGCAAAATCATCGATTCTATAACCGAAAACCTGTAAATCGCCATGCATTACATTAACAGGAATCGCTTTTTTATCTCCAACAGCAAAAGGTTCATCGTTAATAACTTCAATAGTTTTAACACTCGGTGCTCCGGGATATTTGTTTACCGTTTCAAAAACATAATCAAAACGTCGTTTAAGATTCTCAATTACGCGTTTGTGTGCATAAACCGGAATTTCACCCTGACGGAAATTAAACGGACGAATATCATCTAAACCGGCAGTATGATCCGCATGTTCGTGTGTGAATAAAATAGCGTCGAGTTTCCGACAGCCGCAGGAAAGCATCTGCTGCCTGAAATCAGGTCCGCAATCGATTACATAAGAATGATTTTCCCATGTAATCCAAATGGCTACGCGGAGCCTTTTATCCTTAGCATCAGTGCTTTTACAAACAGGATGATCGACCCCGATAATCGGGATGCCTTGAGAAGTACCAGTACCTAAAAAATATACCTTCAATTGAACTTATTTTTTTTACAAAAATAGGATTATTTCTCTTTCATTAGAAGCCTAATTTGCTAACTTTGTAACAAATCTATTTAAAATAAAATGGGTACAGAAATAAAACTCAAAGGTGACAAGGTCATCGAACAGATTCCTTCTATAAAAGACAAAGCGTTACGCATTAATTTAAACGAGAATATTTACGGAACATTTGCTGAAATTGGTGCTGGACAGGAAACTGTGAGGCATTTTTTCAGATCCGGAGGTTCATCGGGAACTATTGCAAAAGCAATGTCTGCCTATGACAAAGATTTTAGTGATGCCGTTTACGGTATTGAAGGCGACGGAAGATATGTTACTGAAAACCGACTGAAAAAAATGTTGACCTTTGAAGGCGAACTTATTGAAGAGCGTTTAAGTAGAGAAAAACACCCAAATAAGCTTTTTTTTAGTTACGCCAATACAGTTGCAACTATTGATTTTGCAAAACAATTTAAAGGCCACGGATGGGTTGGAATACGATACCAAATTGAACCGGACGAAGCTTATAACGAAATTATTCTTCACATTCGTTTTAAAGAAACTGATGCCAGACTACAACAAGAAACATTAGGGATTTTAGGTGTAAACTTAATTTATGGTGCTTTTTACAAATACAACGACCCTAAACGATTACTTCGTTATTTATACGATCACTTAGATAAAGACCAGCTTGAAATTGATACTATTAACTTCTCAGGACCACGTTTTGCTGATGTTGACAATCGTTTAATGAGTTTACAACTGGTTAAAAACGGAATGACAGACGCCGTAATGTTTAATCCTGAAGGAAAAAACGTTTTGCCGGCTGCTGTTTTATACAAGAAAAATCTTCTTGCTTTTAGAGGAAGTTTCCGCCCAGTTACGAATGTAAATCTTGATATGTACCAGAAATCATTAACAATGTTTCTGGAAGAAAACAAGGTTGAAAAAGATAATACTTTAGTCGTTTTTGAAATTACACTTTCGAATTTACGTTCAGATGGTGAAATTGATGAGCGTGATTTTATGGACAGAGCCGAATTACTTTGTTCATTAGGCCAAACGGTAATGATTTCTAATTTCCAGGAATATTATAAAGTGGTGGAATATTTTGCAAATTATACGAAAGCCAGAATGGGATTGGCAATGGGGGTAAACAACCTTGTTGATATTTTTGATGAGAAATACTACCGTCATTTAAGTGGAGGAATTCTGGAGGCTTTCGGAAAATTATTCTACCGCGATATGAAAGTATTCTTATACCCTATGTTGGGTGAAAACGGAGAAGTTATTACTTCTGATAATCTAAAAGTACATCCAAGAATGAAAGAATTGTACAAATTCTTTAAATTCAACGGAAAAGTAGTTGATATTGTAGATTACAACCCAGACATATTAAACGTATTCTCAAGAGAAGTTTTGAAAATGATCAGTCAGGGAAAAACAGGATGGGAACCAATGCTTCCGTCCGGAGTTGCAGAGATCATAAAGGAACATCACCTTTTTGGATATCATCCGGAAACGGAATTGGAACAAAATACATAAAAAAAAATCCCAAGAAGAAAATATTTTTCTTCTTGGGATTTTTTTATGTTTCAAGTTTTTTTGTTTGCTTCGCCAATTCGGCTTTTAGCCTCGGGTCAGGTTTCAAGTTTTCGCTTAGGGTTGTTTAACAATCTAAACCTGAAACCTGAAACCTGAAACCTGAAACAAAAAAATTACTTCAAAATCTGCGAAGCGTGTTCTTTTGTTTTTACTTTTTCGATTACTTCATCGATAATTCCTTTTTCATTGATGACGAAAGTGGTTCTGTGTATTCCGTCGTATTCTCTTCCCATGAATTTCTTTGGTCCCCAAACGCCAAATGCATTGATAACAGATTTGTCTTCGTCTGCCAATAACGGAAAAGGGAATTCGTATTTATCTTTGAATTTCGTTTGTGCTTTCTGGCTATCAGCACTTACGCCAAGTAGTTCATAATTATTAGCTTTGAAACGCTCAAAATTATCTCTTAGATCGCAAGCTTCGGCAGTACAGCCTGGCGTACTTGCTTTCGGATAAAAGAAAACCACTAATTTTTTTCCGGCATAATCTTCCAGTTTATGTGTTTTTCCGTCCTGATCGATTCCTGAAAAATTTGGTGCTTTATCGCCTGCTTTTAATGTTACCATTTTATTAGATTGTTAGATTTTTAGACTTGCTTAGACTTCTTAAATTCTTTGACTTGCTTAGACTTCTTAGATTCTTTGACTTGCTTAGACTTCTTAGATTCTTTGACTTGCTTAGATTGTTAGACTATTTAGATTTTTGATTTTTGATTTTTGATTTTTGATTTTTGATTTTTGATTTTTGGACTGTGCGTATTTACAATTCACAACTCATAATTCATAATTATTATGCCCCAGATTGCCGTGGAAACCCCGGAGTTGTGGCAGTTTACATTTTTTGCCATAAAAAAGCGACCAACGGAAGCTCTTTTTATGGCTTAAAAATGTTACTGACACAATGAGGAGTTGTAGCAGAAAGCTGGATTAGGCACATCATGAAAATTATGCTATTTTTACGAGATTAAAAATACGGAAATGAATAAAGAAGCCCGCGTACAATTTGTTATAAATACGTTAAAAGAACTCTACCCCACTATACCAGTTCCATTAGATCATAAAGACCCTTACACATTGTTAATTGCCGTTTTGCTTTCGGCGCAATGTACGGATGTACGTGTGAATCAGATTACGCCTTTACTATTTGCAAAGGCTGATAATCCGTATGATATGGTTAAAATGTCTGTTGAAGAAATTAAGGAAATTATTAGACCTTGCGGCTTATCGCCAATGAAATCGAAAGGAATTCATGGTTTATCGCAAATTTTAATTGACAAACATAACGGTGAAGTTCCGCAAAGTTTTGAGGCTCTGGAAGAATTACCGGCAGTGGGACATAAAACAGCAAGTGTTGTAATGTCGCAGGCTTTTGGTGTTCCGGCTTTTCCGGTTGATACTCACATTCACAGATTGATGTATCGTTGGAATCTTTCTAACGGAAAGAATGTGGTTCAGACAGAAAAAGACGCAAAAAGATTATTTCCAAGAGAAATATGGAACGATTTACACCTGCAAATAATTTGGTACGGAAGGGAATACTCGCCTGCGAGAGGCTGGAGTTTAGAAAAAGATATTATTACCAGAACAGTGGGTAAAAAATCAGTGATAGAAGAAGCTGCTAAAAAATAATTTAGCAGCTTCTATATTTTTACATGCCGTTTTTCAGCGCATTATACTCATTTGTCATATCCAAAGATCGGTAAATACCTAAAAGTGATTTTATAGCATCCGGATTTTTAGGTTCGATAGTTAATGCTTTTTTAAGGTATGGAATCGCACTTTTTACGATTTCATCTTTTTGAGCATTTAATTTATCATATTCTTGTGTTTCCTTTGGACTATTACCCAGCGCCGCCATCTGGTCCATCAATGCTTTCTTTAACTGCATTTTGACATAAGAAAGGTTAATATAACAGTCAACGCAATTAGGCTCAATTTGCAATTCTTCATTATAATATTTTTCCGCTCCCGCATAATCATTGATTTCCAAACAGCAAAAAGCTAGAGAACTCAAAATTTCTGCTCTTTTGGAAGGTGGAAATACATTTCTTGGCTTTTCATAAAGACCTTCCTTTACATTTGATTCTCTGGCACTCATTGAAACAAACGCTTCCTCAACTTTTGTTTTTTTGTTTGTTGCATAATAAATAACACCTTTTCCGGTATAATTTATTTTTCTGAGTTGCTCATAATATTTAACAGCTGCAGCATAATCTTTACCAGTTGAAGAAGAAGTAGCCGCATTAAGTAAGTTTAAAGTATCTTTTTTGTCAAACAAATATACTTCGTAACTCTTGGCAGCACTTTCTTTAAATTTTCCAGCTTTGTAGTCGTTAAAAGCTCCATCTACAAGTTTAGATTTCAAATCTTTTAAAGCTAAATTTGCCTTAGCTGCGTACTTGTAATTGTGAGAATCATTTTCGTATAATAACACATCCTGATAGGCTCCAGAAGCCATTGTGAAATTATTTGTAGCATCAATATTTTTGGTTGCTAAATCTTTACAAACATTTCCTTTTAAATAAAAGAAGTTTGATTTATCATCATCTGAGGCATTTACAATGAGATATTCTATTTTCTTTAAAGTAGCCAATGCCTCCTCGCTTTTTCCTTTATCAAAATAAGCCTGAGCTATTTTGATTTCATCTTTTTGAGCAAATGCTCCAACACTTATCATCAGCAGCAATGATAGTATCTGTAGGTTCTTTTTCATTTTGGTTGGTTTTGATTGTTAAATAGATTTTGGGTTCCTCGATAAGAGATTTATTGAAAAACAGACTTAAAAAAAAAGTCTTATTTTACTTAAATAAAATTTCATGAAAATTATTTTCGCGATTCATTTATCTAATAAAAAACACTCTATGATCTTTATTTTTTTTTTAAAACATTAAAGATCAGTAACAATCAAAAAAGTAAAGTGATGTAGTTTTGTGCCATATTTTTCTGGTTGATTGGTTAAACATATTTAATTAGTACTATTATTCTTTATATAATTATTATCTATTTAAATGTTTTGACAAGAAAAAGTTGCAAAATCAGCCATTTCAACGAATAAAACTCAACTTTTTTAACTAAAATAAAACTAATTACCGAATAAACAAATAAAAGTTAACCAAAACGTAACATTTTAATAAAATATCAAGAAAAATCACACAAATTAAATGTAATATTAATAAAACATAATCGAGACATAAATTATATATACCTAATTAAAAAAGTAAAAGTATTACATAAAAAAAACTCACTATGTGCATGATAATGCAAATAGTGAGTTTTTCAAACCAATAATATTGGTTTCATTAGAATAAACATCCGACTAAAATTGTGGGCTGTTTAATTAGCTATAATCTCAAAACTTTTTTCTTTTACCTTCACAACAGTTAATGCTTGTGAATAACTTAGCAAGAAAGAAACAACTTCCTTCTTAGGTTTTAGATTTTTAGAAGCTAATGCCTTCTTAGAGTAAATTTTCGCCATACTGAAAATATAATTTATACTAGTATAACGAGTTAAAAATCAAAATAGTATTAGTTGGTTAAAATAATTTGATGTTTATCAATTATTTTTCTCAAATTCATCAGCGCATAACGCATTCTTCCTAATGCTGTATTGATGCTAACGTCTGTAAGCTCAGAGATTTCCTTGAAACTCATATCCTGATACATACGCATTACAAGAACTTCTTTTTGGTCGTCCGGAAGTTCTTCGATCAGTTTTTTCAAGTCAATTTCCACTTGATCAACTATCATTTTACCTTCAATTGTCAACGAATCATCAGACATAATTGAAAAAATCGAGAACTCTTCGGTTTCTCTATACATTGGCATTTTTTTGGTTTTGCGAAAGTGATCGACAATTAAATTATGGGAAATACGCATAACCCAAGGTAAAAATTTACCTTCTTCATTATATGAATTGCTTTTTAAGGTTTTGATTACCTTAATAAACGTGTCTTGAAATATATCGTTCGAAATGTCTCTATCAGCAATCTTTGAATATATAAATCCATATATTTTAGACTCATGCCTTTTAATTAGTATCGATAGAGCAGTTTCATTGCCATCGATATAATCTTTTACTAATAGAGCGTCTGGAATATGCAGATCAGCCATAATACTACTTTTTTAGTTTTTATAATTTGGAGTAATTTTCTAAAAAGTAATTTTATTTTATAGGCTTATCTGATTTAAGAGTTATGTTAATATTATGGTCAAATTTAACAAATAATTATTTTAAAAAGCAAATAAAATTGAGAATAATTAACAAGAAAATATAAAAAAACATAAATAAAACTTAAATTAAAAAGATAAAGTACTATAAAACATCAAAAAGCATGAATTATTTAAATATAAAAAAACACCTATAAATAACTTACAATTAAACAATTAAGGAATTTTATATAATGATATTAATCATTTATGATCTAATTTTCATTTGATTTCAAACGCCATTACTTTTTATAAATTATGGTTCTTCATTATTTTTCTTCTTTTTGGTCATAAACTAACTGTTGCAGACTTATTTAGTTAAAATTTGGAACAATCGCGTTAACTAAATTCAATTCAAAATTGATTACTTTTGTAAAAATTGACTTTTTTTATGCAAATTGACCTTTCAAAACTCGATCCAAAACATAATATTATTATTAAAGGTGCACAAGTACATAATTTAAAAAATGTAGATGTGGCAATTCCTCGTAACAAATTGGTTGTCATTACAGGACTTTCAGGCTCTGGAAAATCAAGTTTGGCTTTTGATACTTTATATGCAGAAGGGCAACGCCGTTATGTTGAAAGTTTATCTTCATATGCACGTCAGTTTTTAGGGCGTTTAGACAAACCAAAAGTTGAATACATAAAAGGTATTGCGCCGGCAATTGCAATTGAACAGAAGGTAAATACAACCAACGCACGTTCCACTGTGGGAACATCTACTGAAATTTACGATTATATTAAACTTTTGTTCGCCAGAATTGGCCGTACCTACTCTCCTATTTCCGGACAGGAAGTGAAAAAAAATACAGTTACCGATGTTGTTTCTGATGTAAAATCTTTTGAATTAGACAGTAAATGGTTATTACTTTCTCCAATTCATTTAGAAGAAGGCAGACAACTCGAAGACAAACTAAAAGTACTTTTACAACAAGGTTTTGCACGTATTTTAGTTGATAATGAAATGGTTCGTCTGGATGAATTTACACCTTCAGAAATTCATAAATTAGACAATAAAGATATTTTACTGATCATTGACAGAATCGTTGTTAAAGAGGAAGAAGAATTCTACAATCGTTTGGCCGATGCTGTTCAGACTGCTTTTTTTGAAGGAAAAGGAATTTGTTATTTGCAGGAATTAAATTCGGACAAAAGATTTACGTATTCGAATAATTTTGAATTGGACGGAATTACTTTCCTTGAACCAAACGTACATTTATTCAGCTTTAATAATCCGTATGGTGCTTGTCCGGTTTGTGAGGGTTATGGAAATATCATTGGTATTGATGCCGATTTGGTGGTTCCGAATACTTCTTTATCCGTTTTTGAAAGTGCAATTTATCCGTGGAGAGGTGAAAGCATGAGCTGGTATAAGGACGAATTGGTAAAACATGCCTACAAATTTGACTTTCCAATTCACAAACCTTATTTCCAGTTAACTGAAGATCAAAAGGATTTAATCTGGAAAGGAAATCAGTATTTTCAAGGGTTAAACGGTTTTTTTAAAGAATTAGAAGAAAAAAATTATAAGATACAAAACCGCGTGATGCTGTCTCGCTACCGTGGAAAAACAAAATGTCATGCCTGTCGCGGAAAACGTTTACGTGAAGAAGCTTCGTATGTAAAAATAAATGGCAAAACGGTTTCTGAATTAGTAGATTTACCAATCAAACATTTGGTTACTTTTTTCAAAAACATAGATTTAAATGTTTACGAACAGCAAATCGCAAAACGTCTAATGGTTGAAATCAACAATCGTTTATCATTTTTGACTGAAGTTGGTTTGGATTATCTTACCCTAAACAGAAACTCTTCCACACTTTCAGGAGGAGAATCGCAGCGTATTAATCTGGCGACTTCTCTTGGAAGCAGCCTGGTTGGTTCCATGTATATTTTAGATGAGCCGAGTATTGGTCTGCATCCTAAAGATTCTGAGCGATTGATTAAGGTTTTACTTTCACTGCGTGATTTAGGAAATACCGTAATTGTAGTTGAACACGATGAAGATATTATGAAAGCCGCCGATATGATTATCGATATTGGTCCGGAAGCAGGAACTTTTGGCGGGAATTTAGTAGCTCAGGGAACTTATGATGAAATTCTGAAATCAGAATCTTTAACAGCGAAATACCTGAACGGAGATTTAGAAATTGCTGTTCCGAAGAAACGACGAAAATTCAAAAATCATATTGAAATTATTGGTGCAAGAGAAAACAACTTAAAAAACATAAATGTTACATTTCCGCTTGACGTTTTAACTGTAATCACTGGAGTTTCGGGAAGTGGTAAAAGTACACTGATTAAAAAGATCTTGTTTCCTGCAATGCAGAAAAAGCTCGAAAATGCCGCAGAGAAAGCTGGACAGTTTACTGAAATAAATGGCTCATTCTCTCAAATAAAACATATTGAATATGTGGACCAAAATCCGATTGGGAGAAGTTCAAGATCGAATCCTGTGACTTATATCAAGGCTTATGATGATATTCGAGATTTGTATGCTAAAGAAAAACTATCAAAAATAAGAGGTTATCAGGCGAAACATTTTTCTTTTAACGTAGATGGAGGCCGTTGTGAAACCTGTAAAGGCGAAGGCTCAATAAATGTCGAAATGGTTTTTATGGCAGATGTATCTTTGCCTTGCGAAACTTGCGGTGGAAAACGTTTCAAAAAAGAAATTTTAGAAATCAATTTTGATGAAAAAAATATCAACGATATTCTTACCATGACAATTGATGATGCTATTGCTTTCTTTGAAAAAAATAAGCAAACCAAAATTACGCAGAAATTACAGCCTTTGCAGGATGTTGGCTTAGGCTATGTACAGTTAGGGCAATCTTCTTCTACGCTTTCAGGTGGTGAAGCACAACGTATTAAACTGGCATCGTTTTTAGTTAAAGGAGCTACAAAAGACAAAGCTTTATTTGTATTTGATGAGCCGACGACAGGATTGCATTTTCACGACATTAAAAAACTATTAGCTTCTTTTGATGCTTTAATTGAAAAAGGGCATTCAATAATTGTAATTGAACATAATCTCGATCTTATTAAATGTGCTGACTGGATTATTGATTTAGGTCCGGAAGGTGGTGAAAATGGCGGTCATTTATTAGCAGTTGGAACTCCGGAAGATATTGTAAAGGTAAAGGAATCTGTTACCGGAATTTATTTAAAAGACAAACTTTAATTTATAAAAAATTCCAAATTCCAATAGTGATTATCCTATTTGGAATTTGGAATTTTTATTTTGTGATTTAATTGTTAAGCTACCAGACATCTCTCTTCAAAAGGAAAGCCATCTTCATCAATAGCAACAAGTATCTTTTTCTGTTTAGATGCCTCAACGGTAAGATACAGCCAGGCAAACGACCATAAGCCTAAAGTTAAACAAAAAATGGTAAAATTTAAACCATGATTAACTACTTTTCCTCCTTTAGATAAGACAGCAAAAAGCATTTTGTCATTTCTTTCTTCGAGCGTAAATCCATTATGAACTTTATTTGATATCATATTCGAAAATACCTGTAAGCTTTGCTCCCTACTTAGTTGATTCTTCTTCATAATCATCCTTTTA
The DNA here is from genome assembly GCF_031458035.1 of Flavobacterium aquidurense. Lineage (GTDB taxonomy): Bacteria > Bacteroidota > Bacteroidia > Flavobacteriales > Flavobacteriaceae > Flavobacterium > Flavobacterium aquidurense_C. Next base: position 448,231 of record NZ_JAVDXR010000003.1, read on the forward strand.
AAATTAGTCTCAAATACCACTTTATTTCATTTTAACAAATTTAGTAATGCATTTAATGAATTAAAAACATTAATATCCCGATTTTATTGCAGTAAACATCATATTTCTTATCGTATTAAGCTAAGTGATGCTAAAAATTCAATATAAAGTTAATTTTTATAAATTAAATAACAAAATAAACGACTGTTAAAATTAAAATATTAACATCATAGTATCAAGAGTTTACACTAAATTAACCCCTATACTTAATATTAAAAGAAGGCGTTTCGTAATCAGGTCTTTATACTTTATGAATATCCTTCCATGGTACCAAATCCAATGGTAACGATTGTATGGGAGTAATAAACCGTTAGTTTCACATTTAGTATTAGCCGAAAAATATGTTGTAGAAGTATTGGATAAAACCGTTGCGTTGGAATCGTGATGTCTTCAAATTTGGGTGCTCTGATACGAGTAACCAAAGCTGTTTTTTCGATTACTTCGCCCCGACATCACCAATTTTTATAAAATCGCCAATCTTAACGGGCGCATATAGGTAATAACCAAACCCGCCACCACAGTTGCAATCGCATTCGATGAACCTAATGAAAATAAACATCAACAAATACAGAAACTCCTTTAGATATAGAAGAATCAGATCCTGGCAAATACGGAAAAATAATTACCCGCATAAAGGCATACGCCAAAAAGCGAATGATATTAGAAATAAATTAATTTTACTTTATCAATAAAACCGTACTAGATTTTAATTCCAATTTTCCCAAAAAGATTATCAATAACTTTATTTATGTCGGGCGAAATTTTAAATTTATAATTTAAACAGACGTATAAAATTGTTACCAAAACCGACTTTAGAGCGATACTTATTAATTGGTAAAAAGGAAATTCCCAAAAGTAAAACACTAAAAATAAAGCAAATGTAAGTAGTATTGAATAAACCGTTTCTTTTGTAAATGGATACAAATGAAGTTTTTTTACAACAAAAAGCAATTTGGCTAAACTGTATAAAGTAATAGACAATAATGTAGCAAAGGCAGAACCAAAAATCCCAAAAATCGGAATAAAAATCATGTTTAGAACAACAGTTAACACAACCAGCATTAATCCTAAATACAATACCATTCGGTAATATTTGGTATTGAAAATGATAGCATTATTGTTTCCTAAAATTAAATCAAAATATTTAGACAAACCAATCATAAACACAACGGCAATTCCGCCACTATATTCTTTTGGCACTAACTCGTACAACTGATTAATATTTACAAATATGCAGAGCATTACAAAACCGCCCACCATCTGCAAATTTATTGAGGTTTTTTTGTAAAGTCGATTTAACTCATCGTGTTTGTTCTCGTGCATTAATTTTGCTGTAATTGGATATACAATTTGGTGCATGGCACGACTTGGTACCGAAATTACCAGTGCAATATAGGTTGCCACAGAATAGAAGGCAATATTCTCAATCTGCATGTATTGATTTAATATCATTTTATCACCATCCAAAAGCAAATTAGCAACACTTCCTGATAAAATAATATAAAAAGTATAGATTAATATATCTTTTGTATTTGTTGGTATTGTAAACTGAAAAGTTGGTTTTTGAATACTAAATGCATATAACATAGTAATCAGGAATGCAAAAAAATACAAAACTGCTGTTGCATACACAAACCCTTCTACGCTAAGCCAATTGTAATACACGCCTACCAGTAGAAATAGTGAAAATAATCGCAAACCTACTTCCTTGACAAAGTTTCCAAAAACAGAATGCATATTTACCCGCAGCCAGGCATAAAAAATTTCAAAATATGCCATGCACAATCCTATAAATGGTATTAACCATATATAACTTTTTACAATCGCATTCTTTTTTGACACAAAGAACAGAATCTCATCATAAAAAATAAGCCCTATTAATAAAAGTGGAATTATTAATAACAGAGGGAACAAAACAGTAAAGGATAAAAAACGAGATTTTTCTTCGTCCGTTTGATATTGCGAATAAAATTTAACCAAAGTGTTTTGCATTCCAATGGCAAATAATGGCATAATCACATTCGCACAAGACGTAACATAATTAGTTAAACCATAAAAAGTTGCACCTAAAAAAACAGGGTATAAATAAAGTGTATTAATAGCTCCAATTCCGAAGCCAAAATAAGTAATAATTGTATTTTTGAAAGACTGATTTAAAACAATACCCATGTTTTTATTGTAGATTGTAGAGTTTAGATTTCTGATTTCTACTCTCTATTGATTTTTGAAATTGTTATTGATTTTTGAAATTGCTATTGATTAGCTGTGCTAATTGTTTAGTTAGATTTTTTCTTGAATATTGTTGTAAACCAACACCATTAGCTTGTAATTTTCCTTCCAAATACTGATTATAAAAGTCCAAAATTACGCTTTTTAACTTCGCTTTTTCAGAATAATCAAAAAATACTCCTGTATTTGTTTCTGTTATAATATCAGCAAAATCAGAACCTTTCGGACCAATAGCGATAATTGGGCGATTCGAGACCATGTATTCGAATAATTTCCCTGGAATAATGCTTTTGGTGTCTTCAGAATTAATTTCAATTAGAAGTAAAACCTGTGATTTTTTTTGATGAGCAATTGCTTCATTATGCGAAACATAACCCAGAAGATTCAAATAAGCATTCAATTTAAATTCTTCAATAGAATCTAATACTTCCTGACTTACTGCTCCAATTAATTTGATTTCTAAATGCGATTTAAAGTCCAGAATTTCATTTAATAACTCCACCAGACATTCCCATAAAAACTTCGGATTTCTATCAGACAAGAAGGATCCGATATGCGCCAAAGTAAATTTAGAATCTAAAGACTGTTTTTCAACCTTCTCAATATCATAACCATTTGTAATCACCGAAATTGGCTTGTTGGTAATGGCTTGGAATTCGGTTTTAGTAGTCTTGCTGGTTACGAGAATTGTATCAGCAGTATTTAGAACTTTATGCTCTAAGCTTTTATGCTTTTTTGCAGCGTAAGAAGACAAACGCAATGCTTTATGATACCCAATGGTTGTCCATGGATCACGGAAGTCAGCAAACCATTTTACGTTTAATTTTTCTTTTAATTCTAAACCTATTAAATGCAAACTATGCGGAGGTCCAGAAGTTACAATGGTATCAATATTATTTTCCTTGATATATTTTTCAAGGTAAGAAACTGAGGATTTTACCCAAAAAACACGTGCATCGGGAATAAACAGATTGCCACGAACCCAAAGAAAAGTTTTATCAAGAAAGGTTTGTTTTTTCTTTTGCGGAAAAATTCCTGAGCTTATTTTCTTGGTTTTATTTTTTGAAAAGACTGAAGCCAACTGATATGGCTCCCAAATTTTATTTTTAAGAACAATTACTTTATCTGAGATTTCACTCACTAAACCTTCATCAATAATTGGATATGTCGGATTTTCAGGAACATAAACAATAGGCTGGATATCAAATTCAGGCAAATATTTTACAAATTTTAACCAACGCTGTACGCCGGGACCTCCAGCGGGCGGAAAATAATAAGTAATGATTAAAAGTTTTTTTGGTTCCATTTAAATTTATTCAATTTCACAGAGACTCACAAAGTTCTCGCAAAGTTTCGCAAAGAGTTTTTAAGATTTTTTTGGAGTATCTCCTTCACTTCTCTGTGAATCTTTGCGATAGAATCTCTCAAAATAAATTCCACCAATCAACAGCAATAACATTCCAATTGAACTTGCCAATGTGATCGTACCTCCTGTTTTTACAACCTGTGGTTCAAATTTAAATTCTATAGTGTGTTTTCCGCCCGGAATTTCCATGGCACGTAACACATAATCAACGGGGAAATGATCTGTCAATTTTCCATCAACATAAGCATTCCAACCATTTTTATAATACATTTCAGAGAAAACGGCTAAACCATCTTTTCCGTTATCAGATTGATATTTAATGTAGTTTGGTTTGTATTCTACAACTTTAATAGTTCCGGTTGTATCCCAAAGTTTGTTTAATCTTGCATCTTGAAATTTACCTTCATAATCATGAACATTCAAAACAGCTACTTTTTTAGTATCTATTTTATCTAAGGCTTTCATCACATCATCAGGCTTGTTTACCAGTTTTACTGAATTTACAAACCATGCATTTCCGTTAGCTCCTGGATTTGCAACAGGGATTTCTTTTCCTTCCTTGTCAGTTTGAATTACATACTTAACATTTAACATATTAAGCACTTCAATATTTCCTTTCATGATTTGATAATCCATTAACTGCTGCATTCTTCTCGGTCTTACAGCACTATAGCCTCCAATTGTTTTATGAAAATACGAAGATCTTCCTTGTAATTGCCCCTGAACATCAAAAACACGATAAATGGATTTATCTTCTAAAATTTTGGTATCAATAGGTGTTTCCTGAAATGGAGCCGCAATTTGCACTGGGCTTACAAAATCTTTAGCTGAAACATATCTTTTGTCCACAAAAAACAAATCGAAAATCATCAAAATTCCAATAATAATCAAAGTTGTATTTTGGGCCAATTTATTTTTAACAAACAACCATAAAATTCCAAAAGTAATAACTATAAAAAATCCTGATCGCAATAAATCTGCTGAGTATAAACTCATTCTGTCTTCTTTCAAAGCATCTACAAAAGCTGGCCCATACGCTTGCATATAGCTGGCATCGCTCATTCCTGTAAAATGAAACATACCTTTTGCTATTACCAGTATTCCAAGTACCCCGAGTCCAAAAACGCCAGTTTGTATTAAAGCTTTTTGCTGTAGTTTTGGTTCATCTTTAGCTTTAAAAAATGATTGTAAACCCATAACCGCCAAAACAGGAATACACAATTCAAGAATTACCTGAATAGACGAAACAGCTCTGAATTTATCATACATCGGAACGTATTCGATAAAGAAATTTGTTAAAGCGGAGAAATTTTTCCCCCAAGAAAGCATCAAAGTAAATAATGCTCCTGCCAGGAATACGTATTTTATTTTTCTTTCATCAATAAACAAAGCTAATACGGCCAAAAAGAAAACTATTATTCCTATATAAGCCGGAGCAGAAACGATAGGCTGATCGCCCCAATATGTCGGCATTCCAGATACAAAATCCTGTGCCTGATCTGATGGAACTCCTTGTTCTATCATAAAAGCATACATGCGGCTGTCTGTACCAACATTTTCATGACTGGAACCTCCAAAAAGTCTTGGAGCGATTAGATTAAAACTTTCCGCAATGCCATAACTATACTCCGTAATATAGTCAGTTGTCATTGATGCAGTTGTCTCATTTTTAGATCCGTCAGGGTTAAAAGTTAATTCACTTTTATCGCGAATACTATACTTCGCATATTCACTTGTAGCTAACAAATTTCCTGCATTGGCACCAATTGCAAAAATCCCCGCTATAGACAATACTCCAATTGCTTTTAAAAGTTCTTTATATTCTTTTGCTTTGATAAATTGAAAAGCAAAAAAACCAGAAAGAATCAATAAGAAAATCAACAGATAATAGGTCATCTGAAAGTGATTGGCATTTACTTCCAGCGCCACCGCAAACATGGTGAGCAAACCTCCCCAAATATATTTTTTTTGAAAAACCAGCACAAAACCGGCAATTACAAGCGGCATATATGCAATTGCATGTGCTTTTGCGTTATGACCAACTCCTAGAATAATAATTAAATAAGTAGAAAAACCGAAAGCGATTGCTCCGATAAATGCTTTAAGAGGATCTGTTTTTAAGACCAACAACAATCCGTAAAAACCAAAGAAATAAAGAAATAAATAATCGGCAGGACGCGGTAAAAAGCGTAAAACATCATCTACTTTACCGATAAAATCATTTGGATAATTTGCTCCTAACTGATATGTTGGCATTCCTCCAAAAGCAGAGTTTGTCCAATAAGGTTCTGTATGTTCAGCGGCTCTAAAGTCGTTTTGCTCTTTTGCCATTCCGGTATATTGTGCAATATCCGATTGGAAAATTTGCTTTCCTTGTAAAACTGGATAAAAATAAATTAACGAAACGAGAATAAAGCCCAATATAACAAGGGCGTGCGGATAGAACTTATTTACTATTTTCAATTTAGGTTGGTTTGGGTTAAATGATGGATCCTATTAATTTAGGACACAAACTTAATCTATTTCTTCGTAATCAACATAATCGCCCACCTTTTTGGTTTCGCGAGGATTTTTTGCATTCGCAGTGTTGATGATTATCTCATCATTATTTGCACGCGTTTTTTGCCATGAATTGTCCTGGCTATATTGTTGCTGTCTCTGAAAATTTTCACCTGCTTTCTCAACCGCTTTTTTTACCAATACCGGCAAAAAAATTCTGGCCAAAAATTTGAAAATATAATAAAACGCAATAATCCACATTATCGTTTTAAACAAATTTGTAAAAGATGCTTCTTGCATAATCGTATAATTTTTGCCAAAATTAATAAATCCGTTGTTTAAAATTAAAATATCAATCTTAAATAAATAATAAAATATAGTACATTTGAAATGCGTTATAGTTTTTGAATCAAAAAATACATTTATGTTAAATATTAAAAACTTATTTATCTCAGCTCTTTTTTTATCACCACAAATTTTCTTTGCACAATACACAGATGTTATTAATTCAAATCGCCCAGGCGAAACAATGTCCGCATTTTCTGTGGGAAAATCAGTTATTCAGGCAGAAATAGGCGTTTACGGAATTAAAGAAAAACACGATTTATTAGATTACGATGCGAGTGGTTTCGGAACCGATTTTACTGTTCGTTATGGTGCTTTTTTAGAGCAGCTTGAATTTGTTCTTGACTTACAATACCAAATGGAAAACTTTGATACTCCGTACACCAGCTACAAAAAAAACAATTTCAGACAAACTGTTTTAGGTGCAAAATATTTAATTTATGATCCTTTTAAAAATCAGGAAAAAACAGCAAATATCTATAGCTATAAAGCAAATCATTCCTTTGACTGGCATCAATTAATTCCGGCAGTTTCCGTATTTGCAGGAGCAAATTTTGTTGGCGCAGATAATCCTTATTCCTTTTCGGCAGAATCAAGTATTTCTCCTAAAGTAATATTGATTACCCAAAACCTTTTTGGTGGCGGAAAATGGGTATTTGTTACTAACTTTATCGCGGATTATATCACTACAGACTATCCAAGTTACGGATATGTATTAACTTTGACGCATGGATTTAATGATAAATGGTCCGGTTTTATTGAAAATCAAGGATATAAAAGCGATTTTTACAGTGATGCGATAGTTCGTGGCGGTGCGGCTTATTTGCTTAATTCAAATATGCAGATTGATGCTTCAATAAGTACCAATTTTAAAGATACACCTTCAATATTATACGGCGGAGTTGGATTTTCATGGCGTTACGATGGCTGGTACAAAGAAAAACAGGAAATGACATTCAAAAAAGACAAAAAGTCTAAAAATAAGGAAGAAGAAGAAAATATAGACTACCAGGAAAAGGAAAGAAAGCGTAAAGCTAAATACGAGTAAATTAATAACACAACATCTCAAAAAAGAGATAAACAATTAAGAGTTTTAATGATTACAATTAAAGAAGCAAAAACAAAAAAAGAGTTAACAGCATATATCAAATTTCCGTTTTCATTATATAAAGACAATCCGTATTGGATCCCGCCTATTATTGCTGATGAATTAGAGTCTTTTGATAAAACGAAAAACCCTGCTTTTGATCATGCTGAAGCTTATTTTTATATTGCGTATAAAAACGATGAAATTGTTGGTCGTATAACTGCAATTATCAATTGGTCTGAGGTAAATAATCAGCATAAAAGAAAAGTTCGTTTTGGTTGGTTTGATGTTATTGATGATATTGAAGTTACAAAAGCCTTACTTGAAAAAGTGTACGAATTAGGGAGAAAACATAATCTGGAACATGCTGAAGGTCCAATGGGATTTTCGAATTTAGACAAAGTTGGAGTTCTTACGAAAGGTTTTGACCAAATAGGAACTATGATTACATGGTACAACAATCCGTATTATGTAACTCATTTTGAACAACTAGGCTTTCAGATTGAAAAAGAATTTATCGAAAGTGTTTTCCCTTTTTCAAATGTAAAACCGGAGTTTTTCCTGAAAGCACAGGAATTAATTAAAAAACGTTATGGTTTAAGGTCATTAACTTTTACTAAAACAAAAGACATTATGCCACACGTGGACAAAATGTTTGATTTGTTTAATACTTCTTATGCTAATTTAGCTTCGTTTGTAGCGATTTCAGATGTTCAAAAAGAATATTTTAAGAAAAAATACATCAGTTTTATCAATCCTGAATATATTAAATTCGTTGTTGATAAAGAGGATAAATTAGTAGCATTTAGTATCGTAATGCCAAGTTTTGCAGAAGCGTTACAAAAAGCAAAAGGTAAATTATTTCCGTTTGGTTTTTGGCATTTATTAAAAGCCAGAAAAAAGAGCAAGGATGTTGTTTTTTACTTAATTGGAGTACTTCCTGAATATCAGAATAAAGGCGTAACGGCAATTATTTTTGATGAATACTATAAAACTTTTTCCGAAAAAGGAATTCAGACTTGTATCAGAACTCCTGAATTAGAAGAAAATACAGCGATTCATTTACTTTGGAAAAATTTTGATCCAATAATTCACTGTGAAAGAAAAACGTATAGAAAAGATCTTTAGAAAAGTTTTCAGTAAACAGTCGCAGTCGCAGTCGCAGTCGCAGTCGCAGTCGCAGTCGCAGTCGCAGTCGCAGTCGCAGTCGCAGTCGCAGTCGCAGTCGCAGTCGCAGTC
>NZ_JAVDXR010000004.1:0-403436 GCF_031458035.1 Flavobacterium aquidurense
GCAGTCGCAGTCGCAGTCGCAGTCGCAGTCGCAGTCGCAGTCGCAGTCGCAGTCGCAGTCGCAGTCGCAGTCGCAGTCGCAGTCGCAGTCGCAGTCGCAGTTTTCATAAAAAAATCCATTCGTAACCGAATGGATTTTTCTTTTTTACAATTTTTTTTATTTTTATTGCGGACAATCAACTTTTGTCAACGCATTTTTTGCTTCAAATTTTAATTTCTTTTTATCTTTAAAACTTACTTTATTATTTGCATCGACTACATCTCCATATCCTTCAATAAGGGTTCCGTCTTTTTGCAAAAAAACTACTTCTCTAACTGAAGAAACTCCCTCAGAAATAAAGGTATAATCTGCAACCAGCGTATCGCCTTTCATATTTCCGATAATAGTACCTTCATTTTTATCTTTACCTGTTAGGTTATAACTCAATTTTCCGTTTACTTCCTGATGTGAATTGACATTAAAACTCAATGCTACAATATTTCCATTAAGTCTTGATGCGTAACACTGATCTCCGGCAGGTTCAGCAATTTCTGCTTCTTTTGGCGGATTTGGCTCTATTTGCGGAGGCGGAAGTGTTGTTTCTTTTTTACAAGAAACAAAAATCGTGATCATCAAAATTGTGAGTGCTAATACTTTTTTCATAATTCTTATTTTTACTGATTTTGAATTATAAAATTACCGTAAATAAAAAAAATCCACTCGTATAACGAATGGATTTTTTTATATAATTCCCATATTAGGAATCTGTTTTAGAAGAAATTAAGCATCTAAATCAACTTTAGTTCTGCTTGCAATTTCTTTGTAAGTACCGTTTTCTAATTTCTCACGAATTGCTTCAAAAGCAATTAATGTTTCATCAATATCAGCAAGTGTATGTGATGTTGTTGGAATCATTCTCAACAAAATAATTCCTTTTGGAATTACCGGATAAATTACAATCGACAAGAAAATACCGTAGTTTTCTCTTAAATCGTTCACCATTACCATAGCTTCAGGAACACTTCCTTCTAAATAAACTGGCGTCACACAAGTGTTTGTATCACCAATATTGAAGTTTCTTGAACGTAAACCATTTTGTAATGCATTTACATTTTCCCAAAGTTTATCTTTCAATCCTGGGTTGTTACGCAACAATTCTAAACGTTTCAAAGAACCAATGGTCTGAATCATTGGCAATGCTTTTGCAAACATTTGAGAACGTAAATTGTATTTTAAATAATCGATAATATCTTTATCAGCAGCTACGAAAGCACCAATGTTAGCCATTGATTTTGCAAAAGTTGAGAAATAAACATCGATATCCTGTTGAACTCCCTGCTCTTCTCCGGCTCCTGCTCCTGTTTTACCAAGTGTACCAAAACCGTGTGCATCATCAACTAATAAACGGAAATTGTATTTTTGTTTTAAATCAACAATTTCTTTCAATTTACCTTGTTGCCCACGCATTCCAAAAACACCTTCAGTAATCAATAAGATACCTCCTCCAGTTTCTTCGGCCATTTTTGTAGCACGTTGCAGATTCTTTTCAATACTTTCAAGATCATTGTGTTTGTATGTAAAACGTTTGCCCATGTGCAAACGAACCCCATCAATAATACAGGCATGTGAATCTACATCATATACAATAATATCGTTTTTAGTTACCAAAGCATCAATAATAGATACCATTCCCTGATAACCAAAATTCAATAAATATGCTGCTGGTTTCATTACAAATTCAGCCAATTCATTTTCTAATTGCTCGTGGTATTTTGTATGACCAGACATCATTCGGGCACCCATTGGATACGCAGCACCAAACTGAGTTGCTGCATCAATATCTGCCTGACGAACTTCCGGATGATTTGCTAAACCTAAATAATCATTGATACTCCAGTTTAAAATATTTTTCCCGCCAAATTGCATTCTCGGGCCTAATTCTCCTTCTAATTTAGGAAATACAAAATAACCTTCTGCTTGTGATGCCCATTTTCCTAATGGACCTTTATTGTTCTGAATTCTTTCGAATAAATCTTTTACCATAATATATTGAAGTAATAATTTTAATTTAATCAGCGAGCAAAAATAAATATTTATTCTATGGTATCATAATAATTTAAAAATGATTCAGAACCAAAATTGCTGTTTTGTAAACTTTTATGATAAAACAACTAATATGATATTATTTTTCTTAATAAAACAAAAGAAGAGTGTCGAAATTTCATAATTTATACCTTTTATAAATTCCACTTAAAAGATCGTAATTCTTTTATTTTTTAGTAATTTTAAAATCATTAAAAATGAATCACAACTTCTAACAACTTAATAATGGCTTTAAGTAACTCTAAAGAATTAAAACTAGCTGTTCTAATTGATGCCGACAATGTACCCTACAGTAATGTAAAGGGTATGATGGAAGAGATAGCAAAATTTGGAACACCCACTACCAAACGTATTTACGCCGACTGGACCAAGCCAAATGCAAACGGATGGAAAGCTGTTTTACTCGAACACGCGATTACCCCTATTCAACAATACAGTTATACCGTCGGAAAAAACTCTTCTGATTCGGCTTTGATCATCGACGCTATGGATTTGCTTTATTCCGGAAAATTAGACGGCTTTTGCATCGTATCAAGCGATAGCGATTTTACCCGTTTGGCCATCCGATTGCGCGAATCAGGCATGAAAGTAATTGGAATTGGAGAGAAAAAAACACCAAATTCTTTTATAGTAGCCTGTGATAGATTTATTTATATTGAAGTTTTGGACGGAGCAATCCAAAAGAAAAAGCCTAAAACCACCGCTGCTGCTGATGCCAAAAAACCTGTCGAAAAACCTGCTGAAAAAGCCTTACATAAAATTGACAAACAAACCATCGAACTTATTGAAGCTACTATCGAAGACATTGAAGATGACGACGGCTGGGCATTTCTAGGTGATGTTGGAAATTTGATCGTGAAGAAAAAACCGGAATTTGACCCTAGAAATTATGGTTTCTCTAAGCTTACGCCAATGTTAAAATCACTCACTGATATTCTAGAAATTGATGAAAGAGAATCGGATAAAAAAGGCATTAAACACGTTTATGTTAGATTACGATTCAATTAATTATCAAAATATTACTTTTTAAATTTTTAAAAGCATGAGAAAAAAGTTTTTCATCTACGGGTTATTATTATTTCTATTTGTTGCAACAATTTATTATTACACTGACCGTGGTTTTTTACTCGTAATTATTCTACCTATATTATTAGTTGTAGGTGTTTATAATATTATTCAGGAAAAGCACGCCATTTTAAGAAATTTCCCTGTTTTAGGTTATTTCAGATATTTATTTGAAATGATTGCTCCCGAAATTCAGCAGTATTTTATCGAAAGATCAACTGACGGAAAACCGTTTTCGAGAAATCAGCGTTCTTTAGTATATCAAAGAGCAAAAAATATCGATTCGAATTCACCATTTGGAACCCAATTAAATTTAAACCATGATAGTTATGAAGGAATCAAACATTCGATTTTTCCAGCAAAAGTCAATGAGGAATTACCGCGCGTTTTAGTTGGCGGAAAAGATTGCAGACAACCTTACTTAGCTTCTTTATTTAATGTTTCAGCCATGAGTTTTGGTTCGCTAAGCGAAAATGCCGTTCGCGCAATAAACATTGGTGCTAAAAAAGGAAATTTCTACCAAAATACTGGAGAAGGTGGTTTAACAGAATATCATTTGGCTGGTGGTGGTGATATCACCTGGCAAATTGGTACAGGATATTTTGGCTGTCGCGCTGCTGATGGAAATTTCAGTCCTGAAAAATTCTCAGAAAAAGCTAATCTTCCGAATGTAAAAATGATTGAAATTAAACTTTCGCAAGGAGCAAAACCTGGTCATGGCGGAGTACTTCCGGCAGCAAAAAACACAGTTCAGATTGCAAAAATCAGAGGCGTTGAACCACACACAACTATTCTTTCGCCTCCCGGTCATCATGTTTTTTCAGATAGTAAAGGATTAGTTCACTTCATTGCACAATTACGTGAATTATCAAACGGAAAACCGATCGGATTTAAGCTTTGTATTGGAAATACTGCTGAATTTGAATCCATTTGTCATGAAATGATTGCCGAAGATATTTATCCTGATTTCATCACCGTTGACGGTGCCGAAGGAGGTACCGGAGCTGCTCCGCTGGAATTTGCTGATGGCGTTGGAATGCCGTTTGAACCTGCTTTAATCTTTGTCAATAAAACTTTAGTCGGATTAAATATCAGAGATAAAATAAGAATCATTGGAAGTGGCAAAATTATTTCCGGTTATTCCATTTTACACGCCATAGCCTTAGGTGCAGATATGTGTAACAGCGCACGAGGATTTATGTTTTCATTAGGCTGTATTCAGGCGCTCCGTTGTCATAATAATGAATGTCCGACTGGAGTTGCAACTCAAAATAAAATGCTGATGAAAGGTTTGGTTGTCACCGATAAATCGGAACGTGTCTATCATTTTCATAAAAACACTTTACATGCTGCCAACGAACTTTTGGCCGCAGCAGGCAAAAAAAGTTTCGCAGATGTAGACATCAACATTTTTATGCGTGGTGATGAATTTGCCAATTTATCAGACAGTTATTTCCCTGATAACTTAACGAATGTCACAAAACACTAGAAATAAAAAAACCTCTTTGAAATCAACAAAGAGGTTTTTTTATTTTTTATAATTTATTTCGATTTATAGTTTTGCTGTTTCTTTTCCAGCAACAGAACCTCCTTTATTTTCTAATACCGCTAATTCCTCTTTATCAACTAATTGCTGAGCCAGAATAATATTGTTATAAGAGATAAAATACACATCAAACTTTACACCTTCTTCAATTAACGCCGGAGAGATTTGGTCGTTTTTAACCATTTCTTTAAGTAAACTTGGAAAAGTATCCTCATATGCCAATTTGTTTGCTTCTGTCCCTTCTAAATTAGTTTCAATTCTAATTTCAATTTTATTATCATTCAAAAATGCTTTAGCACTCGTAGCTACAACATTTCCACCTTTTATAGAAGCTGTGGTATTGTAATTACTAACATGTTCCTGAATTCTCTGTTTGGTATTTTTGCAGCTTGCAAGCATTAACAGAACAGATAGGACAAATGCGATTTGGGTAATTTTTTTCATAATTTTTTGGTTTTATAGTTAATTTTTAACTCAAATATAACAAATTTTTAACACAAAAGCAATACGCGGTAATAAAAACACATATTACAATTAAATCACTACAAATAAATTACTTCATTAAGCATCAAATTTTATATACTAAAAAAGCCCTTTAAAATTAATTCAAGAGCTTTTGGTAAAGTGTTTTCAATTCACTTTATTCTTTTAATAATTCCGGCAGTTCTTCTTTATTAAGAATCTTTTTCGCCAGAACTGTGTTATCATTAGCCAAAAAATAAGCATCAAACTGCACTCCTTCTTCAAGTAGTTCTTTAAAATTTTGATCTTTATTAATCATTTCTTTTAACAACTTCGGAAATGAATTAGCAGCTGTGGTTTTATTGGCATCATTCAACTCTAAATCAGTTTCAAAACGTAATTCTATTTTATTATCGTTTATATATCCGCGCGCAGTTGTAAGCGTGACATTTTTAGCTTTAAAATTTACGGCCGTTTTATTGTAAGAAACCACATATTCCTGAAGTTTTTGTTTGGTATTTTTACAGCTTACCAGCACCAAAACCATCATAATTGCAAACGAAATTTGTGTTAATCTCTTTATCATAATTTTATTTTTTTAGTTTTTGAAGTCTTAAAAGTGATTCCAAATAGTAATAATCGGCATAATTTATTGAACAATCTATTTCGGTTCCGGCAGGTTTATGCCCTGTAGCATGAAGTAAAAATGCCGAATTGACATCACGGCTTTGATAATGATCTGAAAGTGAAACAATCATCTTTTTAGATTTTGTCAGATACTCCTTTTTCAAGGTTTTATCCTTAGTGTATGAACTTAGTTCAAGCAATGCCGAAGATACAATCGCTGCGGCCGAAGCATCTCTTGGTTCATTCGGAATTCCCGGCGCATTAAAATCCCAATACGGAATCAAATCATCTGTTCTCAATTTATCCAAATAAACACGCGCTATTTTTTGAGCAAAATTCAAAAACTTAGGATCTTTTGTTTCTCTGTAAACCATTGTAAATCCATAAATTGCCCAAGCTTGTCCACGAGCCCACATACTTTCATCGCTATAGCCCTGTGCAGTTCTTCCCTTTATTTTTTTGCCGGTTTCATAATCATAAATCACAACATGATAAGAAGTATAATCTGGTCTGAAATGATTATGCATCGTAGTTTCAGCATGTTTTACGGCAATATCATATAACTTTTTATTCCCGCCGTTTTTAGAAGCCCAAAAAAGCAGTTCTAAGTTCATCATATTATCGATGATCGTATTATGACCACCCATTTTATTGTGTGGCCAGGATTGAATTGTTCCTACTTTTGGATTAAAAAGTGTTGCAAGAGTGTCAGCCGTTTTCAGGATAATATCTTTGTATGCTGCGTTTTTAGTTAAACGGTATCCGTTTCCAAAACTATTAAAAATCTGAAAACCTAAATCGTGGTCATTTGCTTTACTTACTGATAATGGCGTCAAAAACCGGCTGAATTTATCGGCTTCTTTTTCCCACTTTTTGTCCTTAGTTGCCTCATATAAGTACCATAATTCCCCAGGCCAGAAGCCGCTTGTCCAGTCTTTATATCCAACAAATTTCCATTCCTTGCTTCCGTTGGGAACCGTTCGTGGAGAGGTTCCGTCATCGGGAATCACTTTTAATGTTTTTGAAGCTTGCTCAGCACAATATTCAAGTTGTTTTTTGACGTTAAATGAATCGCTTTTTTGAGAATAGACCGAACCTGCAAAAAGAAAGAAGGCTAGAATTAATATTGTAAATCTTTTAGTCATGTGGTTATTTTTTTTGGTAAAGTTTTAGAATTGATAAATTTATAAAATAATATATACCTATTCGAATCTTTGTATTTTTGTTTACCGAAAAAGTACTAAAGCTGACCTATAAAATTTAAATTTGAAAAAATACAGATTTCACTATTTCATTATTTTCTTAGCAATTATTTGTCTCGGAATCCTTTCCAGAAAAATAAGCTTTATTCCTTTATGTCTTGGCGATCTGCTGTATGCTGTTATGATTTACGTAGTAATCCGGATGATTTTCATCAATGAAAAAGCTTCACGAATAATATTGTTATCCTTACTAACTTGTTACGGAGTTGAGTTTTTGCAACTTTATCAGGGCGAATGGATGATCGAACTCAGAAAAACGCTTTTTGGAAAATATGTTCTAGGTCAGGGTTTTCTTTGGACTGATATTGTAGCTTATACTTTTGGAATTGCAATTGCTTTTGTGATCGAAAAATTCATTTTAAAACATTGTACTAATCAAATGTCTGCGTAATTTTTTCGATATTTAAACTATTCGCCATAGCCGTAAATATTCCATAATAAACTAATTTATTATCATATAATTCATCGTGCGTTCCCTGCTCAACGCATTTTCCCTTTTCTAAAACTATTATGTGAGAAGCATCAATAATTTGAGAAATACTATGTGAAATAATAATTACCGTTCTGTCTTTTTTAATAGCATCAAGTGATTTTTTAATTTGCTCTGTTGCGATCGCATCCAAACTGGCTGTTGGTTCGTCTAAAAATATAATCGGAGGATTCTTTAAAAATAATCGGGCAATTGCAATCCGCTGTTGCTGTCCTCCCGAAAGTAAATGCGCATCAGAATCATATCCTTTTGGCAATTCCATTATCTGCTCATGAATGTAAGCCTGTTTTGCAGCATCAATAATTTCCGATTGTTTGGCATCAGGATTTCCATAGAGAATATTTTCGGCGATAGTTCCTTTAAAAATGTGATTCTTCTGCAATACTAAGCCAATATTTTTTCGCAGAAAATCTGTATTGTAATCATTTAAATCAACTCCATCTAAATAAATTTTTCCTGATGAAGGCAAATAAAACTTATCTAATAAATTGATAACCGTGCTTTTTCCGGCACCGCTTAATCCGACTAACGCACTGGTTTCATTTGGTTTAATGGTGAAATTAATATCTGATAACGCTTTAGTTCCGTTTGGATAAACAAAATCGACATTTTTAACTTCTATGAATCCAACGATTTTTTCCGGAATATAATTCCCACTGGTCTCTTTTTCCTGATCGGATTCTAAAATATCAAAAAATCCTTCGGAATAAATTAGCGCATCATTTACTTCGTCATAAATTCGATGCAATTGCCTGATTGGCGATGACACATTGTTAAACAACATGATATGGAACATAATCGCACCAATGGTCATTGTATTATTCAGAACAAAATAAGCTGTCAAAATGATTATAATTACAACGCCAATTTGTTCGATAAAACCTTTAATACTTTCAAAAATAAAACTGGTTTTTCTGGTCGCCAATTGATTTTCGGTCATTTCAAATTGAATATTCTTATGTCGATCTGCTTCCATGGGTTCGCGAACAAACGATTTAATAACCGTTATCGATTCGATTAAACTTATGATACCGTTATTCTTCGTTTCACGATAAGACCGCATTCTTCTTCTAAAACCGCTTAATTTACTGGCCTGCAATTGACTCACATAAAAATAAATCGGAATTATGCATAAACTCACGAGTCCAACATACACATTGGCGTAGAACATTAAAACCAAGGCAACGAAAGCATTTGCGAATAAAGGCAGAATATCAATAAAGAAATTCTGTACCAATCTTGTCAGACTGCTGATTCCTAAATCAATTCTCGTTTGAAGTTTTCCACTTTCATTTTCATTCGAAGTATAAAATTCCATTCTATAGCTTAGAATTTTTTCGACTATGGTTTGAGAAATATCACGGGTGATGAAAATTCGAAGCTTTTCACCATAAAATTTCTGTCCAAATTGAACCACTGAATAAATTAATTCTTTGGAAAGCAATACAATACTAATTATACCTAATAAATGAAATCCTTTAGACAAGGGTTCATGAGCGACCATCAAATTGCTAATGGTATCGACAGTATACTTTAATATTAAAGCATTTACCTGTGCTGCAAAGGATCCTAAAAAAGTAAGCAGCAAAGTTGCAATTACCATTTTCCGGTAAGGCTTTACAAAAGGCATTATCTTTTTATATAGCGCGGATATCTCCATTTATTTTCTTTTTAGGCAACATATCAAATATAAGAATTCTAAATTTGTGTTTGGAATTACTCATACAACTAAACTTATTATTATGAAACTCGTTTTCGCATCAAATAATCTCAACAAAATCAAAGAAATTCAAAGCATTTTAAATGGTACAATACAATTATTAAGTCTCGAAGATATTGGCTGTCATGAAGAAATTCCGGAAACGGCAGAGACTATTGAAGGAAATGCAATTTTAAAAGCCAATTATGTTACCGAAAAATATGGTTACGATTGTTTTGCCGATGATACCGGTTTAGAAGTTGCGACTTTAAATGGCGAACCTGGCGTTTATTCTGCGAGATATGCGGGCGAGCAAAAAAGTGCTGATGATAATATGAATAAACTTTTAGGGGCGCTAAAAGACAAATCAGACCGAAGTGCACAGTTCAAGACCGTTATTGCTCTAAACTTAAAGGGAGCACAACATTTATTTACCGGCCTTGCAAAAGGAGAAATTACTTTTGATAAAGCAGGGAATCACGGTTTTGGCTATGATCCTATATTTCAGCCGGAGAACTATAAGGAGACTTTTGCCGAATTAGCTTCAGAAATTAAAAATAAAATCAGCCATCGTGCAAAAGCAACACAGCAACTAATTGATTTTCTGAACAAAGCGGAATAATTGTTTAAAATACAACATTTTAAAGGGTAAAATTTATATTACTCGACGTAAAATTATTCGTTTTCCTGTCAAATTGATTTTGCGATAAACATAACTTTTTGATAATCAAATCATAACAAATGCATAATTCTTAAAAATGCATTAGTTTATGTGAAATATTAACAGTAATTTTGCACCCTATTTTAAATACACATATGAATAAATTTGAACAATTAGGATTGAATGAATCGTTACTGAAGGCGATTTTAGATCTAGGATTTGAGAATCCGTCAGAAGTACAGGAGAAAGCGATTCCCCTATTATTGGAAAAAGACACAGATATGGTTGCGTTGGCTCAGACAGGGACAGGGAAAACGGCAGCTTTTGGTTTTCCGCTAATTCAAAAAATTGATGCTGACAACAGAAATACACAAGCATTAGTTTTATCGCCAACACGAGAACTTTGTTTACAGATTACCAACGAACTTAAAAACTACTCAAAATACGAAAAAGGTATTAATGTGGTAGCAGTTTACGGCGGGGCTAGTATTACAGAGCAAGCTAGAGACATTAAAAGAGGTGCACAAATTATTGTGGCAACTCCGGGAAGAATGCAAGACATGATCAACAGAGGTTTGGTTAACATTAAAAATATAGATTACTGTATTTTGGATGAGGCTGATGAGATGTTGAACATGGGATTCTATGAAGACATCGTATCTATTTTATCTGATACTCCAGATCAAAAAAGCACATGGTTGTTCTCTGCAACTATGCCACAAGAGGTTGCCAGGATTGCAAAACAATTCATGAGCGATCCAGTTGAAATTACTGTTGGAGCTAAGAACTCAGGTTCTGCAACAGTTTCTCACGAATTTTACTTAGTAAATGCACGTGACCGTTACGAAGCTTTAAAACGTTTAGCCGATGCAAATCCAGATATTTTCTCTGTGGTTTTCTGTCGTACTAAAAGAGATACACAAGCTGTAGCTGAAAAATTAATTGAAGATGGATACAGCGCTGCTGCATTGCACGGAGATTTATCTCAGGCGCAACGTGATGGTGTAATGAAATCTTTCCGTGGAAGACAAATTCAGATGCTTGTTGCTACTGACGTTGCTGCACGTGGTATTGACGTTGATAATATTACTCACGTAGTAAATTACCAACTTCCTGACGAAATTGAAACATACAATCACCGTTCCGGACGTACTGGTAGAGCTGGAAAATTGGGAACTTCTATTGTAATTGTTACAAAAAGTGAGTTGCGTAAAATTTCTTCTATCGAAAGAATCATTAAACAAAAATTCGAAGAAAAATCTATTCCATCTGGAATCGAAATCTGCGAAATTCAATTATTGCACTTAGCAAACAAAATTAAAGATACTGAAGTTGATCACGAAATTGACAACTATTTACCAGCAATCAACAATGTTCTTGAAGGTTTATCTAAAGAAGAATTGATTAAGAAAATGGTTTCAGTAGAATTTAACCGTTTTATTGCTTACTATAAAAAGAACAGAGATATTTCATCTCAAGCAGGAGAAAGACGTGAAAGAAGCGATTCTGAGCCAAGAGAATTCAATAATAACGGAGCAGTTCGTTATTTTGTAAACATCGGTTCAAGAGACAATTTCGATTGGATGACTCTTAAAGATTACTTGAAAGAAACATTAGACTTAGGTCGTGATGACGTTTTCAAAGTAGATGTAAAAGAAGGTTTCTCTTTCTTTAACACTGATCCTGAGCACACTGATAAAGTAATGGAAGTATTAAACAACGTACAATTAGAAGGACGTCGTATTAATGTTGAAATTTCTAAAAATGATGGTGGCGGAAGACGTGACCATAACGGACGCAGCGGTGGTGGACGTTCTTCTGGAGGTCCAAGACGTGAAGGTTCTGGTGGCGGAAGTTTCGGCCCAAGACGTGAAGGTTCTGGTGGTGGAGGTTTCAGAAGCGATAGAAACTCAGCTCCAAGAGAAGGTGGTTTCAGAAGCGACAGAAATTCATCCGCTCCAAAAAGAGAAGGTGGTTTTAGAAGTTCAGCTCCAAGAAACGAAGGTAGTTCAGACAGAGCTCCAAGACGTTCTGAAAGCTTTGGTGATTCACCAAGACCAAGAAGACCAAGAAGAGACTAATCATTTAGATTATTTTTAAATATAAAATCCCAAATTCCAGACATAATTGGAATTTGGGATTTTTTTTATACCAAAATCTTCTTTACCATGAATGGGTTTTGTAATTCAAAAACAATTTAAATTAAGCATCCTTTTACCTTTTTATCTAAATCATAAAAGCAACATTACTTGCTTTGTTAATTTTCTTATAATTATATTCAAAGACTGCAAAATATTTAATCCCGATTTATTACTTTTAGTGCTTTAAATCAGGATATGAAATATTTTGCAGTTTTCTTTTTTATATTATTATCGACTATCAGTTTTGCACAAGAAACTGAACCAACAACTCCACAAAGGGTTTCTGGTTATATCTACAACGATAATAGTAAAGAACCTCTTCCTAACGTAAATATCATTAACACAAACAAAGTACGTGGTGCGATGTCTGATGCGAAAGGGTATTTTGAGATTGATGTACAGGTAAATGACACACTTCATTTCTCGCTTTTAGGATTTCAGTCACTACGAATCAGAGTGACAAACGACTGGATTAAAAATAAGATAACAAGAATTCAGCTTACAGAAAAAGCAATTGCACTTGAAGAAGTCGTTATTGCACCTTTTAATTTAACAGGATATCTTGAAATTGATTCGAAATTAATTCCAACAAAAGAAAATTATCGTTACAGCATCTCTGGTCTTACACAAGGTTATGAAGCAGGAGAATATGCTCCAAATGCGTTCGGAAAAGTACTGGGATCTATTTTTAACCCCGCCGATATGCTTTATAATTTCTTTGGGAAAAACGGAAAAGAACTCAAGAAATTAAAGGATATGAAAAAAGATGATACTATTCGAAACCTTTTAGAATCAAAGTATGATCGCGAAACTTTAGCTGTTCTTTTAGGCATTAGTAAAGACGAAATTCCTGAAATTTTACAACGTTGCAACTATTCTGAATCTTTTATTCAATCTGCAAATGACTTACAGATCCTCGATGCAATCAGTGGCTGTTACGAACAATATAAAGTCTTAAAACGAAATTAATATTTACTTTATAACAAAAAATACCTAATCCTCAATTCTGTAATTGAGGAATTTTTTTACCCAAACAGAAACATTTCATCTTTCTTGCTAAACTTATTACCGTATTTTGCCTACGAAATAGTCGGTTTAATGCTTTTTTTTGATTAAATTAGACATCTTCTCATTATAATTCCAATAAGATTATGACAGATATATCTCAAAAAATTTTAAATTTTATTGATCTTCATAAAGGCGAAGAAAATAAAAAATCTGTTATTGAAAACATAACAAGTGCCGTATCTTTTAGAGGTTCTAATATTTGGATTTTGGCTTGTGCTATCATCATTGCATCTGTTGGTTTAAATGTAAATTCGACTGCAGTAATTATTGGAGCTATGCTGATCTCTCCATTGATGGGGCCAATTGTTGGCGCAGGCTTTGGTTTGGGAATGTATGATTTTGAGCTTTTAAAAAAATCAATCAAAAATCTGATTATTGCGACTTTAGTGAGTTTAATTACTTCTACAATATACTTTTATGCCAGTCCGTTTAAAGAAGCACAATCTGAATTATTAGCCAGAACATCTCCAAATATTTATGACATTTTAATTGCTTTTTTTGGAGGTTTAGTTGGTGTGATAGCCGTAACGCGGGTTGAGAAAGGAAATCCAATTCCCGGTGTTGCAATTGCAACTGCGTTAATGCCTCCGCTTTGTACTGCAGGCTACAGCTTGGCTTTGGGAAATTATATTTATTTTTTGGGTGCTATGTATCTCTACACTATTAACTGTGTTTTTATCTGTATTGCAACTTTTGTGATTGTAAAATATCTTAAATATCCAATTGCAAAACAACTGGATTTAAAACATGAAAAACGTGTAAAATACGGAATATCAGTCCTTACTTTACTTTTAATTTTGCCGAGTATTTATTTTGCATTCCAATTATACGATCAAAAAAGTTATAACTCTAAAGTGGAAGTTTTTCTCCAGGATCAATTTCACAATAAAGATTATCCAATAATTTATAAAAAAATAAGATACAATGCAGATCCGAAAAAAATTGAATTAGCCTTTTTGAGCAAAAAATTTACTGATGCCGAAATTGCCCATCTTAATAAAAAATTGGGCGATTATGAGTTACCGAATACAAAACTTATTATAAGGCAAGATACTGTTAATTTGAGAAAAGATATTCTGAATCAAATTAATAGCAATCAAAGTGTTGTTGATAAGAAAGACGTAATAATAAACAATCTCCAAAATCAATTATCTCAAATTCAATTTGATAAAAAGCAGATTAGTAATGAAGCTAAAATATTATTTCCGACAGTAACTTCGCTGACAATTGGAAATTACACTAGTGAAAGTAATGCAAATAAGCCAAAAATCATTCCTATAGTTCTTTTCCAAAGCAAAAAAAACATTGATGCACAAACGCAAATAAAAATGAAATTATGGCTAAAAGAAAGACTTGCCAAAGATTCAATCGAAGTATATCAGCAAAACTAACACTATAAACCAAAAATAGAACCTATATTTACTTGAAAATAAATAAAATAGCTAAATCGAGAAAACATGTCAAAAAGTCAAGATGCTAAAAAAACAGCAAAAAAAGAACCGTTAAAAACGGCTAAAGAAAAGAAAGAAGAAAAACGAGAAAAGAAAAATGCTCCGAAGAGAGATTAATTAAAGTTTTCAGTCGCAGTCTCAGTTTTCAGTTACTAATAGAACTGAAAACCGAGACTGAAACTGAGACTACTTAACTGGTATATTTGAAAGAATTTCTAACACAAATTTCCAATATTTTTGAGCAGATAAAATACTTGCTCTTTCGTCAGGCGAATGCGCACCATGAATTGTTGGTCCAAAGGAAATCATATCCATATCGGGATAATTAGTTCCTAAGATTCCACATTCTAAACCAGCGTGACAAGCTACAACTTTTGGTTTCTCTCCATTTTGTTTTTCGTAGATTCCTACCAAAGTATCTAATATTTCAGAATTTACATTTGGTGTCCAACCTGGATAAGAGCCTGAAAGTTCTACTTCACAACCTACCAATTCAAATGCAGAACGCAGTGAATTTGCTAAATCAAATTTTGAAGTTTCAACAGAAGAACGAGTCAAACATCCAATTGATATTTCACCGTCTTTAACAATAACGCGCGCTATATTATTTGAGGTCTCAACCAGATTTTCCATATCTGCACTCATTCTGTAAACACCATTATGTGCAGCATAAATAGCTCTGATAATTCCTTCCTGAACACCTAAATCCATTACTTTTTCCGGCAGATCGCATTTTACAATTTCAATAGAAAGATTTGGTTCAGTTGTTTTATATTCAGCTTTAATATCATTGATAATTTCCTGCATATCAAAGATGTATGCTTCATCAAACATTTCAGAAATAATTACTTTTGCAACGCTTTCTCTCGGAATTGCGTTACGTAAACTTCCTCCATTAATTTCAGCAACTTGCAATCCGAAGTTTTCAAAAGCATCAAACAACAAACGGTTCATAATTTTATTGGCATTACCCAAACCTTTATGAATATCCATTCCTGAATGACCACCATTTAGACCTTTTACAGTAATAATATGACCAACAGAACCTTCCGGAACTTCTTCTTCGTGATAGGTTCTTGTAGCTGTTACATCGATTCCACCGGCACAGCCAATATCAATTTCATCATCTTCTTCAGTATCTAAATTTAATAAAATCTGACCTTGAAGAATTCCTCCTTTAAGATTTAAAGCTCCGGTCATTCCAGTTTCTTCATCAATCGTAAACAAAGCTTCAATTGCCGGATGCGGAATATCCTTACTTTCAAGAATTGCCATAATTGTAGCAACTCCCAATCCGTTATCAGCACCAAGTGTTGTTCCGCGAGCACGGACCCAGTCACCATCCACATACATATCAATTCCCTGTGTATCGAAGTCAAAAACAGTATCAGCATTTTTTTGGTGTACCATATCAAGATGCCCCTGCATTACAATTGCTTTACGGTTCTCCATTCCGGGAGTTGCAGGTTTACGGATAATTACATTTCGAATTTCGTCTTCAAAAGTTTCTAAACCCAGACTATTTCCAAAATTTTTCATAAACTCGATCACACGTTCTTCTTTCTTTGATGGACGCGGGACAGCGTTTAAATCTGCAAATTTATTCCATAGCGCTTTTGGCTCCAGATTTCTTATTTCCTGACTCATTATATTTTGTTTGAAGTTTAACAATTACGAATGTCAAAGTTACATAACTATTAAGTATTAAAAAAATAGACATCATCTTTACTTGATTTCCATCAATTAAAAAACACATCGATTTTAATTATAAAAAATAAGTTATTTCTTATAATTAATTATTATATTTGAAAAATAATACTAAAAATAATGCATGAATTTATATTTAACATTTGCTGCAATATTACTGCATCGTTCATTTTTATATTTGCTTTATTAATTTTCTTAAAACCAAAATTTGATATTGTCCATTTTATCGCTAAAAACGACAGCCCTTTTGATAATGTTAGTGATTTGTGCTATTCCTTTAAAATAATTAACAAATCTTTTTTCGGCGCATATGATATTGAAGCCAGATCAAATTATTATTATATTCGGCAGGGAGAAAATGATATTGTAAATAAAGTTTTTTCAAAAATTGAACTTAAGACAAGTAAAGTAAATTTTATATCGGGATTTAAACCTTTCACCAAAAATTATGGGGACAACTGTATTCAATTTTTCACCTATGAAGATTTATCAAGCAAAATGAACAATTCTTCCACTTATATACAATTTCAAATTACTGCCCGTCATAATTTGATAGGATTAAATAATATCTTTACTTATAACTTTGTAAATAAAAGTGTAATCGTTGAAGGGAAGTTTAAAGAAGGGAATTATAAAGAAATTATAAACTGTTAATTTCTTTCCTACTACAATAAAATTAGAGTATCTTTATTTTATCAATAATAAAAATTAAAATCATGAAAAACGACATTATTGCCATGTAAGCCACATTGAATTAAAAAAATTAAATTGCATCAATATACAAACCGAAATTATTTTCGGTTTTTTTATGCTTTATTTATATTTACGTATCCAAAATTTATGCTGTGAAATCAAAATATATTTTACCATTATTTCTTTTAATGCAAATTATCTTTCTAAGGATCCTTCCCTTTTTTCCGGATTTTGTCGAAGGTGCTTATAGCAACAATCTGTATATTAGAATTTCACATTTCTCAAGAATACTTTTTGGAAAAATTCCATTTTCGGTTGGGGATTGTATTTATGCTGTTTTGATTTTATCTGTGATTGGCTGGTTTTGGAAAACACGAAAAACATGGAAAACAGATTGGAAAGATCACCTTTTAAAGATCTTAGGTAAAATTTCCGTTTTTTATTTTCTCTTTCATCTTCTTTGGGCATTCAATTATTACCGTGAACCTCTATTTCAAAAAATGGAAATCAAAAGAGAATATACTGATGCCGAATTGCTTGAGTTTACCTTAAAATTAATTCGAAAAACGAACGATATCCAATTTCAAATTACCAAAAATGATAGTTCGAAAATCATTTTTCCGTACTCACAAAAAGAGGCTTTTAAAATGAATTTAGTTGGATATGAAAATCTATCGAAAGAACATCCTTATTTTAAATATGAAATTTTGAGTGTCAAAAAATCACTCTTTAGTCTACCTCTGACCTATATGGGTTTTGGTGGATATCTGAATCCGTTTACTAATGAAGCACAGGTAAATGATTTATTGCCGATGTATAATTTTCCCGTTACGAGCTGCCACGAAATGGCGCATCAGATAGGTTTTGCCAGTGAGAGTGAGTGTAATTTTATTGGAGTTTTGGCTTCTGTAAAAAATGAAAATCTATATTATAAATATTCGGGTTATAGCTTTGCCCTGCACTATTGTTTAGGTATCTGGCAAGCCAAAAATGACAAGATTTTCGAACAATTAAAAAAACGCACTCATATTGGAATCTTGAAAAACTATCAGGAAAGCCATGATTTCTGGAAACAATACCACACTCCTATTGATACCGGGTTTGAGATATTCTACGATAATTTCCTAAAAACAAATAATCAAAAAGATGGAATGGACAGTTACAGTAAATTTATAGATTTGATGGTAAATTATTATAAAACCGAAAAATTATAAAGCAACTGTAACAAAATAGATTTCAATACTACTAATACATTATGAGCGAAAGTCTAGAACAGTCATTTGTTGCGCAATTGCAGGCAAATCAGAATATAATCCACAAGATTTGTAGATTATATACTGCTGGCGAAGACGCTCACAAAGACTTGTTTCAGGAAATTACTATTCAGCTCTGGAAAGCCTATCCTAAATTTAGAGGAGATAGTAAATTTTCGACCTGGACATATCGTGTGGCTTTAAATACGGCCATAACCCTATACAGAAAAACCAAAAGAACCATATCGACAGTAGAATATGAAAGTCATCAGCATTTTGTAAAAGATGTTGACTACAATTATGAAGAGGAAGAACAAATTAAATTAATGTACAAAGCAGTTTATCAGCTTAATGACATCGAAAAAGCATTGGTTTTTATGTATTTAGAAGACAAAGATTATCAAGAAATAGCAGAGACCTTAGGGATCAGCGAAGTGAATGCGCGCGTGAAAATGAACAGAATCAAAGGGAAACTTAAAAAAATACTAAATCCTTAAATATTATTATGAAAGAACTGGATTTATTAAAAAAAGACTGGAAAAAGAACTCGGATTCTTTTGCACAAATTTCTGAAACGGAAATCTACAAAATGATTCATAAAAAATCATCTTCAATCGTGAAGTGGATTTTGATTATCAGTATTTTAGAAATTTCATTTTGGACGTTTTCAAACCTGTTTATAAATACAGACGATGTTTTAAAAAAAATCAATCATCCGGAAATTGTTTTGGCACTTGAGATTTTAACCTATTTTAATTATGTGGTCGTCCTGATTTTTGTCTTTATTTTTTACAAAAATTACCAAACAATTTCTACAACTGTTTCTACCAAATCTTTGATGAGTGCTATTTTACGAACTCGAAAGACAGTCCAATATTATGTATGGTATAATTTAGGAATGATCGTTGTTACAGCAATTCTAAGCTTTTTTATTGCTTTTGTGTACAATCCGGACATGGCTTTTATAAGAGAAAAATTAGCCATCAATGGGAAAGCAATATTTATAACGGCTGGTATATTGATTTTAGTTACCTGCGCCTTTTTTGGTTTATTCTGGTGTTTCTACCGATTACTATACGGAACCCTATTACGCAGATTATACACTAATTATAAAGAGTTGAAGAAAATTGATTTTTAAAAGAGGGGCAAAGGTACAGAGTAGCAAAGGTTCAAAGTATTTTTGAAACCTGAAACAAAAAATCTAAAATCTAAAATCTAAAATCAGAAATCTAAAATTTCTAGTAATCCCATTGTCTCATTTTGTTAAGTTCTTCCTGTGCTTTAAGTTCTTCAGCCGGAATAACTTTTAAAAATGACGGATGTTGTTCGATAGCAAATTCTACTTTCTCAACGATTTCTTCAATAGTATCATTTTCATAATCAATATCAAGAGGTTCTTTGATTATAAAAGACTGCAGAATTCCTTTCTTTTTCATTCGTAAACCTTTTTTATCAAAAGAACGACGGAAACCATCAATTACAATTGGTATAACTATAGGTTTATGCTGTTTGATGATATGTGCTGTTCCTTTACGAACGGGTTTAAATGATTTTGTAGTTCCTTGCGGAAAGGTAATTACCCAACCATCTTCAAGCGCAATTCTGATATTTTCAGTATCATTTGGATTAATATCACGTTTTTCAGTTACATCCACTCCTTTTGCACGCCAGGTTCTTTCGACTGTAATAGCGCCAACATACGCTAAAATTCTTGGTAATAAGCCAGCTTGCATTGTTTCTTTGGCCGCAACATAATACAGATTCATTTTAGGCTGCCACAAATAACCAATATTCTTAATAGTATCCTGACGACCGCTTAAACTTGCGTTAAAGACGTGAAACATAGCGACAACATCGGCAAAATAAGTCTGATGATTCGAGATAAACAATACGTTAGTGTCTGGCAATGTTTTAATGATTTCAGATCCTTCAATCTGCAGATCATTGAATCCTCTATATCTCCTATGCGTCATGGCACCCAAAACACGGATTAACCATTTCTTGATGAATAATATATGTCCAAAAGGATTTCGTTTAAACAATCCCATAGCTTGTGTATTGTGTTTTTTTGTTAAGTCGCAAACATACAAAAATTATTCTTTTAGCAACAGTTTTAAACAATTTCAACAGGAAGTTGTTAATCTTATGAATATCAAATTGTTATTTTTATGTTTTTAGGAATTTTCCTGAAAGGTAGTTTTTAAAACATCTCTCAGTTCACTTAAAATCATGGCTGTTGCCCCCCAAACAATATGATTTTGAATATTAAATGCTGGCACCAAAACATCAGCCGCATAAGAGGTTGACAATCTGGTTTCGATGATTATTTCATCATTCAAAAAAACAGACAAAGGTAGTTCTATGATGTCGGCCACTTCTCTGATATCAGGGTAAAATGAAAGTTCATCATTTGAAATTCCTAAAAAAGGATGTACCAAAAAATTACTTGGCGGAATATACATCGGCGTAAAATGCTTGACCACTTTTATTTTCTCCGGAAAAATACCAACTTCCTCATGTGTTTCCCTCAAAGCTGTATCTTCAAAACTTAAATCTGAAGCTTCATACTTCCCTCCAGGAAAAGCAATTTGAGAAGAATGCACTCCATTATAGGCATTTCTGACAATTAAAACTAAATGTGTTTTTCCGTTTTTTGGGTAAAACAGCATCATTACCGCAGCAATCCTTGGAGTTTTTGTTGTTAAATCAAGGTTTTTAAGTTCCTCAATACGTCCTTTTGGTGCCATTTTTATATGAGCTAAAGTCGCCGGCAATTCAACTGGAATTAAAATAGGAACAAATTGCAAAAAATCTTGAAAATCCATAATCAAAGTTTATTTTTGTACTTTCAAATAATATATAAATATAGTCTAGAAAATGCGTTCGTACAAGTTTTCTAAAACCAAAGCCATAAAAATGTACAGCAGAGAAGAATCACAGAAGATAAAAAGGGAATTTTGGGTAGCTTTTGCCGAAAAATATCCACGAAAATGGGTACTTTACGATACTAAAATCAAAGATTTTTCTTTTAAATTTTATGTGGATAATAAAAAAGCTCAGGTTCTAATTGATATCGAACATCGAAGTGATGAAAAACGAAATGCCTATTTTGAAAAAATTGAAGCTTTAAAAAATATTCTGGAAGAAGAATTTGTTTCTGATTTGGTTTATGAGAAAAACTACACTTTAGAAAGCGGCAAAACCATCAGCCGAATTTGGGTCGAAATACAAGGTGTGGGTTTTAGTAACCGAAATAATTGGGACACTATTTTTGATTTCTTTTTCGAAAAAATGAATGCTTTGGAAATGTTCTATTTAGAATATGATGAATTTATTAAGGATATTGATTCTTAGAAAAGGTGCTCAGTTACTAAGGGGCTGAGATTCTAAGTTTTTTTTACAACAAACCCGACAAGTTTAATAACAACCTGTCGGGTTTTTTATGTTTTATCTATTTGAAATCAATTAAACAGTAAAAATATTATAAACGATAATATGATCATCATAATTAATGTAAAGTTGTTTACGAAATTCTTGTTTTTTGCGCGTAATAATTGAAAGCTTACACTCTTTTCCGTCGTTGTCTTTGCACATGAAAGAATAGACTATATCAGTATCGTTCTCTTCACGTTCAATATAATTTAAAATATTAAAAAGCTGAATTTCCTGCGAATACACCACAATTCTATGTTTGTTAGTATCCAGGATTACTGATAAATTGACTAAATCAAGATTGGACCACTCTCCCCACTTTCCTCTTTCATTTTTCTCTAAAACACTAAATCCTGATGTTTTAAATTGATATGACTGGCTTTGGACCTGTTGCAGACCAAATCCTAAAAAAAGTAAAAATATATAAGTGCGTATAGAATTCATATTGTAGGTTCTTGGGGCTAATTAAAACTCAAATTTAGCCTTTTCTGAGCATGCAGCTTCAAATTCGGCTATCATTTGTTGAATAATTTGTTCAACTGGGAGAATTTCATGAATCAATCCTGCGATTTGTCCAATTTCGAGTTCACCTTCATCAAGATCGCCTTCAAACATTCCTCTTTTGGCTCTGGCTCTGCCTAAAAGCTGTATCAAATCTTCTTTTGAAGGACATTTTTCGTATAATTCCAGAACATCCTGATAAAACTTATTTTTAATCAAACGAACTGGGGCTAATTCTTTTAATGTCAATTGTGTATCACCCTCTTTTACTTTAACTATCGTTTCCTTGAAATTATTGTGTGCAGAAGATTCAACTGAAGCGGCAAAACGGCTTCCAACCTGAACTCCGTCGGCACCTAAAATCATTGCAGCCAGCATTCCTCTTCCTGTTGCAATTCCACCTGCAGCGATAATCGGAATCTGAATTTTTTCTTTCACCATCGGAATCAGAGTCAATGTTGTGGTTTCATCACGACCGTTGTGCCCGCCGGCCTCAAAGCCTTCGGCGACAATGGCATCTACACCCGCTTCTTGTGCTTTTAAAGCAAAAATACTACTGCTCACTACATGTACAACGGTTATTCCTTTTGATTTTAAAAAAGATGTCCATGTTTTAGGATTTCCTGCCGAAGTAAACACAATTTTCACACCTTCTTCAACCACTATATTCATGATTTCTTCAATGTTCGGGTATAACATCGGAATGTTGACACCAAAAGGCTTATCTGTTGCTTTTTTGCATTTTTGAATGTGCTCCCTTAAAACTTCAGGGTACATAGAACCAGCTCCAATTAAACCTAAACCTCCAGAATTGCTCACAGCAGAAGCTAATTTATAACCGCTGTTCCAGATCATTCCGCCTTGAATAATTGGATATTTAATATTGAAAAGTTGGGTAATTTTATTCATTTAAAAAGGGCTATTGTTTGATTATCTTTCCTGTTCTATGCAAACCTTCGGCATCAAAAGTATAGAAATAAAGTCCGCTATTTAAAGCCTCGACAGAAAGAATTGGATTTTGATTTGTAATTTGTTTTTCAATTAATTTTTGTCCTAAAATAGAATAAATTGAAACTGATGCGTTATAATTTTCCTCTGGAAATAAAAATGAAATAGTTGTTTTTGTCGGATTCGGAAACGCTGAAAAAAAGCTTGAAACCTGAAAATTTTCAATTCCTAAAGCAGATCCGAAATTGGGAATTCCGTAGCCATAATTATTATTTGGATTTGAATATTTATCGGATGATTGAAGAATCATTTGGCGTATTTCTTTATTAGTTTTTGTTGGAAACGCCTGCCATAAACACGCAAT
This sequence comes from Flavobacterium aquidurense, assembly GCF_031458035.1. Taxonomy (GTDB): domain Bacteria; phylum Bacteroidota; class Bacteroidia; order Flavobacteriales; family Flavobacteriaceae; genus Flavobacterium; species Flavobacterium aquidurense_C. The sequence continues at coordinate 23,453 of NZ_JAVDXR010000004.1, forward strand.
CATTCCAGCCATAATCGGACATGAAAATGATGTTCCGTTTGCAGTACCAATATTTCCAGAAATATCTGAGACTACAGCAGCAGTTCCCTGAGCCATAACATCAGGCTTTATACGATTGTCGAAACTCGGACCAATGGAACTAAAACCAGATTTTACTTTCGAAGAATTGACCGCGCCGACTGTAATCACCGAAACGGCATCGGCAGGACCGCCAATATGAGGTTCTACTGTTGTACCTTCATTTCCTGCAGCCGCCACCACGATTATTCCTTTACTAAAGGCAATTTCTGCACCTTGCGAAATGAAATTTGTAGTTCCGTTCATATCGCTATAAGTATGACTATAATTCGAATTATCATATGTAAAATAACCCAAAGAAGTTGTAATAATATCAACCCCTAAACTATCGGATTTTTCAGCAGCTTCAACCCAAAGAGATTCTTCAACAGGATTTTCAGAGGCATCATTTTCTGTAATAAACAGATAATAAGAAGCGCTCGGAGCAGTTCCTACTAAAGCGTTTTCCTTATAACCTCCCATTGTTGATAATACTAAAGTCCCGTGATCGTCACCGGTATAGAAATTAGGGTTTCTGTTTACAAAATCGTAACCACCTAAAATTTGGTTATTTGCTATTAGATTCTGAAAAGGCAGAGCTGTATTTACACCTGGAAAACCTGCATCTAAAACAGCTATAATTTTTCCGGAACCTGTGTAATTATTCTGATGTAAAACCTGTCCGTTAAGCATTTGAATTTGTCCTGCTGAATTTCCATAGGCATAATCAATCGTCGTTTTCAGCTTATCTTTTGTTTGTGCAATGCTATTCTGATTGACCTTTTTAGCGGTTGTATTTAAAGCTTTATTAGCGAAGACAATTTTATCTACAAATGACAATGATTGAAGTGCTAAAATATTGGTTTGAGTTCCTCGAATATGAAGTGCATTCAGCCATTTCGACTGCGCCATTATAGTGATTCCGGTGCTAAATTTCACCTGACTGTAATAGCTTTTTTCAACTGGGGCATCCGAAAAACTTAAAGCAATATTCTGGTTCGTTCTGCGATCTAAAGATCGCTGAGAAAGCATTTTAGCGGGAGTATCCAGAAAAGTTTGAGCACTTGGTTTATCTTTAAAATAAACCCATGCATCTTCTTGCGAAAAGGCCACAGAAGAAAATAGCAGTAAAAGAAACACGAAATAGTACTTCATAGTTACTTTTTATTAAAGGCAAAACCTCCGTAAAAAAGTATAAAGCTATGAAATTACTCCCGAACCAACTAATTCATTATCGAAATACCAAGCTACAAACTGACCTTCAGTAATAGCAGATTGTGGCTCATCAAAACGGACGTACATTCCATCTTCAAACTGGTGTAAGGTCGCTTTCTGCAAAGGCTGACGATAACGAATTCTTGCCATTACTTCCATTGTTTCACCAACTTTCAAAGTTAAATCTGTACGAATCCAATGAACTTCAGATTTTTCGATAAACAAAGCTTTCCTAAATAAACCAGGATGCTGACTTGTTAAACCTGTATAGATTGTGTTAGTTTCAACATCTGTAGCAATAATAAACAAAGGATCTGTTGTTCCACCTACGTTCAAACCTTTTCTTTGTCCGATAGTAAAATAATGAGCCCCCTGATGTTTACCAACTAATTTTCCCATTGTTGGAAGATAATTAAGCTTTTGAGCTTCTAATTTTAATTCCTCTTCTAATGATAAACCAACTGGTTTTTCGATATTGTAGATCGGATCATTTTTATCAATCTGAACAATTTTACCGTCTTTTGGCTGCAGTTTTTGTTGCAAAAATTCAGGCAAACGTACTTTCCCGATGAAACATAATCCTTGAGAATCTTTCTTTTCAGCCGTTACCAAATCCATTTCGGCAGCTATTTCACGCACTTCCGGTTTGGTTAAAGCACCAATTGGAAATAATGATTTTGATAATTGTTCCTGAGACAATTGGCATAAAAAATACGACTGGTCTTTATTATTATCAGCACCGGCAATTAATTGATAAACAGGCTTTCCATCAACTTCAATTTCATTTTTTTGGCAATAATGTCCTGTTGCAACATAATCAGCTCCAAGACTTAAAGCAATTTTCATGAAAACATCAAATTTGATTTCACGATTACAAAGCACATCAGGATTTGGAGTTCGTCCTTTTTCGTATTCGTTGAACATATAATCAACGATTTTTTCTTTGTATTCTTCACTTAAATCAACAGTTTGAAACGGTATTCCGAGTTTTTCAGCCACTAATAAAGCATCATTACTATCCTCTAACCACGGGCATTCGTTAGAAATAGTAACCGAGTCATCATGCCAGTTTTTCATAAAAAGGCCAATAACTTCGTATCCTTGCTGCTGCAATAAATAAGCCGCAACACTAGAATCTACTCCACCAGAAAGTCCAACTACTACACGTTTCATTCTAAATCGTTTATATTTTTACAAGGGTGCAAAGGTAAGTCAAATTCTAGATAATTTTGGCAGTTTCGATTAGTTTATATAATTCCGCAGTAGACAAAACCTATCGTTTTTTTTAATTACTTTTAATCATCAATAAAATTGTCATGCCGAAATTTATATTAAGCCTCGTTTTTTTCTTCGCTATAATTTCTTTGAGCGCACAAAGATTCAATGCTTCTTTGCCTAATTATGAAGCTTACAAAGCATTTAAAGGCAAACCTTTATCAGATAAATTCTCAAATATCGAATCGGTAAAAATTGTTTACGATCTGAAAAAGCAAAAAATGTATTATTTCAACAGCAGTCTGATTGCACATCATTATGATTTTGTAACGAGCTATTTAGGATATGACAAGGAAGTAGAAATCTTTAACAGCGAAAATTATAGTAATACTGAAAAAAATCGGGATTATTTACTGGGAAATCTGAATCATATCAAAGGAACTGAAAAGTGGATTTTTGAATTAGCAGCTTCAGATCGTATGCCTGTACCAGTAATTGAAAACTTTTACAATTTAGTTTTGAAGTCAAGTTTTATTGGACCTGATTTAAAATTCTATTTGAATAATCCAGAAAAAATGGAATGGTTTCAACAAAATAAATTTAAAATTCCATGTGTCAAATCAGATTATATTTTTAATGATATCTCGTATCAGGAAGTCGTTTCAGGAAGCAATGTCGGAATCTTAAAACAGTATAAAATTAAGGATTTAGAAACAACGAAACCAAACGCTGATGAGATTATAATTTTGGATGGAACGCCTGATATTCTACCTGATGTTAGAGGAATTATTGTGAATGAACTTCAGACACCTTTAAGCCATTTAGTGCTTTTGGGCAAGAATAGAAAAATTCCGATTATGGCGTACACAACTGTTTTTAAAGATAACAATATCAAAAGATTAATTTCGAAGAAAGTAGAATTAAAAATTGAAATTGACACTTTTTACATTAAAGAAACTACAAAAAAGATAAACGAAAAAACCGTTTCAAAAAAGAAGCAATTAATTATTGATAATAGTATTACAGATTTGGTAGATTTGAATTCGATACCGAAAAAAGGCATAAATTCTATTGGTTCTAAAGCGCAAAATTTGGCGTATCTGATAGCGATTTCAAAGGATATCGAAAAAGATACCCCATTTAAAACTCCGGAAGCGCCGCATGCAATTCCTTTTTATTTTTACACGGAGCACATTCAGAAGAAATCAATTTCACCTTTAATAAATGAACTTTTAGCTTATCCTCATAAAGATTCGACAGTTTGGATCAATCAGCAATTAAAAAAAATTCGTGAGGCTATTAAAAAAGAACCTATTAATCCTGAATTAATAGAAAATCTAAATCAAACTTTTAAAAATGCTGCTTTCAAAAATTTTAGATTCAGGTCTTCAACCAATGCTGAAGATTTAGATGATTTTAATGGTGCCGGATTATATGATTCAAAAACCGGAATTTTAGGCGATAGCACAAAAACATTTGAAAAAGCGATTAAACAGGTTTGGGCAAGTGTCTGGAATGAAGGTTCGTATAACGAACGGGAACTCTTTGGAATTGATCAACGCACTATTGCGATGGGAGTTTTAGTGCATCGCTCTTTTACGGATGAATTAGCGAATGGTGTTATTATTACGCAAAATATCTTCAGGAAAAAATTCCCTGGCATTACCGTTAATATTCAAAAAGGAGAAAACTCTGTCGTTAAACCTGAAAAAGGAGAAATATGCGAACAATTCACAGCTTATTATCTAATGCCTGAAAAAACAGCTGATGAAGATTTTAATGTTGATTATACATCCAATTCCAATTTAAACAACAATGAACCTTTGTTAAGCAGAAAAGAAATGATCAGACTCAATTTTGTCAGTCAAAAAATTGAAAGCCAAATGAATCGCTATTGGAAAAAAAACAGATTAAATCCTGTAGATATTGAGTTTAAAATTGTGGGCGAAAACAGGGATTTATACATCAAACAAGTCAGACCTTTTAATGAATAATCTAATAGAAGACCTGCAAATCAATTTCGTTAGAAACCGTGTTGATCAGAATAATTTTAAAATCAAAATCTTCAACATTTATTTTTTGTTGAATTAATTTTCTAATCCTCTGATTATCCAAGGAAAAATCACCTTCTAAAGGAATTTTCACATCAACAATATTCAAATATTTTGAAGCTTTTTTGTTGACTAAAATAGAAGCAAAAATGTAAAATCCGATAATGATGACCTGAAAGAAGAGTAGCACTTCTATTTTTTCATATGGGTACATTATATCTAAAATAGAAAGTGTAATCGTTGCAAAGAGAAAAATAATCGCATTTACAGTGAAAGACTGTGTCCTAAATCTCAAAATGGAGAAAATTGCAAATAATCCGAAACCAATCCCAATCCCAATCTCAATTTTTGTAAATAAATAACAAAGTGAAAAAGTACAAAGTCCAACAATTACCATTAATGGATTGATCGTTTCATTATCCTTTCTATTGGAGAAAAAATACAAAACTAAAATTGAAAAAAACAATAATAAAAATCTTAAAGAAAGTTCGTTTATATCCATTTAATCAAAGTATTAGCAAATCAAATTTAAAAAAAGATTGCCACAAATTCACGAATTTTATTATTGCTTAATAAATTCCTGAACTTGTGGCAAAAAATACCCTGTTATAAACAGTATCAATGAGAAATATTATTGCATTTTAGGTTTTGAATCGGCCTGATAATTACTTTTTGGATTGCTCATATTTACTTCTTTAGTCAATTTTCCTTTTAAGTAAAACTGCCAAATTCCTACTTTTTTGCCGTTTAAGAATTTCCCCTTAGATGCAGCAACTCCATCTGAATCATAAAAAACAGCATCTCCGTTATATTCATTATTTTTATAAGTAGTCTGTTCTAAAAGAATTCCATTTTGTCCATATTTCTTATAAATTCCTTCTTTTAACCCATTCTTGTATGTTATTTCTTCAGCGATTTTTGCATTTGGGTAAAAAACACTTCTTAAACCTTCTAATTTACCTTTTTTATAATTTTCAAGTGTCATTACAACCGTAGAAGCTTTATGATAGTATTTCCATTCGCCTTCACGTACTTTTCCAACTTCTTTTCCTTCACTTACCTTGTTCTTATTCTGATCGTAAAAAATGGTATACGAACTTCCGTCGCTAGCTGTAAAATCACGAGTTGCCACAACATCTCCTTTTTTTGTATCATCAAAAAACTTAAAAAGTCCAGTTTCTTTTCCATGACTAAAAGTTCCTTCATAACGCGGACGTTTTGATACTTCGTAAGTTCCTTTCCAGACCCCGTCTTTTTTTCCGTTTGAATCTAGTTTATTGACATCTTGTGAAAAAGCAGCAGCGCTTATTAAAAATAAAATCCAAAAATTTTTCATAACTCGTTTTTCTATATAACAGTAAAAATTACTTTTTAGTATTATACAAAAGTATGACCCTTTCAACATTAATTTCATTTTTTTTTATCAAAATTAAAATTTAAAATCTGTTTAACTTTTCAAGTAAAAATTACATATACAGAATTTTAAAAAAACCTCATAAACAATACAAATAACTATAAATCAATAACTTAAATCACTTAAACAAGAAAGTTAAATTAATATTAAAATAAATATTTGTTTAATATTTTATGCAAATTGTTAAACAAAATAAGTAAATTAGCTTCACAAACTAAAAAAATCAATATTATGAAAACAATCAAAATTAAATTAATTGCGTTATTAGCGTTAATTGCTTTCGTCAGTATTTCATGTAACAATGATGATGATGATTCATCTCAACAACCTCAAACAATCGTCTCTATTGCGAAAGCAAATCCGAATCTCAGCTCTTTAGTCGCCGCTCTTGAAAAAGCAGACCTGGCCAGCACACTGAATTCTTCCGGTTCTTATACCGTATTTGCACCCACTAATACTGCATTTAGTGCTTTTTTAACAGCAAAAGGTTATGCCGATTTAAATGCCGTTCCCGTTCCTGCTTTAAAAGAAATATTATTAAATCATGTCTTAAGTACAAAAGTAAAATCGGCAGAAATTGCAACGGGCTATGTAAAGACTTTAGCAAAGGGAAGTGCTTCGACTTCAAATACCATAAGTATGTATCTTGAAAAAGGTACTGGTGTTGATATTAATGGCGGAAAAACAAATGGTGGAGCAACAGTTACGACTGCTGATATTGAAGCTTCAAACGGAATTATTCATGTAGTTGATGGTGTTATTGGATTACCAACTATTGTAAATCATGCTATAGCCAATAAAAACTTTAGCACGTTAGTTGCTGCTTTGACATACAATCCTGCATCTGGATTTGCCGGAATATTATCCGGTACAGCCAGTTCGCCATTTACAGTTTTTGCACCTACTAATGCAGCTTTTACAAGCTTCTTAACGGAAACTGGATTTTCTGGACTTGCTGCTATCCCTGCTAATGTTTTAGAGACAACTTTAAAATATCACGTTGTTGCCGGAGCAAATGTACAATCGAACGCATTAACAAACGGACAAGTCGTAAGTACTTTTGCTGGCCAAAATTTTACAATTGGACTAACCGGAGGAGCAAAAATCACTGATGCAAGCAACAGAATAAGTAATATAACCGCTACTGATGTCCAATGCTCAAACGGAATTATTCATGTAATAGATAAAGTTTTATTACCTAAGTTTTAAACACAAAAAAGCCGTCTAAAGACGGCTTTTTTGTGTTTATAAGTATTACTTATTTCTTTTTATTTTGAGTTTTTGCAGCTTCCTGCTGTTCCATAACTTCCTGAAGACGTTGTTGAAAATTACTTTGTTTTTTAGGCTCTTTTAATTTATTCTCCTGAATCTGAGCATGAATTTTTTCACTGTCAACAATATAATTTTTGATGACAAACATAATTCCGATTGTAATTAAGTTTGAAATAAAGTTATACAAACTCAAACCAGCACCATAATTATTGAAGAAAAGTAACATCATTAATGGCGAAATATAAATCATGATTTTCATCATTTTTGCCATATCCGGCATACCTTCTTGCTGAGGAGCTGCCATTTGCTGATCTCCAGATGTCATCTTCATGTAGAAGAAAATCGCAACTGCTGCCAAAATTGGGAACAAACTAATATGATCTCCATATACTGGAATATTGAATGGTAATTTAACAACCGAGTCAAAAGATGATAAATCGTCTGCCCATAAAAATCCTTTTTGTCTTAATTCAAAAGCAGACGGAAAGAACTGGAATGACGCATACATAAACGGAAGCTGAATCAATGCCGGAATACATCCTGCCATTGGGTTTACTCCTGCTTTGTTGTACAACTTCATTGTTTCCTGTTGTTTCTTCATTGGGTCTTTTTTGTATTTTTCTCCCAACTCTGTAATATCCGGACGTAAAACTTTCATTTTAGCCTGAGACAAGAATGACTTATAGGTAATTGGCGACATTGCCACTTTGATGATAATCGTAAAAATAATAATCGCAATACCCAAGGATAATCCGATTGTTGAACTTAAGAATCCAAACAATGGGATAAAAATCCATTTGTTAATCCATCCGAAAATTCCCCATCCTAGTGGAATAATTTTTTCGAAGTTTTTATCGTATGATTTTAACACTTTATAATCAGATGGCCCAAAATACCAGCTCATCTTATAATCAACTTCTCCATTTGTAAAAGCTAAAGGAACAGTTGCTCTAAATTGTTTTATATAGGTAGTATCTAATTTTTCATCTTTAACTAAATCGTCAGATTGTAATTTAGATTTTTCAAATGCTTTATCTGTAGATAAAATTGCAGTAAAAAAGTGTTGTTTAAAAGCTATATAACTTACTTTTTCCGGAGTATCTTCTTTTCCTACACCAAGACTTACTGAACTGTATTTTTCATCGCCATATTCATATTCTAACTGAGCATAACGTTTTTCAATAGAAACGCTTTTCTCATTTCTATAACTTTTCAAATCCCATTGTAAATCTAATGGTTTAGAAGAATTTAAAACTTTATTCAATCCTTGAGAACGAACATCAAAAACAACTAAATAGTCATTTGCTTTTAAGATATATTTATATTCTAAAAATTCGTTTGCACCAGCTTTCAAACGCATAGTCAGAATTTGATCCGATCCATTTTTAGTTAACGTTGGTTCAAAATATAAATCTTTAGAATTTAAAGTTCTGTTATCAGTCGTTTGTAACTGAATATTTAAACTAGAATTATTGTCTTTAATCAATTCTACTAATTGCCCAGAATTTTTCTCTAACCTTTTGAATTCTTTTAATTTAGCTTCAACTATGTAACCACCTTTATTGGCGATTTTTAGTATCATCTTTTCGTTTTCAATAGTTGTAAAACCTTCTTTTGCAGAAGGAAGTGTAGCTGAATAAGCAAAACCACCTAAAGTTTTTTGCAAGTTTGCCAATTGAACCGTATCACCAGGTGTTGCAGCAACAACAGGTAAAACAGCTGTTTTGGTTTTATCAGCTTGAGCTTGAGCTTCTTGCTTAGCAACTAATTCTTTCTTGGCTTTTTCAGCAGCAATTTCCTTATCTGAAGGCTGATTTTGATACATTATCCAAATCAAAATTCCAAATATCAATACAAAACCAATGATTGAATTAAGGTCAAATTTTTTTTCTTCCATTATTAATTTAAAAAAGTTACTCGTTAAAGGTTATTAGTATGAGTTTGACTCAAACGTTACAACCTTTAGAATTTAATTATTATTTTTTATGCGCATTAACTGCAGCAGCCACAAAGTTTACGAAGATCGGGTGCGGATTTGCAACCGTACTTTTGTATTCAGGATGGTATTGTACTCCAATGAAAAATGGATGGTTTTCCAGCTCCACGATTTCAACTAAACCAGTATCAGGATTCACTCCGGAAGCAATTAAACCTGCTTTTTGTAATTCATCTTTATAAGTGTTATTATACTCATAACGGTGACGGTGACGCTCCGAAATAGTTTTTTGACCGTAGATTTTATGTGCCAATGAGTTTGGTTTGATATCACATTTCCAAGCTCCAAGACGCATTGTTCCACCTTTGTCTGTAATTGTTTTTTGCTCTTCCATCAAATTCACCACAGGATGTTTTGTCTTATCATTCATCTCTGTAGAATTCGCTTCAGCATAACCTAAAATATTTCTTGAATATTCGATAACTGACATTTGCATTCCCAAACAAATTCCGAAAAACGGAATATTATTCTCACGTGCAAAACGAACGGCTTCTATTTTTCCTTCAATACCTCTTTCACCAAAACCAGGCGCAACTAAAACTCCGTCAAGAGGTCCTAATTTCTCTTCTACATTATCACAATTAATATGTTCTGAATGTATCGAAATTACGTTAACCTTAGTTTCATTTGAAGCTCCAGCATGAATAAACGCCTCTAAAATAGATTTGTAACAATCCTGCATTTCTACATATTTTCCAATCAAACCAATATTTACGGTATGTTTTGGATTTTTTAATCTGCGTAAAAAAGTATTCCAGTTTTTTAAATCTGGTGCTGCTTTTTTAGGCAAATCTAATTTTTTCAAAGCCACAACATCTAATCCTTCTTCAAGCATTAAATTTGGAACTTCATATATTGTTGAAGCATCGATCGATTGAATAACTGCCTCTCTTTTTACATTACAAAATAATGCTAATTTATTGCGCAATTCGTCTGAGAGTTCATGCTCAGTTCTACAAACTAAAATATCGGCTTTGATACCGCTTTCCATCAACGTTTTTACGGAGTGCTGTGTAGGTTTCGTTTTCAACTCTCCTGCAGCAGCCAAATAAGGAACTAATGTCAAATGAATAACAATTCCGTTATTTTCTCCCAATTCCCAAACTAACTGACGAACAGACTCAATATAAGGTAAAGACTCAATATCACCAACAGTTCCACCAATTTCAGTAATTACAATATCGTAATCGCCAGATTTACCCAGCAATTGCATTCTGTCTTTGATTTCATTTGTAATATGAGGAACAACCTGAACTGTTTTCCCTAAAAATTCCCCTCTTCTTTCTTTCTCAATAACTGAAAGATAAACTCTTCCTGTAGTAACGTTATTGGCCTGAGAAGTAGGAACGTTAAGAAAACGCTCGTAGTGACCTAAATCTAAATCCGTTTCAGCACCATCATCTGTTACATAACATTCTCCATGTTCGTACGGATTTAATGTTCCCGGGTCTACATTTATATACGGGTCAAATTTTTGAATAGTTGTTCGGTATCCTCTTCCTTGTAACAATTTTGCTAAAGATGCCGCGATAATTCCTTTTCCTAACGAAGAAGTCACACCGCCTGTAACAAAAATATATTTTGTTTGATTCATTCTGTTGTTGTTTGTTGTAGTTGTGTAAAAAACTTGGCAAAAGTACAAATTTAATTAGATAATTTGTCAATAAGAGAATGAGATAATTTGCAAATTTTTAAATAGATCGATTAGTTGGTTTTGTAATCGATAATTTTAACTTTTAATTAGAGATTTTTTTGAAGAATGTCTTTAATTCGGAGGATAAAAATGACCTTTCAAATTATAGTTAAGTAAAAAAGATAAATGAGAAACAAGAAGATTTCTTTTGGTTCGACAAGCTAAATATTTATTCTTAGGAGATAAATTTTGACCAAAAAAAATATTATAATTTTAAAACATCGACTTGTACACATTTACAAATTCAGTCTTGAATTCTGTGGTGCCAATTTGTTTTTAAAAATTATAATATTTTTTATATCTATTATAATTTCAAAATACTGACTTGTACACATTTATAAATTCAGGCTCGAATTCTGTGGTATCAATTTATTTTAAGGAATTATAATATTGTATGTATCAAACATAATTAAAAAAAATGAAATAGCAAAAGGTTTTTCTTACTATTTTAAAGGCTTCTAAAATTAAAAGCTTTTTCAGGATATTATTGTACTTTATATCTCAAATTATCAAAAAAGCGTTCAATCAATCTTCTGTCTTCTGTAATAATTTCGGCAGTTCCTTTTGCTTCAGCATGAAAATTTAATTCTACTCCATAATTGGTTTTTAAACCGGCAGGTAAATCAATATCTACAAGGTATGAATTAATTTTATTTTGATTGTTTGAAAGCGTTTGTTCATTTGTGGCTAATGAAATTCTTTTTACTTTTCCTTTTATGGAACCATATTCGTTGTACGGATAATTATTAAGTTTTATAATTACATCCTGACCGATTTTAACTTTTCCAGCACCATTTTCCGGCAAGTTTACCTGTCCAATAATCTGATTATTATTAGGGATTATTTTAAACAACTCTTGTCCCGATTGTATATAATCATTATTTTTAATGAAATTCAGGTAATCAACTTTGCCATTTATTGGAGACACAAAAACGTATGTACGTTCCCACTTCTTAATAGCATCAAGTAAATCATAATAACTATTAAACATATTTATGATTAATTCTCTTTCTTTTGTTGCTTTTTCAATCGCAATAATCTGATTTTTATTCTGTGCTTCGTTTATCTGGTAACTTGTATTACTAATTTCTTTATCTATGGCATTATAATCCAGTTCGCTATTTGCTTTTGCAATGACAGAATGTTCTATATCAGCTTTAGATGTAACATTTTTAGCGTACAAGGTTGAATCTTTTGCGAATAGACTTTTAGAAGTTTTATATTTTATTTTTTGATTTTGATAATCATTTTTTAATTGAGTAAACTTATTAATTTGCAATTCGAGCAACTTTTGATTTATTTGTTTTTGAGCTTCAAATGGCTGTTGAACAGTGTAATCAAGATATTGATAAAGAGAGTTTAAATAATTAAAGTATTTATTATTAATTTCTCCCAATGACAAATTTTCATAAAACAAATGGCGATGATCTTTATAATTTACTTTATGAATATCAATCTTATGGAGCATATTCTCTAACAATTGAATATCATTTAAATCTGCTTCATTTTTTATATAAGCAACATATTCTCCTGTTTTTACAGTTTCTCCAGATTTATTCTTTAATAATATAATATTCCCTGATGTTAAAGCTACTAATTTTACAGGTGCCTGTCGTGTATTAATAACAATTTGCCCTGTTAAAATTGATGGATATTTTATTAACCATCCAAATAAAAGCAATAGCAAAACTAATCCTATAGCAACTGAACTGATTGTAGTACCAAATTTAGTCGGCATTTTTTCAATTATAGATGCAACCTCCTCTGTTCTGTTTTCGTTTAATGTTTTATGAAATCCTTTATTACCCATTTACAGTATCTCCTATTTGTGTTTTTACTAATTGATAATAATGTCCATTTTCCCTTGTCATCAACATATCATGATTTCCAATTTCTGTAATAAATCCATTTTTAAGTACTATAATTTGATCTACTTTACGAATAGTACTCAATCTATGCGCCACAACTATTACTGTTTTATTTTTAAAAATATCTTCCAGCGCCATTACAATTTTTTGTTCATTTATAACATCTAAAGAATTTGTTGCTTCGTCAAAAAACAAGTAATCAGGATCTTTATATAAAGCTCTTGCTATAAGTACTCGTTGTTTTTGCCCGCCACTTAAACCTCTTCCGTTTTCTCCCATCATGGTTTGATATCCTTTTGGCATTGCTTCAATTTCAGCGGCAATATTAGCAGCGGTGACTGCCTTTTTCAACCTTTCATAGTCTATATTTTCATCATCAAGAACAATGTTATTCTGAATTGTATCACTAAAGATTTTACCGTCCTGCATCACAGCACCACAACTTTCTCTCCATTGCTTTAGGTTAATATTTTGAATATTCAAATTCCCCATAGATAATTCCCCATGTGTAGGCTTATATAATCTTAAAATAAGTTTCAATAAAGTGGTTTTTCCACTTCCGCTATCTCCAACAATTGCTGTTACTTTTCCCTCGGGAATCATTAGTGAAATATTACTTAAAATATAATCTCCATTACGGCTATATTGAAAACTGACATTCTTTAAAAACAAGCTTTTATCTTCTGGTAACTTTATACTATTATTTACCTCATTTTCTTCTTCCTCTTCTAATTCATGTATTTCGTTAAGTCTTAAAAAACTTATTTTTGCATATTGAGCCGATTGCACAAAAGAGATAAACTGCATAATTGGACCATTTAACATTCCGATTATAAATTGGGTTGAAATCATTACTCCAAATGTTATATCACCTTTTATTACTGCTTTGGCGCAATAAAATGTAATCACCAAATTGGTTAATTGATTAATAAATTGCGCTCCAAGATTTTGAGCATTAGTTATGCGGAGTATTTTTTGGTCAATTTTAAAAAGCTGCACTTGCAATTCTTCCCATTTCCATCTTTTTTGCTTTTCGTAGTTATTAATTTTTATATCCTGAATACTACCAATTGTCTCGACCCAATAACTTTGATTTTTTGTATGAATATCAAAATATTCCCAATCTAATTTCTTTCTAAATTGAAGGAAAAACAGCACCCAGCCAACAAATAATGCGCTTCCAATTACATAAATTAAACACAGAATTGGGCTATAAATAAACAGGATGATTCCAAAAATGAAAAAGGTTAAAATCGAGAATATAAAATTGAGCGAATTGTTCATGATAAAATCACGAATACGCTCATGATCCTGGGCTCGTTGCAAAATATCCCCAATGAGTTTATTTTCAAAAAAAGTAATGGGCAGCTTCATTAATTTAATGAGATAATCTGAAATTAATGAAATATTGATTCTTGAAGTAAGATGCAGTAAAATCCAATCCCGAATCATATTACTTAGTAAAATGCTCACGATGATTGTAATGTTAGCAATTAAAACAAGGTCGATAAAATCTAAATCATTTGTTTGAATACCAACATCAATAACTGACTTTGAAATAAAGGGTAAAAATGCCTGCACAAGTGTTACCAAAAGCATCACTATAAACAAGTTTACAAAACTCTTTTTGTAAGGTGTAAAATAACCGAAGAAATTTTCGAAAGTTTTACGACGTTCTAATTTATCATTTATAGAACGCTGTTTAAAATCAGCCATTGGTTCAATAGCTAAAACGGCACCTATTTTAGATTCGTTTAGCCAGCCATTCTGAAAATATTCAAATGAGTATTTCATCAATCCTTTTGCCGGATCAGAAACAAAAACCTGCTTATTACTTATTTTATAAACTACTATAAAATGATCACCTTGCCAATGCACAATACACGGCAACGGAATAGCTTTTAAACTATTAAAATCTATCTTAATGCTTTTGGTGCGAAGACTTATTTTTTCGCAGGCATCACTGAGATCTAAAAAGCTCACACCTTCGCGTGTTATACCGCATAAATCGCGTAAAAAAGGCAGGCTATAAAACCTGCCGTAATATTTTGCGATTATTTTTATGCAAGATGGACCGCAATCTTTAGCATCAAGCTGAAACTCATGGGGAAAATTGAACATTTGCTTTTTCTTTACTTAATCTCTTGCATTCTTTTTAAAACTTCTTTTATTTCTGCACTGCTGACAATACCTGAGCAACCTGTACCACCTTCACATCCTAATCTGACAGATTCAGATTTTAATGTTCGAAGTTCTTCCCATTTTTTTTGAGTTTTAATGAAGTTTTCTTTTGAAGCAATAGCGCTTTTTAAAGATTTTACAAAATAACTATTTTCCTCAGCCTTTAAAACCCCATCCTTATCTTGATTTATTCTATAATCAAATTCTTTTAAATTATATACTACGAGTTTATTTAGCAAATTATCTGCAAAATGTAATTTTTCACCCATACAAATATTTGTTTCATAACTTGCGTATCCTGAATCACAAGGAAATTTTTGTGATTTAAAAATGTAGATTGGATCCGTTTTATAAATAACAGAATCTATGTTCTCATTTTTCACTACTATCACTTTTTTTTTAGAAACATTTTTATTCTTTATACTAGAATATTTCTTAAATAATACAGTAACAGAAACCAATAATAACACGTTTGCTATAATTGAAATAGTTGCGATTTTTCTCATAGAAATCATTTTACCCTTCTTAACAGCCTATAATAAACAACCTTTCCGGTTTGAGTGCCGTCATCGAGTGTCATCATCAAGTCTCCTTTTTTTGCAATACCTTCTATATCTTTTGCAAAAATATTTGTTCCCCATATTTCCAGATAATTTTTGTTTTCAGGGTTATCGATTGTTACAAAAGATCCATTAACTTTATAATTAGGCACTCTCTTTTTTGGAAAAACCTCAAAAACGGTATGCAATTCTTGTATTGAATATTCCTTGTTCTCCAAACTCATCATTGAATTTATTTTTCCATCTTTTGTAAACTCAAACCACTGATAATTTTGTGGCCAAGGATTTACCTTATTCACCTTAGGATTTGGTAACGCAATCATTTTCCAATAACCTATCAGTTCATGTGCCGTTGCGGGTCCTCCAGCCGATGATTTATTACTTTGATCCTGACCAACAGCATTAAGAGAAATTAGTACTAAGAAAAATGGAAGCAGTATTCTTTTTATTTTTAGCATCTTTAACATTTGTTTTGTTTTCATTCTTTTTTTAACAACTCAAACACTTCGCCATCACTTGTATAATAACGAATCAACCCTTCATTTTTGTCCCAATAAAAAGATACCATATAGTTATTTCCTGAATTTTTTGCATTTATACCATCTTCAAAAAGATATACGTATGTATATTTTTTTTAGTTGTAGTTAACATAACCCATGTTTCTTTTGGTAAAGAATTTTCACTAGTAGAATATAAACCAAAAAGACTAAAACCTGGAACGAAAATTTTATCTACTTCATCTTTACTAATAAATATTTCCCCTGTACAATATGGTTCATTGTGGCATATTTTAGAAGTGAGAGTAATAAACATTATTTCAGGCTGCATAGGGCCAATTCCATAATAATTGCAATCGCTATTATTATGTTGCCTTAATTTTTCAGTAACTACAATAGTATCCAAATGATTCAAATTACTTTTAAAAATAATATTCTGTCCCTTTTCATAAACAGAAAACCATTCTTTTTCACCAGCAGTCAAATTTGTTTCTATGCATTTACCGCAAGAGTTCAAAATAACGATTATCAATATTAACAATATCTTTTTCTTCATGTAACTATTGGCTTTGATTTATTACAAGTGATGTGATCATAGCATCAATACTATGACCTCCAGAACTTCCATTTGAACTAACAAAGTGCCTTGTTTAAAATATCTAACATTATATTTAGACAAAAATTAATTATTACCCTTGATATCTCTTATCTTTTCAATCCGTTCTAAAACATATTTTATTTCAGCTTTACCAATAATACCTGCACATCCTGTTGCTCCATCGCATCCTAATTTCACATTTTCCGAATTCAATACTCTCATCTGCTCCCATAGTCTTTGAGACTTGATAAGATTTTCTTTTTTAGCAATATTAATTTTTAGCGCATTTGTAAAAAATGTATTTCCTTTATCTTTTACAATTACTTCTTTATCAATCTTAATGTATTTATCTAATAAAATAAATTTACTTTTTAAAACATTAGTTAATAAACTATCCGCAAATTCTAATTTTTCCCCAATACACATATTAGATTCATAAGTTGAATTTGCAGAAGAATCACATGAAAATTTTTTAGAATTATAAATATAACTAGGGTCACTAATATTTAATTTTATTTCTTTTTTCTCAACTTGCAAATTATTTTTACTAATAACCATTTCTTTTTTTAATTCGTAAAATCTACAATAAAGTAATATACTAAGACTTAACAACACTAAATTAAATGCAATCGAAATAACTGTAATTTTCTTCATTTTTTTTTATTTTAATCCTAAGCTAACTAATTCTGCATTTGCTTGTTCAGGAGTTAATAATCGCCCATAAATAAACGCCTGTGCTTCAAAATATCTACGATCTTGAACGCCGCCATCTCCTTTATTTAGATATGAATTTTCCATTATTGTATTTGCTGCGGCGACTCCACCAGATTGCATTGCTTCTAGAAGTTGATGCACTATTGCATTATTTTTTACTTTTTAATAAATATTCATTCGCCATTTTTCTTGTTTTATCATCTAAAATTTCATTATTGGAAGTTAAAATATCATAAACATCAAATGAAGCTTTCTTATAACTATATTTATTAGACATTACCATAGCATGATATAAAAAACCTGTAAGTTTTTGTTCCCCAACATAATAAATACTTTTTAATTCATAATACGCAAGCGTATCACCATGATTCAAGGCAAGATTATCTAAGCTATCCATTAACTTTTTATTGTATAACTTTTCCCTAAAATAACTTGCCGAATTTGTCAATTTAATAGTTTCTAGACTATCTTTTTTATGACAAGACAAAAACAGACAGCTTAACAAAAGAATATAAGGTTTCATGATTTTTTATTTAGATTAATATTGCCTTCTATAAACTTCAACACCATTCTTATAAGCCACTATAGCACCATCATTCTTTCCCGAATCCATGACTGTATCAATTCCAGTGATTCTATATAATCCATCTTTTTCTCCATAATTAACAAAACCATCAGCTCCTGTTACTGTAATATTTGGGTGCGCTAATGAAATCATTTGAGCTATGGATAGATTATTTTGAGAAACTGTACCAGACTGACAAGACCATAAAGATAGAATTGTACCATTTTTATCTTTTGCATTCGTCCAATTACTATTCATCAATTCCATATATTTATCAAAATCTGTTGCATTTCTAATACCAACGCTATGTTTTTCATCCAATATAAAGCCTGGTGCTCCATGACCAAATAAAGTAAATTTACCATCTCCAATCGTGTAAGACCTCGAATCGGCTACTCCATTAAATCTATTCTTACCATCAGCAAAAAAATTAACAGGTTCTTCACCGTAGTTACTAAACCCTAAAATACCGTTATTGTAAGACACTCCTTTAGGTAATGTACTTGGTGCTTTATAATTATTGGCAACTGTAACGTTATTCAGAATCGTACCCGGCAAATCTGGAGTACCATATAATATCATACTATTTTGCCTTTGACCTGAAGGTGTTCCCTCATTATTTATAAAAGAACTTATTTGCTCATTAGTAGATAACCCATTACTTTTTTTTAAAAAATCAGAAAAACGATTAATAAACTCTGGTGAATTTGTAGATATTCCATTACTAGTTTGAACCCATCCGTTTGTATAATTATTCGGATTTGAACCTCCAACTGCACCACTAGGAGACGAACCCCAAGAGTTGTCAAAATTATTTGGAGCCCATCCGGCAGAACTTGCCCAATAATTAGTATCAAAACCACGTGGATTTGTTCCTCCATATTCTAATGAGCCTCCAAGGAAGCTACCACCACTACCAACCATTCCTGAACCTCCCATTATACTTTTCATTTCTTCTTTGCACATTGTATCTTCAATATCTGCAAAACTCATTTTTTTAATTTTCATAGTATTATGATTTTAAAAATTGTACCTCCAAATATATAAATAAAATATTACAATTAAAATAAAATACATATTTAATAACTTACAATTATGTCAATTTCTTCATAATTGCTGTTTTAGTAAAATAAAATTTATTTGGTATAGGGTTTAATATTTTACGATTTGAGCAAGAAGTTTTAAATTGAATTAAATGATAAAACATGACTTCATACATTTCTTTGTACACCATTCTTCCTTTATTCCATTCAATATTACCGGGCAAACCTTCCACAATTATAAAATCAAAAAAAGCTCTGAGCTGAAATTTTTTTTCTTCTTTCTTCACTACATAAGTCATACTTTCTATAGCGTTTTTAATATCTAAAATTGATAATCCTATTTTCAGTTTTTCAAAAAGAAAATTACATTCATCAAAACAAAAGTGGATAGGATTACTGAAAACCATTTTATAATCTTTGCTTTTCATGAATAATTGATTGACATAATCATTATTTCTAAATAAACAAAAAGAGCCAGTGATATAATCATGACGACTACTTATTACATCATAATTATTTAAAATATCTTCGGTCATAAAATTCCGGATAGACCCGTAAACAATATCTATATCTCCAATTCCCCAAAAATCATAACCCGATATAATTTCAGGAAACAAAAAACCATAGGCTGGTTTAAAATCACATAATTTATAAGGATAATCAATATTTACTGTAAAACCAAGTTTTTGAGAAGCTACTGCTTTAATCTCATTAAGTGTTTTGTATATAATTTTTACATTATCTGGTTTATTATCAATTCTAGTTTGATTATCTGTAATAATGTAGAAATCGACGGTTGGATTAAAAGAGCAAGAATGCAAAAAATAAGGTAAGTACCACGGAAATTTTCCGTACCAACAGGTAATACTTGCTATTGAGGTAAGTTTTGACATAAAAAAAATAATTCTAAAAAACATGACTTTATATTAAAGCTTTAAAATTTAAAGCTTTAATTGTGGCATCAATTTGTTTTTTAGAATTATAATAATTTACATAATCAAATATAGGTACAAAAATCGATAAAAAAAGGTTTTTCTTACTATTTTAAAGGCTTCGGATATTGCTTCTTAATATTCCGAATTAATTCCTCCAAACCATTCAGTTTTAACTCGTAAATGAGAGCTAATTGCTGCCCTAATTCTCCATTAGGAAAACCTTTATTATGATACCAAACCACATAATATTCAGGTAAATCGATTAAAAAGCGTCCTTCATATTTCCCGAAAGGCATTTTGGTGTGGGCTAATTTGATGAGAAGTTTTTTGTCTTGTTCCATTTTTTTTAAAAGAAAAAAGAAGCAAGATGAAAGAATATAGACTCATTCTCTCCTCTTGCTTCTTAATGCTACAAAGCTATTATTATTTTTATTCTTTTGCCACAGATTAGAAGATTTACACAGATTATTTTTTTTTAAGTGACAGAAATCATTTAAAACAATTTACAGCGCTGCTAAACTTTTTAAACCTTAGAATCTTAGCTCCTCAGAACCTTAGCAACTTTTTTTTAGTAATGCCATCTCACGAAAGCTTCCATAGCCGCATAAGTTGCCAAACCTAATTGTTGGTACAAAGCAGCCGTTTCAGCATTTCGGTCTTCGGCTCTTTGCCAAAATTCTCTGGCATCAGTTCCCTGAAAAACAACACCATCTTTTTGAGATTGGTGCTTGAAAATTCCGTGACGTTTTGCCAATACCTGATCCGGACTCATTGGTACCGCCATTTCTACTTCATCAATTCCCCATTCCTGCCAAGCACCACGGTATAACCACAACCAGCAGTCATCCATAAAAGATTTTGGTTTTAACGCTTTTACAGCTTCAAAAATAGCATCCAGACATACTTTGTGCGTTCCATGCGGATCTGCTAAATCTCCTGCAGCGTAAATTTGGTGTGGTTTGATTTTTTCTATTAAATCCATTGTCAATTGAATATCTTCCTTTCCAAGTGGTTTTTTCTCGATTGTTCCCGTTTCATAAAATGGCAATTCCATGAAGTGAATCTGATCATCTGTTAAACCAACAAAATTACTCGTAGCTCTCGCCTCCCCTTTTCGGATTAATCCTTTTATATAACGAACTTCCGGAATATCAATTTCACTATTCTTTTTATTCTCTAAAAATGTTTGCGCTTTTTTGTAAATATTATCTGCCTCAGCACTTTTGATTCCGAATTTCTCG
Organism: Flavobacterium aquidurense; assembly: GCF_031458035.1. Classification (GTDB taxonomy): domain Bacteria; phylum Bacteroidota; class Bacteroidia; order Flavobacteriales; family Flavobacteriaceae; genus Flavobacterium; species Flavobacterium aquidurense_C. Next base: position 44,568 of record NZ_JAVDXR010000004.1, read on the forward strand.
TTGTAATCAATTACGAATCTTGCAAAACGCAACGCTTCATCATCTGCAACAGCAATATTTCCAGAAGTTTGGTAAGCGACATGCACTTCATGTCCCTGCTCCTGCAAACGCATAAATGTCCCTCCCATACTGATAATATCATCATCCGGGTGCGGACTGAAAATCAATACACGTTTTTTAGCCGGCTCAGCTCTTTCTGGTCTGTTCGCATCATCAGCATTTGGTTTTCCTCCTGGCCAGCCTGTGATTGTATTTTGTAATTTATTAAAAATTTTGATGTTGATATCGTACGCCGGACCTGAATCTGCCAATAAATCACTCATACCGTTTTCGATGTAATCAGCATCAGTCAGCATTAAAATTGGTTTTTTAAGCTGAAGAGCCAATCCTAAAACTGCTTTACGAATTAACTTATCTGTCCAGATTACTTTTTCTACCAGCCACGGTTTATTAATTCTGGTTAATTTTGAAGATGCTTCTTTATCTAAAATAAAAACAGCATTATTATGTTCCTGCAAAAATGAAGCTGGCACTCTATTCGTAACTTCATCTTCAACTGATTTTTTTACAATATTTGATTTTCCTTCACCCCAAGCCATCAAAATAACTTGTTTGGCTTCCATAATTTTCTTTACTCCAAGCGTAATCGCAGTTCTTGGCGTGTTGCTCAATCCAAAGAAATCCTTACTTGCCGCAACTCTTGTAATATGGTCCAGCGCCACTAAACGAGTTTTTGAGTTTTGAAGCGAACCTGATTCGTTGAAACCAATGTGTCCGTTTCCTCCAATTCCTAAAATCTGCAAATCGATTCCGCCCAAAGCTTCAATTTTAGCTTCATAATCATGACAATAATCTGCAATTTGTTCTTTTGTCAAAAGTCCGTCCGGAACGTGAGCGTTTTCAGGTAAAATATCGACGTGATCGAACAATAATTCTTTCATAAAACGAACGTAACTATTGATCGAATTTGGTTCCATCGGATAATATTCATCCAAATTGAAACTGATTACGTTCTTGAAACTCAAACCTTCTTCTTTATGCAAACGCACTAATTCAGCGTATAATCCTTTTGGAGAAGAACCTGTTGCCAATCCTAAAATACAAGGCTGATTTTCTTTTTGTTTTGATTGAATTAAGGCTGCAATTTCCTGCGCAACTGCTTTTGACGCTTCAGAAGAATTTTCAAAAACAACCGTATTGATGTTTTCGAATCTTTTTTCGAATCCTGTTGCTTTGTCGATTTTACTTTTTAACATGATATATTTTTTTTTTAATTTTTATAAATTTTAATTGCATGAAAGGATTTTCGAACCAATAGATCTCTTTTAAAATCTTTCTGATTTCCTAAAAAACATATTTCAGTTCTCGCCTAACAATTTCATTTCCAAAATTTAACTAATCACTTAATTATCAATCTCATATAAAGATAAGATCTTTACAATTACAACACAAGTGAATTAATCAGCTTACCGAACTTGCTTTCTTTGCTGTAATCATAAGTAAATTTAATGTGAAACAAAAGTAGTAATACTTTCGAAATATTTGCAGAAAATTTTGAAAAATTTGCATTTTTTTTGCAATTAAAAATAATCTGCATAAAATTTACATCATTCGTATTTATTCATAATTTTTAAAACCTTATCCTTAACAACCATGCCTAAATATCATTAATTTCAGCACATTACACAATTCTGCCAATGAATTAAAAACGCATAAAAACAAAAAAAAGAGCACAAATTGTGCTCTTTTTGAAATTTTCATTTTGCAAATAAAATGAAAAATATCTTTAACTTACTTCCAATTGAAAGTAATTCTCTTTTCAATTTCTGAATTCAAACTTAAAAATACCGGACAAGTCATTGCCGCGCGCTCCAAAATTGTTCTGTTTTTCTCCCCTTCAACACCTTCCATATCAAAAACAATTTCGATTGCCCCAATTCTTCTTGGTTCGGCATTCATTATTTTAGTGACTTCGGCAGTGGAACCAATAAAATCCACACTTAAATCGCGCGCCTTAATTCCCATAATTGTCATCATGCAGCTGGCCAAAGCATTTGCCACTGTATCTGTTGGAGAAAAAGCTTCTCCTTTTCCATTATTATCTACAGGTGCATCTGAAATGATTTCGCTTCCGGATTGCACGTGAATTGATTTTGTTCTTAAATCACCTAAATAGGTTACTTTTGATGTCATTAGTTTGCTACTTTTAAAGTTAAATCTGAGTCGTAATATAAAATGTAGACGCCTTTATTGGCGTGCCCACCATCTTCTTTTTTATAATATTGAAATTTATTATCTACTTGTTCCGTAGTTATTAAATCTGCAGTTTCCTGATACGTCTTTCCCTGCACCAAACGCATCATCGTATCAAAAGTAACATCAAATCCTCTTGTGGCATACGTATTTGGGTTCACCTTATTTTTCAGACGATATTCTTTTTCAAAAATTAAAACTCCAGGTTCATCGCTTTCACGAGTCACTGACGGATACATTAATTTCAGTTTTACTAAATTTTCAAAACTAATCTCATCTGTATCCAGTGTACTGTTTGGTTCTAAAATTACCAATTGTACCTGACATGTTTTTTGCGCATCAGTTAAAGCCTTGATTGTTGTTTTAATCATAGCGGTATTTCCCGTTTCCATCACAACATAATTCATTCTGTTTGGCAACAGCAAACTTTTTAAATTTGCAACGTCCAAGCCTCCAGTTTCGGTCAAAGCAGCAAACACGACGCCTTTTTGATTTTGTTTGATGTAATTAATAACAGACTCTTTTTTCTTATCTACAACAGCCACAATATTTCCATTCTTAGCACGCATATAATCAAAAACAGCATTACGAACGATATCGTTAGAAGGTATTGACTGATATAAATTATCTATCGGATTTGCTGTGTCTTTTGATAAAGGCGAGATTACCGGAACATTATACAAACGAAGCGTATTAGCCGCTCCTTCAGCATTAGTCTGATAAAACGGTCCGATTACTGCATTAGCATCCTGCAGTTTATTTTGAGCAATTAAGCCAGAAACATTCGATGATGTTTTAGTCTCTCCTGAATCATATATCGAAACATCAATTGGTAAACGTAAAGTTTTTGCCGAATCGATTGCCATCATTGCTCCCGAATAAAAATCCAGCGTCATGTTCAGGAACTTGTCATTTTTAATTCGGTTTGCAGCACTTGTGGTATCGTTTTGCATTTTAGCCAAATTAAAAGGAAGTAATAAAACCAATTTTTTACGATCGGTCTGTCCTCTTTTTTTAGTCAATTCCACTACTTCAGGATTAGCAGAAACTGTTTCAGATTTTACTTTCTCTAAAATCTTAATACCACCACCACTTGAATTATCAATTGGTTTCTCAACAGCTTTTTCTATTGGTTGTTGTTGAATGACAATTGGACTTGGAGCCAAATATCCTGAAGGAACTTTTAAAACCATTCCTTCTTTTACTCCTTCAGAAAGTGACGGATTCAATTCTGTCAATTCTTCCTGACTAATATGAAAAGTTCTGCCTAAACTATAAAAAGTTTCTTTTGGCTTAACCTGGTATTCCATATAAGTAGTTACTTTTTTTGGAGCTTCTGCAGGCTTAGCAACATGAGCAACCGCTGCTGAATTTTCTGTTTTAGGAGCTGTTCCTTTTATTGTCAGTCGATATCCAACTGGCAAGTTAGAAACAATCTCAGGATTGCGTTTTTCCAGTTCTTCAATTGTAATACCGTATTGTTTTGCTATTGAAAACTTAGTTTCTTTTGCTATAACATCATGATACACATATTTCTCTTTATTTGTTTTTGAAGTGGTTGGGCTCGCTTTTGATGCCGATCCTTTTCCAGGAATTACCAATTTCTGTCCGATTTGAACCCCCGTTTTTTCAAGACCAGGATTCGCCGCTTTTAACGCTTCATCAGAAACATTGTATTTTTTTTCAATACTGTAAAAAGTCTCTTTTGGCTGAACTTCGTGTATTATTTCTTTTGAATTTACAGCAACTTTTGTGCTAGTTGCTTCTGTTTTATTCGCAGCCGCTTTACTAACATTCGTCGGAATCAGTAAAACCGTATTTGGTTTCACTCCATTTCTTGCGTCAGGATTTAACTGATAAATATCGTAAGGCGTAATTTTAAATTTTACGGCAATCTGATTGACAGTTTCTCCACTAGAAACGGTATATTTTATCACTTTTTCCTGCGAGAAGGCAGAACAAGTAACAAAAAAAACAAGGGATAATAAGGCGAAATAATATTTCATAATAAGGCTTAAACAATTTAATTTTTAATTCAAAAACAAGATACTAATTTTGATTGAAGCAAGATTCAGGCCACTTGTTAATTTTTTTCAAATTATTACCTAAGATCAATCTCTGCCTTGGCAATAATAATATCCTTATATAACTCATCTTCCTCCTTTTTCTTGCATTTATATAAAACTTCTTCCATATTTTGGTATCTGTCTGAATAAACATAATACGAAAGACTGTTTATATTAAAGAAAAAACTAGCATTAAAATCCCCAGAATCAATAAGTTTCATAATAAACTTATCTCTTGGAATTGCATCTGTAAATATACCCAAAACTAAGTAATAGCCATTTGAAACTTCTTTAAGATTATCAAAAACTTCAACTTTTATAGTTTTATCGCTTTTAAGCGGGTTTTCTTTTAACTCACGTTTCATTTCCTCTAGCGAAACTGTTTTTGAAGTTTGACCTGAATTATTTTTACCTTGATTTTTAATAACATCATCGTGATATTTCCTCAATTTTATTAAAGCCAGTTTATCATCAAATTTACGAGCTTCCATGCTGTAATAATTCGCTTTGCTGATATGTCGTTTTACCTCAATTTTCTTTTGAGTATCCAGCGAATCAATTTTAGCAATTAAAAGTTGGTTTTGTGCATCACCTTGCTCCTGCTCAATTTTATAGCGTTTTATTTCTTCCAACGAAAGTCTTTGCTGCAACGAATTGACATTATTATTCTTTTCGCTTTCGCGGATTTTCTTCTTATACTCCTGATTTTCTTCAACAGCAATTTTCTCTACTTTATTCATTAAACCCGCATAAGCTTTTCGGTTTTCAGCGAGCTCTTTTTTCAATTGAGATGATAATTCGCTTGTCTTTCCGATGCTTTCATACGATTGTTTTTCTAAACGTTTGGATTCATCGACGTTCAAAACATCCATTCTTTTCAATTCAACCAAATCATTGTTCATCGTGTTTACCAGCGAATCTAATTTCGCCATTAAAATATCCTGAACGTTTTTATTGGCTTCTAAAACCAAACGCAGTTTTTCAACTGAATTTTCTTTAGAACCATTCATATCATTCAGATTAACTTTCAAATCATTGATTTTGATAATCTTCTGATTCATTTCTTTCTGAACAACCAATCTGTCTTTTAAATCATCAATCTCAACTGTTTTGGCTTTTGTTTTTTCAACCACAACTTGTTTTTCGGCTAAAGCCAACATCAATTCTTCGCTCTCGTTTGTGGGTTTAATTTCTTTTGTATTGATAGCTAACTTGTTGCCTACAACCAATCCGTTTACGATTTCAGGGTTTTGAGATTCTAACTGATCGATTGAAATTCCATATTTTTTGGCAATTGAAAATTTAGTTTCTTTCGCTTCAACAACATGAAAAATGGTTTCCTGATTAATTACCCGAACTCTTCCATCCAACGTTTTTCTTTTGTTTGGAATAGTAATCGTCTGACCAATTTGCAAACCGTTTTGAAGAATCTCCTTATTCAAATTTTCAAGATCCTGAACCGAAACATTATATTGTCTGGCAATACTAAACAAGGATTCTTTAGCAACTACCTGATGGCTTACTTTTGAAGAAGTTGCAATTTCATTTTTTGGAAGATCATCGGAATTTTGCGGAATTACTAATTCCTGACCCATTTGAAGTCCATTAGCCAAAATTTCAAGATTTGCAGTCTGGATAGCATCAACCGTAACTTTATATTGTTTCGATATGCCATAAAGCGTTTCTTTTGCAGCAACGACGTGGGTAATTTGTTGCTTCTGAATTTGTTTTTCTGTGGGGTGGACTGGGATTTTAAGAACTTGATTGTCTTGGATTCCGCTTTGTGATTCAGGGTTGAGTTTGTAAATTTCATCAACAGAAACCTTATATTTTTGGGCAATAAAATAAGCGGTTTCCCCTTTTTGAATTTTGTGTTCAATAATTGAATCTTGTGCAGTTATTTTGTTAAAAGACAAAATAAAGACAAGAGAAATCGTTAAAAGTTCTCTCATAAATAGTAGGTTTAAAAATTTAAGGCGTTACAAATGTAACGCCTTAAATTGAAAAATAGTACTATTCCCACTCAATTGTTGCAGGTGGTTTTGAACTTATATCGTAAACAACGCGGTTCACGCCTTTTACCTTGTTTATAATGTCATTTGACACCTTCATCAAGAAGTCATATGGCAAGTGAACCCAGTCAGCAGTCATACCATCTGTAGATTCTACAGCTCTTAACGCTACTACTTTTTCGTAAGTACGTTCATCGCCCATCACACCAACAGAATTTACTGGAAGCAAAATTGCTCCAGCCTGCCAAACTTTATCATATAATCCCCAAGATTTTAATCCGTCAATAAAAACAGCGTCAACATCTTGCAAGATTTGAACTTTCTCAGGAGTAATATCCCCTAAAATCCTGATTGATAATCCAGGTCCCGGAAAAGGGTGTCTTCCTAATAATTCAGGATCTATTCCTAAAGTAGCCCCAACTCTACGAACTTCGTCTTTAAACAACATTCTTAGTGGTTCTACAATTTTTAATTTCATATAATCTGGCAATCCACCAACATTGTGATGTGATTTAATCGTTGCCGATGGTCCTTTTACAGAAACCGATTCGATAACGTCAGGATAAATTGTTCCCTGTGCCAACCATTTTACGTCTTCGATCAAATGTGATTCATCATCAAAAACTTCGATAAATACACGACCAATTGTTTTGCGTTTGGTTTCAGGATCAGAAATTCCCGCTAATTCACCAAGAAAACGATCTCCTGCATCTACTCCTTTTACGTTTAATCCCATTCCTTTGTATTGGTCTAATACATTTTGGAATTCGTTTTTACGAAGTAAACCGTTGTTTACGAAAATACAGTATAAGTTTTTACCAATTGCCTGGTGTAATAAAACTGCTGCTACAGTTGAATCAACTCCTCCGGATAATCCTAAAACTACTTTATCATTTCCAAGTTTCTCTTTTAATTCTCCCACCATTTCTTCAACGAAAGCGTTTGGTGTAAAGTTTTGAGGCACTTCAGCAATATCTACTAAAAAGTTTTTAAGCATTTTTGATCCATCTGTAGAATGGAAAACTTCAGGATGATACTGAATAGCATAAGTTGTTTCGCCTTCAATTTTGTAAGCAGCATATTCTACGTCATGCGTGCTTGCTAATTTCACAGCATTTGTTGGCAAAGCTTTAATACTATCGCTGTGGCTCATCCAAACCTGACTGTTTTCTGAAACATCGTTAAAGAAAACTTCATTCTCCTTAATATAAGACAAATTTGCTCTACCGTATTCTCTGGTGTTTGAAGCTGCTACTTCTCCACCGCTAAAGTGAGCTAAGTATTGTGCTCCGTAACAAACCGCCAACATTGGAAGCTTGCCTCGAATTTGAGATAAATCAGGATGTGGAGCATCTTCTGCACGAACAGAAAATGGGCTTCCTCCTAAAATTACTGCTTTATAAGGTGATAAATCACTAGGAAAGTGATTGTAAGGGAAAATTTCGCAGAATATATTTAATTCGCGAACTCTACGCGCAATAAGCTGAGTATATTGCGATCCGAAATCTAAAATAAGTACGTTGTGTTGCATGCGCAAAAATACTTTTTATATTCCAAAATGAAAAATCGGAACAATAAAAAAAATATTTTTTTTTATTGTTCCGATTTTTAGATACAAAGCCACAGAGTTACAAAGGTTCAGAGGTTTCTTTCTTTGTCCCTTTGAGCCTTTGTTACTCTGAACCTCGAAGTTACTCTTTCGTCACAAGAATCGAAGCCTTAAATCCTGCAGCAAGGTTGTCCCAATAATCGTTGGTAACCAATTGCCCTTTATCATCATAAACCTGTATTTCAGCTGTATTTCCGCCTAAAGTACCAATATTCAGAGCTTCAAAATCTAATTTATTGAAACCTACTACGAGATTTATTTTAACTTCTTTAAAATTAGAGTCTAAAAATATCTGATCTCTAATTACCTGATCATTCGAGGAAACCTTTACCAAATCTCCATCAATCGCACCAAAATCCCGAAATCTTATGATGAAATAATTTGATTTGGTTTTAAAATCTCCCAGTGAAATATTTTTCTTAACCAATGTTCCCCTTCCTTCTCTTAACCCTTCAGCTCTCAAAGCTTTATCTACATCTTTCTCCATTTTGGCCACATAACGATCGCCGGGATTGGCAAAATCAGTTTCTGTAGACATGGTAAATTTACTTTTTTGTTCTCCTACCTGAAATTTAGACTTTGGAGTTATAGTCTTATTGTCGTAAACATTTGGTGTTTTTATACTTGGTATATCTGAATTTTCAGCCTGAGGATCTTTGATCTCAGGAGTAGGAAGTTTTTTAGGTTTAGCGCTGAATTTTGGAGCCGGAATCGCCTTGTACTTTGTACCAAATTCGGTTTGGGCTGATACTGATACAGCTGTAAAAAATAATATGAAAAATAAAATTTGCTTCATTGAAAAAGTTTTATCGAATCGGCTTTTATAATTTTATAAAATAATAGTATAGCAAAGCAAAAATAGCATAATTTAATTACTGACTTTAACTTTAAGACTTTTATAACAATATATTAGGCTAAATTTTGGAAACAAAAAACTTGCCAAAAAATCGTTATTAATATCCAAAAGAAAAATTCCAAATTCCAAATCGATCTGCAATACGTTATTTTTTATTTAAAAAGAATTGCATCATTTTGATAATTACGCACTTATTCCTAACTTCAAGAATTTAAATGAATTTTATAAAAAACATATAAAATGGATTATATCGACTACTATAAAATATTGGATGTTACAAAATCAGCTACAGAAGCCGAAATAAAAAAAGCATATCGAAAACTGGCTCGTAAATACCATCCTGATTTAAATCCGAATGACAAAGAAGCGGAGAAAAAATTCAAAGAAATAAACGAGGCTAATGAAGTTTTAAGCAATCCTGAGAATCGCAAAAAATACGATAAATACGGAAAAGACTGGAAACATGCCGATGAATTTGAAAAAGCGGGTTACGATCCAAATCAACAGCAATATTCGAGACAGCAGCAAGGCGGAAATCAGGATTTTTCTGGTTTTGGCGGAGATTTTTCAGGAAGTGATTTTTCTGATTTCTTTAATTCGATGTACGGTGGGGGAAGAAGTTCAAGAACACAATCGAAATACCGTGGACAGGATTTTAATGCCGAATTACAATTGGATTTAGCTGCAGCATACACAACCCATAAACAGAATTTAACCGTAAATGGAAAAAATATCCGAATTACAATTCCCGCCGGAGTTGAAAACGGCCAAATAATTAAAATTCCGGGACATGGAGGACCAGGCGCAAACGGAGGGCCTAATGGAGATTTATATATCACTTTTAATATTGAAAACAATTCAGATTTTAAACGGGAAGGAAATAATCTTTACTCTGATGTTGAGCTCGATTTATACACCGCAATTTTAGGCGGAGAAACTTTCGTAAACACTTTTGACGGAAAAGTAAAAATTAAAGTTGCACCTGAAACACAAACCGGAACGAAGGTCAAATTAAAAGGAAAAGGATTTCCGGTATACAAAAAAGACAATCAGTTTGGTGATTTATTCATTACGTATAATATAAAAACACCAACGAAATTATCTCAAAAAGAGAAAGAATTATTTGAAGAATTAGCTAAAATAAGAAATCATGAGTAGTAAAAACTTAATTCAGATAAAACAATTTTGCATATATCACGAAATTGAAAACACCTTTATAACGGAGCTGCACAATTATGGTTTAGTGGAAATTATTATCGAGGAAGAAGATGAATATTTACAGCCTGAACAGTTGCCCGTCATCGAAAAAATGATTCGCATGCATTATGATCTTAAAATAAATTTGGAAGGAATCGACGCTATTTATCATTTGCTGAACAAGATTGAAACTTTACAGCAAAACCTAACGGCAACGCAAAACAAACTTCGTCTTTTTGAACAGTATCAAATTGAATAATCAAGGTTTTTTGCTCACAGATTTCACAAATTAAATAATTTATGCTTTTTTTTCCGACACGAATTACACAAATTACGCAAATTAAATTAGTGTACATTTGTGTAATTCGTGGCAACAATTTTATACAAATAAGTAATCCTTAAAATCATTTCATCTGTGGCAAAAACAAAATCTATCTTTTTTAAATATCACAAAAAAGACTATTTTACAGTTTGATTTCAAATAAATCTATACTCTTTTCAGTTACATATTTTATAAATTGCGACGGTATTAACTAACCAGAATTGTTTTTAAAAATCGACAAAAAATAATTCCAAAAAAACATAAGAAATGAAAAGAGAAAACATCTTGACAGGATCACCATGGGAAGACAAAATGGGATATTGCCGTGCCGTACGAATTGGTAATATTATTGAAGTTTCGGGCACTGTGGCAATTGTTGATGGCGATAAAGTAAAAGCCGATGATGCTTATGCTCAAACTTATAATATTTTAGAACGTGTTGAAAAAGTACTGGAAGATTTGAATGTTGGAATTAAAGACGTCATCAGGACCCGAATTTTTACCACTAATATTTCAACTTTTGAAGATGTTGCGAGAGCGCATTCGGCATTTTTTAAGGATGTAAAACCTACAACCGGTTTTTATGAAATCAGTAAACTGGTTGCCCCTGAATATCTAGTTGAAATTGAATTTACAGCTGTTGTTCAGTAATATTTATTAGCCACGAATTCACGAATTAATATTGTAAAAAGATCAAAACAGATATTTTTTTATAAATTCGTGAATTCGTGGCGAAAAACCTGCCCATCTTAAATTGATGATCTCTCAAAAACTAAAAGAAATATTCCTGACTACTTTCAAATGGATTTTGATCTGTATTTTGATAGGCATTTTGTCCGGATCGGCTTCGGCATTTTTTTTAGTTTCTCTTGAATGGGTTACCCAATTTAGAATTCACCACGACTGGATTGTGTGGCTTTTGCCTTTCGGCGGATTATTGGTCGGATTTAGTTATTACTACTGGGGCGAATCTGTCGTAAAAGGCAATAATTTATTACTGGAAGAATACGAAAGTCCGAAGAAAGTAATTCCGTTTAAAATGGCTCCTTTAGTCCTTTTCGGAACTTTAATCACCCATTTATTTGGAGGTTCTGCAGGCCGTGAAGGAACTGCGGTACAAATGGGCGGGGCAATTGCAGATCAATTCACTAAAATTTTCAAACTAGATAATTCCGAAAGAAAAATTCTGATTATCCTCGGAATCAGTGCCGGTTTTGCATCGGTTTTCGGAACTCCTTTGGCAGGTGCTATTTTTGCATTGGAAGTTTTGTACTTCAGTAAAATCAATATCAAAAGTATTATTTTATCTTTTATTGTTGCTTACGCCGCTTACTTTACTGTCGAATTCTGGCAGGTTAAACATACCCATTATAGTATTCCTGATATTCCTGAAATCAATTTACAAAATATTGCATTTACTGCTATCGTTGGAGTTTTATCAGGTTTTGCTGCTTTATTATTTTCCAGAAGTACTCATTTTTGGGGTTCTCTTTTTTCAAAAAATATCAAATACCCTCCATTACGACCTTTTGTTGGCGGAATCATTTTAGCCATTGCAATTGCTGGTTTCGGTTTTACAAAATTCTCCGGATTAGGTGTTCCGGTTATTGTAGATTCTTTCTCAAATCAAAATCAATGGTATGACTTTTTACTAAAAATATTGTTTACCGGATTCACTTTAGGAGCCGGTTTTAAAGGAGGCGAAGTAACACCATTATTTTTTATAGGTGCTACTTTAGGAAGTGCTTTATCTGCAATTATTCCGATGCCAATCGCTCTTTTGGCAGGAATAGGATTTGTAGCTGTATTTTCGGGCGCGACCCACACTCCTATCGCCTGCACGATTATGGGAATGGAACTATTCGGAATTGCACCCGGAATTTTCATTGCAATTGCCTGCACAATTGCCTATTTTTCTTCAGGTTCTGTTGGGATTTATAAATCACAGATTGTGAAGGGAGCTAAATATAAGTTGTATCATAAAATAAATTCCAATTTTTAAATTCCAAAACCCGGGATAGCTTCTCAATCGAAGCAATATCTTAAAATTCTCTTTGTGAATCTCTGTGAATTCTTTGCGAATCTCTGTGGAACAATACTCCTAATTTCACAATTCAAAACTCATAACTTATAACTCCTAACTCATAATTTATAAAAGTGTGTTAATCTCCAAAATGTTTTCAACATTACATTAAAAAAATGTAAATTCGCACACTATGAAAATACAAGATATTCAGGCAATACAATTGTTGCTTGCGACTCCAAAGAAAATTGCAATTATACCGCACAGAGGACCAGATGGCGACGCTATGGGTTCTACTTTAGCTTTATACCATTTTTTATTAAAAAACAACCACCAGCCAACGGTTATTGCACCAAATGATTTTCCTGATTTTTTGGCTTGGCTTCCAGGTTCAGAAACAGTAAAAATATTTGAGAAAGACACCGAAAACTGCACCAAAATATTAGAAGAAGCGGAGTTAATTTTCACACTCGATTTTAATGCGTTTCATCGTACAGGCGAAATGGAACACACTTTGGCAAAACTAACTGCTCCGTTTATCATGATAGATCATCATCAAAAACCTGATGATTATGCAGCTTATACGTATTCTGATACTTCTTTTGGTTCAACTTGTGAGATGATTTACAATTTCATTTCTTTCTTAAATAAAAAAGAAGATTTGGATAAAACCATTGCAACTTGTATTTATACCGGAATTTTAACCGATTCAGGATCATTTCGTTTTCCGGGAACTACAGGAAATACACACCGAATCATTGCAGAATTGATTGATCTGGGAGTTGAAAATACTCAAATTCCTGTTTTATTATTTGATAATAGTTCGTACAGTCGATTACAATTATTAGGGCGTGCTTTACAGAATATGAAAGTTTTAGAAGAACATAAAACTTCTTATACTGCACTTACTCAGGATGAACTGGATTCTTTTGATTACGTAAAAGGTGATACTGAAGGAATTGTAAATTATGGATTAAGTATAAAAGGTATTGTTTTTACTGCTATTTTTATCGAAAATAAAGAAGAGAAAATTATCAAAATTTCTTTCCGTTCGCAAGGTGGATTTGACGTAAACCAATTTGCCAGAGATCATTTTAATGGCGGAGGGCATAGTAACGCTGCCGGTGGAAGATCAGATGTTTCGATGGAAGAAACCTTGAAAAAATTTGAAGATTTAGTAACCAAACTAAAAATATAACCTACTATGAACTACATAAAACTAAGCATATACACGCTCCTTTTTGCTGTTTTATTGGTGAGCTGCAAACAGCATGAAGATGCCAGAAGACCCATTTCGAGAGCTTCGGGAAGTTTCATGAAAAAATCAGTTGATCGCAATAAAAAATTAATTGCTGACGAAGAGAGTACTTTTAAGAAAATTATCAAAAGCAATCCTAAAGTTAAATATTACGCAACCAGAAAAGGATATTGGTTTTCTTATGATGAGAGAAATTCAAACGAAACCCAAACGCCACGAAAAGGATATATCGCTTATTTCAATTTAGAAGTAAAAGACATCAAAGGCAACGTGATTTATTCTGAAGCTGATTTAGGTCCACAAACGTATTATGTAGACAAACAGGATATCATGATGGGATTACGTGACGGTATTAAATATATGCATAAAAACGAAACAGTGACTTTCTTATTTCCTTCGCATATTGCTTACGGATATCATGGTGACAACAAAAAAATAGGACCCAATGAACCGTTAATTTGCACGGTAACATTACGCAATATTGTACCTGATCCAGCGGCTCCGCAAACAGTACCAACAGGCACTCCTGCAGCACAAACATCCGCGACGGCAGTACCAACAGGACAAACTGTAAAGCCTGTTACACCTAAACCTGTTGCAGCAAAACCAGTAACTCAAACTAAAAAAGATACAATAAACCCATAAACAACATTTTGAAAATGAAAAAGAGTATTTTACTATTACTATTAGCCGTTACCTCATTTTATTCCTGTAAAGACGAGCACAGCAATTTACCTGATGGTTTATATGCTGACATTGAAACTAATAAAGGTCATATTATTGTTGAATTAGATTATAAAAAAGCACCTGTTACAGTAGCAAATTTTGTAACCCTGGCTGAAGGTAAAAATGAATTTGTAACAAAAGATTACCTAAAAAAGAAACCGTTTTATGATGGTTTAAAATTTCATAGAGTTATTGAAGATTTCATGATTCAAACGGGAGATCCGGAAGGAACTGGTTCTGGAGATACAGGGTACAGATTCAAAGACGAAATCACTGATTTAAAATTTGACAAAGCAGGTGTTCTGGCAATGGCTAATAACGGTCCCGGAACTAACAGCAGCCAATTTTTTATTACGCATGTTGAAACTCCTTGGTTAGACGGAAAACATACTATTTTTGGACATGTAGTTGAAAAAGGACAGGAAGTAGTAAATCAGGTTAAACAAGATGACAAAATTGTTTCTGTAACAATCATAAGAAATGGTGAAGAAGCCAAAAAATTTGATGCCGTAAAAGTATTTCATGATTATTTTTCAGAAATAGCAAAAGAACAAAGCAAATACGCCGAAGTTCACAAAGAAAAAGTGGCTTCTTTTGCAGCCTTAAAAGCTAAAGCTACAAAAACCAGCACTGGATTAGAATATGTAATTACTGAAAAAGGAAGTGGTAAAAAACCTGCAACTGGAACTCAGGTTTACATACACTATGCAGGATTCTTAGAAAACGGAACTTTATTTGATTCAAGTATAGAAGAAGTTAACAAAGCTTTTGGAAAATTTGATCCTGCAAGAGCTGAAGCAAAAGGATATCAGCCAATTCCTTTTACAGCAGGAAGTAAATCAGGTCTGATTCCTGGTTTTATAGAAGGAATTGAGCAGCTTTCATTTGGAGATAAGGCTGTTATTTTTATTCCATCTCACTTAGCTTACGGTACAACCGGAGCTGGAGCAGTAATTCCGCCAAATGCTAATATTATTTTTGAAATTCAATTATTAGAAAAACCACAATAGCATATTTTAAAACTTATATAGACTTAAATTATAAATACAATGAAATTTAGATTTCTATTTTTATTTTGCCTTGCAATTGTAAATATTCAGGCACAAACAACTAAAAAACCTGTAGCGAAACCAAAAGCTGCACCAACAAAAACAGTTGCTAAAGCGGATCCAACTGATGGTATTTTTGCTACCATTTCTACAACAAAAGGCGATATAGTGGTAACTTTAGAATATGTTAAAGCACCCGTAACTGTGGCTAACTTCATTTCTTTGGCAGAAGGTAAAAACCCGAATGTAAAAGTTGAAAAACTAAAAGGAAAACCATTTTATGACGGATTAAAATTTCATAGAGTTATTAACGATTTCATGATTCAGGGTGGAGATCCTGACGGAAATGGATCTGGAGGTCCCGGATTTTCATTTAAAGATGAATTCACAGAAGAATTGAAGTTCGACAAAGGTGGAATTCTTGCAATGGCAAATTCTGGCCCTGCAACTAACGGAAGCCAATTTTTTATCACGCATAAAGATACACCTTGGTTAAATGGAAAGCACACCATTTTTGGTCATGTAGTTTCAGGAATGGACAACGTTAATAAAATTGTTCAGGATGATATTATGACAAAAATTACGATCACACGCAAAGGTGATGCTGCTAAAAAATTTGATGCCGTAAAAGTTATAGCGGACGATGCCAAAAAAGAAGCAGCTAAAAAAGACGAAGCTAAAAAAGTTATCACAGCTAAAGCTGCTTATTTTACCGCAACTAAAGCAAAAGCAACTACAACTGCTTCTGGTCTTAAATATGTAATTACACAAAAAGGAACGGGCGTTAAGGGAGCTGACGGATCTACAATTTACTTTCATTATGCAGGTTATTTTGAAGACGGAAATCTTTTTGACAGCAGTATATCAAGCGTAGCAAAAGCTTATGGTAAATACGATGCTGCCAGAGATGCGCAAGGCGGCTATAAAGCTTTTCCATTCACAGTAGGTAAAAAAGACGGAATGATTCCGGGATTTATCGAAGCATTGGACTTGATGACTGACGGAGAAAAAGCAATTTTCTTTCTTCCTTCAAATTTAGCTTATGGCGAAAAAGGTGCCGGAGGTGTTATTCCACCAAATGCTACTTTAATTTTTGAAATTGAAACGTACCAAAATCAACCAACGAAATAACTGCTATTTTTCAGTATAATAGAAAGCCATCAAAAATATTTGATGGCTTTTTTCATTTAAAGAATTCCATTTTTATATCAAATCATCAATTTATAAACAAAATCACCATTCAAAAACACAGTAATAACATTGTTTACTACGATTTACTGCTAAATCCCAAACAAAATAGCGTACCTTTGCCAGCCTTAATTTTTAAAACGCAAATTCAGATGTCACAAAACAATGTATTAAAAGGAGTATTTTTAGTTGCTTTAGGAGCTACAACTTACGGAATGTTAGCCACTTTTGTAAAAATGGCTTATTCTGAAGGTTACACAACCGCCGAGGTAACAACATCTCAATTTGTTTTGGGGATCATTGGAATTTTAATTATCAATACGTTCCAAAAAATAAAACATAAAAAGAATGTTGTAAAAGCTACTTCTAAAAACATCACGCAACTAATGCTTGCCGGAACGTCATTAGGTATGACAAGCTTATTTTACTATTTAGCTGTTAAATTTATTCCGGTTTCAATAGGTATTGTTTTATTGATGCAAACCGTTTGGATGGGTGTTTTATTAGAGATGATTTTAGAGAAAAAATTACCCTCAAAACAAAAGGTAATCGCAGTATTTATTGTGCTTGTTGGTACTGTTTTGGCAACTAATATCATCAATAATGATATAAAACTGGATTGGCGTGGAATTGCATGGGGAATTATGGCTGCGGCTTCTTTTACCACAACTATGTTTACCGCCAATCGAGTGGCGACTGAAATCTCATCGGCACAACGTAGTTTATATATGCTTTTAGGGGGTGCTGTAATCGTGTTTTCATTCGCATTTGTGACACAGGTAACGCCTTTCAATTTAGAAATCTTTTTGAAGTGGGGAATCATATTGTCTTTGTTCGGAACTATAATTCCGCCAATGCTTATGAATGCAGGTTTTCCTTTGACTGGAATTGGACTAGGAAGCATTGTTTCGGCACTTGAATTGCCTGTTTCTGTAATGATGGCTTATGTCTTACTAAACGAAAAAGTAATCTTTTCTCAATGGATTGGAATTGTATTAATTATCCTGGCGATTATTATTATGAATGTAAATTTCAAACGTAAAAATTAGTCTGTTTTAAATACAATTAAAAAAAAGCCACTTGTAATGCAATAATTGTTAATTTTTTTATAAATTCGTGATAAACAATAAGATATCATGAATCTACCTTGGCATTTATATTTAATGGCTATTCTTTATATAGGTGCCGGAATCAATCATTTTATAAAACCAGGAATGTATATCCGAATCATTCCACCAGCATTTAAAAACCCCAAATTAATTAATATTTTAAGTGGAGCGGCCGAAATAATACTAGGCATTCTCCTCCTTCTTCCTTTTACAAAAAAAATTGCGGCATGGGGAATTATTGCACTCTTGATTGCAATATTTCCAGCTAATTTATTCATGCTTCAAAATAAAAAAGCAAGTTTTGGTTTACCAAAATGGATTTTATTTGTACGTTTGCCCTTACAAGTCGTTTTGATTTATTGGGCATACCAATATACATCTTAACATTAACCATTAAATTATTAAATTATGAAAAAATTATTTGCAGAATTTTTCGGAACCTATTGGCTGGTATTTGGAGGTTGCGGAAGCGCACTTTTTGCGGCCGGAATTCCTGATTTAGGAATTGGCTTTGCAGGTGTTTCCCTTGCTTTTGGTTTAACTGTATTAACAATGGCGTATGCTGTTGGACATATATCGGGAGGACATTTTAATCCTGCCGTTTCTTTTGGTTTATGGGCTGGAGGAAGATTTCCGGCAAAAGATCTTTTACCTTATATTATTTCGCAGTGTATTGGAGCTCTCGCAGCGGCTGGTACATTATTTATAATCTGGACAGGTAAAGCAGGTAATGCAATCAATAATACACAAGCCGGAGCATTTGCTTCAAATGGTTACGGCGCATTCTCACCTGATGGATATTCGCTGCAATCCGCGTTTATCGCCGAGTTTGTATTGACATTATTTTTCCTGTTAGTAATTTTAGGAGCAACTGATAAATTTGCAAACGGAAGATTCGCTGGTATTGCAATTGGTTTGGCGTTGACTTTAATTCACTTAATCAGTATTCCAATTACAAATACATCTGTAAATCCGGCAAGATCATTATCTCAGGCTATTTTTGTTGGAGGCGAGCCATTATCTCAGGTTTGGTTATTCTGGGTAGCACCAATTTTAGGAGCAATTGTCGCAGGTTTCATCTATAAATCATTACTGCAGAATCACGACGCTGCATAATTTTTTAGTCAATTCTAAAATTTTAAGAGAAAATCAGATATATTTATATCTGATTTTCTCTTTTTTATTGAATTATTTCAAACGAGCTCCTTCAAACAAATTGCCTTACCATGAATGATATTATTGCTTATTTCAGTACAATTCCATCCTCCCACAGAAGTTTGATTCTGATTGGTGGAATTACTATTTTTTGGCTGATTGAAAATACATTTCCGTTATTTCAAATGCAATACCGAAAATGGCATCATGCAGGAATCAATATTTTTTTTACTGTAACTACGATAATTGTCAATTTTATTCTGGCTTTTATTCTCATTAAAACTGCTGCCTGGACAACTGAAAATCATTTTGGAATTTTGCAATGGGCACCTGAAATCCCAATGTGGTTATACACCATTATTGGCTTACTTTTATTAGATCTAATTGGGGCCTATCTGGCCCATTTTGTTCAGCATAAAGTAAAATTTCTATGGAGATTTCACCTCATTCATCATACGGATACCTGGATTGACACTACATCTGCTAACAGACATCATCCGGGCGAAAGCATCATTCGTTTTATATTTACTACACTTGGCGTTTTAATCCTCGGAAGCCCAATGTGGATGGTTTTTCTATATCAATCTCTATCTGTTGTGACTTCTCAGTTTAATCACGCCAACATTTCTTTACCAAAAAAATTAGATGTTTTTCTGAGTTATTTTATTGTTTCACCCAATATGCATAAAGTCCACCATCATTACGTTTTGCCTTATACAGATAGTAATTATGGTAATATTTTCTCTGTTTGGGACAGACTTTTTGGTACTTTTACCACGTTGCCCAAAGAGGAAATAATATATGGAGTTGATACTCATATGGCGCCGAAAGAGAATAACAAATTGCAAAATTTATTGCAAATTCCGTTTCAAAAATCAAGATCTGTAAAAAACAATTAAAATCATTAAAAAAAATATCCCTGATCGAACCAACTAATTATTTTTTTTATTAATATTGATACTTAAATTGAAAATCAATCTATTAATCATTAACCCCTATTTTGAATTAATTTTCACGTGATGAAAAAGAGTAACCGCAAAGAATTGAGCTGGGAACAAACGGAAAAACTTGTTTCGTTAGCCTTGGAAGAAAGAAATCCATTTGAAATTATAAAAAAAGAATTTGGATTGGCAGAAAAAGAAGTTTTGGAAATCATGAAAAAGAAAATGCCGCTTGAAAAATTTGAAATGTGGAAAAAGAAGGCTATCGCAAATAAACCAAAACCAAAACCCGTTAAAATAGATGACTTTGATGAAGATTTAGACGGTAAATATTACATAAAAAACAAATTAGACTAAGATAAAACTCCTGTAAATCAGGAGTTTTTTTTATATTTATATCAAACTGTAACAATTTTATATTTTTTCAGTCAAATGCATATAACTAAACGTGAACAAATGAAAAAAATAATTTACACCTTAGCACTCGCAGTATCATTGTGGAGTTGTAAAACAGGTACCACAACAGGACCCGCAAAAAACAATACTGTTGATGTTAATATCAACCTTGTCGATGTAAAAGATGACAAAGTTTTGGTGACAGTTACTGCTCCACCGATCAAAACAGACGAAATTACCTACAGTATCCCTAAAACTGTTCCAGGAACTTACTCTACAGATAATTACGGAAAATACTCTGATGATTTCAAAGCTTTTGATGCCAAAGGAAATGCTTTGACTGTGAAAAGACTTGATGACAATACATGGTCTATTTCAAATGCTAAAACATTAAAAAAAGTAACTTATCTGGTGGGCGATACCTTTGATACTGAAAAAGGAAGAGGATTTGGTGGTGATGATGTTTTCTCACCAGCGGGAACCAACATCAATGCCGGAATTAACTTTATGGTTAATACACATGGGTTTGTAGGTTATTTTCAGGATAAATTAGATGTTCCGTATAAAGTTACCATTACACATCCTGATACACTTTGGGGAGCAACTTCTATGACAGATGAAGATGCAAGCAAAACAAGCGACGTTTTTAGTACATCACGTTATGCTGTTTTGGTTGAAAATCCAATTATGTACTCTAAACCAGATTACACAACATTCAACGTTAATGGAATGGATATTTTGATTGCTGTTTATTCTCCAACAGGAAAATTTACTGCCGAAAGTATCACACCGGAAATGAAAACAATGATGACGGCACAAAAAAACTTTTTAGGAAAGGTAAATGCTACTAAAAAATATACCGTTTTATTGTATTTGTCAAGCATGGCGAAAGATGATGCTCATGGTTTTGGAGCTTTAGAGCACCCAACAGCTACAACAGTTGTTTTACCGGAATCTATGCCAAAAGAAAAACTAGTAGAATCAATGAAAGATGTGGTTTCGCACGAGTTTTTCCATATTGTAACGCCATTAACGGTTCATTCTAAAGAAATTCAGTATTTTGATTATAATAATCCTAAAATGTCAGAGCATTTATGGATGTATGAAGGTGTAACTGAATATTTTGCAAACCTTTTCCAAATTAATCAGGGTTTAATTAATGAAGCTGAGTTTTATACTCGTATTGCTGATAAAATTGAGCAGGCAAAAAGATTGGATGACACAATGTCTTTTACAAAAATGAGTGCTAATGTTTTAGAACAGCCTTATAAAGACCAGTACTTGAATGTATACCAAAAAGGAGCTTTAATCGGAATGTGTATTGACATTATTATTAGAGAAAAAAGTAATGGAGAAAGAGGAATTCTTGATTTAATGCATAAATTATCAAAAGAATATGGTATTGAGAAACCATTTAATGATAGCGAACTTTTCGCAAAAATAACAGAATTGACTTATCCTGAAGTTGGGGAATTTTTAACTAAATATGTAGCTGGTACAACTCCAATTCCTTACGATTTTTATTTAGCTAAAGTAGGAGTAACAAAAGCAACTGAGAAAAAAGCGGGTTCAATTTTTATCAAAGGACAAAAACCTTACATCGCTGTTGATCAGGCAACTAAAGCAATTAGCGTTCGTCCAAATATGGATTTAAATGTGTTCTTTACCAATTTAAATCTTAAAGGTGGTGATCAAATTATTGCTGTAAACGATAAAGCTTACAACTTCGACAACATTTACGATTTAATTGGAGAAGGTGAAAACTGGAAAGAAAATGATCCGATTACAATTAAAATAAAACGTGCTGGTGTTGAACAAACTATTAAAGGAGCTGTGAAGATACCTTACGAAGAAACGGAAACTTTTAAAGCTACTGATGCTTCAAAAGAGAAACTTAAAAATGCATGGTTGAAAGGATAATTATTCTTTTGAACATAAAAAAAACCGACAAGTGATTGTCGGTTTTTTTTATGTTCAAATTTTCTGTCAGACTGAGCGAAGTCGAAGTCCTTGTAAAACTGAGTCCCTTTGCGGGACTTCGACTTCGCTCAGTCTGACAACGCTGTCCAGACCTTTGTCAAAGCTTAAAACTTTGACAAAGCTTTCAGCAATTTTCTTTATTTCTTAGCCGGAAATTTCCAGTCAAATTCGTCTTTATCATTAATGATAGCACCAATTTCAAACTTCACTACTTCATCAAATTCTGTCTGAAGTATAAACCAATTGTCTTCGTTGAAGTAATTCTCAAAAGTATCAAAAGTTTCCTGATTGTATTTTGTAATTCCTTTTGCTGTGAAATCTTTCTTTACATCAGCTATTTTTCTACCAATAACCTTGAATCCGAAAACTTCTAAATCATTGCTTGACGCTACTAAATAACCTAGTTTCAAGTCTTCTTCCTGATAAAAAGTCAATCTGATTTTTTGTGCATTGTAAACAAAAATCACATTATCGTCTTCGTCTTTGTAGTTTTTATCCGGTTTACCAAAAACAGCCGTAACATCATTTTGCTTCATTCCGAAAAGCAATTTATCAATTCCCGATTTTAGATTTATTTTCATGTTGTTATATCTTTTATTTGAAGTGGCAAATTTCGTGAAGTTTTTGCAAAGTCTGTTACGTTTGCCTTTTTATTAATTTTGATAATTCTTTTTATTCGGTTTACTGCTCATGTAAAATGTAATTTTCCCTCCGTTCATAACATCTGAATGCTTTAAGAAAGGTTTTGAAAGTTCTTTTCCGTTTAAAAGCACTTTGCTCACAAACACATTTTTATCGGATTGATTCACCGTTTCAACTTCAAATTTCTTTCCGCTTTCTAAATTAAAAACAGCATTTTTAACCAACGGACTTCCTAATGCATATTCATCAGAACCCGGAGCAACCGGATAAAATCCTAAACTGCTAAAAATATACCAGGCGCTCATTTGACCAAAATCATCATTCCCTCCCAAACCATCGGCACCATTTCGGTACATTTTTTTCAGGATCATTCTGATTTTATCCTGGGCTTTCCATGGCGAATTTGTCCAATCGTACAAATACACCACGTGATGTGAAGGTTCGTTTCCGTGAACATAATTTCCGATAATTCCCTCTCTGGTAATATCTTCTGTATTTTCAAAATATTTATCCGGCAAATGCATATTAAACAACGAATCTAATCGAACATTAAATTTATCATTTCCGCCCATCATTTTAATCATTTCAGCAGGATCTTGCGGAACGTATAAACTATAATTCCATGAATTACCTTCAATAAAACCTTGTCCGTGCGTATCTAGCGGATCAAATTCCTTTTTGAAAGTTCCGTCATTCAATTTAGGTCTCATGAAACCAGTTTTGGCATCATAAACGTTTTTATAATTTTTAGATCTTTCGATAAATTCATTATAAATATCAGTTTTGCCTAATTTTTTAGCAGCCTGAGCAATCGCCCAGTCATCATAAGCATATTCTAAAGTTTTAGAAACCGAAGCACCGTTTTTATCCTCAGGAACGTAACCCATTTTCATGTAATATTCCAATCCATCGTAATACGGAACTCTGGCTGTGTTTACACATGCCTGAAGCGCCTTTTCAGGATCGAAACTTGTATTGCCTTTTACAATTGCATCGGCCACTACAGAAACCGAGTGATACCCGATCATACACCAATTTTCATTGGCATAATGCGACCAGATTGGCAACATTTTATGTACGCTTTGATCTGAATGTGCCAGCATTGAACTCACCATATCGGCATTTCGGGTTGGCTGGATAATATTAAAGAAAGGATGCAATGCTCTGTAGGTATCCCACAATGAATAACTGGTGTAGTTTTTAAATTTTTCGGCCTTGTGAACATTCATATCCAAACCTTTATAGTTCCCATCTAAATCCATGTATTCTGTCGGACCTAAAAATGCGTGGTACATTGCGGTATAAAAATTCACATAATCTTCTTTTTGAATGGCTTCAATCTGAATTTTATTCAGTTCGTTATTCCACACTTCCTGACTTTGTTTTTTTACCTTTTCGAAGTCCCAGCCCGGAACTTCTTTTTTCATATTTTCTAACGCTCCGGCAGAACTTACTGGTGATAAAGCCATTTTAATTTTGATCTTCTCCCCTTCTTCAGTATTAAAATCAAAAAATAATTTTAGGTTCTGACCTGCCATTTCCGGAAAATTTTTGGTTTGATCAAATCTTCCCCAAAAACCTCGGTACACACTTTTTTCCTGTGCTGCCTGTCCGTAACTTTTAATTGGTTTGCTGAAAGACATCGCAAAGTAAACGGTTCTCGTTCTTGCCCAGCCATTTGTCTGGCGGTATCCAGTAATTAAAGTATCATTTTCTACACGAACAAACGTCCAGACATTCTTTTTATCGTAATTGTAAATTCCCGAAGTTAAATCCAAAATAATATGTGCCTCATCCGACTTTGGAAAAGTATATTGATGCATTCCAACACGGGTTGTTACCGTAAGTTCTGCCTTGATATTGTGATCTTCCAAAAGAACGCTGTAATACGCTGGCTCCGCTTTTTCTGTCGAATGAGAAAATGTCGAACGATATCCTGACAATGGTTTTGAAGCTACTCCGGGATTCAATTGCAGTTTTCCGGTTGTTGGCATAATTAGAAAATCTCCTAAATCTGAGTGACCGGTTCCGCTGAAATGTGTGTGACTAAAACCAACAATTGTTTTATCATCGTATTGATATCCGGCGCAATATTTATAGACATCGCCATTATATTTTCCGTTTAAACTGTAGGCAATCGTATCAGTTTCGGGACTTAATTGTACGCTTCCAAACGGAACTGTCGCACCCGGATAAGTATGACCCATTTTAGCCGTTCCAATCATTGGATCGACGTACTGAATTAAATTTCGTTTTTCATTTCCTTTTTGCTGTGCATTTGCTGTAAAACCCAGCATTAAAAATGATAGTCCGAAAAGTATTTTTTTACTTTTTAAATTTCTTAACGAGTGACCAGTTGCAATCATTGTTTCGTATTTGTTTTATTTTCAGGGATTTTGTGTAATATTTTAGTTTTTATTTCACTTTCGAAAATTACCTTTTTTTTACTGGAAATTAATGAATTTTGATTGAGATTCTGTCCTGCGATTTTAGATTTTCATTTTAAGAATATTTAAAATGAATTAAAGCTTTTTAGTTATTTGTAGTAAAAATATTACTTATATTTGTTTTAAATTCATGATGAATATGAAACTACATTTAAAAACAATAAAAGTACTATCAAGAAATGGTTAAAAAATAAAGGATATATTTTATAAACTTTTTTACAAACAACTTTAGTGACAATTTAAAAAAATGAAAACACAAATAGATTTAAAACAGATATTAAAAAAAGGACATATTTCTGACGAAATTGGTCTTGAAAGAGCAATGATTCTAGACAGAAAACTTCGATTACTTGTTAAAGGCAACCCTGAATTAGGAGACGAAAGAAAACAACTTCGGGCAATTATCAAAGAATATGAAAATAAAAATTGGAGTAAAGATTCAATCATTTCTGATGAAAAAATACAAGAAAGCGATTTGGCAGAATTTATAGCAAAACAAGAAAGAAGATTTTTAGAAAACAGAAAAAATGTAATTAAAGATAAAATTTCCGAACATGGTATAAATCAACAAGACTTAGGTATAATTTTAGGCCATAGTAAATCTTATATGTCAGAACTTATGAATGGAATTAGCCCTTTTAACAATAGAGATTTAATAATTATTCATCGTTTATTTCACATTAAACTTGAAAATCTAATCCCTACAATTATACCTCAAAAAGATAGAAGTAAAATTAAAGCATCAATATTAAAAATAAATAAACCTAGTGTCAAATTAGCCAAGGTAGATTTAGAAAAAAGCTTCGCCTAACTGCTACTACAACAGATTTGGGAAATTTACTTAATTGGTTTTGATCATTTGGTAAATCCTAAAATAGAGAATTAATTTAGTCCTAAACCCGCTGTAATAACAGAATGTTAGCAGTAACTTTTGCGTAAAAGTCTAAAAAATTGAATTTAATACCAATTATTGGTGCCTTTGATAAAATAAAAATTATGGCAAGGAATACGTCGATACTATTAGGAGAATATTTTGAAAATTTTATTAAGGAACAAATTTCTACAGAAAAATATAGTTCAGTTAGTGAAGTTGTTAGAACCGCTTTAAGAGTTTTTGAGCAAGAAGAAACTAAAACAAAATCTCTAATCAATGAACTAAAAATTGGTGAAAAAAGTGGTAAAATCAGAGATTTTGACCGCAATAAAAATCTTGAAATGTTAAAAGCTAATTTTCAAAAATAATATCAAAATATGTAATTAGAGATATGGCTCGTGACTTTGGGAGAATTCGAAAATCATATAGATGTTCAAAAGTAAAATCACATGTAATTTTCTTTAAAAAAGACAAAACAAATGAATTTGAAGTTGTTAGAGTTTTACATGAAAGAATGGACATTGAAAACAGATTAGCTGAATAAATAAAAAAAACGAACTGCTATTACAACTGCTCATTCATCACAACTTCCCTTTCAAATTTTCCTTCACCTCATCAAACCATTCATTTCTAAGAATACTCAAAACAATAGAATCACGACGAACTTCGCTATTGGCGGTTGGCATGTGACTGCGTAAAACACCTTCGACTTTACAGCCTATGCTTTTCATGGCAGCGATACTTCTTTCGTTGTTATTATCAGCGCGGAATTCGACTCGTTCTAAACCAAGTGTTTCGAAGGCAAATTGAAGCAATAAGAATTTGCAATGCTTATTCAAACCAGTCCCTCTAAAAGCTGCACCGTACCAGGTATATCCTAATTGCAACGTTTTATAGGGAAGCTGAATATCGTAAAAACGTGTTGAACCAGCATATTTTTGAGATTTTTTATCGAAAACAATAAATGAATATTCTCTTCCTTCTTCCCTTGCTTTTACAGCAGCTTCAATATAATTAATGAGGTTTTCTTTTCCGTCGGCACCAACTAAGGAATATTTCCAGGTTTCTGGTTCGTTGATTGAAATATCTAACAGATTTTCGACGTCAGTCAGTTGCAGCGGACGAAGTAAAACCATTTCGTCTTCGAGTATTACATTTGGTGGAAAATTCAAAATCATAGCAATATTAATTAAGATGTAAGGAATACAAAGAAACAAAATTATTTAAAAATCGATTGTTTCGTCATCAATACTATTTCTTCATCATTTAAAAACTCAACTTCCTGCAAATGAGTTATTTCTATTGAATTTAATTAGATAATTAACCAAATTTAACTTATTAACATTCAATGTTTTATAGTTTTATTTCCTTAATTTCGTAATGGCTGGCAAGTCATTACCACTATAACAACCAAGAATATAAATTTAACCAATCAAACCATGAAATCAAACCACTTTTTACTGCTTTTGCTCCTACTTTTTACTGGTTTTTCTTATTCTCAAGATAAAACGGCTACAAAAGAGTTTAAAGTAGAATTCGAACAATTCACTTTAGATAATGGACTACATGTAATTTTTCATATTGATCGATCTGACCCTGTTGTTGCTGTCGCTTTGACTTGCCATGTTGGCTCAGCCAGAGAAACTGCAGGCCATACAGGATTTGCTCATTTATTTGAACACTTGCTTTTTCTGGAATCAGAAAATTTGGGAAAAGGAGGGCTTGACAAAATGAGTGCACGAATTGGCGGCTCTGGAGCGAATGGTTCGACTAACAGAGATATAACGAACTATTACCAAACGGTTCCTAAAGATGCATTGGAAAAAATGATCTGGGCAGAAGCCGATAAACTAGGATATTTCATCAATACAGTTACTGATCCTGTTCTTTCTAAAGAAAAACAAGTTGTTAAAAATGAAAAAAGAGAGCGTTACGACAATCAGCCTTACGGACTAACCTTTGAAGTCATCGATAAAAATTTATATCCAGCTTCGCATCCGTATAGTTGGGAAGTTATTGGTTCATTAGAAGATTTACAAAATACTACACTAGACGACGTAAAAAACTTCTACAATCGCTGGTATGTACCTAATAATGTTACACTAACCATTGCTGGTGATTTTGATACAAATCAAGCAAAAAAATGGGTAGAAAAATATTTTGGCGAAATAAAACGTGGTGCAGACCTTCCGAATATGGTAAAGCAGCCCGTTACGCTTACAGAAACTAAAAAACTTTATTATGAAGATAATTTTGCCCGTTTACCACAATTAAACATGACTTGGCCAACTGTTTATAAATATCATCCTGATAGTTATGCTCTGGAAGTTTTGGCAAATTATCTGTCAATCGGTAAAAGAGCTCCTTTGTACAAAACGCTTGTAGCAGACAAAAAACTAACAGATGCCACCGAAATGTTTCAGTATAATTCTGAAATAGCCGGACAGCTTGTGCTTGAAATTACTGCTTTTGATAAAACAAATCTCAATGAGGTACAGAAGGGAATAAATGAAGCTTTCAAAAAGTTTGAAGCCGAAGGAATTTCGCAACAGGATTTAAATAGAATTAAGGCAGGACAGGAAACTGCATTTTATAACGGACTGGCAAGTGTTCTTGGAAAAGGATTTCAATTAGCACAATATCAGATTTTTGCTGGAACTCCGGATTATATTAATCAGGATATTAAAAATATTCTTGCCGTTACTTCTGAAGATGTCATGCGGGTTTATACTAAATACATAAAAGGAAAACATTTTGTAGGGACGAGTTTTGTACCAAAAGGGGAAGCTAATTTAGCTTTGGAAGGTTCTATTCCTGCCATTATTGTTGAAGAAAAAATAATTGACGGCAAAGAGGCTTCTTTTGATGCCAGCATTGCGGCAACGTATAAAAAAACACCTTCGGCTTTTGACAGAAGTGTTGAACCTCCTTATGGACAAAGTCCTGACATAAAATTACCATCGGTGTGGAAAAATAAATTATCATCAGGTTTAAATGTTTACGGAATTGAAAACCATGAAGTGCCACTTGTTCAATTTCAACTTCAAATTAGGGGCGGAATGCTTCTGGAAACAGCAAATAAAATTGGTGTTTCTAACATGTTGGCAGAATTGATGACAAAGGGAACACAAAACAAAACACCAGAACAATTAGAAATTGCAATCGAAAGTCTTGGGGCTAAGATTAAAGCTGCCGCAACTAACGAATATATTGTTATCAGAGGAAATACTTTGGCAAAGAACTACAATGAGACTATGAAACTGGTTCAGGAAATATTACTTCAACCACGTTGGGATGCAAAAGAATTTGATTTGATTAAACAAAGTACTTTAAGTAAAATTCTACAGCAAAAAGCAAATCCAAACAACATTGCCGATAATGAATTCAGAAAATTAATTCATGGTGAAGCATCTATTCTGTCAAATAATAATATCGGAACCGAGAATTCGGTTAAAGGCATTACTATTGAAGATTTAAAAAATTATTATTCGAAAAACATTTCGCCATCAATCTCTAATTTTCAGATTGTTGGTGCTATTTCAGAAGCAGATGTGAATAAATCTTTAGCCGGGCTAAATAAGGAATGGCAATCTAAAGAAGTTAGCATTCCTAAAGTAGAAAGCTCAAAAGCAGCAGCCCAATCAAAAATTTATTTTTATGACGTACCTGATGCAAAACAATCTGTAATTCGAATAGGATACCTTGCACTTGCCGCTACTGATAAAGATTTTTATCCTGCCAAAATATTGAATTACCGCTTAGGCGGAGGTGGTTTTGCTTCGGAACTGACACAACAATTAAGAGAAGGAAAAGGATATACTTACGGTATCTCATCTTGGTTTGATGGTTCAAACAACAAAGGTTCGTTTGCTATTGAAAGTGGCGTACGATCTAATGTGACTTATGAATCAGTTAGTTTAATTAAAGAAATAACAGGTCAATATGGTAAAAATTTCAGTAAAACTGATCTTGATGTCACAAAAGACTTTCTAGTTAAAAGTAATGCGAGAACATTTGAAACATTTTCTGCAAAATTGAATATGCTTTTTGACATCAGCAATTACAATTTTCCAAATGATTATACCAAACAACGTGAAAAAATTGTAAAAAGCATGACAATTGAAGAAGTTCAAAAGCTTTCAGACAAATATTTAAACGTAAATGAAATGATTTATGTCGTTGTTGGTGATGCAAAAACCCAATTACAAAAATTAGGGGAGATTGGTTTTGGAGAACCAGTTCTTTTAAATCCACCGACAGAAATGGCAAAAAATTAGAGTCTGTATAAATAAAAACGGTCCCAATTTAGGGACCGTTTTTTATTAATTATTCGCTCATTTCATCATAACGCTCCGGAACTTGCGGGTCGTATAAAGGACATTTGAATTCTTCCATCAAACCCACTAGCTTATTCATGGTTTTTCCTTCTGTACCGTAGCAATCAATTTTAATACTTTGAGGTGTTGAAATAACTTGGAATGCACCTTTACCTTTGGTGTTTTGCCAGCTGTTTTCATCTACTTTTTCCCATTGAGAAAATACGGAATTGATGCGGTTGAAAATTACCTCAACAGGAAGTATTTCTAATCCGTCAACTTCTTGTTTTTCGAGAAGTGCTTCGTAAACTTCGTGATGATTTAAATATATCTCATCTAAATATCTCCAAAAAAGTAGTTCGTACATAGCTTGTGTTTTATAAACCATATAAGTTATTTAAGAAATATAATATTCATTCCCTTATTAATAAAATAATATCAAGCTCATCGAAGTAAAGGAATTAGATTACCAGAATTTCGCTCAGCTTGACATTTATTTCATTAAGTTTAAAATGAACTTATATTACTTATATGGTGAAATATTTTTTAATATGTAAAAGTTCCGTATTCACTGTTGATTGTTAATTTCTTTGAATCTGCAGCTTCTACTCTACCAACGATTTGTGCGTCGACATTGAACGATTTTGAAATCGCTATAATATCCTGAGCAATGTTTTCCGGTACGTAAATTTCCATACGATGACCACAATTGAAAACCTGGTACATTTCTTTCCAATCGGTTTTTGATTGCTCCTGAATTAACCTGAATAATGGTGGAACCGGGAATAAATTATCTTTTATAATGTGTAAATTCTGAACGAAATGAAGAATTTTAGTTTGCGCTCCTCCACTGCAATGCACCATTCCGTGAATATCGTCTGGTGTATAAGTATCTAAAATTTTCTTGATAATTGGCGCGTAGGTTCTTGTTGGCGAAAGTACCAATTGACCAGCGTTTATTGGGCTGTTTTCAACCGCATCAGTTAAATTTACCTGACCTGAATAAATTAATTCTTCAGGAACAAGAGCATCGTAACTTTCAGGATATTTTTTAGCTAAATATTTTCCGAAAACATCGTGACGGGCAGATGTTAATCCGTTACTTCCCATTCCGCCGTTATAGCTTTTTTCGTAAGTTGCCTGACCAAAAGAAGCCAAACCAACAATAACGTCACCTGCTTTGATATTTGCATTGTCAACAACATCGCTGCGTTTCATTCGGGCTGTTACAGTAGAATCTACAATGATAGTACGAACTACATCGCCAACATCGGCAGTTTCTCCTCCTGTTGAATGGATGGTTACACCGAAAGATTTTAATTCGTTGATCAGTTCTTCGGTTCCATTAATAATTGCCGAAATAACCTCCGCAGGAATTAAGTTTTTATTTCTTCCAATAGTTGAAGAAAGCAAAATATTATCTGTTGCTCCAACACATAATAAATCATCAATATTCATGATTAAAGCATCTTGTGCAATTCCTTTCCAAACTGAAATATCACCAGTTTCTTTCCAGTACATATAAGCCAAAGACGATTTTGTACCAGCTCCATCGGCATGCATAATTAGGCAGTGTTCTGCATCCTGAGTTAAATAATCGGGAACAATTTTGCAGAATGCCTGAGGAAATAAACCTTTATCGATATTTTTTATGGCGTTGTGTACGTCTTCTTTTGATGCCGAAACACCTCTTTGTGCGTACCTTTTGCTAGAATCTGAACTCATGAAAACTTAGTTTGTGTTGATGTGGTGCAAAGATAATCCCTTTTTTTAATTCTTAGGTTGATTCGGATGTCTGATTCACAAAAAAATTCGGCAGCAGTGTGAATGCTCCCGAATTTTTTAAACTAAATTGTTTTATAATCGCAATATTTTACATTATTTCCAATCTGGCATTGATGCATTTGAAAACAATGTTGTTCTTGTGGTAGTTGCGGTACCACCTGTTCCTGTTGTCGTGCCAGGGGTTGTACTGGCTGTCTGGATATTTTTTGCAGATACACCGTCATTTGATGTATTGACAAAAATTACTTTTGCTTCATTTGGAGAGAATTTTACGTCTAGA
Source organism: Flavobacterium aquidurense (assembly GCF_031458035.1). Lineage (GTDB taxonomy): Bacteria > Bacteroidota > Bacteroidia > Flavobacteriales > Flavobacteriaceae > Flavobacterium > Flavobacterium aquidurense_C. The sequence goes on from NZ_JAVDXR010000004.1 coordinate 77,052, forward strand.
TCGTTAAAACCATTCTCTTTTTGAGTATCTAATTCTGCCGAAGTATTAGTCGCAACAGTATATATGAATATTCTGGAATCTAATCGTCTGTAATTAGAATTTTCGAATCCTGAAACATCTCTTGTATAAACAATTCTACTATTATCTATTGAAATATTAATACCACTAACTGCTCCACTTAATCCTGAAACCACTTGATATAATACATCTCCTGCCATATTAATAACATAGATTTCAACACCATAGCCTGAAAGATCATTTACTTTCAGGACAATCTTGCTTCCGTCCTGACTCCAGTCGCATTCTGAAATTAATTTGCCGTTTGGCGTTTTGAATAATTGGACTAACCCTGAACCATCTGAATCGATGCGATATAATTTATCAAAATTTGGATAAATAATCTGTCTTCCATTGGCACTCCAGCTGTAATTTACATGCTCCATATTAAATCCTGCAATTGGAATGAAATTGGTGATTTGTTTTATATCTGTTCCATCAGGATTCATACTGAAGATTTGATTCAGGGATCCGTCAGAACTGATGTAAGCAATTCTGTTGATACTCAAATTTTTTCTCGGTCTATAGCTATTAACTTCTGATGAAGTCAATTGCAATTCATTTCCTGCATCATCTGCTGTATAAATAACATTGTTATTTTTGATCTTTTTAACGTACAAATATCTTGGATTTGGGAATGCCAGAGTCGTAAATGAATTTACAACGCTGTTGGTTGGTTTATTGATTCCGTCATTTGCCGAAACCTGCCAGTAGTATTTTGTACTATAATTTAAACCGGAAATGTTTAAGGTCATAGTTTTAAGATCTTTATACGTTTTAACTTCATCAGTTGTTCCGTTTTTTATGGTTACCTCATACGTTACAGGATCTGACTCCGGATCTGTAGCTGTCCAGGTCAAATCTAAGGTTAAAGGCTGGCTTACAGCATTGTCTGCAGGTGCTGTCAGTACAGGAATTTCGGGTGGTTTATTAGTCGCAGTCGAAACGTCTAGCTCAAAAACAAGCTGAATTTCAAGGTCTTTCTCGATTGTTCCAGGTTGAAATCTGGCAATGAAACCATCTTTTTGGGCCTGAAAAGAATACTTTCCAACTGGTATTTTTTCCATTACAAAGTACCCATCTTTATCTGAGAATACTGTGCTGGTTGTTGGACTTGAAGAGACACGGGCATTTGCGATTGGCTCAAAGGTTCGGGAATCTACCACTCTTCCCTTTGCAGAACCTGTTCCGTTTTCATCAATTTGTTCTTCACTACAAGAAATCAAAAGAAGAAAACACACCAATATTTTTAATCCTATTTTCATTTGAGACTTATTTTGTTAGACTTATGTCGAATTTACTTCGGTTATCTTTTGAAATTATTTCTTATTGTATTTATAACTTTTAGGAAAATAATAGGTTAATCCTAAGCCAAATCTCCAGTAATAATCATCCCGGACTCCCTGTTCTACATAATCAATATTATCGGTAAAGTTCAAATTGTATTCCCCATACAATTTCACTCCAAGATGATTCGTAGCCAGATATTCGACACCCGCTCCAAACTGAACCTTGCTATGAACATTTTCTACATCTTTATTGAATCCGACACCAGTTCCTCCAAAAACATATGGGGTAAAAGTGTCCTGTGGTAAAATGAGAAATTCTAAGTTTATATCTAAGGTGGTATACCCTACATCGAGTTTATTTTTGTTTCCGAGAGTGAACACATTCGTGGATGCGCTAATATCAAAAGCCGGAGTAAAAAAGAACTTTAATGCCCCCCGTCCCATTGGTTTGGCAACCGGATTCGCATAATCTCCCTGCATATAAGTTGCTCCACCTGTTAGTTCCAAACCAAATCTGGCTCTTTTTTCGTCTAAATGTCTATTGTAAAGTTGTGCCAAATTTGCTTCGTCTTTTTCCTTATCGTATTGTTCAATAAACGTATCAACTTGTTTTTTAGGAGCGTTTACTTCCCAAATATTATCTTTTATACCATCAACTATTAATCCTTCTACGGCTTTTTCAATAGCTTCGGTAACAGCTAATTGTATTGGTTCGTTTCTTGTAAAACCGGTTTCTACTTCTAAAAGCCTATTCAGATTAACGTATCGAAACAAACTCGCATCGACACTTTGTGAGAGGATAGTTTTAGAAACATAAACAGTGTTTAATATTTTTCCGTTTGAAGTCGAAACTAATCTTAAATAAACGGTTACCCTGTCTTGTCTGTATTTTACAGATCCGCCGGCTCCAAAATATCTGGCTCCAAAACCACCGGTAATAATATTGGTATCGTATGAAATAATTCCGCCTTCAAGTAAAACTCCGGCAAATAACAGTGGTGTCAAAACAGCTTCATTTGGTTCTGTTTTCGCTGCATATTCCTGACGGGTGGACCGAATAATATTTCGTTCGTTTAATAAATTTCCCAGATTTTCACGTTCAATAGGGATGAACCATTTTGAATCTTCAAGTGCTTTTATCAAAATAGATGTAGCACCCTGAGTTACCGCAGTACTAAACGTACTTCCTAATTCTGTTGCTTTATACTGCCCGGTCTGGTCTTTAAATTTATAAACACCAACCACAATTTGTTCTTTTGGCTTTGGTATTTCAGCCAATGACGCAGTTGCAGGAGTGTTTTCTCCAAAAGCTGCTTTTTGAACGCCAACTGGCTGATTAAAATAGGCTCCACATCCTGAAAATAGGCAGGTTACTAACAATAGAAAAAGGGGACTTTTATTCATAATTTGATCATTTACAATAAAACATGAACCTTAATTTTATAAAAACTCGTTATTAAAATAGACGGTTACATCTAATTACCCGGTATAATTACTTGTGTTTGCTCACCGGTATCTGTATCCAGAATATCCACTACTAAACCCAAATTTGAAGGATATACATCTACTGACAGCGTTCCGAAAACATACGTTCCAGGGCCTAGTCCGCTGCCAGTTCCACCGGTTCCGGTACCACCCGTACCTGTTCCTAACTGATCGTCTAAAAGTGAATTTGAAATTCTGTTTAATAATTGATTATTCAAATTACTTTTAAATCGCTCTAAATCTGTTGGCTGTTTATAAGCATCGGTTGTATCTTCTTTATATTTATTTTGTGCATCTGCCGAATTTAACAGCCATTGGTAATTAAAAGTATCTCCGCCAAAGGCTGGATTTATAGGCTTGTATGCTAAATCCTGAGCCATGGAAATGGTACAAAAACCAAAGACGCAAATTATTGAAGCTATAATTTTCATAGGATTGAAATTTAGTTTTTAGTCAACATCATAAAACAAACAGACATCCATTAAACAAATAGATTAGAATTCATTACTGTATCAAAATTTTAATACTGCGTAATAATTTTATTTTGCTTTTCTATATCTTTAAAATATTTAAATGCTTTAGAAGCAGAATCTTCTGCCATATATTTTAAAAAATCTTCATCCGGACGCGAAATAAATTCCTGTATTATTTCTCCGTCAACAAGAATCGTAATTTTTGTAGTTCGGCCAAAAGTCAATTCTTCCTGAACTGTTACTATTTTGGTGGTATGAACTCTTAATTTAGAATATTGAGCATAAAAAAAATCATAAAAATCATTTCCGAGTTTTGTTTTGGTATCATTGGCGACAATTCCTACCATTTCTATTCCATCTACAGGAATTGATTGTCCTGTATCATCTTTTGCTTCTTCTCCAAAAACAACTCTGTCTTTACCAATAATGGTGTTATGTTCGTCGTAAATCAATAACAATATTATAATTTCATCCTCTTTTGTAAAGTTGACCTGCGTTTTAGAAAGTTCAACTTTTTGAATGGGTTCTAATGTTACTCTTCCGTCCTGAGCGTTATTTGATTTATTAGAATTTGTTTTGTTTTTTTTGAATACACTCAATTTGTATGAAATATTCTTGAACTCCGATTTTAAATTTTCAACAGTTCCGGTTATAGCAAGCAGGTTTTCAATTTCTTTCACTTCGATTTTAGCCTTTACTTCTTTGTAGACCATTTGCGAAAATCCCAGCTCTGAAAAAAAAATAGCACATACAACAAATACTATGGTCAGGTACTTTTTCATAATCCTAGCGATTGTATACGTAAATTGTTCCTGAATTTCCAGATTGATTAATTATTAAATCTTTAGATATCGAATTTGAGCCATTATTGAAAACCGATAAATTATTGCCTTCCTGATTGATTGCCATTGTATTGGTTCCTCGTGAATACAATGAAAAATCACTTATATAATTGTTATTGCCTGATTGTATATAGGATTGATTAATTTCATCAGCATTTTTGTAGACATTCATGTAGTTGTTATTGCCTGTTTGTTGTGCAGTCACATAGGCATTTTTGCTGATGATGGTTAAATTGGCTTGATTGTAGTTACCAATTTGTGCAACTTTCACAATATTATTACTGATAATATATTGATTTCGTGCTTGATTTTGATTGCGGTTGTTGGTTGTTGCTAAAACGTAATCGCTTTTATTCCCATCAATTGTTTGTGAGAATAAAATTCCTGTAATTAGAAATAAAAGGATAGCTGATAAACGTTTCATAGTATTTATTGTAATAAAAAAAAGGAAGGACTTAACATGTTAAGTTCTTCCTTTTCTTGGTTTTTTCTTAGTTAGCTTGTACAACTACGCTTCCATTTAAGAATCCTGTTTGAGTAACTGAGCTCCAGTTATCAGATCCAAATTGAGCAGTAGCAGCAAAGTTTCCAATTCCGTTTTGTTCAATTATAGAAGTGTTATCAAATCCTAATTGTAAAGTAGTTGCACTGTTGAACAATCCGAATTGATCAGTAGATGCATCATTGCCTTCTCCAAACTGAATTGTCAAAGCGCCATTACCAATACCAAGTTGAGTAGTACTTGCAGTATTATAATTACCTATTTGTAATACATCAGAATTATTTGCAATTCCGATTTGTGTAGTAGTTGCAACATTTCCTACCCAAATTCCCTGAGTAACAGTAGATGTGTTATCTACTCCAACTTGTGCCACAACAGCAAGATTACCCGCTCCTAATTGGAAAACTTGTGAGTCGTTTCCGGCTCCTAACTGCCCTACAATTGCAACGTTAGCAATACCAATTTGATCAACATCTGAATTGTTTGATCCTACTTGTACAACTAGTGCACCATTTAATAAACCTGTTTGATCAACATCGCTGACATTTTGAGCGAAACCAAAACCTGCAAGCAGCATCGCGGAGATGCTAAAAATTACTTTTTTCATAATAAATATATTTAATTGGTTATTAATACAAATTATTATGTAGGTTTTGCAATTTGGGGAAAGGAATCTGGGGATTCAAATCATCATTTGAAAATAAAATTCTGGACTTATTTTCTCATTTCCATATTCAAAATTAGAAAACTTCTCCAAAATCGAATCAAGTATAAATACGTATTTTACAAGATCTTAACGTCTTTTCGATGAAATGTGAAACTATCTCGATGAACTGCCTTTTTTGTTTTTTTTAACAGTAAGAAAAAAACTACTTATTACAATTTCCTTACATTTAAAGTCAAACAAATGTTAAAATTCATGACATCAAACCTTTATTTTAACATAATCACAAAAAAAGCCTGTCTTTTTGAGACAGGCTTTAATTGAATGTTTTGGAAATGTTATTTGGTAAATAACAATTCTCTGTATTTAGTTAATGTCCAACTTTCGTCGTCTACTAATAATTCTAATTTATCACAATGGTTTCTAATATCTTCAAAATAAGGTTTTACTTTATTACAGTATGCTTCGGCCATTTTCTGCGCATCGGTCAATTGATTTGCTTTTTTTCTTTCGTTGGTCATTGCCAACACTTTTGAATTGATTCCTTCAATATGACCGGAAATTTCTTTAATCAGAACGATTTGCTCTTTAGCAATGGTTTCAAATTCTTTTCCAAAGATTTCTTTTAAACCTTTAACATTTTCAATTAATGTATTTTGATAACGAATTGCAGTCGGAATTACATGATTTCTTGAAATATCTCCTAACACCCTTCCTTCAATCTGAATTTTTTTTGTGTATTCTTCCAATTCAATTTCGTAACGCGCTTCAGCTTCAACGTGATTCAGGATTCCCAATTCATCAAATAAATCAAGAGCTTGTTTAGAAACTTTAGCTTTAATGGCTTCAGGTGTAGTTTTAAAATTACTTAATCCGCGTTTAGCAGCTTCTTTTTCCCACGCATCGCTATATCCGTCGCCTTCAAAAAGAATCTTTTTAGATTGTTTGATGTATTCTCTCAAAACATTAAAGATTGCATCATCTTTTTTCATGTCTTTAGATTCGATCAAATTATCAACCTCAATTTTAAAATCTTTTAATTGTTTCGCTACAATTGCATTAAGCGTTGTCATAGCGTTCGAACAATTTGCATTTGAACCAACTGCTCTAAACTCAAATTTATTTCCTGTAAAAGCAAAAGGTGAAGTTCTGTTTCTATCTGTATTGTCTAAAAGAACGTCCGGAATTTTACCAACAACATTCAGTTTTAAATCGGTTTTTTCTTCTGGAGACAATTTTCCTGTTGTTACACTTTCTAATTCAGATAAAACCTTAGTTAATTGTGCCCCTATAAAAACAGAAATAATGGCCGGCGGTGCTTCATTTGCTCCTAATCTATGATCATTACTTGCAGTTGCAATAGAAGCTCTCAATAAAGTTTCGTAATCGTTAACCGCTTTTATAGTATTGATAAAGAAAGTTAAAAATTGTAAATTGCTCATTGGCGTCTTACTTGGACTCAACAAGTTAATTCCGGTATCTGTCGCTAATGACCAGTTATTGTGTTTTCCTGAACCGTTAACACCTTTAAATGGTTTTTCATGAAATAATACTTTAAAGTCATGACGTTCCGCTACTCGCTGCATTACATCCATCAAAAGTGAATTATGATCTACAGCCAAATTGGTTTCTTCGAAAATTGGAGCCAGCTCAAACTGATTTGGTGCTACTTCGTTATGACGGGTTTTTACAGGAATTCCTAACAACATACATTCCTGCTCCAAATCTCTCATATAAGTTAAGGCACGCGTTGGGATAGATCCAAAATAATGATCGTCTAATTGCTGGCCTTTGGCCGATGTATGTCCTAATAACGTTCTTCCGGTCATCATCAAATCCGGGCGTGAATTTGCCAAAGCTTTATCAATAAGGAAATATTCCTGCTCCCAACCTAAAGTTGCTGTTACTTTTTTGACATTTTTATCAAAATAACGGCATACTTCTGTAGCTGCTTCATCCATTGCAGATAATGCTCTTAATAACGGAATTTTATTATCTAAAGCTTCTCCGGTATAGGCAATAAATACCGTCGGGATACATAAAGTTGTTCCGTAGATAAATGCGGGAGAAGTAGGATCCCAGGCCGTATAACCTCTGGCTTCAAACGTATTTCTGATTCCGCCATTCGGGAAACTTGATGCATCAGGCTCCTGCTGAACTAATTGCGCTCCTCCAAATTTTTCTACAGGATCACTTCCGTCATAAGATGTTTCAAAAAAAGCATCATGTTTTTCTGCGGTTGTTCCTGTAAGTGGCTGAAACCAGTGCGTATAATGTGTAACACCTTTTGCCAACGCCCATTCTTTCATTCCCATGGCAATATAATCTGCCAGTTTTCTGTCTATTTTAGTTCCGTGCTGAATCGCATCCCTCACTCCTTTTAAAGCATCCGAAGTTAAATATTGCTTCATTGCTTTCTCATTAAACACATTTGAACCAAAAAGATTAGACTTTTTGTCGATTTCTTCAAAATGTACAGGCTTTCTTGTCGAAGCTTCTTTTAAAGCTTGGAAACGTAATGTTGACATGTATATAAGTTTAAAATTTGTAATAATTTTTACTAAAAAAAGAGAAACAAATATAAACAATAAAACAGCCTGTAGAGAACTTATATTTTAGAAATTTTAACGATGATTTTTCAACAGAAGGAGCTTTTTACAAAGAATAATGAGTTCATATCGAAGAAATATAACAAAACTCCGCAGTATTATTCATTAAATAAACATTTTTTCATAATTTCTTAACCATGATATTCAAAAATATTCCGTAATTATTACGAATTTATTTTTTTAAGCTGTTAAAAATTGCTTTTTTAAAAATATACCCCCAATTAAATTGCGCTTCTCTAAAAAATAATACACCGCAAAACAAAATAGCCCCCTAATTTTTAGGACTAAAAAAATAAATCTATATTTGACCCAGCGAAAAAAAACAAAAAAATAAATTTATATTATTATGGCTAAAATTAAGTTAGAGTACATTTGGTTAGATGGATATGAACCAACTCAAAATCTTAGAAGTAAAACTAAAGTTGAAGAGCACGAAAATTTCAAAGGAACATTAGAAGAACTTGGAAACTGGTCATTTGATGGTTCGTCAACAAAACAAGCTGAAGGTGGATCTTCAGACTGTCTTTTAGTTCCTGTTGCAATTTACCCAGATCCAACACGTATCAACGGATATTTAGTTATGTCTGAAGTTATGTACGCAGACGGAACACCACACCCTTCTAACGGAAGAGCTACTATTGATGATGATAATGAAGATTTTTGGTTTGGTTTCGAACAAGAATATTTCATCATGGATACTAAAACTTTATTGCCATTAGGTTTCCCGGTTGGAGGATATCCTGCTCCACAAGGTATGTACTACTGCTCTGTAGGTGGAAAAAACACTCACGGAAGAAAATTAGTAGAAGAACATGCTGACTTATGTATCGCTGCAGGACTTAACTTTGAAGGAATCAATCAGGAAGTTGCTTGCGGGCAATGGGAATTCCAATTATTCGCTAAAGGTGCTAAAAAAGCCGGAGACGAAATCTGGGTTGCCCGTTACTTATTAGACCGTTTGACTGAAAAATATGGTTACTATATTGAATATCATCCAAAACCACTAGGAGATACTGACTGGAATGGTTCTGGAATGCACGCTAACTTCTCTAACGAAGTGTTGAGAACATGTGGTTCTAAAGAAACTTACGAAAAAATATGTGAAGCTTTCCGTCCTGTTGTCGAAGAACATATTGCAGTTTACGGAGCTTACAATGAACAACGTTTGACAGGTAAACACGAAACTGCTTCTATTCACGATTTCTCTTATGGAGTATCTGATAGAGGAGCTTCAATCAGAATTCCTTTATATACCGTTCAAAAAGGATGGAAAGGATATCTGGAAGACAGAAGACCAGCTTCAAACGGTGATCCATACAAAATTGCTGCAAGAATTATCAAAACTGTAAAATCAGCGCTATAATTCTTAGATTAAATTATACTGGAAAGTGCCATCGTAATTGATGGCACTTTTTTTTATAAATACACGACTATGGTAAACCTTTGTCAAAGTTTTAAACTTTGACAAAAGTCGACACGTACAAGCAATCCCGACAATATTTTCACAATCTTGTCAGAAATGACATAAAAAGAGAGTAGATTACTAAAACACACACACATTACCTAAATTGAACGTATTTTTCTAATAATTTAATTTTTAAGTTAAAACTCAAAAACTATCTTTGTAAATCATTTAAAAAAATATCACAATGGTCTGGACTTTATTTTTATTGGCAGTCGTACTTATTCTTGCTCTGGATTTAGGCGTTTTTAATAAGGACCCTCATATTATTAGCACCAAAGAAGCAAGCAAGTGGACACTGATTTGGGTAACATTATCTTTCGTATTTTCAGGAGTAATTTACTGGCTTTATACTACAGATTATATTGCAAATCCAGACAATCTAAAACCTGCCGTTGCTTCAATGAAGTTTATTACGGGTTATTTGATAGAACTTTCTTTAAGTGTTGACAATATCTTTGTCATAGCCATTGTTTTTGCTTCTTTTAAAATACCTCAAAAATACCAGCATCGTGTTTTATTCTGGGGAATTCTGGGTGCTATTGTTTTCCGTGGTTTAATGATTTTCTTCGGAGTTATGCTGATCAATAAATTTACATGGACCACCTATTTATTTGGTGCATTTTTGATTTTTACCGCTTTAAAAATGTTGTTCACCGGGGAAGAGGAAGATTTTCAGCCGAAAGATTCGTTCGTATACAAAACATTAGGAAAAATTATTCCAATAACCTCTGAAACAGATCATGAGAAATTTTTTATTTTAACTGAAAAAGGAAAAAAAGCTGCAACTCCGTTATTCGTAGCTTTGATTGTAATTGAAGTGATGGATGTTTTATTTGCTGTAGACAGCGTTCCTGCAATTCTGGCTATTACTTCAGATCCTTTCTTGGTTTTTAGCTCAAATATTTTTGCTATTTTAGGATTACGTTCAATGTATTTCTTCCTGGCAAATATGCTGGCAAAATTCAGCTATTTAGAATACAGCTTAGTTGCTATTTTAGCATTTGTTGGACTCAAAATGATACTTCACGATTTTATTCACGTTCCGGAATGGGCGTCTTTAGGATTTATCGCCTTGTCGCTTTTAATTGGAATCCTGGTTTCTCTAAAATTTGGAGAAGAAAAAGAACTTACCGATGCTGATGGAGAATAATCGCTTTTAAAAATATATTCATAAAAAAAGGAAATCTTACGATTTCCTTTTTTTATGCTACTTTATTATTTTATTCTTTTAACATTGCTATCATCAATATTATACCTTTTGATAACTTCATTATAATCTGAATAATCTGCTTTATTTACTGTTTTAGAATTTGGTCCTCCGCTATTAATTCCATCATCTCCAGGAATAATAACTACCCTAAACACTTTAGCTGTTGTAAAGGTTGCAGGTAATTGCGTTAAAGGGAAGCTCGCATCAACAAAAATAGAGAATTGGTCATAAGAAAACTCATAATTATACTGCGCTGTACCACTTGCAAAATAATAAAGTTGCGGTAATAATGCCCAGGTATCGATTCCACCATTAGTATTAACTAATTCATAAACTAAGAGATTATCTCCGGAATATATCTTTGGTTTTAAGGGAAAAGTTTTACCAAAATTATTACCTGTATTAAAGTCCATCTGAACTTCAAAAACTTCAGTTATTAATTCTCCACCATCTTCTCCCGGAGGCCCCGGAGGCCCTTCTGGTCCTTCGCAGCTTGAAAACACGATTAATCCGACTACTGCGAAAAGGGTAAGTATCTTTTTCATAATTTTTATTTTTATAACGTTTATATATAAAGGTCTTCCAAAAACCAAACCAAAAAAAGTGATTTGGACATTCTTTGTTTATTTTTTCAACTATTTTTTTGCAACCTGCTGGTTTTTAAGCAATATTTTATTGAAAAATAATACGTGATATGGCAGTGAATTTTCCCAATAATCCCAAGTATGTGCCCCTGGACGTTCAGTGTAATCATGCTCTACCTTACTATATACTAATCTACGATGTAATTCTCTGTTTGGTTCTATTAAAAAGTCATCGACACCGCAATCTATAATCAAAGCCAGTTTATTAGCTTTTATTTTATCAAGCATATTCATCACAGCATATTGTGCATACATTTCTGAATTATCACTTTTATCTCCAAAAACAGGCTGCATCAATTTCACTACCTGAGCCGATGATTCTCTGTTAAGCATTGTACTCATATCTACTGCCCCGCTCATGCTTCCGGCGGCGCAAAACAATTCAGGATGCTTGGCTGATAAATACAATGCACCATGCCCACCCATCGAAAGTCCGGTGATAACTCTTCCGTTTCTGTTGTTGATTGTTCGGTACGTTTTATCTACTTTCTGAATTACTTCCTGCGTGATAAAGGTTTCAAACTGGCTTCCTTTATTTACCGGACTGTCCAAATAAAAACTAAAAGTTTCTCCTTCCGGCATTACAATAATCATATTGTATTGATCAGATAAAGTTTGTACTAATTTTTTGTTTGGTGTGTTTTTTAGCCAATCACTAAAATGGCCATAAGCGCCATGCAGCAAATACAAAACCGGATAAGCTGTCTTACTTTTGGCATAAGAATTTGGCAACACAACTGCAGCTTTGTAGGTTTTGCTCATCGCTGTACTGGCAATTTGTAACGTATCTACTTTTGCGGCGTAAGTCATTGATGAAATACACAAAAAAGCTGCAAATACTAAATTTTTAAAGTTTTTCATATTATAATTTTTTCAGATTAGGGATTGTAAATATACCTTTTTCCAAATAAATTATATGAAAAATCCGACCAGTTTTCACTAATCGAATTACTATTTGTAAGCTGAAATTTCTCTAACACATAGAAACATAGCCTTATTTAAATTAAAAAAGCGTTTCACTTAGCATATAAACACATAGCTATGTGTTTTAACAAGTGAAACGCTGTACTCTATATTTATATTATGTAATGATCTATGTATCTATGTGTCTAACATTTTTCCCATCATTAGACTTACTCTTTTAACCTATAAAAATCCTGCTCTCATGCCTGTATTGTGAAGCACTTACGCCCGTATATTGCTTAAATGATTTACTGAAGTGGCTGAAATTATTAAATCCGCTTTCATAGCAAACCTCATTGATACTGATCGGTTTCTCAGCCAAAAGTTTCGATGCATGAACAACGCGATATTCATTTACAAATTCAGTAAAAGTTTTGTTTGATATTTTCTTGAAATATCTACAAAATGATGGTGTTGTCATACTCACCAGACTGGAAACCTCATCTATAGCAATCGATTCCTGAAAATGATCTTTTACATAATTAAAAATTACATTCATACGATCGTTGTCCTGAGTCTGCATTTGTAACATCATGCCATCGGCATTCAGAATTGTATATTCGTCAGAAGCTTCCAATTCATCTAAAATACTCAAAAGAGACATTAAACGTTCAAATGGAAGCTGATGCTCCATCATCTCAATTTTGTCTCCAATTCTCTTTTTAGTTTCTCCTCCAAAAGCAATTCCACCTTTTGATTTCTGCAAAATCTTTTGAATCCTCTTCATTTCCGGAGCTACAAAAAATTCATTCCCTAAAAATTCAGGTTTAATATGAATAACTGTTTCATTTATATTTCCTGTCTGCTCATTAGTGAAACCACAATGAGGCAAATTAGCACCTATCAGAAGCAAACTACCGTTCGTGTAATAAGAAACATGGCTTCCTATTTGTCTTTTGCCTGCGCCTCCATTTATGTAAACCAATTCAATTTCAGGATGATAATGCCACAAATGGGCTTTACTATTTGTCTTTTCGGCGTGTTGGGCGTAGGTAAAAGAACTTCCGTACGAGTTTGTTATCACTTCAAGAGCTGGGGCGATTGTCTTCATGATAAAAATCTTTAAAAAATAATAGCAAATTTAACAAAAACACCTAAGATAATTCAAATTTTAACCTATAACGGTTTCGTAAATGAGAATACGGCAGAAAACAGGAATAGGCAATTTACACTAAAATACCGGTATTTTTCATGACCCGTATTTTTATTGCTGATTTTTTTAATATATCGTATTTAATTCTCCTTTTTTATACACATATAGCATATTTGTAAGAATATTGGACAAATACAAAAAACGTTAATTATTTAAAAAGTTTGAAAAATATTAGCCGAATTAACAAAAACACCTATAATAATTCAAATTTTAACCTATAACGGTTTCGTAAATGAGAATATAGCATAGAAATTGGAAAATACAGTTGTGATAAAAAATCCATTACTGTACTAATTTAGCATCAGAGAATTAGAACTAATAATTTAAAAAAAGATAGTCATGAAAAAGATTTTAAAATTAAGTTTAGTACTTGCAGTACTTTTCACAGGAATAAGTACTTACGCAATTGATGGAAAAGGAAATGAAGATTTTAACCTACGTGTATTAAAAGGAAACGGAAAACTTGTGACGTTTGCTATGAACCAGGTTAAAAAAGCAAACCTGGCTATATATGATAAAGATGGTAATTTAATCTATTCTGAGAGTGCTTCAGGAAAAGATGGAATCTTAAGAACTTTTAGCTTTGAAGAATTTCCAGCAGGAACTTATTACTTAGAAGTAGAAGACAGCACTAAAAAAATAAGACACGAAATTACAATTACTGAAAATGCTTCTGTTTTATCTACAAAAGCAATTTCATCAACTTATAAAGCTTCTTCAGCTAAAAATACTAGCGTAGCAGTACGCTAAAAAAGTTTATACTTTTCATATAGTATAAAAATGAGGTTAGATAGTTAGTAAAGTTTAAAACTTAAATGTTTATAAACAGCTCTTTGTGGTTATTGAGCTGTTTTTTTTGTGCCTTATTTTTTGAAAAAATTAAAAAGCATTCCGTTTTATCAAATTACAATCCTCATCAAATCCTCTGCCCTCTTTTGAAAAAATGCAACTCATCATTTTAAAGCATAATTTGTCAAAACAATGAGATAATAATAAAGACAATTTTTCCACTATAATTGTTACCAAAAAGTTAGCAAATCAAAAACCTAACATTACGGCAAAACGTTGAAAAATAATAATCAAATTAACAAAAACACTAAAAATAATTCAAACTTTAACCTATAACGGTTTCGTAAATGAGAATACAGCATCGAAATCGGAAAATAGAGTTGTGGTAAAAACCTTATAACTGAAGTAATTTAGCATCAGAGAATTAGAACTATTAATTTAAAAACTAATGCCATGAAAAAGATTTTAAAATTAAGTTTAGTATGTGCGGTGCTTTTCACAGGAATGAGTACTTATGCAATTGACGGGAATGAAGATTTTAATCTTCATGTTTTAAAAAGAGATGGAAAGCTTATCACTTTTGCCCTTAATCAGGTAAAAAAAGCAAGCTTGGCTATTTACGACAAAGATGGTAATCTAATTTATGCTGAAAATGCTTCAGGTAAAGATGGAATTTTGAGAACTTTTAACTTAGAAGAATTTCCGGAAGGAACTTACTATCTAGAAGTAGAAGATAATGTAAAAAAAGTAACTCATGAAATTACAATTACTGATGACACTTCTGTGTTATCAAAAAAAGCAATTTCATCAGTTTACAAATCAGCATTTTACAATAAAAGTACTAGCGTTGCAACACGCTAAAAAAGTTTATACTTCTCATAAGTATAAAAATGAGGTTAGATAGTTAGAAAGAAAACGTGATTGTTTTAAAACAGCTCTTTGTGGTTATTGAGCTGTTTTTTTTGTGCCTTATAATATATAACAATTAAATCGTAGGACGTTTTTCCAAAACTATTCTTACAAACTTAATAATCTGATTTTTAAACTTTTAAAAATTTCGTAAAAAAACATCCAAGAACTTACTTTTTACGTATATACTTTAATAAAACTACAGAAACATCTTTAATTCAACAACTTATCCGTTTGAAAACGGCTTATTTTTGCATAAAATTCAATTTGAATTTGTAGTTTTGCACGTTCCAAAATAATAGTAAACAATTTAAAAAAAACATGACAAAATTTATTAAAATGGGCTTAGTTGTTACCGTATTTTTAACAACAATTTTTACTTATGCAATTGAAGGAAAAGGTGATTATATTTTGAATATAAAAACCGGAAATGGAAAAGTAGTTAGTTTTACTTTAAACACTGTTGAAACTTCAATTTTTTCAATTTTTGATGAAAACAATAATTTGGTGTACACAGGAAATTCTGCTGCAGACAAATTAGAGATTTCAAAAACAATAAGTTTAGAAGGTTTTCCAGCCGGAACTTATGTTTTAGAAGTAAAGGAAAACAGTAAAGTTGTTAAACACGAAATTAAAGTTGCAACTAAAAAAACAAAGACTGTAAAGTTAGAGGAATCAGTAAACGAAAGTCCTGCATTTCGTCGTTAATCACTCTTTTTGCCCAAAAAGTTAAAAGCAGCTCGTTCCAGGAGCTGCTTTTTTTTTATTTCTTTTTATTTTTCACACAATAATATGCTATAATTCCGTTTAGATAATATAACATAATAAACTGTTATTGTGTTAGTTAAATTTAAAATATTATCAATTTATGACCTTACACATTAATAGTTTTAATACTTTTGTAAAGTTAAAATTACATATAATCGTATGCTCATGAAAAAAAAGCAAACTATTTTATTTCTACTGACTGTTTTTTCTATTCGCGCTGTGGGACAGAATGAGAATTATTCAACTAGTAGAATAAGCGAAAAATACGCATATGTTGATGTTACAAAAACCTACGAAAAAGTAGTTGCAAAAGGGTATAGATCTGTAGATTTATTCCAAAAACTAGGAAATTCTTCTTATGATATTTGCAATTTTGATAAAGCGGCAAAATGGTATGGTGAATTATTTGCCATGACATATGATCTGGATCCAGTATATTATTACCGATATGAAGAATCTTTACGATTCACCTCTCAAAATGAAAAAGCTGATGCACTAATGGAAAAATTGAAAAACAAATTTAAAAGTGGTAATTAAAAGTAAATAAAAAAGCAGCCAGAGCTGCTTTTTTATTTGTATTTTCCTCGTAATGAAGAATATTACATATTCCTTCTATACTGACCACCAACCTCAAACAAAGCCGAAGTAATCTGTCCAAGCGAACAAACCTTTGTGGCTTCCATTAAATGGTCGAATAAATTTTCGTTTTTAATGGCTGCTTCCTGAAGTTTATTTAAATGCTCGTTTACTTTTGCTTCGTGAAACTGATGCAGATTATCCAGCATCGTAATCTGGTATTGTTTTTCTTCTTCAGTGGCGCGAATTACTTCTGCCGGAATTACTGTTGGAGAACCTTTTGAACTCAGGAATGTATTGACACCCACGATTGGGAAATCTCCGTTATGTTTCAATGTTTCGTAATACAAACTTTCTTCCTGAATTTTAGAACGCTGATACATGGTTTCCATTGCACCCAACACTCCTCCACGTTCTGTGATTCGGTCAAATTCCTGTAAAACTGCGGCTTCTACCAAATCAGTTAATTCTTCTATGATAAAAGATCCCTGAATTGGATTTTCGTTTTTCGCCAAACCTAATTCTTTATTGATAATCAGCTGAATTGCCATTGCACGACGTACAGATTCTTCTGTTGGTGTTGTAATCGCTTCATCATATGCATTCGTATGCAGTGAATTACAATTATCATAAATTGCATATAAAGCCTGCAAAGTCGTTCTGATATCATTAAAATCAATTTCCTGAGCGTGCAATGAACGACCTGAAGTCTGAATATGATATTTCAACATTTGCGCTCTTTCGTTGGCTCCGTATTTGTTTTTCATGGCTTTCGCCCAAATTTTACGCGCCACACGACCAATTACTGAATATTCAGGATCTACTCCGTTAGAGAAGAAGAATGATAAATTTGGTCCAAAATCATTGATGCTCATGCCACGGCTCAAATAATACTCCACATAAGTAAAACCATTTGAAAGTGTGAAAGCCAACTGTGTAATTGGGTTCGCTCCTGCCTCAGCAATATGGTATCCTGAAATCGAAACCGAATAAAAATTACGAACGTTTTTGGTAATAAAATATTCCTGAACGTCGCCCATTAATCGTAAAGCAAATTCGGTTGAGAAAATACAAGTATTTTGTGCCTGATCTTCTTTTAAAATATCAGCCTGAACCGTTCCACGCACTTGCGATAATGTTTTAACTTTTATTTCATTATAAACATCTAAAGGTAAAACCTGATCTCCGGTAACACCCAAGAGTATTAAACCTAAACCATTGTTTCCTTCTGGTAAATCTCCTTGGTAATGTGGGCGCTCTACTCCTTTTTCAGCATATATTTTGTTGATTTTGGCTTCAACTTCTTTCTCTAAACCATTCTCCTTAATATAATACTCACATTGCTGATCAATCGCCGCATTCATAAAGAAACCTAACAACATTGGTGCTGGTCCGTTAATAGTCATACTTACAGATGTTAAAGCATGTACCAAATCGAAACCTGAATACAGTTTTTTAGCATCATCCAAACAACAAATCGAAACTCCTGCGTTACCAATTTTTCCATAAATATCCGGACGCAAATCTGGATCATTTCCGTACAAAGTCACACTGTCAAAAGCTGTTGAAAGTCGTTTTGCAGGCAATCCTGCACTCACATAATGAAAACGTTTGTTGGTTCTTTCCGGTCCACCCTCGCCAGCAAACATTCTTGACGGATCTTCGCCTTCACGTTTAAACGGATACAATCCTGAAGCAAACGGAAATTCTCCCGGAACATTTTCCTGTAAACTCCAACGCAAAATATCGCCCCAGGCTTCATATTTAGGTAAAGCAATTTTCGGAATTTGTAAATGTGATAAACTCTCTGTATGGGTCGCGATTTTAATTTCTTTATCACGTACTTTAAAAGTATATAGCGGATTTTTGTATTTGTTTACTTTTTCATCCCAATTCAGGATAATTTCCCAGTTGTATGGATCTAAATCCATTTTTACTTTATCAAATTGATTTAGTAAAAGATTTAAGAAAATTCTATTTTCATCATGCTCCTGGATTCCGGCTGGCAAAACAGTTGCATCATCAATTCCTGCTTTATTGATTTGTGGAATTTTTCCTGAAACCGACTCTATCGTTTTGAAAATCCCGTATAATTTCTGAGCTACTTTTTGTTGCGAAAGTGCGATTTCATCATAGCTTCTGTTGTTCTCGGCAATTTCAGATAAATAACGTGTTCTGTGCGGCGGAATCACGAAGATTTTCTCGCTCATTTCACGCGTAATTTCAAAAGTCGAATGTAAATTTGATTCTGTTTTCTCGACGATTTTATCCATGATCGCTTTGTACAGCGTGTTCATTCCAGGATCGTTAAACTGTGAAGCTATTGTTCCGAAAACCGGCATTTCATCCGGATTTTTGTCCCACAAATTATGATTGCGCTGGTATTGTTTTTTAACGTCGCGAATCGCATCTAAAGCACCTCTTTTATCAAATTTATTTAAAGCTACTAAATCAGCAAAATCAAGCATGTCTATTTTCTCTAATTGTGTCGCAGCACCAAATTCGGGAGTCATTACATATAAGGATACATCTGAATGATCCATAATCTCGGTATCAGACTGCCCGATTCCTGAAGTTTCAAGGATAATCAAATCATATTTTGCTGCTTTTAGAACCTGTATCGCTTCAGCTACATATTTAGACAAAGCTAAATTCGATTGACGGGTCGCCAATGAACGCATATATACACGAGGGTTATTAATCGCATTCATTCGGATTCTGTCTCCTAATAAAGCGCCTCCTGTTTTTCTTTTCGAAGGATCTACAGAAATCAATCCGATTGTTTTCTCCGGGAAATCAATTAAGAAACGACGAACCAATTCATCAACCAAAGATGATTTACCGGCACCACCTGTTCCTGTAATTCCAAGAACCGGAATTTTAGAATTAGTATTATTGGTATGAATCTGGTCAAAGACTGGTTTTGCAATTTCAGGGAAATTTTCTGCAGCCGAAATCAAACGCGCAATAGCTGTTGGCGTTTTACTTTCTATATGATCAAGTTCTCCATTTAATTTATCTCCTATCGGGAAATCAGAACGCTCCACTAAATCATTAATCATTCCCTGTAAACCTAAAGAGCGGCCATCATCCGGAGAATAAATTCTTGTAATTCCATATTCATGTAATTCTGAAATTTCGCTTGGCAGAATTACACCTCCGCCTCCGCCAAAAATCTTGATATGTCCAGCTCCTTTTTCATGAAGCAGGTCATACATATATTTAAAGTATTCATTATGCCCACCCTGATAAGACGTCATAGCAATAGCATTAGCATCTTCCTGAATTGCGGTATTTACTACTTCTTCAACACTACGATCGTGACCAAGATGAATAACTTCAACTCCAGTTGACTGAATAATACGTCGCATGATATTAATAGCGGCATCATGTCCGTCAAAGAGTGAAGCTGCGGTGACAATTCTTACTTTATTTTTAGGAATATATGGTTTTTGTTGTTCCATTTTATGAATATGATAATTTTAAGGGAGCAATTTACAAATTATTTTAATATTTGATTACGTCAATAGCTTTATGTTAACAAAAAAGAATCGTTTTTTTCATTCCTTAAAGGTAAGACAATCAGACTACATTATATATAAGGTATGAAAAATGTCAAAACATGGCAATATCGCAACATTTAAATAAAATATAACAACGTGTTCCCCAGCATACTACAGTAATTTAGCAGTGTAGAAAAACCCCAAATTTTTACTAAAACTTACCTACCAAAAGCATCTAACGTAAAAATTTAAACTAAAATGAAAACATTATATCCAATCGCCATAATTGTAGTCACAAGTTTGTTTATTTCATCTTTTAATACCCTTGATAAAAATGAAATAAATAAAAAAAGAACTTCTGTTGACACATCTATTTCTACTAAAAATGATGATGTAGTAGACACCGAAATTTTGAATGATTTTTTCAAAAGATACACTGACTTAAAACAATACCAAAACGAGGTTATCTCTTTATATAAAAACAGATCGTACGGAACTATTTGGTATGAAAATGGAAAAATAACTGAATTAGGAAAAGTTTTATATACAAAAATTAGTGCAAGTCAGGAAGGTGTAAAAATTGAAATTCCGTACAGAACTGCAATTGATCAGATTTTTAATTTAAAAGCTACTGAAAGACCTTCAAAATCAGATTCTGATATGCTTTTAAGCGCTGCTTACATTATATATGTAAAGAATGCATTTACCGGAGTCAATGCTGAAACAGTAAAAAAATCAGGATGGCTTTTACCTAAACAAAAAATAGCACAAAAAACAGCAAATGATACTTTAACAGCTGCTGTGGCATCAAAACCTGTTGCGGAAAATAAAGTGGTAAAATTTGATCAGTATAATAAACTGCAAAGTGCCTTAAAAAAATATAAAAAAATAGAACAAGACAATACCTGGACTCCTATAACTGTAGAAACTCCTTATAAAGATATTAGACCTGATGCAAAATCAGTTACGATTGCTCAAATCAGAAATAGATTATTTGTAATGGGAGATTTACAAAATGACTCTAAAAGTGATTTTTACGATCAGGAATTAATGGATGGCGTAATGAAATATAAATTACGTAACGGATTAAAACCAAATTACATTATTTCTGAAGCCAATATTAAAGATTTGAACGAGCCAATTCAGGAAAAAATCAAAAAAATCACCATTAACATGGAACGTTGTAAAGAGATTTATCCAACATTATTAACTGATACAGAATATATAATGGTAAATATTCCATCTTTTGAATTAGTTTATGTAAAAAATGGTAAAATCGAACTTGTCTCTAAAGTTTTTGTTGGAGCACCTTTAACTAAAACAACCATATTTAACGGAAATATCGAAAAAGTGGTTTTTAGCCCATACTGGACTGTTCCGCAAAGTATTGTTGATAACGAATTGAAAATGAAAATTGCTTCTGATCCAAATTATTTGGCCGAGCATAATATGGAGATGGTTAATGGGCAGGTAAGACAAAAACCAGGAATTGAAAATTCACTAGGTTTAGTGAAATTTATTTTCCCAAATCCAGATGATATTTATATGCACGATACACCTGCAAAAACATTGTTTGATTTTGAACAAAGAACTTTCAGCCACGGTTGTATAAACGTAAGTAAAGCTAAAGAACTTGCAATTGCAATGCTGCAGGATTATCCAGAATGGACTGCAGATAGAATTGATAAAGCGATGGACGGTTCAGCAGAAACAACTTTTAAATTACCTAATAAAGTGCCAATCTATATTACTTATTTTACAACATGGGTAAAAGAATCTGGTGAAGTTAGTTTCTTTCAGGACGTTTATGACAGAGATGGTGATTTAAATGAAATTCTTTCTACGGAAGAATCTATTGCCAATAATTAATAAAAAAATCAAAGTTTAAATCTAAGGGTAATTTTAGAATTGATTATGAATTTGGAAGGATAAAAAATACTTTCAAATACTAAAGTCAAAACTTAAATTACCCTTTTTTATTTGTCCGATTACTTGTTTTTTGCCTTGTGTTAAAAAGCTAATAATCAGTAATACTTATTAATTAAATGTATTTTTTCAATTAAAATATATGCTTGCATATCATTTTTAATAGTCATATTCATATATTTGAGAAAAATATATTTTATGAAAAAAATTACTTGTTTTCTTCTCTTAGCTGCAATTTGCAGCTCTTCTTATGCTCAAAAAGCAGATACCGACAAGAAAAAAATCAAAATCACAATCCCAAAGTCGGAGTTTTTTAAAAACATTAAAACCTACAACATTATCATTCAGGGTGATGATAGCTGGAACGCTACCTACGCTGATCCAACAACAAAAACTTACGAGAAAAATGTTGTAAAAAATACTATTGAAGATTACACTAAAAAAGATGCTGCAAATCCGGATGTTCGTGTTTTAATGGGTTTTAAAGGAGCAACTTATAAAAAAGCTGATAATGGTCAATACTTATTAGAGGGAGATTTTAAATACCTTGTTTTAGGTAAAAACAATGAAATTATATACGAAGAAGGAAAAAATGCCAAATTATATTCTCCTACGTACATTAACGGAAAACCATATGAAAGCTTAGCCGGAGATTTAAATAATATTGGTTACAAATTCCTAAAAGACAATAATGTTTTTGCTACTGAAAAAGAATACACAATAAACTACGGTTTCTTTGATAAAGCAGAAGAATTTAGTGAACTTGTTGAATTCAATACTAAAACCAATGAATTTTTAGATAAAATTGCAGCCAATTCTTTAGATCAATCTTACCTTACGGATTTAGAAAAATTCTATTTAGGGTATGTTGGTAAAGAATACAAAAAAATGAAACCTAAAGACTATAACAAAGTGCTTTACCTGAATTTAGCTCTAACACAAATGTTTCTTCCAAATTTCAACAAAGCTTTAGAATATCTTGAAACTGCTAAGCAAGGTGCCGGAATGATGAGTATGTGGCCAGATGAAGCTAAGGCAAACATATCAGGGTTGATTATGGTTAATCAAAATGATTTTACTGCTAAAGTAGAAAATCCAACATTTGATTCTGCCTATTATATTCACTTAAATGGTTCTGTAACTCAAAATGGAGAAACTAAAACCGGAAAACTAAAAGTTGATCGTTTTCAGAATTTACAAGAAGGTGGTATTATGAGTTCTGAGGATCCAACTAAAGCAAAAGTTTGGATTTATAAAGATAACGGAGACGTAGATTTTGTTGTAGTTGATGATAAAACAACTATCAAAACGGATAAAGGTGTGGAATTGAGATTTATTTCGTTCAACAACTCTTTTCTTTTAGTTGAAAAAACGGCAGATTCATGCTTTAAAAAATACGAATCAAGTTCAAAAGATGTGTACTGTGAGAAAGACGGTAAATTTGCTGTGAAAAAATAAGCTGCAGCAATTTATCAAAGTTTAAATATTTAAAAGAGATTCAGTTTAGGCTGAATCTCTTTTTTTTGAGCAAAAAACTTACAAACTTAGCCCCTTAGAACCTCAGCATCTAAAAAAAGTTAATTATGAAACAAATTGTATCTGCTCCTGAAATAAAATTGTGGCTTTGTTTTTGAATAAGTAGTATTTTTGAAACTCATAAAACCCCAATCATGAAAAAGATTTTATTATTAGCCTTTACATTTTCTCTTACATCGTGTGCAGAAATGCAACAAACATTAAATCAATTCCCACAAATTTCATCTCAAATTCCGGGAGTTGGCGGTGTTGATATCGCTTCGGGACTGAAAGAAGCACTGAACAAAGGAATTACACAACAAGTTAGCAAATTAACTGCTGTTGATGGTTTTTATAAAAATGAGGCTGTGAAAATTTTATTGCCTGCCGAATTACAAAAAGTAGATGCTACTTTACGAAAAATTGGTCTAAGCTCGCTTGCTGATGAAGGAATAAAAATGCTGAATCGTGCGGCTGAAGATGCGGTAAAAGAAGCTACTCCGATATTTGTTTCGGCAGTGAAAAATATGACTTTTACTGACGCTAAAAATATTTTGTTAGGAAATGACAGCGCAGCAACAAGTTATTTGCAAAACAGTACTACTACGGCTTTGTACGGAAAATTTAATCCGGTGATTAAAAGCTCGTTTGAAAAAGTAGGTGCTGATGTGGTTTGGACAAAGATTATAAACAAATACAATACAATTCCGTTAGTGAAAAAAGTAAATCCTGATTTGACTGATTACACAACCAATCAGGCTTTATCAGGTGTTTTTAAAATGATTGCCGTTGAAGAAAAAGAAATCCGAAATAATATCAGTGCAAGAACAACGCCTTTATTAAAAAGTGTTTTTGCGATGCAGGATGGAAAGTAAATTTTGTTTAATCGGTTAATTGTTTAATCGTTTAGCTGCAATTCTGTTCGATTAAACAATTAACCAAATAAACAATTAACCGATTAACCAACCAAAAAAATGCAAAAAATTACGATTCTGATTCATTGCAGAGACAAAAAAGGAATTATCGCAGCAGTGACTACTTTTATTGCAAAAGTCGAAGGAAATATTACGTATATCGATCAGCATGTTGATGTAGAACAAAACGTGTTTTTTATGCGATTGGAATGTGAATTGACGAACAATCATATTACAATCGAAAGCTTAAAAACTGATTTCAACGAAACGATTGCAGCCGATTTTGATATGTCTTGGGAATTATACAACCAGGAGCATAAACCTAAAATGGCTTTGTTTGTTTCAAAATATGATCACTGTTTGTTTGACATTTTAGGGCGTTACAGTGCTGGTGAATTAAATGTTGAAATTCCGGTTATTATTAGCAACCACAACGATTTAAGATCAATTGCTGAACGTTTTGATATTCCGTATCATTGTGTGCCTTTTACAAAAGATAACAAAGAAGAAGGCGAAGCCAAGCAAATTGAATTATTGAATCGTTATCAAATTAATTTTATTGTACTGGCGCGCTATATGCAGATTATTACGCCAAATTTGATTTCGCTTTACGAGAATAAAATCATTAATATTCACCATTCATTTTTACCGGCATTTCCTGGTGCGAAACCGTATCATTCAGCTTTTAAACGCGGTGTGAAAATTATTGGTGCAACAAGTCATTATGTTACAGCGGAATTAGATGAAGGTCCGATTATCGAACAGGATATTGCACGAGTTTCGCACATTCATTCGGTTGATGACTTTATAATGAAAGGACGAGATTTAGAGCGTATTGTTTTGGCAAGAGCTATCAAATTACACGCAGAACGTAAAACAATGGTTTACAGCAACAAAACGGTTGTTTTTTCCTAGGTTCAAAGAGGCAAAGGCTCAAAGGTATAGAGGTTTATTATCACAAAATATAAAAATATAAAGGAAAAACCTTTGAACCTTTGTTACTCTGAACCTTTGAACCTTTGAACCTATTTCAGATCAAATCGGTCAGCATTCATCACTTTAGTCCATACGGTAACAAAATCTTTTACAAATCTTTCGTTTGCATCGTCGCAGGCGTAAACTTCAGCGATGGCGCGTAATTCTGAATTTGAACCAAAAATAAGATCTGCACGGGTTGCTGTCCATTTTATTTCACCAGTTTTACGGTCACGCCCTTCAAAAGTTTCACCTTTTTCGTTGATTGCTTTCCATGCCGTACTTAAATCTAATAAATTGACAAAGAAATCATTGTTCAATTTTTCTGTGTTATTTGTAAGCACACCATGTTTAGAGCCATCATAATTTGTATTTAGGACTCTCAAGCCACCAAGTAAAACTGTCATTTCAGGTGCAGTTAATCCTAATAATTGTGCTTTATCTATTAAAAGTTCTTCTGTGATTGCACTAACATTAGCATTTTTATAATTTCTGAATCCATCAGCTTTTGGCTCTAAAGCTTCAAAAGAATGTACATCAGTTTGCTCTAAAGTTGCATCACCTCTGCCTGGTGTAAAAGGAGCATCAATATTTATTCCTGCGTTTGCTGCTGCTTTTTCAATTCCTACAGATCCACCTAAAACGATCAAGTCTGCTATTGAAACTACTTTTCCAGAACTTGTGAATTCATTTTGTATCGTTTCATAAGTTGCCAATACATTTTTTAATTGAGCAGGTGAATTCACTTCCCAATTTATTTGAGGTTCAAAACGAATACGGGCTCCATTAGCACCACCACGTTTATCAGAAATACGAAATGTAGATGCCGAAGCCCAAGCAGTAGAAACTAATTGTGAAATTGACAGGCCACTGGCAAGTATTTTATCCTTTAAAACAGCAATATCATTATGGTTTAATTCACTTTTAGCAGCAGGAATCGGGTCTTGCCAAATTAATATTTCACTGGGAACTTCAGGGCCTAAATAACGGGCAATTGGTCCCATGTCTCTATGCGTCAATTTGAACCATGCTCTTGCGAAAGCATCAGCAAATTTGTCAAAATTCTGCATGTAGTCTCTCGAAATTTTTTCATAAACAGGATCCATTTTCATAGCCATATCTGCTGTTGTCATCATTGGCGCATGTCTTTTCGTCGGATCGTGTGCATCTTCTACATCTGTAGCGGCGCTTTCATCAGTTGGTGTCCATTGATGTGCCCCTGCAGGACTTTTAGTCAATTTCCAATCGTATTTGAACAATGTTTCAAAATAACCATTATCCCAAGTTGTAGGGTTTGGTTTCCACGCACCTTCTATACCACTTGTAATAGCATCTCCACCTACTCCTGTTCCGTGAGTACTTTTCCAACCAAATCCCATTTGTTCGATGCTTGCACCTTCTGGCTCTACTCCTACTAACGCAGCATCTCCCGCTCCGTGTGCTTTACCGAATGTGTGTCCGCCGGCTGTTAAAGCCACAGTTTCTTCATCATTCATTGCCATGCGGGCGAAAGTTTCTCTAATATCTCTACCAGAACCAATTGGATCAGGATTTCCATCCGGACCTTCTGGGTTTACATATATTAATCCCATTTGCACGGCAGCAAGAGGGTTCTCTAAGTCTCTATCACCAGAGTACCTGCTATTAGCTTTGTCACTAGTAGCTAACCATTCTTTTTCATAACCCCAATTTACATCTTGTTCTGGTTCCCAAACATCTTCTCTACCACCTGCAAATCCAAAAGTTTTGAATCCCATCGATTCCAAAGCGCAGTTACCAGTTAAAATCATTAAATCGGCCCATGAAATTTTGTTGCCGTATTTTTGTTTTATTGGCCAAAGTAAAAAACGTGCTTTATCTAAATTTCCATTATCAGGCCAGCTGTTTAGAGGTGCAAAACGCTGATTTCCTGAACTCGCTCCTCCACGTCCGTCGAATGTGCGATACGTTCCGGCACTATGCCAGGCCATACGAATAAACAAAGGACCATAATGACCATAATCAGCTGGCCACCAATCCTGAGAGTCTGTCATTAATGCATAAAGATCTTTTTTAACTTCATTTAGATCTAAAGTTTTAAAGGCCTCAGCATAATTAAAGCCTTTTTCCATTGGGTCAGACAAACTTGAATTCTGGCGTAATACACTTAGGTCTAAACGATTTGGCCACCAATCTTTATTAGATGTTCCTGCCGATCTTGTTTCTTTCATTTGTCCATTATGGAAAGGACATTTTTCAATTGATTCGCTCATTTCTTCTTTTATTTTTTTTTAATTACTGTTAATGGCTTCCAGTCAAATACCAGTTTTTCTCAATTTCTCATATAACTGATATTTAACACTTTATCAAATATACAAACTTATCTTTACGATATTCATAAACAAAATTGATTGTTATTATCTTTTAATAACCAAAATTTATATACAAGTGTAGAATTCTCAAAATGAAGCGATAAAAAATCTTAACTTATGTCCAACAAAGTAATAACAAAACCTTAACAGCATGACCTTGATATATGTCTGATCTTTGCAATGTAATAAACTGGTTATTTATTATTTTGGTTTTGGTTAGTTAAATGATGCCGGCGTCTTCGAGATGCCGGCATTCTTTATTTAATTAAATTCCAATAAAAAAATTCCAAATTCCAATTTTAAGATTAAGTTGGAATTTGGAATTTTTTTATTGGAATTTAAGCTTTTAAGCGCTCGTGAAGTAATTTGAAGTAATGGAAAGCCTTTAGAAGTCGGCTGCCATGCCAGGAGAACATTTCGCCATCAACAAAAATAGTTTTGGCGTGATGTGTAAAACGGCCTATTTCGAAAGCGTCTTCCTCCTTAAAAGGGTAGGGTTCTGAAGAAAGGAACACCAAATCTGGATCTCCTTCTAAACGTATTTTTTTGAGTTCAATTTCAGGATAACGACCTTTATCTTGGTAGATATTCTGAAAATGATTTAATTTTAATAATTCGTTGATATACGTTTCTTTTCCAGCAACCATATAAGGACTCTTCCAAATAAAATAAGCTGCTTTTTTTGTTGGAATATCCTGAATGTATTTTTTGAAATCGCTCAGGGCGAAATTCAATTTGTCATTCCATTTTTGAGCTTCTGTTCTGCAATTAAACAATTGACCAAAATCTGAAATCATCTTAAAATTATCTTCGACAGTAACAATATTCGTTACCCAAACCGGACAAATACTACTTAATTGTTCTACAATTTCTCGTGTGTTTTCTTCTTTATTACAAATGATAATATCAGGCTGTAATAGTTTTATTTTTTCGAAATGAATTTTCTTTGTTCCTCCAACAATTTTCTTTGTCGATTTTAAATGAAACGGATGCACACAAAACTTCGTAATCCCGATGATCTTTTCTTCTAAACCTAAATCATACAATAATTCGGTTTGAGAAGGCACTAACGAGATAATACGTTGCGGAGCCGTCTCAAAAGAATGTAAAGTACCAAGCTGATCTTTGAGTTGTTTCATGTTTTAGGTTTATGGATTGTGAATTTAACCACAAAGTGCGCTAAGATTTTTATCTAACTTTATGGTTAGCAAACACAAAGTTCACAAAGCTAGATCAACTCAAAGCTTTGTGAACTTTGTGTTTTTTTTTTTACAAAACCAAGAATGCATCAAAATCTTAGTGCCCTTTGTGGTAAAAATATGTTCAAAAGTAAAGTCAACCTACTTTAAACCTGAAACTTGAAATTTAAAATCTCCTCCATTTCCTGTTGTACTTTCAAAGCTTCTTCTCTGGCTTTTTCGGCGAAATCAGTTCCTTTTGAGGCGTAGATAATCGCTCTTGCAGAATTCACTAATAAACCTACATTGTCGTTCATTCCGTATTTGCATACTTCTGATAAACTTCCGCCTTGAGCGCCAATTCCAGGAACTAATAAGAAACTGTCCGGGACAATTTTTCTGATGTCAGCAAAATATTCTGCTTTAGTAGCTCCGACAACATACATTAAATTATGGCTGTTTTTCCATGTTTTAGAAGTTTCCAAAACTTGTTTGTACAATTCCTTTCCGTTTGTAGTTAAAGTCTGAAAATCGAAAGCTCCTTCGTTAGAAGTCAACGCTAACATAATGGTATGTTTATTTTCGAAAGCTAAAAAAGGCTCAACTGAATCCTTTCCCATATAAGGTGCAACAGTTACACTGTCAAAATTCAAATCTTCAAAAAAAGCTTTTGCATACATGCTTGAAGTATTTCCGATATCGCCACGTTTTGCATCGGCAATCGTAAAAATATCGGGAAAATTTTCGTTGATATAATTAATTGTTTTTTGCAATGAAAGCCATCCTTTTAGCCCATACGCTTCAAAGAAAGCAGTATTTGGTTTATATCCAACAGCCAAATCGTGCGTCGCATCAATAATTGCTTTATTAAATTCGAAAATAGGATCTTCTGTTTCTAATAAATGTGGTGGAATTTTAGTTAAATCAGGATCTAAGCCAACGCATAAAAATGACTTTTTTTGTAGAATTTGCTCATGTAGTTGTTGTGTTGTCATATTGTATTTTACTAGTGCGGCAAAATTACAAATAATATTATTAGTTTCAAGTTTCAGGTTTCAAGTTTCAGGTTTCAGGTTTACTCACTCTGTCAGGTTGAGAGTGGTCGAAGCCCACGTTACAATTGAAGCACACTTTTGACATCGCTCAGGGTGAGATAACAGATGTTTCAAGCTAATTATCTCATAATCTAATTGCCTCATTCTCTAATTATCGCACTGACATTGAATTCCTATAACATCTTCTGAAAATTATATAAGAGAAAAAATATACTCCTGAATTATTTTTGTAAAATAACCCTAAATCAAGCAATTATGAGCCCAAATATCGGAATTAGTCCAAAAAATTTAAAGAAGAGTACCAGTATATTAGCCACTATTTTATCAAACGAAATGACTCTGTATGTTAAAACAAGAAAATTTCATTGGAATATTTCCGGGAATAGCTTTATGGAATTGCACAAATTGTTTGAAGACCAATACCGAATTTTAGAAGCTAATATTGATGAGGTTGCAGAACGCATTAGTCAGCTTGGTGAAAAAACTATCGGAACCATGAAAGAGTTCATCGAGAATTCTACATTAAAAGAATCGCCAAAAGAGTATGCATCGCAAAAAAATATGCTGGAAGAACTTTTAGAAAACCATGAGCAATTGGTAACCGAATTCAGAGATTACATTCCGGTTTTTGAGAATGATAATCACGACATTGGTTCTGCTGATTTTATTACAGGTTTATTACAGCAACATGAAAAAATGGCTTGGATATTACGTCGTTATCAAGTTTAGAAATATAACAAAATGTGAATTATACAATAGTTTTTTAAATTGATGTAACACTAAATTTAATCTCAGGCTGTAATTTTACATTACTATTAATATATAAAAAAAATATCATGAATTCGACAGAAATAAAAGGGAACTGGAACGAGCTGAAGGGGAAACTTAAACAGAAATATGCAGATTTAACAGAGGATGATTTATTGTACGCTGAAGGTAAAGAAGATGAAATGTATGGAAAACTTCAGCAAAAATTAGGCAAGACTAAAGAAGAAGTTCAACAAATCATTTCAGATTTGTAAATTCTTTTGAGTCAGCCATGATACCGTCTAATAAAAAACATTAGACGGTATTTTTTTGATTATTTTACTTTTTTGCAGTAAAACCTCATGTTTCAGTCTAAAATTACACCCAGAACCAAAAATAAATTAATTATCTTTAACCAAATTTTTATAAAATGAAACTATTTATAAAGTTCGATATTAACACCATTTGTTCTCTTTATTTAAAACAAAACCTTGAAGAACAAAATATAAACTTTAAAACTTTAGGCTTTGGCGAGATAGAAATTGAAGATAATCTGAATGTTGAGGCACTTGAGGCTTTAAAAAACAATTTGAGTCCGCATGGTTTTGAAGTTGTCGAAAACCAAAAAAGCGTTTTAGTTCAAAAAATTAAGGATGCCATAATTGAACTTGTCTTTCTTGAGGATAGCAACAATTATAAAAGTTCTGTATTTTTAGCTGAAAAACTAAATCATAGTTACGGATATTTATCGAATGTTTTTTCGGAGGTAACGTATTCATCTATAGAAAATTTCATCATTTTACAAAAGATTGAAAGAGCTAAGCAATTAATTATTATTAATGAAATGAGCTTAACCGAAATTGCTTTTTTACTTAACTATTCGAGTGTTGCCCATTTGAGTACGCAGTTTAAAAATACAACCGGAATTACTCCTTCGGCTTTTCAGAGGATAATTAAGAAACGAAGAGAAAATTTAAAATAAAACCTAAATACCATACTAAAATGCAAAAAAACGCATTAAATATATTATTGGCCGATGATGACGAGGATGATCGTCTTTTTTTTAAAGACGCATTTGAGGAAATCAAAATACAAACCAAAGTACAATTTGTTCATGATGGAATGCAGTTAATGGATCATTTAATGGATCCTGAAAACAAATTACCGGATATTTTATTTCTGGATTTAAACATGCCAAAAAAAACAGGTAAAGAATGTTTGATTGAAATTAAAAAAACCGACCATCTGAAAAACATTATTATCGCTATTTACTCTACTTCATCATCTGAAGAAGATATTGAAGATACATTTGTACAAGGTGCCAATATTTACATTAAAAAACCAAGCGATTTTAATACGCTTAAAAAAATTATCAACGAAGTCGTCACCGTAAACTGGCACTATCATACCTCAGGTCTGAATCGTGATAACTTTTTGTTACGACTAAAATAATACGCATGCCCAATGAAATGGATACCAAAGTTTAATTCTTCAAACTCTTTGAGAGTTATTTTTGTAATCGCTGTTTTCATTCTGTTATTTTTATCTTCGATTGCTTACAAACACAATCAGGATTTAAACGAATCCAGTAAATTGTTAATGCATACGTATGAAATTAACATACAATTAGAACGATTAATGTCGGCGATTAAAGATGCCGAGACAGGTCAGCGAGGATATATTATCACGCGAAACAACAGGTTTCTGTCTCCGTATCTTTATTCGCGCGACAAAGTAAACGCTTCATTTGTTACCCTAAAAAAATTAACTGCTGATAATGCCTTACAGCAGAAAAATCTCCAAAGATTATTCAAATTAATTATTCAGCGATTTGTTTCATTTGAAAACTGTCTGAAATACAGCGATCCTAAAACGTACGATAAACGTCAGCTTGACAACCACATGTTTGGCGGAAGAATATTAATGGAAAATATTCGTTTTCAGGTCGATCAGATGAATGACATCGAGAAAATATACCTCAAAAAAAGACTGGAAATTTATGACCAGGAAATTTCTTTAAGTCCTGTTTTTTCAACTTCATTATTTTTAACAGCCTTACTTTTCATTTTATTAGCCTACAGACAAATTAGCCGTGATTTTCAAAGGCTGAAAGTTTTTAATAAACAGCTTTTAATTTCTGGCGGTTTGATGGCCGAATCTGAAATTATTGGAAAATTCAGCACGTGGCAATGGGACTTAGACGCTGATAAAATTGATTACTCCGACAATCAATATCGTTTATTAGGTTTTCACCCGAATGCTTTTGTTCCGAAAAAAGAAACTTTTCTGGAGTTTGTGCATCCGGATGACAAAGACGCAATCGCAAAATCGATGGAAGGAATTCTGGAGAAAAAACAACTCCCCTTTATTTACTACAAAATTGTACGCCCAAACCGCGAAATCAGATATTTTAAATCGACCGGAAAATTATTGACTGATCAGCAGGGAAGCAAAATCTTACTCGGAATTAATTTTGACATTACTGATGAGCATTTGCTGAACATCGAACTTCAGGAACGCAACAGAGAACTGGAAAAAAGTAATAAAGAGTTAGCCTCTTTCAACCACGTAGCAAGCCACGATTTGCAGGAACCGCTAAGAAAAATCCAAACTTTTATTTCGCGTGTTTCTGATGCTGATAAAGCCGTAATGTCAGACAGTGCTAAAGACTATATTTCGAAGATTGAAGTTTCAGCAAAAAGAATGCGTGTTTTAATTGATGATTTACTATTATTCTCACGAACAAATACAACCAAAAAAGAGTTCTTAAAATCAAATCTGAACGAATTGCTTGAAAATGCCAAATCAGAATTAACGGAAATTATTCATGAAAAGAAAGCGGTCATTACAGCTTCAAAATTACCTAAACTGTCTGTTATACCCTATCAGGTCGAGCAGCTTTTCATCAACTTAATCGGAAATTCTTTAAAATATAATAAACCCGGAACTGTTCCTGAAATTTCTGTTGAATGCGACAAAGTATTATCTGCAGATTATCCTGATTTACTAGAACAGTCAATAAAAAAATTCTACAAAATAATTTTTAGAGACAACGGAATGGGATTTGATCCTCAGTTTAAGGAAACCATTTTTGTCCTTTTTCAGCGACTGCATTCTAAAACAGATTATCCCGGAACCGGAATTGGTTTAGCCATCTGCAAAAAAATTGTCGAAAACCATAAAGGGTATATTATAGCAGACAGCATACCCAATGCTGGCTCAGTTTTTACAGTATTTCTTCCTGAATAAAATCCCTTAAAAACTACATAAAAAACGTTATATAAACCCGTTATGGGAATTATATAACGTTTCTTTTTTATGCTGTAAAGCAAAATAAAGTATTCGTTAGCATCTTTGTAATGTAATACTTTATGAAGTAATAATGAAAACAATGCCCCCTAAAAAAGCACTAATTTTTAAAGTTCTTTTCTTTTTGATAATCTTATTTTGTTTCGCTTCGTGCGGAAAAAAAAGTCAAAGAGAAAGCTCTTTTAAAAAAGAAACTTTCAATAAAAATCATACTGAAGAAATAGAAACTTCTTTTTTTATTGATATGGGAAATGTTGTGAATTCTACGATTTCGAAAAGTCAAATTGCAAAACAAAAAAGTTCAGAAAGTGAAATATTGGAAGTAAGCAAAAAAATTGAAAATCATGAAAATCAATTGTTGCAGAAAATAACAGAAATGGCTAACAAAAAGCTGATTGTTATAACTGACATCAACGCCGTTCACAAAGATGAAATAGTGGCTTTGACAAATACAAAAGATCTCAATTTTAATAAAGCTTATTTAAATGCGGTGTCAATATCACTAGCGCAGCAAATTAAGTTGTTTGAAAACATTTCAAAAGAAACAAATGATAAAATGATTTTGAAATTAACGCTGCAATATTTGCCGGAACAATATCAGCTTTTACGTGAAACTGAACAAATTAAGAGTGAAATTAATTAAATGCCTTTATATCTATATTATTAACTAAATTTTTTAACAATGAAAATGCAATCAAATTTTTTATGCGCCTTAACCCTTTTTATGACCGCTTCTTTTGGAGTACTACAAGCACAAGATGAAAAAGTGACCACTGAGTTTGGTGTAAAAGGAGGATTCAACATGTCTAACCTTTATCAAAGCGAGGCTGATGACAACAATGTACTTTACGGTTTTAACGCCGGTGTATATGCCACATTACCAGTTTCAGATTTTATCGCAATTCAGCCAGAGATTTTGTTTACTACAAAAGGATCTGAATTAGAATACAACAATGCTTTTGCAAGCGGAAACGCAAAGTTCAAACTAAATTATATTGAAGTTCCTTTGTTAGTAAGAGTTAACATCACTAAAAACTTTAATGTTCATGCCGGAGGTTACGCTTCGTACCTGGTAAATTCTAAAGTAACAGGCGATGGAGACTTTAACTTTGAAGAAGAAATTGATACTGAGGATTTAAACAAATTTGATGCTGGTCTTTCAGCTGGTGTCGGAGTAGATTTTAATCCGGTAAGCATTGGTTTACGTTATAATTACGGTTTAACAACTGTTGGAAAAGAAAGGACCGTTGCAGGAACTACTTATACGTTCCCAGACGCAAAAAACAGCAACCTTACTTTATACGTTTCGTATAAATTAAATTAAAAATAAAAACATTTATTAACCCACTAAATAATAAGAACCATGTCAAATTTATTATACACAATCGCAGTTATTTTAGTTATTCTTTGGGCCTTGGGGTTCTTTGTATATAGCGCAGGAAGTATTATCCACATATTACTGGTAATTGCCGTAATCGCAATACTGTTCAGACTTATTAAAGGTCGAGAAATTTAAATCAAACTATTATTAAATAATTTATATTAATCACTAAATCAAATATTATGAAAACGAGTAACACATTATTAGGAATTTTAGGAGCTGCAGCGGCAGGAGCATTTTTAGGAGTTTTATTTGCTCCGGATAAAGGATCAAATACAAGAAAAAAAATCTCAGACAAATCAAAAGATTACGGAGATAACCTGAAAGGAAAAGTTGACGGAATTTTAAGCACTATCACTTCAAATGGTAAAGATATTATTGAAGAAGGAAAAGCAAAATTCAATCAGGCAAAAGAAGACTTCAATACTATTAAAGACGAAGCAAAAACTGTAAAAACGAACTATTAAAAAGTGAATTTTTTCAACTATAAAAATACCCTATATCATGGAAACAAATGCAACAACAAGTGAAAACCTGAATATGTATGAAAAAGCAGAAAACTATACCAAAACGAGTGTAGAGTTAATCAAACTCAAAACGGTATCAGCAGCTGCAGATGTTTTATCAACATTAACATCCAAAATTGCGGTTGGCGCGGTTGTTGCATTTTTTACCCTGTTTCTTAATATCGGGCTTAGTTTATTTATTGGAAAAGAGCTTGGTGAGTATTATTACGGTTTTTTTATTGTGGCGTTATTTTATCTTATCGTTGCTATTATATTAGTTAAAACGCAACATAAGCTAATTAAAACACCAATTGGAAATATGATTATTTCCAGCATTTTAAAAGAAACGCAAAACTGATTTAATTAAGATAAAAAAAGACAAGTATGGAAACTGTTTATACTATTGATGGATTAAATCAGCGAATAAAGCAACTGGAGGTACAACAAGATGCCGAATGGTGCGCAATAAAAGATGAAATCGATGAAATTAAGGAGAATTTAAAACCCCTTAACCTAATTCGAAACACAGTTGAAGAAATTAATGAAACCATAGGATTTAAAAGCGATATCGCTCAATCTGCCATCAGTATTGGTATTGGGTTTCTGGCAAAAAAATTAGTAATAGGAAAAACCGACTCTACATTTAAAAATATTCTCGGTTCAATAGTACAGCTTGCCGTAACAACATTAGTTTCTAAACCACATGGAGACTCGCAAGAGAGCTCATCACAAGAATCGTCGGAAGAGGAATTGTATAACTAAAAATAATTATTATGGAAAAGATAACCGAAATAATGGTAAAAAATAGTGTGTACATGTACTCTAATCTATATAAATATTTTGAATTTACGAGAGTATTTCTAGGTATCTAACTTGCTTTATACGTTTTATAAACAAACGGTTAAACAGTTAATATCCTTCACTATAATTTCTAATTCTAAATTAGATCCTTATTAAAAAAAGCAAAGTGCGCATTAGTGTACTTTGCTTTTTTGCTTTTAATTTTTGAGTTCGTTTAAAATGTCTTTGACTGCTTTTATAAATCTCTTAATGATCCAAAATACAAGGACAGCTGCGATAATGAATAACATTGTCATTATGGTGAGGTGTTTGATTTTTGCGATAGTAATAATTTAAATTTTAAATGCTTTTATTACAACATGAATGTAGTTTTATTGGTTAAAATCAAAAAAAGTACTTAAACCACAACTAAATATGGTATTAAGTACTTTTACGATCAATAATTTTTAACTAAATCTATGAAGTCTCAAATTTACAGCTATGTTCCAAAATTCTTATCTTAAATAAGCCCAATAAAAACAAGAATGGGACTTTATATTCTATGTTAATTCTTGAAATAAACTACAAAAACCAAAACAAAAAAGCCGGACTACAAAGTAGTCCGGCTTTTTTCAATTCTCTATATTCTTACTTCTTGTTTCTATTTCTCTAAAATAAAAATCTCAGAACCTTAGCATCTTAGCACCTCAGAACCTGAAATTAAAACACTTCTGAAGCTTCTTTCAATTTCTCCATATTGTTTACCAATTGAAGCTCCGCAACGATTTTCTGAATATCACCATTCATGATGTTTCCTAGATCATAAAGCGTTAAACCAACTCTGTGATCTGTTACACGACCCTGAGCGTAGTTGTACGTACGAATCTTAGCCGAACGGTCACCAGAACTTACCTGAGAAGTACGTTTTGTAGCATCTTCAGCCTCTTTTTTGGCTAATTCCTGTTCATATAAACGAGAACGTAAAACCGTCAATGCCTTATCTTTATTTTTATGTTGCGATTTTTGATCCTGACATTGCGCCACCAATCCGGTTGGAATGTGCGTTAAACGTACCGCAGATTTCGTTGTATTTACAGATTGTCCTCCAGGTCCTGATGAACAGAAGAAATCAACACGAACATCATTCATATCAATTTGTACATCAAACTCTTCCGCTTCTGGCAAAACCATAACTGTAGCTGCCGATGTATGCACACGTCCCTGAGTTTCAGTCTGAGGAACACGCTGTACACGGTGAACACCCGCTTCAAACTTCAAAGTTCCATAAACATCTTCTCCCGAAACCTCAAAAATTACCTCTTTGAAACCTCCGGAAGTTCCTTCGTTCATATCTACAACCGAAGTTCTCCAGCCTTGATTCTCACAATATTTAGTATACATCCTGAACAAATCTCCTGCAAAAATACTCGCTTCATCCCCACCCGTTCCGGCACGAATCTCCACCATAACATTCTTAGCATCTTCAGGATCTTTAGGGATCAGCATGAATTTAATTTCTTCCTCCAGTTCAGGCAATCTTTCTTTTACTTCATCCAGTTGCATTTTGGCCATTTCAACCATATCTGCATCACTTCCATCAGCAATAATTTCGTTTGCCTCATCTATATTAGCCATCAAAAGCACATATTCATCACGCTTTTCAGCCAATGCTTTCAGGTTTTTGTACTCTTGAT
This sequence comes from Flavobacterium aquidurense, assembly GCF_031458035.1. Taxonomy (GTDB): domain Bacteria; phylum Bacteroidota; class Bacteroidia; order Flavobacteriales; family Flavobacteriaceae; genus Flavobacterium; species Flavobacterium aquidurense_C. The sequence continues at coordinate 115,284 of NZ_JAVDXR010000004.1, forward strand.
TCAATTGCACATAACGTTTCTGATCAGAAATAACATCCGGCTGGATAATTAAGTCCGAAATCTCGTCGAAACGTTGTTTTACTATTTGAAGTCTATCTAACATTTTTTATTTCCTTTTTATTGGACTGCAAAATTACAAAATTTTTGTTGAAAATTCTATCATTAACTTTTTGAGTTTTTTAGGCTTTGTTTCTTGAGATTGTTTGGTGGAATTATGTTGTTTTTTAGGAGCTGTATCCTGCTATCCGCTATATCTTTTTAGGCAGAAGGTTTATGGTAAACAACACTATTTTGAATTGCCTAAAAAGGATGCCGCTGTTATCAGGGCTAGGAATTTGGTTTTTAGATTAACAATTATGGTCTTCCATAAAGTTATTGACTTAAAAGAAGTTAGCTTTGAAAACACTTTGCATCCCGCTCGTGAACACAAGCCTGACAACAAAAAAAAACAATAAAATACTTTGAGGGAACGAGCGAGACGCTCGCGCTAGCTTAAGTGATATATTAAACTTGAAAAATTTTACGGAATATAATTAATACTTATTTCCTCGCTAGCACGAGCGTCCCGCTCGTGAACACAAGCCAAAAACAATAAAATACTTTGCGGGCGAGCGAGACGCTCGCGCTAGTTTAAGTGATATATTAAATTTCCTCGCTAGCGCGAGCGTCCCGCTCGTGAACACAAGCCTGTCAACAAAAAAACAATAAAATACTTTGCGGGCAAGGGCGAGACGATCGCGCTAGTTTAAGTGATACATTAAATTTGAAAAAATTCACGCGATATAATGAATACTGATTTCTTAAATTGAAACAGAATATTGGAACGGGTACGAAGTCGGGAGACTTTGAAAAACGGCAGAACTGAAATTTGGCTATAACTGTGAAGCCAACATTCAGAGTATCCCTGAAATTGCGCGTACTTCATCTTTAAAAAATCACGGGATTTATCAAATTATTAGGCTTATAAAACTTACTTAAAATAATACGACATAAAGTTCTCTTCCATTCCATTTTTATATTCTTAAAAACCATAAATTTGAATAAAATACTGAACTAACCGACCAATGAAACAAATCATCACTACCCTGTTTTTAATTTTCAGCTTAAGCGTGTTCGCGCAAACCAATCAATTTGCTGGTGAATATGAGCGTAAATTTGGCCCCACTGAAGAAGAACATATAATCGAGTATAAATTGACCTTATATCAGGATGGGACATTTTTATTTCATTCTTATTCCAACTTTGGAGGTGTAAATCCTGCCGAAGTGAATAAATACGGAAAAGGAAAATGGACCTCGAAAGACAATATGATTACTTTTTCTTCTGCTAAAGAAGACTTTGATAAAAAATATACGCTGGATTTTAATACTTCGGTCGCGAGATTTGTCACAAAAAACCCAAGAGATAAATCGGATCAGGTAGTTAAAACCAGACTTACGATTTTGGAATCAAAAATTTCGTGGTTGCAAAGGCTTGATGTTTTTAAAATATGAACAATGACTTCAATTACAAATTCATTCTGCCAGACGATTCATTTTCTGACCTTGTAGAAAACATCGGAATGTTTCATAACCCGTCAGACAGAGTCAAAGAAGTTGTTTTAATGCCAGACGGACGTGTTGATTTATTTTTTATGCAATCTGAATCGGCTCCTTTTCAGGTGATACTGATTGGTTTAGAAACATTTCCGGAACAGCAGGATATTCCGCCACACACACTTGCCTATAAAATTAGCTTTAAACCACTTGGCGTCGAATATCTTTTGCAAACTGCAATTGCGGATATTTTAAATAGTGCCAAAATTTTATCTCCAGATTTTTGGGGTTTTGGCCCCGATGATTTCAAAGATTTTGACACTTTTCATCAAAAAATAGTACAAAAACTAAACGAACTTTTACCTCACGAAATTGACGAAAGAAAACGCCAACTTTTCGAACTCATCTACGCATCAAACGGCGAAATCAAAGTAGCCGAACTTTCTGAAAAAATATCCTGGAGCAGCAGGCAAATCAATCGTTACTTCAATAAACAATTCGGACTTTCATTAAACGCTTTCTGCAAAATTCTACGCTTCAAGGCATCTTTACAACATATTGCACAAGGCCAACTTTTTCCGGAATTAAACTTTACGGATCAGGCACATTTTATAAAAGAAATCAAAAAATTCTCAGGTGTAGTTCCGAGTGAACTATTAAAAAATAAAGATGACCGATTTATACTATTATCCGTTCTGAAAGAAGAATAATTTTGCCCGTATCTAAAAATTATACGGAAATGTTATTAAAAAATAAACAAGTTGCAATCATTGGCGGCGGACCAGGCGGACTTACATTAGCACGACTTTTACAACTTCAAAATGTAAATATAAAAGTCTACGAAAGAGATTTGAACAAAAACGCACGAGTGCAGGGATCACCTTTAGATTTGCATGACGGATCAGGCTTGGCAGCGATTCACAAAGCAGATTTATTTACCGAATTCAGAAAGAATTTTCTTCCCGGTGCCGACAAAACACTAATCGTAAACGAACAGGCTGAAATCTTTTACAGTGACCACGAAACGAATCGCCATGAAGATTTTGACAACGAATATTTTCGACCTGAAATCGACCGCGGTGCATTAAGAAAGATATTGCTGGAGTCACTAAAACCCGACACCGTAGTATGGGATAGTCATTTTATTTCGATGGAACCTCAAAACGAAGGCTGGCTGTTGCATTTCAAAAAGGGTTTATCCGTTTACGCAGACATTGTGATCGCTTCTGATGGAGCAAATTCGAAAATCAGACCTTATATTACGGACATTAAACCATTTTATTCCGGTATCACAATGCTTGAAGGGAATGTTTATCAATCTGAAAAAAATGCACCTCATATTGCTTCTTTAGTCAACGGCGGAAAAATAATGGCTTTTGGAGAAACCAAAAATATCTTGCTTGGTCAAAAAGGCGGCGGTGATCTTGGTTTTTACGCAAGTTTTAAAACAGATGAAAATTGGGCGTTAAACAGCGGTCTGGATTATGCTGATACAACACAAATTTTAGCATGGTTTAAAAATAAATACCCTGAATGGAGCGATGTCTGGCATGAACTTTTTGAAAATGCTGCAGTACCGTTTATTCCACGTCCGATTTATTGCACACCATTAGACCAAACCTGGGAAGCTTTGCCTAATTTAACCCTAATTGGTGATGCCGCACATGTAATGCCCCCTTTTGCAGGTGAAGGTGCAAACATGGCCATGCTCGATGCCTTAGAGCTAAGCGAATTCCTGACGTCTGACAAATACAATACAGTGCAGGAAGCGATTTCTTCTTATGAAATAAATATGCGTAAAAGAGCTGCAAATGCCGCTCAGGAATCGCTTGAAAATGGCGAAAAAATGCACTCAAAAGAGGCGTTGAAAACAATGTTGGCTTTCTTTAACGGACATTAAAAATCTACGTAGCCGGAAGTGTCATTAAAAACTACACAAAGGTCTCTGCTTTTGTGTAGGTTTGTATTCTTAAAAAAACATAAATTTGAAAATAGGAATATGCCCGTTGCAAAACGGGCAATCTTTTTTGGATAAATTTGATATCTTACCATTCATTTTAATATCAAATAAATTCCTTTTTCAACTTTAAAATTAGAATTATAATAAATGACAGAAATAGAGACTAAGGTTTTACATACAAAACAACATTTTGAGATCCTTGATGGTTTAAGAGGTATTGCCGCTTTGGCGATTGTAGTTTTTCATTTTAAGGAAATCGTTTACCCACCCGCCGAAAATTTTATAGCGCATGGTTTTTTAGCGGTTGACTTTTTCTTTTGTCTCTCCGGGTTTGTTATTGCCTATGCTTATCATGACCGTATTGGCAAAATGAGCATTAAAGATTTTTTCAGCTTAAGGTTAATCAGATTACATCCGTTGGTTGTTTTTGGTTCGGTATTGGGTTTGCTGACCTTTCTTTTTGACCCTTTTAGTAATCACGCTCAAAACTACGAAACCGGAAAATTGATTCTTGTATTTCTGACTTCCATTCTTTTGATTCCTTTTCCAGTTATGCCGGATCGTTATTTTAATTTGTTCGGCTTAAACGCACCAGCCTGGTCTTTGTTTTGGGAATATATTGCTAATATTCTTTATGCCCTTTTTCTTTATAAACTGAGCCGTCGTTCCCTTTTTATATTAACAGTCGTTGCTGCAGCTGCGATTTGTTTTATTAGCCACCGTGCGGGAGGATCATTGATGGGCGGCTGGAGTGGAGAAAATTTTTGGGATGGATGCGGGCGTATTTCATATTCCTTTTTGGCAGGTATGCTGATTTATCGTTCCAATTGGATAATTAAATCGAAACTGGGATTTGTCGGTTTATCTATATTATTGCTGTTTGCTCTTTTAATGCCTTTTACCGATTGGAACTGGCTAACGGAACCTATAGTTGTTTTACTTTATTTCCCTTTATTAATTATTTTGGGAGCCGGAGCTACACTGACACAATCATTTAGAAAAATTTGCATCTTCCTCGGAAAAATATCTTATACGTTATACATGACCCATTATGCGGTAATGTGGATATTCGCTGGATATTATGCTAAATACAAACCGGCAACAAGTGAGCTTGCTTTAATCATAATCATAGGAACAGTTCTTTTGCTTGGTATCGCTTATTTAACAATGAATTTTTACGATACACCAATTCGGAAGTATTTGACGGACAGAAGAAAAAAGTCTTAATTTAAACTTCAAACTACCTGTGAGATTGCTTCATTCCGCGAAGGGACTTTGAACTTACTTTCTAATTTTATCTAAAATAATTTTCAGTTTTCTTGTGTTAATTTATTTATATTTGAAAGATAACAAATACCAACTAAATCCCTAGCTAATTAAACTAAATCTAACCAAGTAAGAGCAAAACTTTTGTTTCTGAAAACTAATTTTGGCCCTCTATATGATTAAAAAACTACCTATTCTACTTTTATCGTTATTCTTATCTCTGTCTTTTTTTACAACAAACAGTTTAAATGCGAAAACGCTAAAAACTGTTGCTGGTATTACTCCAGATGCAAATGGTATTTTGTACGTTAAAAAAGGAGGTACAGGAAATGGCTCGTCATGGAATAATGCCTACGATGATTTTCAAACTGCAATGACCAGTACAAATACTGCCATTCGTCAAATTTGGGTTGCGGCCGGAACGTATACTCCAAATTATGGTTTTTCTTTTTCTCTGAAAAATAATGTACAGATTTATGGTGGATTTGTAGGAACCGAAAATGATATTAGTCAGCGCGATCTCAAAACCAATATAACTAATTTAAAAGGAAATAGAAACACTGTCATCAAAACACGCGACTTAACCGCAATAACGGTTTTAGATGGTTTTACAATTTCTGACGGATTTACCGAATCAGACGGAAGTCAGAATAACGGTATGGGCGGAGGAATGAACCTTCTTTCATGTTCTCTTACAATCTCAAATTGTATCTTCATAAATAATAAAGCAAGTGCAGGAGGGGGAATCTATAATTTTGGGGGTTCCGGGGTAATAACAAACTGTACATTTATTAATAACGGAAATTCTGCTATTGAGAATTTGTATGGTACACCAATAATAACAAATTGCAATTTTGAAAAAAATATTTCACCAGTCGCAACGATATATAATGAACGCACCACTGTTACTCTGACGAATTGCAATTTTACAGAAAATAGTGGTTGGGACGGCGGTGCCATGTATAATGATCTTTCTACCGTTACAATGACCAATTGCCGTTTTGTGAAAAACATTTCCAAACGCAGCACTACAGGAAATAATGGTGGTGGTGCAATGTACAATGTCTTTCACTGTAATATCAATATCTATAATTGCAGCTTTATCGAAAATTCTGCTGTTCGTTATGGCGGTGCCATTGTCAGTAATAATGAAGTAAATTTAACCATTGCAAATAGTCTTTTTGCGAACAATACTGCCGGCACATTAGGACAAGAATTTTATAATACTGTCAATGTTAAACTTAAAATCGTCAATAGTACTTTTTTCAATACGGGCAACGATGCCATAGTTTATGATGAAAGAAGTATGGAATTTATAAATTGTATCGTTTGGGCCAAAATAGAATCATATAGTCAATATACCGCAAAAAACTCTTTACTACTTGGTAAAACCGATACTGCTAACGCCAATATCGACGCAACAGGAATTAGTGAAACTCAGATTTTCAACAATCCTTCTACAGGAAATTATTCTCTTTTGGAAGGAGGAGTCACGATAAATAAAGGAGATAATACTTTATACGATCCTTTAGTTTTCGGTAATGTAGATTTATCCGGAAGACCACGTATTAACGAAACCACTATTGATTTGGGAGCTTATGAATCTAAAAATGGTACTTTGGGAATAGGGAATGTCGAAAAATCGACTTTAAGAACTTTTCCTAACCCTGTAAAAGGAGACTTTTTTAATATCGAAAATGCGAGCCTTGACGGAAATGCAATACTTTATGACATTTCTGGAAAACAGGTAAAATCTGTCATAATAGAAAACGGAAAAGCACAGGTGAATGTAAGCAATTTGCCTAACGGCGTATATTTACTAAAAACTGAAAAAGGCGACAGTTTAAAGATAATTGTAGAATAAAGGTAAGCTTTAGTAGTACATTAAAATTCAATATCATTGGCGCTTTCTAAAGAAGCGCCTTTTTTAATAACTACAATAACCTTTGTCCCTTTGCACCTCTGTCCCATTTACATCTTTATCCCTATTTAATTTCAATACCAAATTCTAAATTCCTAATTTGCGGCTTCAAAATTAGAAGAAATAAATGAAGGTCTGTATTGCCGAAAAACCAAGTGTAGCACGTGAAATCGCATCCGTTTTAGGAGCCAATACCAAGCATGACGGGTATTATGAAGGCAACGGTTATGCGGTAACCTACACTTTTGGACATTTATGTACCTTAAAAGAACCCAACGATTACAAACCGCATTGGAAAAGCTGGGATTTGAATAATTTACCAATGCTTCCGGAGAAATTCGAAACCAAAGTGGTGGAGAATTCAGGAATCCAAAAGCAATTTAAAATTGTAAAAAGTCTGTTCGACAAAGCAGAAGTAGTCATAAACTGCGGGGATGCCGGGCAGGAAGGAGAATTGATTCAGCGTTGGGTGATGAACGAAGCCAATTATAAAGGAGAAGTACAGCGTTTGTGGATTTCGTCCCTGACCACTGAAGCCATAAAAGAAGGTTTTGATAACTTAAAACCCTCTTCTAACTACGATAACTTATTTTACGCCGGATTTTCAAGAGCCATTGGCGATTGGTTATTGGGAATGAATGCAACACGTTTGTACACTGTAAAACATGGCGGTTACAAACAAGTTTTGTCTATCGGACGCGTACAGACTCCAACATTGGCAATGGTTGTGGACCGTTTTAAAGAAATCGAAAATTTCAAGCCTCAACCCTATTGGGAATTACAGACTTTATACCGGGAAACACTTTTTAGTTATGAGGAAGGTCGTTTTTTAAATAAAGAAGACGGTGAAACTTTGGCCAATAAAGTCAAAGAAAGTGAATTCGAAATTGTTTCGGTTGATAAAAAAAATGGAAATGAATTTGCACCAAAACTGTTTGATTTAACAGGCTTACAAGTATATTGCAATACGAAATTTGGATTTTCGGCAGATGAAACGCTGAAAATTGCCCAAAGTTTATACGAGCAAAAAGTAGTTACATACCCAAGAGTTGATACGACTTTTTTACCCAATGATATTTATCCGAAAGTACCCGGAATTCTGCAAAAATTAACGCAGTATTCTACTTTAACACAGCCACTTTTAGAAAAAAAGATTAAAAAATCGCCTAAGGTTTTCAACGACAAAAAAGTAACGGATCACCATGCCATTATTCCAACCGGAATTGAAAGCAATTTGCCGTACAATCAGCAACAGGTTTATGACATTATTGTAAAGCGTTTTATTGCCGTTTTTTACGATGATTGTTTGGTGGCAAATACCACGGTTATTGGTAAGGCTGCTGATGTAATGTTTAAAACCACGGGAAAAGAAATCTTAAAAAAGGGCTTTCGAGTGGTATTCGAAGATCCGAATGCTAAAGAAAAAGAAGCTGATATATTGCCAAGTTTTGTTGTTGGTGAAAAAGGACCGCACGAACCTTCATTTCTGGAAAAAGAAACCAAACCACCAAATCAGTTTACAGAAGCGACTTTACTGCGTGCCATGGAAACCGCAGGAAAGCAAGTCGATGACGAGGATTTGCGCGAATTGATGAAAGAAAACGGTATTGGCCGTCCGTCAACGCGGGCTAATATTATTGAAACGCTTTTTAAACGCCAATATATTGTTCGGAACAAAAAACAGGTTTTGCCTACTCCAACCGGTATTCAATTGATTGATACGATTCAGAATGAATTAATCAAATCGGCTGAGCTTACGGGTTCTTGGGAGAAGCAACTGAAGGATATCGAGAAAGGAACTTATACCGCGGGCGCATTCATCAAAAACATGAAACGCATGGTTGAAGCTTTGGTCACCGAAGTAAGAAGTGAAACCCGACACGCCAATATTTCGCATGCAGGAAATGTCCAAAAAGAAGCGGTAAAAGTCGAGCAAAAGAAAGCGGCCGGAATTTTGGCGGAAGCCTGTCCGAAATGCAAAAAAGGAAATCTGATAAAAGGGAAGTCGGCTTACGGATGCTCTGAATATAAAGCAGGCTGTGATTTTCTATTGCCGTATATTTTTGCAGAAAAAAAAATAACAGAAAGTCAATACTTGCGATTGCTCGAAAAAGGATCTACAGTCAATATAAAAGGATTTAAAACTGAAGCTGGTGCCGTAGAAGGTTTGATTCGTTTTGAAGAAAATTTCAAACTTAAATTAGAACCCAAGAAAACTGTTTCAAAAGCAAAATCAGATGCTTCATCAGATTCTTTAGTGTGTCCGAAATGTAAGAAAGGAACAGTTATGAAAGGAAAAACCGCTTATGGCTGTGGCGATTATAAATTGGGTTGTGATTTTAAAGTGACTTTTGATGAGGTTCGCGCAAAACTAAAAGATCAAAAACCTACAAAGGAATTGGTTTATGCGATTTTACAGAAAAGTATCTAGTTTTTTTTGCCACAGATTAAATGATTAAATAGATTTTTTTCTGCCACAAATTTCACGAATTTTCACGAATTATTTTTGATAATTGCTGGCGTTAAGAAGTTACTACATAGTTCTTAATCTTTTTAAATCATTTAATCTGTGGCGAAATAACTTGAATAATTAATTCGTGTAAATTTGTGTAATTACTTCGTCTATTCGCTATCGCTCGAGTCGTGGCTATCATTTTTTTTCATAAATTAGCTATAGAATCTAACCTCAAAAACTTACCAAATATGTTTCAAAAAACCACTCTTCTACTTGTTTTATTAGCCGTTGTCTCATGCAAAAAAGCAGAAACAGTTGAAAAAGATAAAATCAAACAAGCCGATTGGCTTATTGGAACTTGGGAGAACAAATCGCCAGACGGTGTTTTGACTGAAAACTGGCAAAAAGTAAACGATAGTACCTTTAGCGCAACATCTTATTTCATAAAAAACGAAGATACTTTACACTTCGAGAAAATAGTTTTGTCACAACATGCGGAAATGCTGATGTACAGCGCAGCTGTAAACGGACAAAATAACGACAAAGCAATCGATTTTGGTTCGACTACAACAAGTGAAAATAAATTGGTTTTCGAAAACCCATCACACGATTATCCTCAAAAAATTACTTATACAAAAAACGCCAATAATACTATAACGGCTGAAATTTCTGGAAATCTGCAAGGAAAAATGACTACGGAGAAATTTGTTATGACTAAGAAGTAGTGCTTTTTGTAAATTGTTTAAAGTAAAATGTAAGATGTTGAAAAAATTATCTTTCCTCATTGTAGCACTCGTTTTTTCAGCTTGTGGACAGAGTCAAATAAAAACTCCGATTAATGCGATAAATAAATTTGAACAATTCAAATCCAAAGAAAAATTTGTAGCTGACAATACAATTTTTTATCCCGGAATCGGAGATAAAAAACTAAAACCTATTTTAACTGAAAAAATCAATCTGGCATCAGATGATTTTAAAAAAGTTGCAGCGTCAAATAACGCCACTGAAGAAGATTATCAAAATGCCATAAAAAAAGGCCTTCAACGATTCTCTGTGATTTATCTCGAAATTGATACTGAAAACCGCGAAAGAATTTGCACTTATTTTGAAGAATTGATGGATATAGTTGGACTGGAAAGTTCTAATGGACAGCTAAATGATTTTATGTATGATTTTGATTATGAAGAAAAGACCACCAAATAAAAATCCAGGTAAATTTTAAAATTAAATTCAACGGATTAAAATCCGTTGCTACAAAATAATTCATCCCTCCGGGATTATAATGGTAACAAGAAAGAACCATAGGTTCGATTAATATTGTAGGGCTGGACTTCAGTTTCTTTAATATAATTCATTCCTGCGCAATTTTAAGAGCAGCAGTAAGAACCATAGGTTCGACCAATTTTGTAGGGCTGGACTTCAGTCCAGTTTAAAAAAAATTAGATCATTTATTCATTCTCCCCAATCTTATTCACCATAAAAATCATCAGCAAACCTAAAAGTGCCATGATCAAAAATGCAAATTTCATACTTAAATATTCAGAGATGAATCCTACCATTGGCGGAACAAGCAAGAAACCAAGATAACCAACAGTAGATATAGAAGTTAAGGCAGAACCGCTGCTTAATTTTGATGATCTTCCGGCGATAGCAAATACTAATGGAACAACGCAGGAAACCCCTACTCCAATTAAAACATAACCAAAAATAGTAGGATAAGCATAAGGCAGGATAAAACAGATACCAAACCCCGCGGTGATCAAAATACCACTATAAAATAGAATTCTTTTCGTACCAAATTTCATTACGCCATAATCTCCGAATAAACGTCCTAAAGTTACCGCTGTTGCAAAAAACACAAATGCAGCACTCGTTAACTTTGGAGAAGCGTGTAATATATTTTTAAAATAGATTCCGCTCCAATCATACATGGTATTTTCACACGCCATGGAAACAAAACAGATTAGCGCAAATTTTACCAGATTTTTTTCCGGCATCGAAAAGAATTTCTTTTTTACCGGTACAGGCTCATTATGAATACTCATTGGATAAAAACAAGCTGTAAGTCCCATCATAAAAATACTTACTCCCAGTAAATGATGTGATGGTGCAATATGTTGTGTTACCATTACATATCCTAAACCAGCTCCGGAAAAAACTGCTATACTCCAGACTGCATGAAAACGGGTAATAATTGATTTCGGATATAATTTTTGAACCTCGAGCGATTGCGCATTAATAGATAAATTAAAAATATTACGAGAAGCTCCAAAAATTAAAAGAACTATGACCAACTGCCATACAAAAGCCACTAAACCTGGTAAAGCCAGCGCAATATTAAACATGACTGCTCCTAACAACATAATATAACGACTACTGTATTTATTTAGTAACATTCCGGTAAAAGGCATTGTAAGCATTAAACCAATCGGAAATGCAAATAAAACAGCACCAAATTCAGCTTCCGACAAATGTAATTCTGCCTGTATATGTGGGATTCGTGATACCCACGAGGAATATCCAAATCCGGAAACGAAAAAAAATACAGTATTAGCTAAACGAAATGCTTTTGGTGAGCCCTTCATTCTTTTAAAAAAAGGAATGATCATGGATTTGTTTCAATTTGTTCGGCTGCAAAATTAAGGCTTTTAAAAACATTCTGTCGGAAGATTATTCTTTTAATTTTTTAAAAATTGCGGTTTAAAGATCAAAAGTCGCTTGAAAATCTTCATTGAATCAAAATTTACATTTGCATTATTTTTAATTATTCCAAATAAGACTTAGGTTTGCAGTAATTATAAATTTAAATCCGATCGTATGAAATCAAATTCTTTAAAAAAAATCACTTTCTTTCTTTTTATGTTTGTTGCGAGTCCACAATTGTTTGCCCACGCCCTTTGGATAGAGACTAAAGCTACGGGAACAAAAGGTAAAGCACAGGAAATCTCTATTTATTTTGGAGAGTTTTCAGATAATGACATTACAAAAGCTGACAAATGGTTCTCCGATTTAAAAGATTTTACATTAGTAGTAATTAGTCCATCAAAAAAAGATACTAAACTGACTTCGAAAGCTTTAGACAATAAATATCAGGCTTTCTTTACTCCGGATGAAGAAGGCGTTTATACCATTGTAATGCATCATAAAGTAAAAGATGTGTACGGAACTATGGTTTTAGATTATAATTCAAGTGCTAACGTTACGGTTGGTAATGCAGTAAAAGGAAATGAAACTGTTGCAAACACAAATGTTATCAGTTTATTTTCCAAAGATGTTATCACTGCAAAACAAAATACAAAAATCAATGTAAATGCTTTGTATGAAGGTAAAATTGCCAAAGAGCAGAAAATGAAAGTAATAGCGCCTAATGGCTGGGAAAAAGAATTATGGAGTAATGAAAATGGAGAAGTTTCATTTACACCAATCTGGCCAGGAAACTATATGGTAGAATTTGCTTATACCGAAAAAGCATCAGGCGAACATAACGGAAAAAAATATGATGAAATCTGGAAAATGGCAACGTATTTAATCACGGTTAAATAATTCGTAATTTCTGCAATCTAGTAACCTTGTAAGCGATTACAAGGTTTTTTTATGGAGTAATAATAGCGAAATACTCTTGTATTTTAGTAAAGAACTACAATAAACATCCTATTTTACGTATTAAATAAAAACGCAAACACCTACTCCTCAATATGTTAAAATATTAACAATAATTAATCTAAATAAAATTTGTTAAAGATTATTTAGAAGTTATATTTGCGTAACTATTTTTATTAATTCTAAATAAATAAAATGAAATATATTTTACTCTTCGGATTATCATTTCTAAGCCTTGCAGCATATAGTCAGGAATACACTAGCGCAGAGAATACCACTACTTTAAATGATACGGTTAAAAATAAAAAAGGGGAAATACTTAATGAAGTTTTAATTACTCCTAATAAGCCAAAAAAACCTGTTGAAGCAGCACGTTCAGGTATTAAAGTAATGGATTTGCCTCAAAGTGTACAGGTGATCGATAATGCAATAATCGAACAGCAACAAGCCATCAGATTAAGTGAAGTAGTAAAAAACCTTAATGGTGTTTATGTAGGATCTGCTCGTGGTGGCGCTCAGGAATCATTCTTTTCAAGAGGATATGATATGAGTGCCAATAATATGTTCAAAAATGGTTTCCGTTATAACGCGGGTTCAATTCCGGAAGTTTCATCTTTAGAAAAAGTTGAATTCTTAAAAGGAGGTTCTGCTTTATTGTATGGGAATGTAGCTCCGGGTGGAATCATGAATTTAGTGACCAAAACACCAAAATTTACTTCAGGTGGTGAAGTATCTATGCAAATAGGAAGTTATTCTTATTATAAACCATCTATTGATGTTTACGGCCCACTAAACAAATCAATCGCTTACAGATTTACCGGATCTTACGAAAACTCTGAAAGCTTTCGAGATTATGTAAAAAACGAGCGTATTTATATCAATCCTTCGTTCTTATTTCATATCACGGATAAAACCCAAATTACATTACAAGGGGATTATTTAAGTGCTGACTGGGTTCCTGATTTTGGTACAGGAATCTACGAAAAAACAATTTTGGACTTGCCTCGTAATGAATTTTTTGGAGCACTTTGGTCAACAGCAAATACTAAATCTTCCAGTGCCTCATTATTGTTCAATCATGACTTTAATAAAAACTGGAAATTAAATTTTAATTCTTCTTATCAGTCTTACCGCAGAACTCAAACCTCTACAGCACAATTAAGTACAATTGATGCGAATGGAAATTGGAAACGTGGTTTAACAAAAGCAGATGGTGCCGAACAAATTTTTGGTGACCAATTAAGTTTACAGGGAAATTTTAAAACAGGAAGTGTTAAACACCAAATTTTCACTGGTGTTGACTACGAAAATTCTTTGGCACCAAATTATACTTTTGGATTTTATGCTCCTGCCAAACCTGCAGACCTTATAACAACAGAAGCGACTCCTATAAACTTATACACTTATGATTATAGCACACAAAGTACTGTTATTTCTTATCCAAACAGAACTACACAATTAACAAGTACAGAAACGCAACGTTTTGGAGCTTATTTTCAAGATTTAGTTTCGATAAATCAATACATAAAAGTTCTGGCGGGATTACGTTGGTCATGGCAGGAAAGTCAAGCTACCACAACAAAAGAAGTAATTGAAAAAAAGAATAATGTAAATGTCATTACAACTACGTACGAAAATGCACTACCTGTAACAGGTGCCACAGCTGTTAACAAAGCTTTTTCACCTAAGGCAGGATTGGTAGTTCAGCCAACTAAAGATTTGTCTTTATTTGCTAGTTACTCGAACTCTTTTAATCCAAATACAGGAACAACAGTAGATTCAAAACCACTAGATCCATCTATTATAGATCAATATGAAGTGGGTGTGAAAAAAGATTTCTTCAGAGGACTTTTGACTACAAACATAACAGTTTATCAAATAACAAATAACAATTTAGCACAGACAGCTCAATATCTATCAGATGGTATTACACAAAACGTTAATACTAATCTAAAAGAATTGGTTGGAGCCACAAAAGGAAAAGGTGTCGAAATAGATATTACTGCTACTCCAGTAGAAGGTTTAAATATTATGGCTGGATATAGTTTTAATGAAACCAAAGTATCTAAATCATCTGGTACAAGCGGAAGTCTTGTTGTTGGAGATGTTTTAGCAAGAACTCCAAAAAACACTGCCAATTTGAGTTTCTTCTACAAATTGCCTACTGGTTTATTAAAAGGAGTAACTTTTGGAGCAATCGGAAACTATGTGGGTGACCGTACAGGAGGCTGGAATGATGATTACTTGTGGACACCGGTTACTCCTCCAACTACACCGCCAACTTATGTGGTAACGATTAGAGATCGTGATATTCCGTTAGAAGGATATGTTACTGTAGATGCTTCTCTTGGGTATGAGTGGAAAAAGTTCTCGATTTTATGCCGACTGTCAAACATCACAAATGAATTGAATTACACAGTTCACGAAAATTATAGTGTGAATCCGATTGCACCTCGTCAAATTATGACAAGCCTACGATACAAATTCTAATATTTGAATTCCATTTTAAAGAAAACCTCATTTAGCAATAGATGAGGTTTTTTTTATTTTCATAGAATAATGAGTTTCAACATTTATACTCCTTTTTCGTACATTAGCTCAACTAACTTTTTGATACCACTAACCAATCAACTATGAAAAAAATATTTTTATCGCTCTTTATTTTATTTTCCTTTGCCTGTTTTAGTCAAAATAAAAATCAATTTTCTTTATCCGGAAAAACAAAAGACATTCCTGATGGGACAGTTTTGTTACTAAAAAATGAACTCACAGATAAATTTATCGATTCGGTTGTTGTTAAAAACAACACCTTCCTTCTTCAGACAAAATTACCTTCTTCTCCCCTCCGAACAATTCTTTTTAGAGACGGTTCAACTAGTAAGGGAATGTGGTTGGAAAATAATAAAATGACATTTAACTCAACTAATACAGGCTTCAGTGACGCACTAATTACAGGTTCTCAAACAGATAGTTTAATTGCAATTTTAGTTAAAGAAGGTAGAACTCTAAAAGACCCTGATGAAAGAATTGCTTTAGAAATGAAATTTATTGAAAACAATCCTAACAATATTGCCAGTGCCCGCAGCCTTTCGATAATGGCACGCGCTTTTGGAAAGAAAAAAACTAGCGAGTTATTTTCAAATATGTCGAAAGAAAATAAGGAATCGGAATATGGCAAAAAAATCGCTGCAGCTTTATTAATTTCAGATGACAAAACAGGGCCAAAAATTGGAGAAAAATATGTCGATTTTGCGATGAAAGATCAAAATGGAGTTGAAAAAAAACTTTCCGACTTTAATGGAAAAGTTATTTTATTGGAATTTTGGGCATCATGGTGTGTTCCATGCCGCGCGGAAAATCCAAATCTTATTAATGTTTACAATAAATACAACGCACAAGGATTTGAAATCTTCGCCGTTTCATTAGACGATAAAAAAGAAAATTGGGTCAAAGCTATTCAAAAAGATAAATTGACATGGCAACAATGTAGTAACTTAAACGGGCAAAACAATATAGCTGCGTCAATATATAAAGTGAACGAAATTCCGAGCAACGTACTGATTGATAGAAATGGCGTTATAATTGCACGCAATTTGCGAGGAGAAAAGCTGAATGAAAAATTGGCCGAAGTCATGTCACAATCTACTGTTCAGATTACAAATGAAGCTAATGGTGGTATTAAAATGAAAATTAGAGGTATTCGTATCTGGAAAGATGAAAATGGAAAAGAGATTACTGAATCTGAATTTAAAAAACTTATCGCTACACAAAAATACAGTGCAAATATAGAAACGGAGAAGAATACCATGACGCTTCAAAAAATATAATCTTTATTACTAAAAACCTTGTTTACATTAACAAGGTTTTTTTTATTTCTACTCAAAGCCTTTTTTTCTTATATTTGACTATTAACAACTGATAACCAATAACTTAAAACCGTTTTAAAATGAAAAAAAAGTTTATTCTGTTTGGAATTTTTTCTGCGATGATATTCAATTCCTGCAAAAAAGAAGAAAAAAGTCAAGAAGCAAGAATCCCCAAACAATATGCTGTAGAAGATTTTTATAACACCAAAAATATTGGTGCAGCTGGTTTTAATAAAGATGAAACTAAAATATTAGTAAATAGCAACTCAACCGGAATCGCCAATTTATATGAGATAAATATCGCAGACACTACTTCAGTCGTATTAACAAAATCTAAAACCGAAAGTAATTATGCTGTAGATTACTTACCTGGCACTTCAAAATTTATTTATTCATCTGATAAAGGCGGAGATGAAAATTCGCATCTCTATTTAGCGGACAGAACTAATCCTGCTGTTAAAGATTTAACGCCATGGGCAAAAAGTGCCAATAGTTTTGTTGGCTGGAGTCTTGACAAGAAAAACATGTATGTGAGCAGTAATAAACGTGATGTAAAGTTCTTCGACATTATTAAATTAGATACGTTGAGTTGGAAGCCTTCTGTTTTGTATAAAAATGAAACTGGTTTAACGCCGTCAGTGATCAGTAAAACAGAAAGATATATCGCTTTAACGAAAGAGATTACTACAGATAAAAACGAACTATATATTTACGACAACAAAACAAAAACTACTAAAAAAATAAGTTCTGAGAAAGAAGCTACTTGGAATCCGATGGCTTTTGAAAAGAATGACAGCATTTTTTATTACGCTACTAATGATAACAGTCAGTTTAGTTATTTGGTGAAATACAATTTGAATTCGGGTAAATCTGAAAAAATATTTGAAGACAAATGGGACGTTAATTATATGAGCCTGAGCGAAAATGAAAAATATCACATCGTTTTTATCAATGATGACGGTAAAAACAAAGTGATTCTCTTTGACCATAAAACGGGACAAAAAATAGATTTTCCCGATTTAAAAGATGGTGACGTTCAAAACGTAATTATCTCCAACAGCGAAAACAAATTATTACTTACGGTTGGAAGCAGTACAAGTTCTCCAAATTTATATTTATATGATATTCCGACTAAAAATTTAAAACAGCTGACATCAACTTTAAGCAAGCAAATTGATCAAAATGATCTTGTAAAAGCAGAAGTAGTCCGTTTCAAATCTTTCGATGGAAAAGAAATTCCTGCAATTTATTACAAACCCCTTCAGGCATCAGAAACCAATAAAGTTCCGGCATTGATTTGGGTTCATGGAGGACCGGGCGGGCAAAGCCGAATTGGATATTCAAACAGTATTCAGTATTTGGTCAATCATGGTTATGCCGTTTTAGCCGTTAACAATCGCGGAAGCAGCGGTTACGGAAAAACGTTTTATAAATTAGACAATAAAGACCACAGCAATGGTGACTTAAATGACTGTATTTGGGGCAAAAAATGGCTCGCAAAACAAGATTATATTGATTCAAATTCCATTGGTATTTATGGCGGAAGCTATGGTGGCTGTATGGTTTTGGGTGCATTGGCTTTCCATCCTGACGAATTTAAAGTTGGGGTAAACTTATATGGCGTAGCCAACTGGTTAAGAACCCTAAAAAGCATTCCACCTTATTGGGAATCTTTTCGAGCTGCTTTATATGATGAAATGGGTGATCCAAATACTTCCGACAGTATCCGTTTGAAAAGAATTTCGCCACTTTATAATTATAAAAAAATAAACAAACCATTGCTTGTTTTTCAGGGAGCCAATGACGTTCGCGTACTGCCAATAGAAAGCGACGAAATCGTAGCAGGTGTTAAAAAGAATGGTGTTCCGGTCGAATATGTTGTTTATCCTGACGAAGGTCATGGTTTCCAGAAAAAAGAAAATCAAATTACTACTTCTAAAACAACACTTGCTTTTTTAGATAAATATCTGAAAGCGAAAAAATAACACGCAAAAAAATCTAATATAAAAACCTCATTTTTCAATAAATGAGGTTTTTTATTTTAAATGATGAAAGTCCTTATCTTTACTTTTACCAAAAGCATATATAATATCAACAAAACCAAAAATTACATGTCAGATTCCACAAAAAACCAATTAAAAAAAACACTCGGACTAAGTTTTAACATTGCGGTATTAATTGGCGGTACAATTGGAGTTGGAATTTTGCGAACGCCCGGAACTATTGCCGGGATGTTAGATAATTATTGGCTTATCATTGCTTCCTGGCTTTTTGGCGGTATATATGTTTTAATTGGTGCTAATTCGTATGCAGAACTTGCTACAATGCTTCCAAAAGCTGGAGGATCTTACAATTACATCAAAAGGGCTTTCGGAGATTATGCCGGCTTTTTATCGGGGTGGTTTGATTATATTACCAATGCCATTCCGCCTGCTTTTTACTGTATTGTAATAAGCGAATATTTGATTATTTTATTTCCAGTCTTAAAAAGCTATTCTACTGTAATGGCTATTTCACTTTTAGTTGCATTTGTATTGTTGCATTTAAGCGGTGTCAAAAATGGAAGTGCCATTCAGCAGATTACGAGCTTTTTAAAAGTTATTTGTTTTGTTTGTTTAGTTGTAGCGTGTTTTATGTATTCAGGAGTGCAATTAGCGCCCATTCCAAAAGACAATTCGTTCTTTCAATTCGGACTTATATTTGGCTTTTTCAAATCACTGCAACTTATTATTGGGACTTATAACGGCTGGAATAGCGTTTGCTTTTTTGCTGAGGAAAATGATGATCCGAGTAAAAATATCCCGAAATCACTGTATACCGGTGTGCTGTTGGTTATTGCTATTTATGTTTTGGTGAATGCTGCCTTTTTTCACGTTTTATCAATTGAAAACGTAGCAAAATCAAATTTGGCTGCAGCCGATGTTGCTAATATTATCTTCGGAAAAAACGGTGCTATCATTGTGACCGTAATTTCTATTTTCTCTTTAATCAGTATTCTTAATGCTTTCATGATGATACCGCCACGAATTTTATATGGTTTAAGCCGGGATGGTTTTTTTACTCAAAAAGGAACTAACGTCAACAAAGGAGGTACCCCAATTACAGCGCTTTTAGTTTCTTCGTTATTCAGTTTATTTTTGATTTATATTGGTTCGTTTGAAGTTCTATTTTCGTTTGCTGCCTTTACTTCTATCATTGTTTGGGGACTAGCCTACTGTTCGCTTATAAAACTGAGAAATTCGGAGCCTGATTTAGCACGGCCATATAAGTCATTTTGGTATCCATGGACCACTATTTTGGCAATCGTTGCATCGATTGCATTACTTGGTGGTTTTATTTTTAGTGATCCTAAAAGTTTCATTATTATTGTGGGAATTACGATTGTTTCTTATCCATTGTTTTTGGTTTTGAAGAGAAAGAAGTGAAAGGTGAAATGTGAAATGTGAAATGTGAAAAATAAAAGAAATCCCAAAACTGAATTTCAGTTTTGGGATTTTTTATTTAAGAGATAATTGATTCTTATTTCAACCCGGCAATACTCTGCTCGATTGTAGCAATTTTTGCCAAGGCATCAGCTTCTTTTTGTTTTTCGTTAGCCAAAACTTTTTCTGGAGCTCCGGCAACAAATTTTTCGTTAGACAATTTTGCCTGAACTGACTTTAAGAAACCTTGTGTGTATACCAACTCTGCAGTCAGTTTTGCAATTTCAGCTTCCACATCAATATTTCCTCCTGAAATCGGAATGAAATATTCATTTGATTTTACACGGAAAGACAATGCGCCGTCCACTTTAGCTGACACATATTCGAAAGCCGAGATATTCCCTAATTTCGTTACAATTGAATCAAAATAAGTTGAAATATTTTCGCTGTTAATTGCTTTCAATTCGATAGCATCTTTAAACGGAATATTTTTGTCTTTTCTAATTGTTCTGATTCCTGAAATTACCTCGATTGTACTTTCAAAATCAGCAATTAAATTGGCGTTGAAAGGTTTTAATTCTGGCCATGTTGAAACAATTAAAGCTTCTTCGGGAGTTCTTTCTGCCAATATCTGCCAAATTTCTTCTGTTAAAAAAGGCATGAAAGGATGTAACAATTTCAAATTGCTTTCTAACATTTCGATTGCTTTATCAAACGTAACTTTATCGATTGGCTGTTGATACGCCGGTTTGATCATCTCTAAAAACCAAGAACAGAAATCATCCCAAACCAATTTATAAATTGCCATTAACGAATCTGAAATTCTGTATTTCTCGAAGTTATCTTCAATATCAACTAAGGTTTGCTGTAATTTCGCTTCGTACCATTCAATTGCTACTTTTGATGATTCCGGTTGCGGAATAGTTTCTGAAACTTCCCAACCCTTAATCAATTTAAAAGCATTCCAAATCTTGTTTGAGAACGCTTTTCCTTGGTTACATAATTCTTCATCAAACATAATATCGTTTCCTGCAGAAGCACTTAAAAGCAATCCTACACGAACACCATCTGCACCGAATTTATCAATCAAATCTAAAGGATCAGGAGAGTTTCCTAATGATTTAGACATTTTACGACGTTGCTTATCACGAACTAAACCTGTCAAATATACGTTTGTGAATGGTTTTTCACCTGCATATTCATAACCTGCAATAATCATTCTGGCAACCCAGAAAAACAAAATATCCGGACCTGTAACCAAGTCATTGGTTGGATAATAGTATTTGTAATCTGAACTTTCAGGATCCATTATTCCACCAAAAACGGACATTGGCCATAACCACGATGAGAACCAGGTGTCTAATGCATCAACATCTTGCTTAAGGTTGTCGGTTGTTAGTTGTTGGTTGTTAGTTCTTTCTTTTGCTAAAACTAAGGCATCTTCAATATTTTCTGCAACTACGAAATCTTCTTTTCCGTCTCCATAATAATACGCCGGAATTTGTTGTCCCCACCATAATTGGCGAGAGATATTCCAGTCGCGAATATTATTTAACCAATGTGCATAAGTATTTTCGAAACGTTTTGGATGCAATTTAATATCGCCATCAACCAATACAGATTGAATTGCCGGTTTTACTAAATCTTCCATTTTCAAAAACCACTGATCTGATAATCTTGGTTCGATTACCGCTTTGGTTCTTTCAGATGTTCCCACTTTATTCAAATGGATTTCGGTCTTCGCCAAAGCTCCAATTTCTTCTAATTCTTTTGCAATTTCAGTACGAACCACAAAACGATCTTTCCCCTGATAATGCAACCCGAAGCTATTTAGTGTAGCATCTTCATTAAAAATATCAACGATTTCAAGATTGTGTTTCTCTCCTAACGTTTTATCATTCATGTCGTGCGCCGGAGTTACTTTTAAACACCCGGTTCCGAATTCAACATCTACATATTCATCTTCGACAATCGGAATTACGCGACCACAAATAGGAACAATTGCTTTCTTCCCTTTTAAATGTGTAAAACGCTCATCATTTGGGTTGATACAGATTGCAGTATCTCCAAAAATAGTTTCCGGACGCGTAGTTGCAATGGTTAAGAAATCTTCTGAACCTTCAATTTTATATTTTAAGAAAAATAATTTTCCTTGTTGTTCTTCATAAATAACTTCCTCGTCAGATAGAGTTGTTTTAGCTTCAGGGTCCCAGTTTACCATACGGTATCCTCTATAAATCAAACCTTTATTGTACAAATCAACAAACGATTTAATAACAGATGCTGACATATCAGGATCCATCGTAAATTTGGTTCTTTCCCAATCGCATGAAGCGCCTAATTTTTTAAGCTGATCTAAGATTACGCCACCGTATTTATCTGTCCATTCCCATGCGTGCGCTAAAAATTCTTCGCGGGTCAAATCATTTTTATTGATTCCTTCTGCTTTTAGTTTTGCTACAACTTTAGCTTCAGTCGCAATAGAGGCATGATCCGTTCCCGGAACCCAACAAGCGTTAAAACCTTTTAGACGCGCTCTACGAATAAGAACATCCTGAATAGTATTGTTCAACATGTGCCCCATGTGCAAAACTCCTGTCACGTTTGGTGGCGGAATTACAATAGTATATGGTGTTCTATGATCTGGCTCTGAATGAAAATAGTTGTTTTTCATCCAGTAGTCATACCATTTATTCTCGATTGTTTTAGCGTCAAATTGTGCTGGAATTGTCATTTTTGATTGTTTAATCGTTTAACTGTTTAGTCGTTTATTTGTTGAACCGTTTAATCGTTTTTTTGTTTTATTAGAAACTCTAATAATCATCAATCGATTGAACGAATTAACGATTAAACAATTAAACAAAAAAATTGGTTTAATTTTTGCAATTATAATTGACAGCAAAAGTAAATAATTAAAGACACTATAAAAAGCGAATTAATAATTTGTGTGTTAATTAAAAGAATGTATATTTACTTACAACTTAAAATAATTTCAAATGAAAAATGTTGCCTCTTTTCTTGCAATCGTATTGTTTAGTGCAATAGGTTATGCACAAAATGGCCCAAAAATTGAATTTTCGGCTCAGGACAATACAATTGATTATGGAAAAATTTCTAAAAGTGATAATGGAGTCCGCTCTTTTGAATTTACGAACACCGGAGATGCTCCCCTACTAATTATTGGTGCAGAATCTACTGTGAGTTCCATTATCGTTACCAAGCCAGCTGCTGCCATTTTACCTGGCAAAAAAGGAAAAATTGACGTAAAATACAATATGACTTCGGGTCCGATTCGTAAAACCATTACGGTTGAAACCAATGCCGTAAATTATCCTGATGGTCGCGTAGCCCTAAAAATTAAAGGTGAAGTTTTATAAAAAAATCAAAATCAAAAATCAAAAAGCCGTTTCTTCAAATGAAGAAACGGCTTTTTGATAATACGAAATATAAATTTTCCTTATTCGCAATGAATACTATTAAATTTATATTTCACTTTTTCAAAATCGATAGGTTTATCTTTCACTAAATAGGTAACTCCCATTGTGATTTGCATTTCGCCGTTACCCAAAATGAGTTGTTTATCACGTTTTAAAAATGCCATTGGGTTTTTGAACTTTGTGTTTTTATTTGCTGAATCAGTAAAAGTATAATCAACAAATAAAGTATCACCGTGGAATTCTCCGGCAAGTTCACCCGTTCTTACCGGTGCCTTGGCAACTTTCATTACCATATCTCCAGATATTTTTCCGTTTTTCAACGTATTCATTTGTAAGTCAATTGTATCATTTTCATAGATTGCTTTATAACACTCCGTTTTTACAATCTTTTCACCTTCAGCTTTGGCGGTTTCAAGTTCTTTTTGCTTTTCCTCATTTTTACAACTTTGAAATCCGATGCAGGCAAAAAGCAAGCAAAATATAACTGATTTTTTCATATTTAAATATTTTTTAGTTCTTTGATATTCTATAAAATTAAATAAAAAAGAAGCCAAAAAAAAGGCTTCTTAGTTAAAATTATAATTTTTGCTATTCTGAATTTTATAAATTCTTAATAACAAATTCGCTTCGTCTGTTCAATTCATGTTGTTCTTCTGAACACGCGTCGTCATTTTTACATTTGATAATTGGCACAGCTTCTCCGTAACCTTTTGCTGTAATTCTATTGGCTTTAATTCCAGACTGAATAATAAATTCTCTTGTCGAATTGGCTCTTTTTTGAGATAAATCTTCATTAAATTTAGCGTTACCCCTGGAATCTGTATGTGAACCTATTTCAATTACCATTTCAGGATATTTGTTCATTAAATCAACAACTCTGCCCAAAACAACTTTAGATTCTTTACGGATGTACCACATATTATAATCAAAATAAATAGGATCAGTTTTGATGACCAATCTGTCTTTATTATCTTTTACAACGTCTTTTTCTTCTTTTAAAATCTGATTAACTTTTTCTTTTTTCTTTGCTTCAGCAGCCACAATTTGATCAGCTTTCGCCTTTTTCGCAGCTTCATTTAAAGCGATAAGAGCCAATGCCTCCTTCTTCTTGTTATCATCAGCCAATTGAATTTCTTCTTTTCTTTTATTTTCAGCAATCTTTTGTTCTTCCAATTTAATGGCGTCTAAAGATTTTAGTGCCAAGGAACCGTCGTTTGAAGCATTTCTGGTTTTCCCGGTCATCAAAGATTTTGATTCATTGGTATATTTTTCCTTGAAAGCGACAATTGTATACGAACTTTCGCAGGTAACTGTAAAACTGAATTTTCCGTCCGCTGAAGTTGTAACAGTATTTAATGTCTTTTTAGAAGGATCCTGCAACATAACAGTGGCATTATCTAAGACTAAATTGGTATCGACATCTGTAATTGTTCCGGCAATAAACTGTTTACAATCTTCGACAATTAAATCTTTAATTTCCTTGAATTGGTAAATGTCGTCGTTTCCTTTTCCGCCTTCTCTGTTCGATGCAAAATATCCTTCTTTTGTATCTGAATCGATATTAAAAGAAAAATCATCTAAATTTGAATTTAAAGGCAAACCGATATTTACAGGTTTTGAATATTCATTTCCGTTAATATCTGAAACAAAAACATCAAGCGAACCATAACCTAAATGTCCTTCTGATGAAAAATAAAGTTTGTTATCCTTTGATGCAAAAGGAAATTGCTCTCTTTTATCTGTATTGATAATTGGCCCTAAATTTCGTGGAGTATCAAAAGCACCTTTATTGACATTCACGGAATAAATATCGAAAGAACCCAATGTTCCCGGCATATCAGAAGCAAAATACAATACTGTTTCATCAGCACTTAAAGCTGGATGTTCTACAGAATAATTGGGACTATTAAACGGAAGGGGCTTAATATTTGTCCATTTTCCTTCCACTAATTCGGCTTTAAAAATCTGAAGGTTCGAAATTTTCTGATCGTTCTTCTTTTTAGTTCCGTTTTTGGAATTATTACGCGTAAAATACATCGTTTTACCATCTTTTGTAAAAATAGCATTTGCTTCGTGCATTCCGGTTTTTAATTCATCTGCAAAATAAGTTACATTCGTAACAGGAGCATTAATTTCGGTTAACGAAACGGAAACCAAATTCAAATACGTTTCATTATCCCATTTGAATTTTTTATCAAACAATCCCGGTTTTAATTTTACGCCGGCAAAAACCAAATTTCCTTTGTATTTCACAGCTCCAAATTCGGAGTTTGGTGTGTTGATAGCTAGATTTTTAATATCAAATCTATTTCCGATTGCAGAAACGTTTTCGAGTTCTTTTACCGCTTTCTCAAAATAAATTGAATCATTACCATTGCCAGATTTTGCATAATATTCTTTCAAAGCAATATTCGCATCATCATAGCTATTGCTCGCTTTTAAAGTCTGGGCATATCTGAAATAATAATTACGATCTAAGCCGTTATTGTAGTTTTTAATTAAAAGTCGGTAATAACGCTGTGCCTTGATTAAATCATTGGTATAATAATAAGAATCGGCCAGGTTTTTAATAACTTCCTGCGAAGGCTTTTCTTCAGCCAGTTTTTCATATAAAACTATGGCTTCACTATAATATGTTTTATCGAAAAATCGTTTGGCTCTCACCAAATCTTTATCCTGGGCGTTTATAAACTGTATTGAAAATACGAATATAATAACGAGTAGTTTTTTCATATTTTTCATTTTAAAAGAATCTTGGTGATTTATCATATCCTTTTCCTAATAAATCTAAGTCAAAAAGCAGCATAATTTCGTGGGTTCCGGAATTAAACTGCCCTAAATTTGAAATGGTATAATCGTATGCATACCCTACTCTTAAAGATGGTGTTACATTGATATTACACAAAGCGCTGACAGCATCATTAATTCTGTAAGCTGCACCAAATTCGAACTTTTCATTGTATAAAACATTCGCCGTAATATCAAGAGAAATAGGTGCTCCTGTAACGAATCTTGACATGAAGGCAGGTTTCAGCTTTACCATATCACTGACCTGAAAAACATAACCAGCAGTTAAAAAAGTGTGAATTTCTTCAGATCCGTAGGCGTTTATACCCGACTTTTCTTCAATTTGCTTTGCTTTCAATAAATTCGGAGCTGATAATCCTACATAAAAATTATCTCTAAAGTAGTATGCTCCTACTCCAATATTAGGTTTGGTCGTATTTAGATTTTCAGCGAAAGCGGCATCTGTAGCAGCGCTGCCACTTTGTAATTGAAATCCATTAAAATTCGTTTGTAAAGCTGAAAATCCAGCTTTAAGTCCCAACGAAAGTTTATTTTGTCCACCCAGATTCAGTACATACGCAAAATCTGCATAAAAATTATTTTCTTTTTTAGCGCCATCCCCGATATCATCAGAAACTAATGATAATCCGACTTCGACTTTATCAGTCAAAGCAGCGTGTCCGAAAAATGTAAAGGTTTTTGGTGCTCCACTCGCGCCGACCCATTGCGTTCTGTACAACCCTCCGGTGCTAATCATGGCGGGAGTTCCTGTTGCATAAGCAGGATTGACTACACTCATATTGTACATATAGTGCGTATATTCTGGATCTTGCTGTGCGGAAATGTTGGTTATATACAAAAGGAAACTTATAAAGAGTATTATTTTTTTCATTTGAAAAATTATATTAAATGATGTGAAACGGAATTATCGATTTAAATAAATATGCCCTTGTTGAGGAGGCTTATTGTCTTTATTAAAATGGATAACATAAAAATAAACTCCGTTTGGAGCTACTCCGCCGCTAATACCTTTCGCTTCATAATTTATTCCGTCCCAGCCTGGCTTATCCTTGCCGCCTTTGTACATTCCGTTTCCGTATCTGTTGAAAATTTCGATAACATAATCCGGGTATACAAATTCAATATTGGGAATAACGAATACATCATTCACGTTATCTCCGTTTGGAGAAAATCCATCAGGAATAAAAAATGATTTTGGTTCATCACAATTTGTTAAGGAAACAACAACTTCGCGACTTTGTGATGAAGGACAGTTTGTTGTTGAAAAATCGAATCCGAAATATTTTCCGTTTTCAATCAAAGGAGTTGATGAAGGCAATAGATTTCCGTTCACTTCGGCATCATACCAAACTACTGTCGAAGGTGAATTTGTTTTACCGGATAAATCTGCAATTGTTGGATTTGTCAAACCACAAAAATTAGGCGTTTCTACCAATTCAGGTGCCGGTGTGTCGTTAATTTTAACTGTAACTAACGTTGGACTTGATGGGCATCCTAAAGCAATTTCTCTGACATAATAATTTTCATCTTTTAAAACATAAGAATCAGCAAGAGGTGTTGTTGCTGTAGCAGAAATGTACCATTTATATTGCGGCCCATTTGGAACTAAATCAGCAACAGTTGCTGCATCTACTTTACAAAATGGCTGCAATGGAGCTGCTACAGGTGTTGCAGGAATTGGCTTCACAAAAAAACCATCTGAAACATTACTTAAATCAACATCGCAAGTAGTTATATTATTTTTCAGATTATTAGCTGTAATTAATGTTGATCCTGTATTTGCAAGTAAATTTGAAGGAATAATAAATTTTGCACTTCCGTTTGTGACCGCTAAAATAACGGTTTGTAATGTGGACGAATTACTATCTGAAAGTGTATAAGAAAGTGTCGCATTCGTCAAATTCCCTAATCCAGTAACAGTAACAGGAAATTGGTCAGTGAAACAAAAATCATCTACCTGTACTTTCACACTTGCTGAAACTGGCAACGGATTGATAATTAAACTCCCCGCAGCATTCGCAATATTAGTACAGCCCGTATCTGAATTGGTAATTTTAGTAATAGTGATATTTGAAACGCCGCTTTTTACATTTAGATTTGCAGGAATTTCAAAGCTTGCAACACCACCAACTGCCGTTATATGCGCCGTTTGTCCTGTTGCAAAATTATCTCCTGTTACATTATAAACAATATCATATTCGCCGTCCAGTAATTTAGTGGCACCTGAAATTTTAATGGTGGCTTTCTTATTCTGACAGGTAGGATCAGGAGTTAATATCGCACCATCTAAATGAGGTAATGGATGGATTTTTAAATCGTATGACAAATTATTAATAATATTTAAACAAGCTTTTTTACTGGCTGTTGCAGCAATATTGGTAACATTTATATTAAATACACCCACTTGTTTGAAATACGAAGATTTTATCGGAAAACTAAGTTCACCGTTTACAAAGTTGGCAATTACCGTTTCTGATCCTCCATTTGGTCCGGAAACATGGAAAGTTACCTCATATTCTCCATTAGGAACAGGCTCAGGTCCTTTTGTGATTTTTGCTAAATAAGTAGCTGTAGGGATTTTGTCTTCACAAATATCCGATTCAACAATAATTTTTGCACCAGTAAAATCAAGCCTTTTTTCTAAAGTAATACTTATAACCGAAGTTTCATCAGGACAAATTCGATTGTCAGGATACGATAGCACGGTATAAGTATAATTGTATGTGCCTGCACCATAAACATCAAATACCTTTTGAAGATCTACATGATGATCACTTGTAGAAGTAAAACCAAAACCTCTCCATTCTCCTCCCAAATCTTCACCAGAAAGTAAAGTATGTAAATCAAAATCAGTATAACCACCTAAATCAGTATCTCCGCATAACAATAAATCTTGTGGATCTCCCGGTTCAGGAGCTCTAAAAATGGTTATGGTAACTTTTACTGAAGGTGATATTGGCGAACAAGCAGTTACTGCCGGAACAGTATATATAAAATCAAATGATCCGCTCAATCCTGTAATTGGAATTATCGCATCAACAATATCTCCCGAACTATTTCTCCATGTACCATTTGCATGAGGTCTCATTACAGTACTATTAAAAGCAGCAAAAAGATTGAATGTTTTTTTAGAACTACATTCGGTTGCATAAGGAGCGGGTACTCCGGCGTAAGCACCAATTGTAATTTCAACGGTAGCCTTATTATCAAGGCAACCTGTAACATCTGGGGCAGTATAGGTGTAATGATAAACACCCCCACTACGAATAAGTTGGGCGTTTAAAATTCCGTTAGTCTTATCCAGACCTTTTGAATTATTATCATCAGACCATGTTCCACCGGGAGTGGGTGAGCCGCCTAACAATGAAAATAATGATATTGATTGATGAATTGGATTTTCAATATCGCATATTTTTAAACTCCCATCATCACCTGCGCATTGCGCATTAAGTTTTGTGGGCAAAAAAGATAAAACAATAAAAAACAATATAAATTGTAAGAAATTAGTGTAGTTTTTAACCATAGACTATTATTTTTGATAAACATAGTCAAATAATAATAACTACACCAAAAAACTTAGTTTTCTTGTTAATTATTTGCAAAAAACTATAAAGATTAAAGCTTATAAAAATTCAATTCAATTTTAAATTTATTACTAATTTACAATTCATCTTCAAGCTTAAATCTAAATTTCAAAATCAAACTCTCACGTTCTACTTCCATATTAATCCATATATCTTCTTCAGATTTTAAAAGTGTATTTATTTGTTGTAACGTGTATTTGTAGGGCGTTACGTGATTAATACTAACAATAATATCGCCCTGTTTTAAACCACATTTTTCAGCTGTAGAATTTTTTCGAATATTTACTATTTCATAAACGGGTTTTAATAAAAATTTATATCTGAAATTATCATCTTTTTGCTTATCTCCATCTAATTCACTAGTTGATGTGGCCACTTGTACCGTTTCTAAATGAACTGTTTCCTGAACCCATTGCAAACCGTTATGTTGCACTGTAATTCCACTTTTATTATAGGTAAAGGGATCTGAGAATCTACTGTTTTTTTTAAGAAATAG
The DNA here is from genome assembly GCF_031458035.1 of Flavobacterium aquidurense. Lineage (GTDB taxonomy): Bacteria > Bacteroidota > Bacteroidia > Flavobacteriales > Flavobacteriaceae > Flavobacterium > Flavobacterium aquidurense_C. Next base: position 145,634 of record NZ_JAVDXR010000004.1, read on the forward strand.
CTTTTGATCCTGATAATCTAAAATGACGGTAAATCTTTTCAAAACTTCCCCGCCAACTGAACCTATACGCCCTGGAACCATCTTTACATTTCTAACAGATGTAGAATCAGGAAAAGCTACAATTGGTTTTTTAAAATCGAACTCATCAATAGAAAACTTTGTAATCTTTGCTCTGTGTCCCTCAACATCACCACTAAATCCTTTCCCTAAAAAGTCAGGAAAATTCTTTTTTGGCAATTTAATTTTATTATTTTCAAAAATCCAGAAAGCATCACTATTACCAATATCAATAAGTAATTTAGCAGGAACATTAACACTGTCAACTACCGCATTGGCACGAATATATGGTTTTGATTTTTCGATTGTAATCGGAATAGTTTTAAATTTTTTGTTTATTCTTTCTTGATTTTTTTCATTATTAGAATGAATGATAACCTTTTTCTTTTGATAATTAACTTCGACTAAATTATTTTTAAAAAATTGGTATCCAATAATTCCATTTACAGGAATGCCGATATGAGAAGACAAATTAAAACTTTGATCCAAAATAATATACAACAAATGATTATGCGATTTTAATCCATGTGTCTCCAACGTATTATTTGCCGATTTTAATCCTTCTATCTCTTCTTCACTTCCTAAACCTCTAAGTTTAATTTTTTCAACATTATTAAAACTTACTTCTTTTTTGTCTTCCATACTAAACAAAATAGTTTCCTCGACGCCTGAATCCAACAAGAAATTCAACTCGATCCCATTTACTTTTATCGGAATAAAAACAAGGTTATTGATTAGTTTAAAAGGAATAACCACCTTAGTCTTGTGGTCTTCGATTGAGAAATCACCTTGGCCCAAAAGTGAAAAAGGTATCAAAAGCCCAAAAAACAACATGAAATATTTTTTCATTGATAATATTTTACTATAAAATTAATAAAAATATTGATAATTGTTACATTTTCGCAAGACCCCATAATGTTTACGTTAAATTCGAAAAAAAAATGCAAATTTGCACTTCAATAATAAAACTCATGCCAACAATTTCACACAAAGGCAGAAACATGCCCGAATCACCGATACGCAAATTGGCTCCTTATGCAGACATTGCTAAACAAAAAGGACATAAAGTGTATCACTTAAACATTGGTCAACCGGATATCAAGACACCCGAAGTGGCCATCGAGGCGGTAAAAAATATTGATTTAACTCTTATAGAATACAGTCCGTCTGCCGGATATGAAAGTTATAGAAAAAAATTAGCCAAATTTTACCAACGTCAAAACGTAAATGTTAATTCAGAAGATATCATTATAACAACTGGTGGTTCTGAAGCCTTACTATTTGCACTCGCCACTATTACAGATCCGGGAGATGAAATTATTATTCCTGAGCCTTTTTATGCCAATTATCATGCATTTGCATCTTCAACAAGTGCAACCGTAGTGCCTCTTGTTTCGACAATCGAAACTGCATTTGCTTTGCCAGGTATCGAAGAAGTTGAAAAATTAATTACACCAAAAACAAAAGCAATCTTAATTTGTAATCCGGGCAATCCGACGGGTTATTTATATTCTGAATCAGAAATAAAACAATTAGCAGGTCTAATCAAAAAACACGATTTATATTTAATTGCTGATGAAGTTTATCGCGAGTTTTTATACGATGGAGATGACGTTCATTATTCTGTAATGAATTTAGAAGATGTGCAGCAAAACGTAATCATGGTTGACTCTGTTTCAAAACGTTACAGTATGTGTGGTGCCAGAATTGGTTGTTTAGTCACTAAAAACAAGGATGTTTTAGCAACTGTAATGAAATTTGCCCAGGCACGTCTGAGTCCGCCAACTATTGAACAAATTGCTTGTGAGGCTGCGATAGATACTCCGCAAAGCTACTTTGACGAGGTTATAGCTGAATATAAAGAGAGACGCGATACTTTAATTACCGAATTAAACAAAATTGAAGGTGTAATCGTAACCAAACCAAAAGGCGCTTTCTACTGCATCGTTCAATTGCCAATTGAAAATTCTGAAGATTTTGCACAATGGCTTCTAGAAAGTTACGATCTTAATGGCGAAACTGTAATGGTTGCACCCGCTGCCGGTTTTTATTCAACTCCGGGAATGGGATTGAATCAGGTTCGAATTGCTTATGTTTTAAACAAAAAAGATTTAGTTAAGGCTGTACACGTTTTAAAAGAAGCGCTTTTAGTTTATAATAAGAGATAATATTCAAAAAATATTTACTTCAAAATCTGTTTTAACTTAAATGTTGAAACAGATTTTTTTTTGTTCAGGGTTTCACTAAAAAACAAACTGGTAAAAATCTTCATAATCACATCTTTATTAGTAATTTAGCTGTAGCTTCTAAGACTTTTTTGACATGGAAAAGTTAACCGTGATATTGTTTTTCTTTCTATTTCCATCATCTGCTATTCAAAAGAACAGTATCGATGAAAAATTTAATTTTACTTCTCGGAGTACAGGAATAGAGCATTATAGACAAGAAATTAACCGCGCTTTTTCATTATTAAAAAAACAAAAAAGGATTATTGATTTAGAACTCAACACAAACGAAAAAGTACAAATTCTTTCTGTTGCTTTTCCGGAAATCATTCGATACGACGCTTATTCTGATTACTTAGAGACATCCTCAAACCGACTCTTATATGTAAATAAAGGAAAGGATGCTTCCGATTTTTCAACAGGGTATTTTCAGATGAAGCCGTCATTTCTGGAAGATTTAGAAAATTATGTGGCAAATAATGAAAGTTTAAAGTCATACAATTGGATTCTTATTCAACAGAAAAATGAAAAGGAGGTTCGCAAAGAAAGAATAAAACGATTAGAAAATTTTCAATGGCAGCTCAAGTACTTAAAAGTATTCTGGTATGTTGGTGAATATAAATATCAAAATATTGATTTTAAAACCCAAGAAGACAAGATTAGATTTTTCGCAACTGCCTATAACTACGGATTTACGAAACCTGAAAACGAAATAACAAAATATCAATCTGCAAAAAAATTCTCCCCCGGAGAAATAACTGATGCCGAGAAATTAGCGTTTGCAGATTTTTCAATTGATTTTATAAAGACATATGCTTATTTCTTTAACCAATAAATGAAAACAAAAACTGTTAATCAGTACTAATTTAAACTATATCTAAAAAGGATCGATTAAATAGTAAAAACCATAGAAAAGGTTTCCTTTTTATTAATTATCTTTACCCCCTTAAAAAGATATACCCATTATAATAGTAGTTTTTAATGATAAATAACGAAGATTTTTTAGACGAAATAGGAGACAATCATTTTAGCAGCAACGCAAAAAACCCTGTAAGACAGGATGCTTTTGACTTAACAGATGATGAAAAAATAGAAAAAATAAAAAAAGATGTCGAAAACATTCTACAAACTCTTGGAATGGATTTGACAGATGACAGCATAAAAGGTACTCCAAACCGAGTTGCCAAAATGTTTGTAAAGGAGATTTTTGGTGGTTTAAACCCTTCAAAACAACCAAAAGCTTCAACTTTTGATAATAATTACAAATATGGTGAAATGTTGGTAGAAAAAAACATCACAGTTTATTCTACTTGCGAACACCACTTACTGCCAATTATCGGCCGTGCACACGTAGCTTATATTTCCAGCGGAAGAGTTATTGGTTTATCTAAAATGAACCGTATTGTAGAATATTATGCAAAAAGACCTCAGGTTCAGGAGCGTCTTACTATGCAGATTGTTCAGGAATTACAAAAAGCTTTAGGTACTGAAGATGTTGCCTGCGTTATTGATGCCAAACACCTTTGCGTAAATTCAAGAGGAATTAAAGATATCGAAAGCAGTACAGTAACTTCTGAATTTGGTGGAAAATTTAAAGATCCTCAGACTAAAAGAGAGTTCTTGGATTATATTAAATTGGAAACTCAATTTTAGTTAAATCGGTAAATCGTTAATTTGTTTAATCGCTTCTTCACAATGCTTAATCTTCGATTAAACGATTAAACAAATCAACAATTAAACAGCAAAAAATGTATACTTTTTCTTTTGAAAAGCTAGAGGTTTGGCAAAATGCAAGATTGTTTATTTCGGATATTTATAAATTAACTAGTAAATTTCCATCAAATGAATTGTTTGGAATAACTTCTCAAATAAAAAGAAGTTCATCGTCTATTGCAACCAATATTGCCGAAGGAACTTCGAGAAATACCAATAAAGATAAGGCTCATTTTTTGACAATATCCTATTCATCAGCTATGGAAACTCTAAACCATTTAATTATTTCAAAAGATTTGAATTATTTATCTGACGTCGAATACATAGAATCTCGTGAGAAAATTGAAAAAATTTGCAACCAGATCAATAATCTAAAAAAGTATTATCTTTCAAAAGAATAACACAAAATAACCGATTAACCGATTAAACAAATCAACGATTAAACAATACACTAAATATGCCATTATATACAACACAGCCTCTAAAAATATACAATTCACTTTCGGGTGAAAAAGAAAATTTCAACCCAATTCATGAAGGAAATGTTGGAATGTATGTTTGCGGACCTACGGTTTATAGCAATGTACATTTAGGAAATGTGAGAACATTTATGTCTTTCGATGTAATATTCAGGTATTTTTTACATCTGGATTATAAAGTTCGTTATGTTCGAAATATCACCGATGTGGGACATATTGTAGATGATGTTGATGAAGGTGAAGATAAAATTGCCAAAAAAGCACGTTTGGAGCAATTAGAACCAATGGAAGTTGTTCAGCGTTATACGGTAGATTTTCATGACATTTTAAAGTCATTTAATTTCTTACCACCAAGTATTGAACCAACGGCAACTGGACATATTATTGAGCAAATCGAAATCATCAAAAAAATTATTGACACCGGAATCGGTTATGAAGCCAACGGATCTGTTTATTTTGATGTTGTAAAATATAACGAAACCAACAATTACGGAGTTTTAAGCGGCCGAAATATCGAAGATATGTTAGCCAATACCCGTGATCTTGATGGTCAGTCAGACAAAAGAAACCCACAGGATTTTGCGCTTTGGAAAAAAGCAGAACCAGAACATATCATGCGATGGCCTTCACCTTGGAGTGATGGTTTTCCGGGATGGCATTTGGAATGTACAGCAATGAGTACCAAATATCTTGGTAATCATTTCGACATTCACGGTGGCGGAATGGATTTGAAATTCCCACATCATGAATGTGAGATCGCTCAAAACGAAGCTTGTACAGGTCAATCTCCGGTAAATTACTGGATGCATGCCAATATGCTGACATTAAACGGAAAGAAAATGGCAAAATCGACTGGAAATAATATTTTACCAGGCGAAATTTTAAGCGGAGACAACAATATTCTAAGCAAAGCTTTTTCAGCATCTGTGACACGTTTTTTCATGTTGCAGGCACATTACAGAAGTATTTTGGATTTTTCTGATGATGCGATTGTAGCTGCTGAAAAAGGTTATAAAAGATTAATGGAAGCTGTTGATGCTTTGCCTGCTATTTCAACCAGCGCAACAAGTTCGATAGATATAGCTTCGTGGAAACAATTGTCCTACGATGCCATGAACGACGATTTTAATACGCCAATTTTAATTGCACAATTATTTGAAGCTGTTCGTTATATCAATTTATTAAAAGAAGGAAAAGAAACCATTTCTGCCGATGATCTAAAAACTTTTACAACTGCAATGAATGCTTTTGTTTTTGATGTTTTAGGATTAAGTGATGAGAAAGCCGCCGATAGCAATAACGATAAATTAGAAGGTGTTGTAAATATGCTTATCGGAATGAGAAATCAAGCCAGAGCAGATAAAAACTTCGCACTTTCTGACCAAATCCGTGATCAATTGATTGCTTTGGGTATTCAGTTGAAAGATGGCAAAGAAGGCACAACCTTTTCGGTTTAATAAATTTATTTTCTAATAAATCATGAAAGCCATAACCCCATTTGTTTTATTAGTCCGTTTTTACCAAACTGCAATTTCGCCATTTACACCCGCATCATGCAGGTTTGAACCCACATGCTCAAGCTACATGATTGAAGCACTGCAAAAACATGGACTATTTTATGGCGGTTACTTAGGAACGAAGCGAATTTTAAGCTGCCATCCCTGGGGAAAAACCGGCTATGATCCAGTTCCCGAAAAGAAATGTTCGCACAAACATTAACTTTTAATAAAGACTTACTCTGTTTTAAATATTTATTTTTACAACTAATAAAAAAATACAATACTACATGACACACGCCTTAAACCTCGTTTGGAACCCTTCAGAAGGAATCGATTTAGGATTTTTTATGATTCGCTACTACAGTTTAATGTTCGTAATCGCCTTTGGTTTAGGGTGGTACATAATGAAAAAGATTTTCGAACGCGAAAACGAATCCATAGACAAATTAGATTCCTTATTTGTTTGGACAGTTTTAGCAACTTTAATAGGCGCACGTTTAGGACATGTTTTATTTTACGATTGGGAATATTTCAGAAATCATTTACTCGAAATCTTTTTACCTTTTAAATTTGAACCAAAATTTGAGTTCACAGGTTTTCAAGGTTTAGCAAGTCACGGTGCTGCAATTGCAATCATCATTGCAATGTATTATTACAGCAAAATGATCCTAAAACGTCCAATATTATGGATTTTAGACCGCGTTGTTATCCCGGTAGCAAGTGGCGCAATCTTTGTCCGTTTAGGAAATTTTTTCAATTCTGAAATTATCGGACATGAAACAACTTCTGCTTTCGGAATCCGTTTTTTACATGACAAATTCAGTAAAGGTGAAGCTGTAAACGCAACTCAAATCGCAGATCCAAAAGAAGCTTACAATGCAATTGTTCACGATCCAAAATTTGCCGATTTATTAGCTCAGGTTCCTGCAAAACATCCAACACAATTGTACGAAGGATTTTGCTACATCTTTGTATTCGCAATCTTATTTTTCTTGTACTGGAAAACAAATGCAAGACTTAAATCCGGCTATTTATTCGGCTTGTTTTTAGTGCTTTTATTCGTTGTGCGTTTCGTTGTAGAATTTGTAAAAGAGAGCCAGGGCGGCTTCGAAAATGAGTTGGGTTACTTCTCAACGGGACAATGGCTAAGTATTCCATTTATAATTATCGGAGCTTTCTTTATCATTAGAGCACAAAGAAATCCTTTAGCAACGTCTTAAAAATTTATAATTTAATATAGTAATGCCCGATTTGTATCGGGCATTTTTTTTTGCACTAAACTGAACCATTTCAATTTATGATAAGGCTTTTATAATTTTTTAGAAGCAGAAATTATCGTTTTCAAAACAACCTGTAGTCCCGCTATCCACTATATCTTTTTCCCTGCTAAAGGAGCAGTAAAAAAGGATATCGCTCCCATCGGGGCTAGATTAGAAATTTATTTTTCAGAAGTATTTACGAGCGAGACACATCTGCAATGCCATTAAAGTAAGAGATTTTAGATTGAGGATTAAATATTTAATTTCTCGTTTTCATTTCCAATTGATTGTAGAGACCCACAGCAGTGCTTCTAAAAGTCTCGTGAATCTAAATACAAATTACATTGCGTAGACGCACTGCTGTGCGCCTCTACGATATACTTTGTCTATAAATTTTCAATTCCATAATAACAAGCAAAAATAAGGCACAAAAAAACGATCCAACTCAGGACCAATGCCATTAAAGTAAGAGATTTTAGATTGAGGATTAACGATTTTTGATTTCAGGTTTTCATTGCCAATTTACTGTAGAGACGCACAGCAGTGCGTCTAAAGTCTCGTGAATCTAAATGCAAAACGCTGCGTAGACGCACTGGTATGCGTCTCTATAAAATACTTTGTCTATAAATTTTTAATTCCATAATAATATCAGACAAAAATAAGGCACAAAAAAGATCCAACTCAGGACCAATGTCATTAAAGTAAGATTTAGATTGAGGACTAAATATTTTAATTTCAGGTTTTCATTGCCAATTGATTGTAGAGACGCACAGCAGTGCGTCTCAAGTCTCGTGAATCTAAATGCAAAAACACTGCGCAGACGCACTGGTATGCGTCTCTATAAAATACTTTGTCTATAAATTTTTAATTCCATAATAATATATCACAAAAAAATAACGCACAAAAAAAGATCCAACTCTCGTTGGATCTTTTTAATATAATTTAAGCAATTAATTATGCTTGATTGTGTTTTTCTTCGATTGTATGTTTATCATCTTTAGAAATCGTATCAACCAATACTGGTGTTGCGATAAATAATGAAGAATAAGTACCTACAACAATACCTACTAACATTGCGAAGATAAATCCTCTGATTGATTCACCACCAAAGATAAACATCGTCAATAATACGATAATCATCATTAATGAAGTATTCAATGTTCTTGATAATGTAGTGTTAATAGATGCATTTACGATATCTTCAAAAGTACCTTTACGGTTTCCGATGATGAACTCTCTAATTCTGTCAAATACAATTACAGTATCATTCATAGAGTAACCAATTACAGTAAGAATCGCAGCGATAAAGTGCTGATCCATCTCCATATGGAAAGGCATGAATTTATAACATAAAGAGTAGATTCCTAATACAAAGATTACGTCATGCGCAACAGCTGCAATCGCACCTAATGAATATTGCCATTTACGGAAAGAGATCATTAAGTATAAGAAAATAACTGCCATCGCACCAAGAACTGCCCAGTATGAATTTGTTTTAATATCTTCAGAGATAGAAGCTCCAACTTTAGAAGATTGTAAAACTCCAACTTTTTTACCGTCAAATGTATTGGTAAATTTATCATAAGTTACATTAGGGAAATATTTCGATAATGCAGTATATAATTTTTGATTTACTTCTTCGTCAATAGCAACACCGTCTTCTTTAATTTTATATTTAGTAGTGATCTTCAATTGATCATCATCACCTAAAATTTTAGCTTCAACCGGAGTTCCAAAAGCAGCAGATAGCTCATCTGAAACAACTGTAGCATCTACAGGTTTTTCAAATTTCACCTGGAAAGTTCTTCCTCCAACAAAATCAACACCTTCATCTAATCCATTAACGAAGAAGATAGAAATTAAACTTACAACAACAACAATTGAAGAGAAGATATAAGTGAATTTTTTGATTTTAATAAAGTCAAAGTGGAAATTAGTAAACCAGTTTTTAGTAATATTTGTAGAGAAAGTTAAATCACCTTTTCCAGCAATATTTCTGTCAATAAAGATTCTTGCAATAAAGATTGATGTAAACAATGAAGTTACGATACCAATAAGTAATGTTAAAGCAAAACCTTTAATTGGTCCTGTTCCAAAAATAAACAAGATTGCTCCAGTTAAAACGTGGGTTACGTTCGCATCAATAATAGAACGCATTGCACCGTGCCATCCGTAAGAAGCAACAACTGCTTCAGACAATGATTTACCTTCACGCAATTCTTCTTTCGCTCTTTCAAATATAATAATGTTGGCATCCACCGCAGTACCCAATGTTAATACGATACCTGCAATACCTGGTAATGTTAATACAAAACCAAAACTTGCCATAATACCAAACAAGAAAAGTAAGTTTAACAATAATGCTAAGTTAGCATACCAACCTGCTTTACCATAATAGAATACCATCCATAAACAAACTAATAAAAATCCTAATACAGATGAAATTGTTCCAGCATCAATTGCAGCCTGACCTAAAGATGGTCCCACAACAGTTGATTGAATAATATCTGCAGAAGCTGGTAATTTACCTGCATTCAATACGTTTGCTAAATCTTTAGTTTCAGCAACATCAAAAGAACCTGTAATTTCAGATCTTCCTCCAGCAATTGGTCCACTAGTAACTCCAGGAGCAGAGTACACGATATTATCTAAAACAATAGCGATATAACTTTTTTGAGCAAAAGCTCTACCTGTCAATTCTTCCCAAACTTTAGCACCCTGGCTGTTCATTTGCATAGAAACAGCTGGTTTTCCTAATTGGTCAAAAGTATCTTTTGCATCAGTAACAACACCACCGCTCATAGCAGGTACGTTATCTCTGTTTCCTTTTAAAGCGTATAATTCAACTGCTTCAACTTCTTTTCCTTTAGCATCTTTTAAAGTAGTTGGTTTACTCCACACAAATTTTGCGTTGTGTTGGTCAGCAGCCAATAAAACTCTAATATCCGCTCTTTTGAAATATGCATTGATTGTAGCAGTATCTTTTGGAGCGAAGTAAGCTAAAACTGGTCCACCACCCTGACCTAACATTTTGTCAAATAATGGGTTGTTTCCTTTTTTAGTATCTACTGAATCTTTAGCATCAGTTAATAAAGCATTCAATGAATCTTTAGCAACAGCTTTAGTTTCTTTAGTTTTAACTTCAGTTTTTTTCAAAGCTTCGTTAGTAGCTACTAAGAAGTTTCCAATTTCTTCAACTTTATAAGTTTCCCAAAACTCTAATTGAGCTTTTCCACCTAATAATTTTTTGATTCTGTCAACATCTTTAGCACCAGGAAGCTCTACTAAGATTCTTCCAGTTTCTCCTAATTTTTGGATGTTTGGCTGAGTAACACCAAATTTGTCGATACGCTCTCTTAATACTTTGTAAGCACTTTCGATAGACTCATCAACTTTTCTTTTAATTACTTTTTGAGCTTGCGCATCAGTCATTTGGAAATCAATTCCACCTTCACCTTGTAAACTTCTGTTTGCAAAAATATCCGGAGAAGCTAATTTTGTAGTTCCATTTGAATTTGCTTCAAATGCTTCAAAAAACTTATTTAAGTAGGTTTTGTTTCCTTCTAAATTCGCAGTCGCATCAGCTAATGATTTATTAAATACCGGATTTTTCGAATTATTTGACAATCCTTTCAATACATCTTTAACAGAGATTTGAAGAATAACGTTGATTCCTCCTTCTAAGTCAAGACCTTTGTTTAATTGTTTGTTTTTTACTTCATTATAAGTAAAACTTGAAAAACCAAGATTCAGTACATCTACTTTACCAATAGAATCCAAATATTTTAGCTCTTTATCAGGATTGTCTCCTGCAAAAGCTTTAGCTTCACTTTTGACGCTGTTTGCCACAAAAGTGAACGAAAGTTGGTAAATACTTACCAATGCAAATAGAATTGCGAAAAATTTAATAAGTCCTTTATTCTGCATTATTACTAAAAATTAATTATGTTTTATTGTTTGTTTTTGTTTTAAAGTCCCATAAAATAAGCCCTGACATCATTTTTTAAAACTAAAAAACCAGATCACGAATTACAGCATTTTTTTTAAACCGAGCAAATATATAATTCTCGAAAAGATTAACCAATTTATTTATTAATTAATCTCAAAAAAAAGACTGCAAAAGTGCAGTCCTTTCCTTTTTTTACCAAATTCTTTATACTAAAATCGATTTTAGGGCATCATTCATGCCTCTAACTGCATCTGCACTTTTAGCAAACAAAGCCTTTTCCTGCTCGTTTAATTGAATATCTAAAATCTCTTCTACTCCATTTTTACCTATAATACAAGGTACTCCTATGCAAATATCATTTTGTCCGTATTCTCCTTCAACAAAAACAGAACAGGCAATCATTTTCTTTTGGTCATTCAAAATACTATCAACAAGATACGCTACAGAAGCTCCTGGCGCATACCAAGCCGATGTTCCTAAAAGACCTGTAAGTGTTGCTCCTCCTACCATAGTATCTGCAGCAACCTTTTGCAACGCCTCTTCTGAAAGAAATTCTGTTACCGGAATTCCATTATAAGACGCAAGGCGAGTTAACGGAATCATAGTAGTATCACCGTGACCTCCGATTACCATTGCCGAAATATCATTTGCAGGTTTATCTAAAGCCAAAGACAAATAAGTTCTGAAACGAGAACTATCCAAAGCACCACCCATACCAATAATTCTGCTTTTTGGTAATCCTGTAGATTTTAAAGCTAAATACGTCATCGTATCCATTGGGTTCGAAACAACAACAATAATAGTATTTGGCGAATGCTTTAAAACATTTTCAGCAACAGTTTTTACAATTCCTGCATTAATACCTATTAATTCTTCACGTGTCATTCCTGGTTTTCTTGGAATTCCTGATGTAATGACTACTACATCACTTCCCGCTGTTTTAGAATAGTCATTGGTTACACCATATACTTTTGTATTAAAACCTGTATTGGTAGCACATTGCATAATATCCAACGCTTTCCCTTCGGCAAAACCTTCTTTAATATCCAACAACACTACTTCGCTGGCAATTCCTCTATAAGAAATAACATCTGCACATGTAGCTCCAACATTTCCTGCTCCTACAATGGTAACTTTCATATTTTATACTTTATCGGTTATTAATTAATTTATTTTATAAAACGACAATTCGTTTAATCGTTTAAGTAAATTTAAACAATTAAACGAATTGAGGGTTAAACTTTTTTATTATGCATCGATATTTGCGTAAACCGCATTCTTCTCGATAAATTCTCTACGTGGTGGCACTTCATCTCCCATTAACATTGAGAAAACTCTGTCAGCTTCTGCCAAACTATCAATAGTTACCTGACGTAAAGTTCTGAAGTTCGGATCCATTGTAGTTTCCCATAATTGTTCCGCGTTCATCTCTCCAAGACCTTTATAACGTTGGATTGCTGCGCTTCCTCCCATTCTCTCATTTGCCTGATCGCGTTGAACGTCATTCCATGCATATTCCTTTTTATTTCCTTTTTTAACTAAGTATAAAGGCGGAGCTGCGATGTAAACGTGACCTTCTTCGATCAATTCTTTCATGAAACGGAAGAAGAACGTTAATATTAAGGTAGAAATGTGACTACCATCGACATCGGCATCACACATGATGATTACCTTATGATATCTTAATTTTTCAAGGTTTAATGCTTTGCTATCTTCTGCTGTACCAACGGTAACTCCTAAAGCAGTAAAGATATTTCGAATCTCTTCGTTTTCGAATACTTTGTGGTGCATCGCTTTCTCCACATTCAGAATTTTACCACGCAAAGGTAAAATCGCTTGAAAGTTACGGTCACGACCTTGTTTTGCTGTTCCACCCGCCGAATCTCCCTCGACTAGGTAAACCTCACATCTTGCCGGATCCTGCTCAGAACAATCTGATAATTTTCCTGGCAATCCACCGCCACCCATAACGGTTTTACGCTGTACCATTTCACGCGCTTTTTTCGCAGCGTGACGTGCCTGAGCAGCCAAAATAACTTTTTGGATAATGATACGGGCATCATTTGGATTTTCTTCCAAATAATTCTCCAACATTTCTCCAACTGCCTGAGAAACCGGAGAAACTACTTCTCTATTTCCAAGCTTCGTTTTTGTTTGTCCTTCGAATTGTGGTTCTGCAACTTTTACCGAAATAATAGCTGTTAATCCCTCACGGAAGTCATCTCCCGCAATTTCGAATTTCAATTTATCCAACATTCCAGAGGCATCTGCGTATTTTTTAAGGGTTCTTGTCAAACCACTTCTAAAACCTTGTAAATGCGTTCCTCCTTCGTGAGTATTAATATTATTTACGTAAGAAAAAATATTCTCTGTATAACTTGTATTATAAATCAAGGCAACTTCAACCGGAATTTCACCTTTTTCATTATCCATGCTGATAACGTGAGAAATAATTGGTTCACGGTTACCATCTAAATAACGAATGTATTCTTTTAGACCTTCGTCAGAATGAAAAACTTCGACTTTAAATTCCCCTTTTTCATCAACTTCTCTTTTGTCTGTAAAAGTAATTGTGATTCCTTTGTTTAAGAAAGAAAGCTCACGCATACGAGCTGATAATGTATCGTATGAAAACTCCGTAGTTTGAGTGAAGATTGTATTATCTGGATAAAAAGTCTGGCGTGTACCTCTTTTATCAGTTTCTCCGATTTGTTTTACCGGATATAATGATTTTCCTCTTTCGTATTCCTGCTCGTAGATTTTTCCGTCTCTGAAAACTGTAGATTTCATATGAACAGAAAGGGCATTTACAACCGAAACCCCAACACCGTGTAAACCTCCGGAAACTTTGTACGAATCTTTATCGAATTTACCTCCGGCACCAATTTTGGTCATTACAACCTCAAGTGCAGAAACTCCTTCTTTTTTATGTAAATCAACTGGAATACCACGACCGTTATCTTCAACTGTTACCGAACCGTCTTCGTTAATTGCAACACCAATGGTATCACAATGTCCTCCCATCGCCTCATCAATAGAGTTATCAACAACCTCATAAACCAAATGATGCAGCCCTCGAACCCCCACATCTCCAATATACATCGATGGACGCATTCTTACGTGCTCCATTCCTTCTAATGCCTGAATACTATCTGCTGAATAATTGTTCTTCTTGATTTCTTCGCTCATATAATTTATTCTAAAAAATGTAATTATTGTCTAACACGCAAATATATAAAAACGCAAATTATATATCCGTTAAATTACGATTTAAAGCACTTAAGTTATTAACACAATTGTTTAAAAAACCAAAAAATAAATTCCAAATTCCAAAAATTAGCCTCTTTAAAAACCAAAAACTAATTTCTTTGAAAAAAAATCCAAATTTTCCCCAAAATAAAATCCGAAACAACAAATGCCATTTCGGATTTTGAACTTTGAATCTCACAAACGTAATCCAATTTGGAATTTGGAATTTACAAAATTTGGAATTTCAGTTTTTTATTGTTTTTTATTAAAATCACCCACATAAATAGAAGTCATTTTATCTAAACTTAAATATTTTTTAAGAACAGTATTTACTTCTTCTACTTTTAAAGCTTTCACTTTATTTTCTAAATCATCATAATCTTCCAAAGGAATTCCGTATTGAAGATAGGTATTCGTTAAGCCCATCAAAGTGTCATCCATTCCTAATCTGGTTTTTCTTTCATTTTGCCAGCTCACTAAATTTGACTTTAATTCTTCTGCTGTAAAACCATCTTTTAAAGCTTTTGCAATTTCTTCTTTAGTCGCATTTTCAACTGCCGTCTTTTTCGTCGGATTTAAAAAAGCATAATATGACCAAGCTGCAACATTACTAGTAATTGGCACATCAATAAATGAACCTGCCCCGTAACTGATACCTTCTTTTTCTCTTAAACGCATTGGTATTCTTGCACTCAAAAAACCTCCGCTTCCTAAGATTTCATTAGCCATCACAAATGCTGGATAGTCTGGGTTTTTTCTATCCATTTTAAAGCTAATTCTTCCTAAAGCAACTGCATTTTCTTTGTCTGGAGTAATTAAATCCTTATCTGATTTTGCCGTCTCAAAATAGGTTGGTAAAGCAAGCTCGTATTTTGATTTAGAAGTCCATTTTCCGAATGTATTTTCTAAAATCTGAGCTGTCGTTTTCTCATCTAAATCTCCTACAACCGTTCCAACACCGTTATTTCCGCCTAGATAGTTTTTATAAAAATCAACTATTTCTGATTGTTTGATCTTTTTAAAAGCGTCTATTTGCTCCTGAATTGTTGGGGTATAAAAAATACTTTCTTTAGAATATTTTGTTGTTTGTCTTGCAATTTCTGTAAACGCAACAGACTGCGGATCATTAAGACTTGATTCAAGGTACGTATTGTACTCACTGATTGTTTTTGTCAGCTCATTTTCAGGGAAAGTCGAATTAGTAAGCAAATCACCTAAGATTTCCATTACTTCTTTAAAATTCTCTTTATAAGTACTAACACTTACTGATAAAGTTTGTCTTGAAAAATTAAATCCTATACTTGATTTTAACTGATCCAATCTGTCCTGAATCTGTTCTTTAGTTTTAGTTTTAGTACCAGTTTTTAACAATTGAGCCAAAATTCCTGCTGTATCAGTTTTGCCAGTTAATTCTTTTTCATTACTTACTGGAAATTTAAAACTAGCCTGAACTTTTCCGCCTTTGATTTCTTTTTTAATCAATCCGTATTTTGCTCCGTTGCTTAGTTTACCTTCAACAAAATTTTGCTTTAAATTTTTGATAGAAGCTTCAAATGCAGCCGCTTCTTTTTCTAAAGCTTTTCCCTTATAATCTTTAGTTAAAGCAAGAATTTGCTCGTCTGTATATTCAACATTCTTTACTCGTTGTTCATCTTTTGAAGGAATAAATATCCCTACTGTCCTGTTATTACTTCTGAAATACTTCTCTGCCACTCTTTGAATATCTGCCGTTGTTAATTTCTCAACTGCATCTCTGTACAAATATCCCAACCTATAATCTCCTGCACCAATAATTTCAGTAAGGTTAATAGCATAAGAGACCGTATTGTTTTTAACTCCTTCAATTTGCTTGATGATTTTTGCTTTAGCTCTGCTTACATCCTGATCAGTGTATTTTGTAGTTGCTATTTTATCTAATTCTGTTCTTACAATATCTTCTGTAGCCTTGATATCTTTATCGTTTGGAACCGCAACACCGAAATACATAAAACTTGCATCGCGGACATTTGGCTGCCAGGCATAAAGACTTGATGCTTTTTGAGTTTCAACTAAAGATTTATAAAGATATCCTGATGGGTCAGCTGTTAGAATTTCTCCCAAAGCATCGATTGCAGCAAAATCTTTGTCTGCATAAGGAACCGTGTGATACAAAGCGCCTACATTTTTACTGTCTCCGGCTCTTTTAAGTTCTACGAATTTTTCCCCATCCTGCGCAGGTTCAATTGTATACGTTTTATCCAATACTCTTTTAGGTCTCGGAATTGCACCAAAATATTGCCCAACATATTGCAATGCTTTTTGTTCATCAAACTTTCCAGCAATGATTAAGGTTGCATTATCAGGCTGATAATATCTTTCATAAAAAACCCTAAGTGTGTTGGCTTTTACTCTTTCAATATCTTCTTTACTACCAATGGTACTATTCCCGTAATTATGCCATAAATATGCTGTAGACATAATTCGTTCCTGAAGCACACCATCCGGATTATTTTCACCGATTTCAAACTCATTTCTTACTACTGAAAACTCTTTGTCAAGATCAGTTTGTAAAATAGTTGCATTAATCATCCTGTCTGCTTCCATTCCAAGACTCCATTTCAAATTTTCGTCATTTGATGGAAAAACTTCATAATAATTAGTTCTGTCCAACCAGGTAGTTCCGTTAGCATTCCCTCCTTTATCAGAGAGCATTTTTTTAATATCGCCTAAATTCTTAGTACTTTTAAAAAGCATGTGCTCTAATAAATGCGCCATCCCTTTTTCGCCATAACCTTCATTTTTAGAACCTACACTGTAAACAATATTTACTACCATGTTGCTTTGAGAAGCATCTGGAATTAGAAGAACTCTTAGTCCGTTATTTAATGTATATTCTTTAACACCTTCGACATTGGTAATGTATTTGGGTGTTTCAGATTTTTGTGCATAGACTGAACTCAGGGAAACAAATGAGCAGTACAAAATTCCACTTAGTAATAGGTTTCTCATAGATTTAAATTAAGTATTAAATTAGTTATTCTTGGTAACCAAATATAGTATTTTTCTTAATTATAATAAACTCTTATTAACTTAGTTTTAGTAATTTATAAAAAAATAAATTTCAAATCCTAAAATTCCAAATTATAATTATGAGCATAAAAAAAACTGAAACCAGCATGTACAATGTAGTTTCAGTTTTTTTTATTCAACAATTCCTAAAATTGGAATTTGGAATTTTAAGATTTGAATTTTTTAAATTGCCACTCCAGATTTTGACATTTCAGTATCTGCTTTTACGTGAGCTGCATTTGCCCTTCCGCTTGGATCAAGATTTTCCTGCCATTTTGGAATCCATTTTCGAACCGTTTGAGCCGCACTGACTTGCGGATAATATTTATGAAAAATCGATCTGTAAAGATAAGCTTCTTTCGTTGTTGGCGAATTATATGGAAATTCAGCAGCAGCTCCGGCCAATTGTTCATCTGAAACCTGTTCAGCACAATATTCGATTAATTCATCAACCCAATTATACCCAACTCCATCCGAAAACTGTTCTTTTTGTCTCCACAAAACTTCAGTTGGCAAATACGGATCTTCAGGTGTATCAAATGCTTTTCTTAAAATATATTTTTCAATACCATCATATGTTTTTGGCTGTTTTTCCTCCGTTTTGATTCGGATTGCAACATCTAAAAAAGCTGTGTCTAAAAATGGAAATCTGGCTTCTAATCCTGTTGCCATTGTTGTTTTATCTGCACGTAATAAATCTGCAGTAAACAATTTCTGAACTCGCTCAATTGTTTCATCCTGAAATTCTTCTGCTGATGGTGCATTTCTAAAGTACAAATGCCCTCCAAAAATCTCATCAGCGCCTTCGCCTGAAAGAATTGCTTTTACTCCCTTTTCACTTATTGCTTTAGACAACAAATACATCGGAACTCCCGCTCGTACTGAAATTATGTCATACGTTTCAATATGATAAATTACTTTTTCTAAAACAGCAACACCTTCTGCTACATTAAAATGTATTTCATGGTGATCTGTTCCTAAAAATTCCGCTGCTTTTCTTGCCGCAACATTATCCGGTGTATTACCATCTAATCCGATAGAAAAAGAATGTAGTTTCTTTCCATTTTCAGCATGCAAACGCGCAGCAATTGATGAAGTCAGAGAGGAATCTAAACCTCCGGAAAGCAATACACCAACCGGCACTTCACCTATTAACCTTTTACGTGTTGCCTCAACTAAAGTCTTGCGAATTAAATCTAAATCAAGACTATCAACGGCATTTTTATGATCTTCATATTCAGGTTTGTAATATTTTACAAAACCTGTCTTACCTGTATAATAATGTCCTGGAGGAAAAGTCGAAAAGGATTTACATTGATCAGCGATGGATTTCATTTCTGAAGAAAAATAAATCCTTCCTCTTTCGTCTAATCCATAATATAAAGGTTTGACTCCAATAGGATCTCTTCCGGCGATATAATCATCTCCATCAATAACTACAAAAGCAAAATCACCATCAAGCATATTACAGAAACTATGTCCAAATTTTTCATATAAATGAACAATAACTTCTGAATCAGATTTTGTTCTGAATGTATGCCCTTTTAAAACTGTATTTTTTAATTCCTGATAATTGTAAATTTCACCATCATGAACCATCCAGGCTTTATTTGTTCCCTGAATTGGCTGCTTGCCTGTTTGTAAATCAACAATTGAAAGGCTTTCATGACAAAGAATACTGCCATTCGGCATAATATGCAGATCATTTTCATCAGGGCCACGATGTGACATCCTTTTAGAAAGCTCTTTTACGAGTTGGGGGTCTTTTCCTTTACCAATAACGGCCAATAATCCAGACATACTATTCTATTTTTTATTATTATTTTATTTATCGCCTCCCTCATGAGGTGAATCATATATTTATTGCTTATAATGTGCAATATTCAGCAAAACTAAATATTAATTTCTGATTTTCCGTAACAATTATATTATAATCTCAGCGATTTAACTTTTTTACACGAAAACATCAAAAATAAAAAACAAAGTCAAATAATTGCCGAAAATCATTTTTAACTACCTGAAATTGTACAAATTAACAATTTAAGACACAAAAGACGTTCTCCATGAGAGAACGCCCTTTAACAATATAACTAATTCTAAAAATACTATAATTATGCTTTCTCGTAAGCATCATCATGTACGCTGGCTACAGCTCTACCTGAAGGATCGTTCATGTTTTTGAAAGCCTCATCCCACTCCAAAGCAATTTTTGTACTACAAGCCACACTTGCTTCCTGAGGCACGCATAAAGCTGCAGCATCGCTTGGGAAATGTTCTGCAAAAATAGAACGATAGTAATACTCTTCTTTAGAAGTTGGTGTCTGCAATGGAAATTTAAATCTCGCATTTGCCAATTGTTCATCTGAAACTTCTTTAGCCACAACTTCTTTTAAAGTATCAATCCAGCTATATCCTACTCCATCAGAAAATTGTTCTTTTTGTCTCCATGCCACACTTTCCGGCAACATATCTTCAAAAGCTTTACGAACAACCCATTTTTCCATCGGATGTTCTTTGTTGATCATTTTATCCTGAGGGTTGATGCGCATTGCAACATCCATAAATTCTTTATCTAAGAATGGTACACGTCCTTCGATTCCCCAAGCTGCCAAACTTTTGTTCGCACGTAAACAATCATACATGTGTAATTTACCTAATTTACGAACGTTTTCTTCGTGAAATTCTCTTGCGTTTGGCGCTTTGTGGAAGTATAAATATCCTCCAAACAACTCATCTGCACCTTCACCAGACAGCACCATTTTGATTCCCATTGATTTAATAACTCTCGCCATTAGCCACATTGGAGTTGAAGCTCTAACCGTAGTTACATCATAAGTTTCCAGGTTGTAAATTACATCACGAACAGCATCTAAACCTTCCTGAATAGTAAACTTAATTTCGTGGTGAATAGTTCCAATATGTTTTGCCACCACCTGAGCTGCTGCTAAATCCGGAGAACCATCAAGTCCAACTGAAAAAGAGTGTAATTGCGGATACCAAGCATCTGTAGTATCGTCTGACTCAATACGTTTTTGTGCAAATTTTTTGGCCACAGCAGAAGTAATAGACGAATCTAAGCCTCCAGAAAGTAAAACTCCATAAGGAACATCACTCATCAATTGTCTGTGAACCGCTGCTTCCAAAGCTTCTTTAATAGCAGGAATACTTGTTTCGTTGTCTTTTACCGCGTCATATTCTGTCCAGTCTCTTTTATACCATTGTACAAATTCACCGTCTTTACTTGTCATATAATGTCCTGGAGGAAATAACTGAATTTTTGTACAATATCCTTCCAAAGCTTTCAATTCAGAAGCTACGTAAAAAGTTCCATGCTGATCCCAACCAATGTACAATGGAATAATTCCCATATGGTCACGAGCAATAAAATACTCGTCTTTCTCAACATCATAAATTGCAAATCCGAAGATTCCGTTCATTTCGTCAATAAAGTGTGGGCCTTTTTCCTGGTAAAGTGCTAAAATAACTTCGCAGTCACTTTCAGTTTGAAAGTTATATTTTCCTTCAAATTGTTTACGCAATTCTCTGTGGTTGTAAATTTCGCCATTTGCAGCTAAAACCAGTTTTTTATCTTCTGTAAATAAAGGTTGTTTTCCAGAGGCTGGATCAACAATCGCCAAACGCTCATGTGATAGAATTGCTTTATCATTACTATAAATCCCGCTCCAGTCTGGTCCTCTGTGACGAATAATTTTAGACATTTCTAATACTTGAGGTCTTAAAGCCTCGGCTTTTTGTTTTAGGTCAAAGGCACATACGATTCCGCACATAATTATATATTTTTAATTGTAAATTTTATTTTGATAGGGCAAAGATGCGTTATTGGTTATAATTGAAAAACATAAATATTAGATTTAGTTATAATTTATAACCATAATTTAATTTTTACATACAAAATGTAAAATTTTAACACAAAAAAAAGCCCCGAACTTGAAAATTTCAATTTTGAGGTAAAATGAAGCAAAAAATGTTAGGTTTTAAAGAAATATTTGAAGTATATTTTAACTTTTTAAAGATACGTTGAAAAATATTCAACGAAAATAATGAAAGCTAATCATAAATTATGATTTTCCCCAATCTTGTCATTTCGACGGAGGAGAAATCCCCGCAAGTAACTCCGCAGCGAGAGTCTAATCTTTGTCGAGCTTCTTGCGGGGATTTCTCCTCCGTCGAAATGACATACTTTGGGCTATTTGACTCTCTGCAAAAGTTCTTAAATGAGACTATTCCACACTCTCAATCGTATAATGAGTTTTATTAATTTCAAATTTAAAACCAACTTTGTTACCCATTAAATGAGAACCCAGGGGAGATTGTGGAGAAAGTGCAATAACATTGATTCCGTCAACTGTAATTTTAGGAAGCGCAACACTTAAATACAGATGAATTCCGTTGGCTTTTACCAAACTTCCTGAAATAATATTTTCTGTTGTTTTTGAGGGATCAATTTTATCTAAAATCGCCTTTTGAGTTATCGCTTCTTTTAGTTTATTGGTCAGTTTTTCCTGTTCGATATGCATCATGGACAGAGCCGTTTCATGCTTATCGCCGGCCGAACCTTTGGCATCGTTTTTAGAATCTTCGGTCAAAGCCGAAATCATGTCCCTGAAAACATCTATTCGGTCCTGGACCATTTGCAAATAATAGGAATGTATTTTTTGTTTGAAATTCATTTTTTAAAGGTAGTGAGGTTCTGAGGTACAAAGGTGCAAAGGTTTTTTCCTTTTGCAATTTTTTTCGCCACTAATTACACTAATTTTCACTAATTATAAAAAACAAAATTCGCCAAATCTTTAAAAAGACTTAGCGAACATTGCGTAAAAACTTTGCGCTCTTTGCGTTTAAATTTAAAAATCAAATTTATAATTTCCGCCTACTAAAACCTGGAATCCCTGAACCGGGTAATTCAGCCATCTTTCGTAAGCCTGATTTCCTATATTATTTAATTTTAAGAAGAAAGTTAAACGTTCGCTGTATTTGTAACCTAAATGAGCATTCGCATCAAAATAGCTTTTCAAAGTAACTGGTACTCCAAGTGTCGCAACATCTAAATTGGTTTGCATGTCTTTACGCTCTCCTACAAAGAAAATATTCAAACCGGCATACCATTGTTTGGTAATATTTACATCCAGATTTGAGCTCAATTTCATTGATGGTAAATTCCAAGCTTCTAAACCATCCGTTTTGTAACTATTGAAAGTTCCGTTGATTCCGAAAGAAACATTCTTTGAAAAATCAGCTTTTAATTCTGCATAAAAACGCAGCGTTCTTACGTCATCATAAACCACTCCAAATGAGTTTCCGAAAGCATAATTTTCATTAGAAAAATCTTCATTGTAATCATTGCTTTTAAATAAAGCCTTATCTTTTTCATTTAGATAAGAACCCGTAAGATTATAGTTGATATTATTTGCCAATTTCCCTTTCAAACCAGCAAACACATTATATTGATTGCTCGTTGGCCTCATGTTTAAAGTTGGAGATAAAAATGGATTTGCAGTCACAAAATCGGCATAAGAATTTTGATTTAAACTGCCATTTACTCCCGTGTAAAAAATCATTAAATCGCCTACTAATTTATAAGAAGCATTTACTTTTGGATAGATATAAAACTTGTTTCCGCTGTTTTCAGAATCCAATCCATAATACAATCCGGCTCCTAATTCTAATGTCCAATCATTTTCATGTATTACAAAACTTGGCTCTATTCCAAAATTAGTAAGACTATATTTTAAAGGTTCAGTGTTTGTTAAAGTATAATTATTATCGAATGATCCGCTAACATGATCTATAACAACGTTGGTATTAATAGACTGATCCATAACATCAACCTTAAAAGAAGGTTTCAGATAAAAACGATTTTCTGAAGAAGAGAAACTATCTGAAAAATGCGTAAATCTTGTATCAATTTTGCTAAAAATACCTTCAGTAAACTCTACATTCCCACCTAAAGAAATTGTGTTATAAGAATGATTTGGATTGATTCCTCTAATTAAATCTTCCTGCGTTTCAGCAGGCAAAGTTGAACCGAAACCTTCCGGCAAACCATACCAATTGTACAATTGATTTTGATAACCCAAATCTACAGCCCAGGACATATCGCGATTATTTACTCCGTAACCCACATTTAAAGCTGTATCGTAAAATTCATCATTTAAATTCACATCTTTAATTCCGCCCTGCGAAGAATGATGGCGAAACATTCCAGCGACATAATCATTGTTTCCTAAATCCTGTGTTACAAATAATTCAGCATTTAGAGTGCCGTAATTTCCAACTCCTAAAGTCGCATAATTACTGAATAATCTCTCTTTTTTTGATTTCTCAACACCTTCTGCCTTTCCTTTTGAAGGCGTAAAAGTAGACGCAACAGGAACCGACAAAATACTATATTTAATCGTTTCTTTCGGCTGATTTCCGGTATCATCAAGCGAAGGAGTTTCTTTCACTTTAAAGGCATCCGATATTGTTGGCGAATATGGTTTTACTACATTTACAGTTTCAGTTCCTATACTTTCATTTTTCTTCTGTGAAAATGAAAGCTGAAAAGCGAACAACAGCAGTAAAAGGAAGGTTTTATTTTGGCAATTAATTTTCATATTTTATTTTTTTTGAGAGAAAATTTTAGAGAAAAGAACAAAGAATAAAGAGAATAGACTTCCAATCTTTCTTTCCAATCTATGTTCTATGTTCTATTTTCTATCCTCTATTTTCAATTTTCTAATATCATTCTTCTTTACTCTTGACTCTTTAATCTTGACTCTATTTTCTAGCTGTCCCACTCGCCTTTAGCAACGAATTGTGCTTTGCCGCCTATTTTAATATCAAATTGATTATCAGCTAATTTTCCTTTGAAATAAATCTGAGAAGGACGACCAATATAATCTCCCTGATAATTAATCAATTCAAATTCAGGTAAATGATATTTTAAAAGAAACGCCTGTAAACAAGTACTCGCGCTTCCTGTTGCTGCATCTTCGATCAACTGATTGTGCTCAACACACAGCATTCTGCTAAACAATTTTGAGTCTTCTAAATAATAAAAATATAAGGCTCTATGCGCTGTTTTACAATGTTTTTTGAGCCATTCATCTGTTTTATCTTTATCCAGAACCAAATTTTCAAGCGCTCTTTTATTACTTAACCCAACCATTACAAAAGCACTTCCGGTGGTTACTTCCTGAATTGGAAATTGGTTCTCAAAATCTTCTTTTTTCAGATTACTGAATAATGTAAAATCTTCTTTTGAAAAAATATCCCAAAATTTTGGCTGCGCTGCTTGTAACCAAATCAAATCTTCGGTTTTATGAATTGAAATGGGTCCAATCGGAACATTTAATTTTATATTCTCAGGCGAATTATCAAATATTTTATTGATCAAAACCCATGAAGTTCCGATTATCGGATGGCCTGCAAACTGCATTTCATGTGCCGGAGTAAAAATTTTAATTTCCGCGCTATTATTTTCAGTATTAAGCTTTGTAATGAAAGTGCTTTCCGCAAAATTAATTTCGCGGGCAATGTTTTGCATTTCCACCGAACTCAAATTTCCTGCATCCAAAAAAACTGCCAACTGATTCCCGGCATATTTTTTATCTGCAAAAACATCTACTATATAAAAAGGTAAACTCATTTCTTTATTTTTTTTTAAAATATAGAGCAAAGAATAAAGATAATAGACTCCCAATCTTTGCTTATTAATCTTTTATATTTAGAATAAAGAGAACAGACTTTTTCAAATCTTTTCTCTTGCATCTTGCGTCTATATTCTATATTCTATATTCTATATTCTATATTCTATATTCTTATTTTGTGATAGACGAATTCGTTTTAGATTCTTCCAATTTAATGTCACTTAATTCTTTTTTAGCTTCTTCAACCACCTCAGGATAATCTGTGAAGTTGTTAATTACATTATCTAAAATATATGTCGCCTGATAGCTGTCTTTTAATCCGTAGAAATTTTTCGCCATCAAAACCAAACTCTTCGCTCCGTAATATTTATAAGCCGAATAGTTCTTCGCTAATTTTTGAACCGAAACGTTTGAAGCATCAAACTTTCCTTCTTTAGTTTTAAAATAGGCATCGTAATACAAAGCTTCTGCCGCCAATTCTCCCTTAGATGTAGCTGATAATTTTGCGTAAGCTGCTTTAGCTTTGTCTTCATCTCCTGACTGCATTGCGGAACGGGCTACAATAATCTGAGCATCTGCTTTTACATTGGAATCTGCTTTTGGATTCTGCAATACTTTCTCAGCAAAAATCACCGAATTGCTGTAATCTTTCTGATCATAATAACATTTCATCAAGTTAGCCTGTGCAAAACTTTTATTTTGAGGAAAATCAGCCTCATTTTCTAAACGAATTAATACTGGAATAGATTTACCGCAATCTTTCGCTTTTAGGAAAATCTGAGATAATCTCGTTAAAGCTTGTTCTGTAAATTCATTTCTTGGCTGATCTGTTACATATTGATAATTGCTTACAGATTTGTTTTCAGAACCATCTGCATAAAGCAATTGCGCTAAATAAAAATTAGCTTCCAAAGCGTGCAGCCCAGTTGGAAATTTACTCACATATCCTGTAAAACCAGCGATCGCCTGCTTGCTATTGTTTTGACTATATTGCTTAAAAGCAGCATCATAAGTATCATTATCCAATTCCGCATCAGTAACAGACACAAAATCAAGCGTACGAACCCATGTTGCATATTCGTCTACTTTTCCTGAATCAACATAAATTAATCTTGCTGTAGATACTGCCTCTAAAGCTTCAGGAGTTTTAGGAAATTCGGCAGCCACTTTTTTAAATTTAACCAAAGCCTGCTCATCACGATCTGAATTATAATAAATCAGACCTTGTTTTAAAATTGCTTTTGAGGTAAATGAACCGTTTTTATATTCTGAAATTAACTGATCATACGTTTTAATCGCCTGATCGTTCTTTTTCTCAGATACATAAGTATTTCCAAGTTCGAACAAAGCGTCATCACGATAAGATGATTTTTTATACATCTGAAGGAAATTATTCAACTCCTCCACTTTCTTATCATTTTTAGACATGAAACCATATGAAATTGCTTTTTGGAACTGTGCATAATCGGCATCAACTCCTTTTGCATCAATTGCTTTGGCATAAGCTTCATTTGCTGCACTATATTTTGCGTTTACAAATCGGCAATCTCCTAAACGTAAATACGAATCATTTAAACGAACTTTATCTTCTTTTGAATTATCGATTTGAGCCTGAAATGAATTAGCAGCCTGATCGTATTCTTTCAATTTAAAATAAGTATAACCAATATTATAATTGATGTTTTTGTATTCTTCCGTTGATTTAGCACTAGCCAAACCTGCAAATTGTTTGTAACTCAATAATGCGTTCTCAAAATCATCTGTCATGTATTCGGTTTCTGCCTTCCAGAAAGTCGCACGAGCCGTAAACTCAGGAGTTTTTTGTTCACTTATTGCGCTTCTGAACATTTTTGCCGCCTCTGAATAATTTGATTCATTATACAATTCTAAACCTCTGTAAAAAAGCACTTTTTGGTAAGCCGCTTTATTCTCAGCCGATCTGTTTTTCTCTAATAAAACCAAAGCTTCTTTGTAGTTTTTAGAAGAAATATAAGAATCAACCAATAATTTTTCTACTTCAGTTTTGCTTGAATTGTTTGGATATTTTTTCAAGAAATCAAGTAAAATTCCAGGTACGGTTTGATATGCGTTTCCAATTTCGTAACTTAATTTTGCATAGTTCAAAGCCGCATCTTCCTGAATTTGAGCATTAAATTCCATTTCAGAAGCATTTTTAAAAGCATTTAAAGCTTCCTGCTTTTTACCTGTGTTTAAATAACTCAAACCTAAATGGTAATAGGCATTTTGCGCTACGAAATCTTTTCCTTCAATGATTTTATTGAATTGAGAAATCGCTTTTTCGTAATCTTTCTGCTCATAATAAGCATAACCTAATTGATAGAAATCGGTATTATTCCATTTTCCTTTTTTTCCTGCATATTGCTCTAAAAAAGGAATCGCTTTACCGTATTGCTTTAAATTGAAATAACTTTCTCCAATAATTTTATTCAGCTCCGATTTTTCTAATTCATTTGATTTTGCCATTGCTTTTTGGCCTAAATCAATTGCCTTTTGAAAATTTCCAAGCTTGAAATTCATATCAGCCTGATAATAGGAAAGCTTTTCTTTGTATTTTTCTTCGCCTGAAACTTCATCAAAATATTTGGTTGCTTCTTTATAATCGTCGCCTTCATAAGCCATAAATCCTAAGTAGTATTTGGCTTGAGAACCAAATTCAGGAGAATTCACCACTTTATTAAAATAGGTTGTAGCTTCCTTCTTCTTTTTAGCATTGAAGTAACTGTAGCCTTTCTGGAAATTAAATTTATCAGAATCGGATTTACTCATGTAAGTTTCGTCAACTTTATCAAACCATTGTAAAGCTTTTGGGTAATTTCCCTGTTCAAAGAAAAACTGTGCAACTTCGATATAAGCCTGATTTTGTTTGGTACTTGTTGGATAATCACTGACAAATTTTTCCATCAGTGCATCGGCATTTGCCTGATTGGTTCTTATGGCGCAATTTGCGATGTAATAAGCACAATCCGACTGAACTTCTTCTGTCGTGGCGTGATTTTTTACATATTCGAAAATGTGTTGTGCAGATGCATATTGTTTATCATTATATAAAGCCAGCGCTTTGTCGAAATCCTTTAAATCGTAAGTATATATAGCTGATTTTTGTGCCGAAACTGTGGTCGAAATAAGAATTATTTGGAGTAAAAAGAACCAGGAAAGTTTACGCATTTTAATTATATTTAGTATTCAAATGTATCATTTTATACCGTCTATAACGAAACGTTCCCGGCTTTTATTATGAACAAAAATTTTAACAAACCCCATTTAGCAGCTTCTGAAATGAAATTTTTGAAACATATAAGTCATCTAAGTAATTATAAGCCAGAGGTTTCTGGCAACGTATAACAACCCTGAAGGTCATATAAGTTTTTCGATATAAAAACTTTCACCACAATCCGTTAATATGAGCTTACATCACTTATTTGGTTAAATATTTTTCGCAATAAATGTTTTCTGCAATCCGCTAAAATGACCTTATATGACTTATATGGTTAAAAAAAATCATTTCAATATTTTATCAGAAATGATTGAAATTTATTTTGAATCCAACCGTTAACTTCTTACTTTTACCAATCAAATCAATTTTATTATGTCACAAATCGTACTATCTCTTAAAGAAGTCACTATATATCAAGAAGGAAGAAAAATTTTATCTCACATTAATTTAGATGTTCAACACGGTGAATTTATCTACATTATTGGAAAAACTGGTTCTGGAAAAAGTAGTTTCATGAAAACTTTGTACGGTGATTTGCCTTTAACTGAGGGTGAAGGTCATATAGTTGAATTTGATTTGGCTACACTGAAAGAAAGCGAAATTCCGTATTTGAGACGTAAAATCGGAATTGTGTTTCAGGATTTCAAATTGCTTCCGGACCGTTCTGTGAAAGACAATATGCTTTTTGTTTTGAAAGCTACCGGATGGTCTGAAAAAGGCGAAATGGAGCATAAAATTGATGAAGTTTTAGATAAAGTTGGCATGAAAGATTTTGTAAACAAAATGCCTCACCAACTATCCGGAGGAGAGCAACAGCGCGTGGCTATTGCACGTGCATTATTGAATGATCCCGAATTTATTCTTGCCGATGAACCAACCGGAAACCTGGATCCGCAAACAAGTTCTGAGGTTCTTGAAGTATTGAAAAAAATCAATGCTAATGGAAAAACAGTTATCATGGCAACACATGATTATGCGTTGTTGATGAAATTCCCTTCTAAAACATTGAAGTGCGAAGATGAAAGAATCTTCGAAGTCGTTCAAAGAAGCGTGTAATGCTTTCCATTTTAATTCCGGTTTATAATTATAATGTTTTACCCCTTATTAACGAGTTAGTAAAGCAATGCAATTTTAATGGAATTACTTTTGAAATTATTTGCTTAGATGATCTTTCAACACTAATTTTTGCAGAAAATCAAAAAATCAATCAATTTGAAAATTGTCATTATTCTGTTTTAGAAAAGAATATTGGCAGAAGTTCTATTCGAAATTTATTAGCTAAAAAAGCAATTTATGAAAACTTGCTTTTTCTGGATGCTGATACTATTCCTGTTCAGCAAGATTTTATTTCTAAATATATATCACAAATAAACAATACTGAAAAAGTTATTTATGGAGGTATTTTATACGAAAATACAAAACCTTCAAAAGACCAGCTTTTGCGTTGGATTTATGGCAGTAAACGAGAAGCTTTATCAACTTCAGAAAGAAATAAAAATCCATACATATCTTTTTTAACGTTAAATTTTTTGATTTCCAAAAGCATTTTTTCAGTAGTTAGTTTTAATGAAAACATCCCCAATTTAAGACATGAAGACACTTTATTTTCATTTGAATTAATGCAAAATAAAATTGAAATTATTCATATTGAAAACCCAGTTTTTCATTTGGGAATAGAAGACAGTAAAACATTTATTCGAAAATCTGAAGAAGCTGTTATTGGATTAAAAAACTTAGTTGATTCTGGTTTAATCCATCCCGATTATGTCCGACTTTCACATTATAATAATACATTAAAAAAATACCATTTTCAATCGCTAATCGCGTTTGGATTCAAAATTTTGAAACCTCTTTTTATCCATAACCTATTGGGTAAAAAACCATCACTTTTTCTTTTTGATATTTATCGATTGGGATATTATTGCACATTAAATTCAAATTAAATGGCTTTTTTCTCTATAATAATTCCGTTATACAACAAAGAAAACTTCATCGAAAATACGATGCAAAGTGTCCTAAATCAAAGTTTTGAAGATTTTGAAGTAATCGTAATTAATGATGGCTCTACAGATAAGAGCGAGGAAAAATTATTGCAATTAAAAGATTCCAGAATTCGATATTATTCAAAAGAAAACGAAGGAGTTTCGGTAACACGGAATTTTGGTATCGAAAAAGCACAATCAAATTATATCGCTTTTCTTGATGCTGATGATTTTTGGTATCCGGATTTCTTAGAAGTCATTCATGAAGTAATAAAAGTTTTTCCGGACCAAAAAGTTTTTAGCGGAGCCATCGAAATTGAGACTTCCAAAAAAACTATTCCTGCTCAATATTCTATTCATAAAACAGGTAATTACGAGCTTGTAAATTATTTTAAGGCGAGTTTAAAAGAAACGATTATTTGGACTTCATGCGCGGTATTTCACAAAAGTATTTTCGAAGAAATTGGTAATTTCGATCCCAAAATAAAGAGCGGGCAAGACACCGATTTGTGGATTAGAATTGGATTAGTTTACCCTGTTTTATTCTCTTGGAAAATATTGGCAAGATATGTTTATGATGAAAATAGTTTGTCTAAAAACAGTAATTTATTAAATGCAAAAATGGATTTTTCGAAATTTACTGAACTGGAAAAAACAAATTCTGACTTAAAATACTTTCTGGATTTGAATCGGTTTTCGCTTGCTATAAAATGTAAATTAGCATCAAATAAAACACGTTTCGATTATTATTACAAAGAAATTGATTTAAAAAAAATAGGATTTAAAAAACGCTTTTTATTAACTCGTTCGCGTACATTACTCCGTTTTTTGATTCTTTTTAAACTTAAATTGGCAAATTTAGGATTAGGTTCATCGGTTTTTAAATAGTCTGAAATTTTTATATTCACGAATATAATCATCTTCATCAAACTCTCCTGAAGCCAAAACCAAACAGACTGCCCCTGAAGAAAAATTGCGCAATTCACGCCAAATTCCGTCAACGATTAACAAGCCTGCATTAGGTTTATTAAGTGTTACTATTTGAGTAGATTTTCCGTCTTTCAACACAACATCAAAACTTCCGCTCAACGCAATTAAAAATTCTTGCTGTATTTTGTGTGCGTGACCACCTCGCCTGCTTCCACTTGGAATGTCGTATAGATAATAAACCCGATTAGATTTAAAGGGAATTGTTGTTTCCTCAATAACCGACAGATTACCTCGCCTATCCTGAATTTTTGGAATTTCTATTAACTTAACATCTGCATTTGTACTCATAACCTCTTTTTAGTTAGTTCTTTGAATTTTGAGATTCCTGCCAAACCGGCTTTATATTTTTTATGTGCTGAAGAAAAACCAATATATCTTTTTCGAATTAAAAAAAACACATATTTCGCAAGCCAAACAAATGCAAAATGATTATATAATTTAGAAAACAAAGCACCCCTCGCATAAAGTAAAGCATCCGAACCTTGATCTTTTCCAGATGAATATTGCGGATGCGAAACAATAATTTCAGGGCTAAAATAAACATTCAAATTTTGAAGCAGAGCATGCTTTAAAAATAAAAACTCTTCTGCGGTTTCAAAAAAAGAACCTAATCCAAAATATTCATCAAAAACTAAATTTTGATTTTTAATTTTTTCCAATCTGAAAGCAATTTCTATCGAACTTACATTCCAAATACTTTTTTTGTCATGTTTAAAAGGTTTTTCTCCACTTTTTTGCGGCTGCCCAAGTCTTTGATGATTAAATGTAATAATATCTGCATTGGGCTGATTTTTGAACGCTGACAGAATATTTTTTCTAAAATTTTCGGCAAAAATAACGTCATCGTCAGCAATCAAACAGATTTTTTTTGAAGCATTTAGAATCGCTTTATTTCTACTTTTAGACAGACCTTTTTCGGCAACATTAATAATTCTTACAGAATCAATATCAGAGACTAAATTTTCGCTTTCAGATTGATTTATAATCAAGAGATTAAAAGTGGAGAAATGTTCAAATGAAAACATTGGCAACAAAAAATCTAAATTGCTTCTATCTTTGGTAGCAATTAAAATTTCGAAATCATTTTCAGAAAAAACATTTGACATTTTCACATATATTTACGTAAATATAAATATTTCCATCGCAAATGAGAATACTCTTGGTAGGAGAATATAGCAGATTACATAATTCTTTAAAAGAAGGATTGCAAATGCTATCGCATGAAGTTACAATTATTGGAACAGGAGACAGTTTTAAACAATTTCCTGTAGATTATTCTATTTTCCCTAAGTATTTTTTAAAAAACCGCATTTTGATCTATTTAAACAAGGCTTTATTTCGCTTGTTTAAAATTGATTTACAACTGGCCGAAAAAGGCATACGATTTTGGTTCTTTTTGCCAAAATTAAAAAAATATGATATTGTACAATTAATCAATTCAAATGCGATTGAAACTTATCCTTTCTTTTCTAAATACTTACTAAAACAACTCTTTCAACAAAATAAAAAAAGCTTTCTTTTGGTTTGCGGAGAAGATACCCCAATCATAGATTTCATGCTAAAAGGTTCTTTGGATTATTCTATTCTAACTCCTCTTTTACAAAATAAAAACCTCACAAAAGATTTTTATTTTTCACTTAAGTACACTCAAAAAAATTATCGCAATTTATATGATTTTGTACAAAAAAATGTTTCAAAAACGATTGTCTCTGACTTAGATTACAAAATTGCATTACCTGAAAATACGTTAATTCCAAATCCAGTTAATACCGATAAAATAAGTTTTGAACCACTAAATATTGAAGAAAAAGTGATTATTTTTTTTGGCAAAAATAATAGCAGTGCACTAAAAAAAGGAACTCGCTATTTTGAAGAAGCAATCGAAATAATTCAAAAAAAATATGGACCTAAAGTAGGTATTATCAGAACTGAAAATGCTCCTTATAAAACATACATTACTCTTTTTCAAAACGCGCATATTGTGCTCGATCAGGTTTTATGTTACGATCAAGGTTACAATGCACTAGAAGCAATGGCAAGAGGAAAAGTCGTTTTTACAGGTGCAGAAATGGAGTTCATCAATCATTATAATCTGGAAGAAAGAGTTTGTGTAAACGCACTTCCGGATGTTGATTACCTGGTTAATGAATTATCCTTTTTAATTGAAAATCCCACAGAATTAATTGCAATAGGAAAACGCGCCAGAGCTTTTATTGAAAAGGAACATAATTACATAAAAATTGCCGAAAAATATTTGAAGATCTGGAACAGCATTTAGAATAAAGTTTTTCTGAAATACAGAGATAATATAAGTAAATAAATAAAATTATCGACCGCCTGAGCTATTAATACACCTTGAATTCCGAAGTATTCCATAAAAACCAAACTTAAACCATATAGAACCGTTAAAGAAAACAACTCAGCAATTATAAATGCTGATGTAAGCTTTTTTGCAAAAAACTGATACCCTAAAATTAACGATGCGACTTTAAAGATATCTCCAATTAATTGCCATAAAAACAAATCGGTCACGGGCAAAAATTCTTTTGTAAAAAGTACTTGAATGATGGTAAATCTTAAAAAATAGACGAAAAATAATCCGACAATAAAAATTGGTAAAATTGATTTATAAAATCTCCAAAAAATAGCTTTGGTTTCCAAATTATTCTTTGCAGCTGAAAGTTTTGGTAAAAAATAAACGGTCAAAATCGTACTCACAAACATTAAATAATAAGATGATATTCTGGTCATTGTTTCCCAAAAACCGGCCTCCTCAATACCTAATTTTTTTATAATTCTATTTCGAATGGCCAGAAAAATAATTGGCGCTAAAACCGAAGAAACGAATGCCATTAAAGAATAAGACGATAGGTTTTTTACAATTTTAAAATCGAACAAATACAAGCGAATACAACC
Organism: Flavobacterium aquidurense; assembly: GCF_031458035.1. GTDB lineage: Bacteria > Bacteroidota > Bacteroidia > Flavobacteriales > Flavobacteriaceae > Flavobacterium > Flavobacterium aquidurense_C. The sequence goes on from NZ_JAVDXR010000004.1 coordinate 179,887, forward strand.
TAAAAATTTGATTTCTGTATTTATAAAGTAAAATGTAACAAAAAAAAGTAGCGCAGGGGTAATTACAATGGCCAGTAAGGCGCCAAGTGTTTGAAAATAAATGATCATTATTATTGATACTAGCAACCCAATCGCGTTTCCTATAATATTAATCCATATAACTTTCTTAAATTGACTTAACCCGTTTAAAACAGCCAGTAAAAACACAGACACTGCATACCACGGTAAGGCTAAGGCTAATATTCTAAAAACAAAAGAATAATCATAATTACTGCCAAATATTTTATCATTCAACAATGTTGCAAAGAAGTACAAAATTATACTTAAAAAACCTGCAATAGTAAGCAAAGTAATAAAAACTGTTGCAATTATTTTTTGAAGTTCATTTCTATTCCTCTCATTTTCGGCTACATATTTTACAATTCCGTTTTGGAAACCAAGTGTTGCAATATTTTCCAATGAAGTTAAAAAATTACGAAAATTTCCCACCAAGGCCATTCCACCGGGACCAACAAACAAAGCTAAAATTTTAGATGTAATCAGGCCAATTCCTATTTTAAGCACGAGGCTAAAACTGTTTAAAGAAGTAATTTTAAACAAAGTGGTCCGCGTTATTTTTTTTAAAAAGTACAAACTAGTATTTATTTAAAACCTTAATAATAAAATCGACTTCTTTTTCGGTCAATACAGGACTCATTGGCAAACTTAAAACTTCATTGTGGATTTTCTCCGTAATTGGAAATGATAAATTATTCCAATTTACAAAAGCTTGTTGTTTATGCGGTGGAATTGGATAATGAATTACGGTCTGAATATTATTCTGAGACAAATATTGCTGCAATGCTTCACGATTTTCTGTTCGGATCACAAACAAATGGAATACATGACTCTCTGACAAATCCCAAAACGGCAGTATTATTTTGTCGTTTTTAATTTCTGATAAATAACGTTTTGCGATTTTTCTGCGATTTTCATTGTCAACATTTAAATTCGGTAATTTCAGATTTAAAAATGATGCCTGAAGCTCATCCAATCTTGAATTTATACCAACATATTTGTTGTGATATTTTACTTCCGAGCCATAATTCCGAAGCGAAAAAAGCACTTTCGCCAACGCTGCATCATTTGTGGTAATCGCGCCGCCGTCACCAAGACAGCCAAGGTTTTTGCCGGGATAAAAACTGAAAGCAACCGCACCTAAATTCTCTTCGACTTCTCTCAGAGTGACATCAGTAGCATTTGGAATTTGGAATTTAAGATTATTGGAATTTGTGACAGCACCATGCGATTGAGCTGCATCTTCTACAACAATTAGATTATTTTGATTTGCAATTTCATTTATCTTCTCCATTTCAGACAATTGTCCGTAGAGATGGACTGCTAAAATAGCTTTTGTTTTGAGTGTGATTTTCTCCTGAATCAAAACAGGATTTATATTGTAGGTTTCTAATTTTGGCTCAACCAAAACCGGAACTAACTCAGCTTGCATAATCGCCAAAATACTAGCAATATAAGTATTTGCAGGAACAATAACTTCATCTCCTTTTTGAAGTTTTCCTAACTCGGTATAACCCTTAAAAATCAACACTAAGGCATCAAAACCATTCCCTACTCCAATGCAATATTTCGTTTGGTTATATTCGGCGAAAGCCTTTTCAAACGTTTCCAATTCTTTCCCTAAAATATACCAGCCATTTCCTAAAACCATTTTCAGTTTTTCCTGAAAAGCAGTTTCATAAGGTTGGTTTATTTTTTTTAGATCCAGAAATGGTATCATTTAATTCTTTTTAATTCTTAAACAAGAATATCGTTTAACTTATTATAGTTTAATGTCTCAACTTCATAAAAATCATGGACAATTACATTGGCACCAAAACTTTCTTTCCAGTATGACAAACCTTCATTGAGTTTTTTTCCATTATTTTCGTTTGAGATTCCGAAATCAAAAAACCTTTTTTCTGTAAATCTTTCTTCAATTAAATAGTGAAATAAATAATCTAAGCTTCCTAAATTTTCCTGCTTTTCATTTTTTGAAATATATTGACAATGCGCCACATTTTTAGTCTCAAAAATGGTGGTTCCGGCAATAATTTCACCTTCAGAATAAACATTAAACTGATGAATATTTTCAGGGAAATGACTTTTTAAACTCTGTATCTCTTTTAAAGAATGAACAGGTGTTGCTTTATGTTTTTTATCTAAATTCGGAATTAAAATTGCATCCCAAAAAGACTCAAAATCAGTCTCTTCCTTGATGATTAATTGCTTCGAAATTGCTTTTTGAATACCTCTTTTCCGAATCTTTGATATCACTTTTTCCTGCGTCAAATCGATTACAGAAAGCGAATCGCGCCTTACTAATTTAGCATTTGCCAAAAACAAACCGTATAAAATTTCTTCGGCAGGTTTTAAATGATAAATGCAAGGAAGTGTTTTTAAATATAATTTCTCCATTTTACTTTCTTTTAAAAAAAATAAAATTTCCCGAAAAATTCCTATTACTGACACTAGTTTAGTTTCCTCTTTATAAACCAATCCGCCGTACGTCAAACCTTGATGTGAATATATATTGTTTTCAACGATGTTGGCAGGCAAAACACCGATTAATTTATTTTTTTCAAAAATCAGAAGCGAAAAATCTTCAAAACGATCCTGATGATATTCCATGAAATCACGATGAAATAAAAACGTAGCATTTTTAGCCTGAGCGATAAATTCGTTCCAGACAGCGTAATCGCTCTTATCGTATTTCTTTATGATATACTTTGTCATTTTTTAGCCACAGATTTTAATGATTAGAATGATTTTTCAAATTCTTTGCCAAAAATCTTTTTAATCTATTAATCTGTGGCTAATATATTTATTTAAAATCTATTTGTGATCAAATGCCGGTAAATACCATTTGAATTTTACCGCCAGCAAACGTACGGTAATAATTACTACTGAAGTGAGTAAATATAAAATGTCATTATCTAAGTTTAGTCCTTTAAGGGCAAAAAAAACAATTCCGCCAAAAATACAGATGGTTGCATAAATTTCCCTTCTGAAGATAGTTGGAATCTCCGTACACAAAATATCTCGGATTACACCACCAAAACAAGCTGTCATAGTACCTAAAGCAATGCAAATTACAGGATGCAAACCTTTCGAAATTCCTTTTTCGAGTCCGATTAACGTAAAAACGCCCAGTCCAATTGTATCAAACAAAAACAGTGAAGTTCTTAGTTTTTCAAATTTTTTACGGAAAAGAATGGCAAGAAAAAAACCTAAAATAATCACATACACATATTGTAAATCTTTCATCCAGCCCACTGGAGTTCTGCCTATTAAAACATCGCGAAGTGTTCCGCCGCCCACTGCGGTCACAAAGGCAATAATAAAAACCCCAAATGGATCTAGTTTTTTATGCATTGCAGTTAAAGCACCAGACATGGCAAAAGCCATCGTACCGATAATATCTAATAAGTGAAACATTCTTCTTGAGGTTCAAAGGTTCAGAGTTGCAAAGGTGCAAAGGTTGTATTCTTTATTCTTGCTTCTTTATTCTTGCTTCTTTATTCTTTATTCTTTATTCTTTATTCTTTATTCTTGCTTCTTTATTCTTTAATTTTATTTCTACTTCAGGATTTATCTTTTTAATTAGTTCGATAAACGCTGCTTTTTCTTTTGGAGAAATTAAAACTGTATCAAATTTATTGTACGTAATTTCAAGTCTGTCAAAAGAAGCTGCAGGCCCGGTCATTAAACTATTGGTTTCAGAAATCTTTTTTATGTGATGAATATCAAGCGAAAAATTAACTAACAAACCACTTTTTATATGCAGTTTTTCGTCTTCTACAATATAATAAGTGTTTGCAAACATGTGTGCAATAAATACAATTTGAGAAAAAATCAATAAAGATACCATCCAGGATCTATCATACAGCAGCATCATAAGCATTCCGCCTAAAAGAACAGCTAAAAAAACAATCAGTCCAATACTTATTTTTGATTTAAATTTTCTCATTTATTTCTTAGTGTAAATCGGACTTCTTTTCAATAAATATGTAATAGAATCAATCCAGCTGTCTTTCAAATTTAGGAAGGGTTTACGTGTTTGCGAGTAGATTTTAGTATTATTTCTGTACATGTCAAAATAAACGTTGTAGTAATAATACATTTGTTGATTGGCCGTAGTTGTAGAATAATCGTTTGACTTCACCTTTTTATCATTATTGCTGACAGTAGTACTTCCGCTCCCGTAAGTCGAAGCAGTTGAACTAGTTGACATCGTATACGAAATTTTTGCAGCTACAATATTATCAACTCCCAGAATTTTTTCAAGATCTGCAATTGGCGTTTCATCGATATTCGTATGGTCAATTCCGGCTTTATGAAGCAAACTATTCGTAGTTCTCAAATCCTGAACTGTAAGCGGAAAAATATTAGCCGACTTATCTAACAATTTGTTATACATATCATTTTGGGCAAATTTCGCCATATCCTCAGAGCCCTGTTGCGTATCTGAATTTACGTAAGGAACAGGCAAAACCGCAATAGTATTTGGCTTAGCTTCAGCAACAGTAATACCTTCACTTGAAACAGTTTCAGCAGTACGTCCAGCCGATACATCAAAAGTCTGTGAACGTCCGCTGGCAAAATCAATTCTGGCAATTTGCGAAACATTTAGTACAATTTGCATCGTTTCTCCCGGCAATGAATATTCAACCGTTTGATCGGACATTTTCGAAATCGTGCATTCTATAATCGTATAATCTCTTTTTATAATTTTATCCAGCTTTTTTCCCCCCTGAGCAAAACCAAAAACAAAAACAAACAACATCAATAGTACGGTAAAAACTTTCTTCATGGCATTTAGATTAAATTGAATAAGAAAAATCATCTTCTTAACAAAGTTAAGAAATCATCGTACAAATACCATTATAGATTACCAATTAACTTTTGATTTTTAAGGAGCAATCCCGCTGTTCCTTTCCAATCTTTTGTGCCTGCCGAAGCCTCGGGACCAGCACAAAAGGATTTTCCCTCTCATCAAAACTAAACACTCATTTTCAAAAAAAAAAAACCTTAGAACCTTAGTATCTCAGCACCTCAGAACCTTCCAAAAATCTACATATTCTGCGTATAGAAATTATAATCTTTCAGAATCACTCTGATAAAATCACTATTCTCTCCTGATTGCTTTTTGATTCCGGTAACACTTTCAATTTTAGCTACCAATTTATAAATAATTTCATGATCATTTTTTTTCTCGGCTTTCAAAAAAGTTTCCTTAATAATTCGCATGTCATTATCAGACAATTTTATAACCAAGGGATAAGTTGGAACGTACGAATTTCCGATTTCTTCAAGAATTGTGTGGCTGATGTTGATTTTATTTTTTAATGTAATAACAGCCGTTCCTGCTGCCATATCACCTAATCGTTGCGAATTTTTACTCGAAACCACAGCCACTAAAGCAACTGATCCGCCAAGAATTGAAATGTCTATGAGTCTAAAAAACCAACGCACAAAGTAATCGCCAAAACCCGCCTGATACCCATCTATTTTAACCACTTTTATTTTTAGCAGTTTTTTACCAAGAGTTTGCCCCTCAAAAATACTTTCTAAAGTGATAGAGTACAGTAAAACCGGAAAACAAATTATAAAAATAACCGCTCTTCTTGACCAGACATCTAAACCTGCAAATACCCTGTCAAAACGAAAAAAGTAAAAAAGTACAAATGCAACCACCAATATATAAGACGATTTAATAACTAAATCTATAAAATAAGATCCTATTCGCGCGCCTATAGAAGCGGCAATAAAATTAATTTTAACATTTTGTGTCGTGGTTATAGATAATTCTGACATATTTTATATTTTAGCCTACAATGAGAGAAGTTGCCTTCATAAAACAAAATAAAGAAAAATGGCTGGAGTTTGAACTCGCTATTTTTGGTAAAGCTAAAAAAAATCCTGATGAGTTAGCTAATTTATACATTCAAATGATGAATGATTTGTCGTATGCGCAAACGTATTATCCTAAAAGTAAAACAGTTGTTTACTTAAATCATCTTGCTTCTCAGATTTATCAAAAAATTTACAAAACCAAACGAACAGAGAAAAACAGAGTTTCAGAATTCTTTAAAACTGAAGTTCCGTTGCTTGTTTACGAATATAAAAGGTATTTATTGTACGCCTTTATTTTGTTTTTTACTATGGTCGGAATAGGTGTAATTTCTGCACGTTATGATACAGATTTTGCCAGATTGGTTATGGGCGATGACTATATCAACATGACTTTAGAAAACATAAAAAAAGGAAATCCCATGGCTGTTTACGGTACTTCGACCAATTGGGGAAGTTTCATTGGCATCACCGTTAACAATTTGAAAGTTGGTGCACAATGTTATTTTTATGGCATTTTTGGTGGTCTTGGAACCTTTTATTATCTAATGCAAAACTGTATTATGCTAGGATCATTCCAGTATTTTTTCTTCGAGCATGGCGTTTTCTGGAAAAGCGTTCGTGGCATATGGATTCATGGTTCTATGGAAATCTTTGCAATCGTAATTGAGTCTATGGCGGGATTTATTTTTGGAGCTTCAATACTTTTCCCAAAAACATTTTCAAGATTGAATTCTTTTAAAATTGGGTTTAAAAATAGTTTCAAAATATACCTAAGTACAATTCCTTTTACGTGTGCAGCTGGTTTTCTGGAAGGTTTCATAACACGTTATTCTATCGATATGCCTATTTGGTTAAGCGTTTCTATTATAGTATCTACTTTGGGTTTAATTTCATTTTATTATTTAATTTATCCTGCTATAGTACACAAAAAAGTACAACAATTATCAGCCCATTTGAATTAATCGAAACCACTAATGAAGAGAATCTTTTTTATTTTATCCTTCTTTTTTTGCTTTGGCATCTCAAATGCTCAGGATACCTTGGCTAAATCCGAACCTCCAAAAGTGGGTTCTGTAAAATATTCTGAGAAAGATATTCAGATTGATTCAGACACGATACAGGCCAAAACATTTTCTAAAAACTTCAAAAAAAAATATACAGCCCCTGAATTTATTTATGAGCCAAAAGCGCCCGAAAGAGGTATTTGGGACAACATCAAAGAATGGATTGTAGATTTTATAAGAAGGATTTTTGCATTCAATGATCCTGAAAAATCTGTGACCGTTGCCTTTATTGTTTTACGAATTTTGGCTGTTCTTATTATTATCGCTGTCATTTATTTAATCGTTAAAGCTTTAATTAATAAAGAAGGACAATGGATTTTTGGAAAAAATGCCAACAAAAGAAACGTCCAATATTCTGATATTGAAAAAAATATTCACTTACTGGATTTCGAAAAACTTATCAAAGAAAGTATTCAAAACGGAGAAAAACGAATTGCAATTCGTTACTATTACCTTTGGTTACTGAAAGTTATGGCGCAAAATAATTATATCGAATGGGATATCGAAAAAACCAATTCTGATTATTTGTACGAACTTAAATATCCGGCACATAAAGAAGAATTCACCTATTTGTCTTACTTATACAATTATATTTGGTATGGCGAATTTGAAATTGATGAAACTTCTTTCATAAAAGCCGAAAACCGTTTTAAGAAATCCATAAAAACCTTTAACAATGAATAAATCCATAAAAATTTATATCGGTGTTCTGGTTTTTGTGTTAGCCCTGATTCTAATAACAGATCGCAACGAAAAGAAACCTATAGACTGGCGTCCCACATTTTCTGTGCACGACAAAATTCCATATGGGCTGTACATTTTTGATAAAGAAATTGGTCCACTTTTAAAAAATCAGAAAATTGAAAGGATAGCCAATGTAACGCCGTATGAATATTTAGATTCAAAATACGATGCAGATACCTTAGTCAAAGAATACAAAATAAAAGGCACTTTTTTAAGTATTTCTGAACTTGACAATATTGATGAACAATCGGTTACAGAACTTTTCTATTTTGTTTCGCACGGAAATAATGCATTTTTAAGCATGAGAAGATTTCCTGAATCTTTAATGGATAGTTTGAAAATTGCTACAAAATACACTTTCCATGAGCCAAAAAACAATCTGGTTTGGATGGCAAATAAAAATGTTAGCTCAAAAAAATATATTTTCCAGCAATCTGTAGAAGATTATTTTTTTAAAATAGACACCGCAAACACAACAGTTTTAGGTTATCAGGGAAATTCAAAAAAAGAGAAACACATCAATTTTATAAAAGTTCCGTATAAGAATGGTTATTTTTATCTTCATACACAGCCAGCTGCCTTTACGAACTTTCATTTATTGAAAAAAGATCATTATCAATATGCTGAAAATGTAATGTCTTATTTACCAAAGGGTGCTATTTTTTGGTACACAAAACTGCAAAAAGACGAGTCCATTTCAAGCTCAAGAATGCGTTTTATCTTTAGTCAGCCGGCCTTAAAATGGGCTTGGTATTTAAGCTTAATCGGAATAGTAATTTTTATTGTTTTTAATACCAAACGAAAACAACGCATTGTTCCAATACTAAGACCTTTATCTAATTTAACGGTCGATTTTACCAAAACAATTGGAAATTTATATTATCAGGAAGGCGATCACCGAAATCTGATTGACAAAAAAATTATTTATTTCCTGGAGAAAATCAGAAATGAATATTTAATTGACACTACAAGACTTGACGATAATTTCATTAAAAAACTGCATCATAAAACTGGGAAAAATGAAACCGATATTCAGGAACTTGTTTTTCTGATTAACGAACATCGAAATAGTTATCACGGCAATCTCGAAGAAGATTTAATCAGAATTAATAACGCGATTGAGAAAATATTGCATTAAATTAAAAAAATATTAGCCACAGATTAAATGATTTTCACAGATTAAAAATTAGGCAAGTTTCTAAAAATCAATTTAATCCTTTTAATCTGTGGCAAAAAAAAATAAAAATTCAACAAAAGAAAACATACCAAACCATGGACGATATCAATAGAACAGAAACCGAAATCACAAATGAAAATGTGAATTTTGAAACGAGAATTAACCTAGCACCGCTTTTGGAGCATGTAAGTGCTATCAAAAAAGAATTGGAAACTGTTATTGTAGGGCAACACAAAATGGTTGATCAGCTTTTGGTTGCGATTTTATCAAATGGACATGTTTTGCTTGAAGGTGTTCCGGGAGTTGCCAAAACTATCACAGCGAAATTATTATCTAAAACCTTAAATATTGGCTTTAGCCGAATTCAGTTTACGCCAGATTTGATGCCATCAGATATTTTGGGAACTTCAATTTTCAATTTAAAAAGCTCCGAATTTGAATTCAAAAAAGGTCCTATTTTTTCCAATTTAATTTTAATTGACGAGATAAATCGTGCTCCTGCCAAAACACAGGCCGCACTTTTTGAAGTTATGGAAGAACGCCAGATTACGATTGACGGTTCCGCTTTTCAACTGGATACTCCTTTTTTGGTAATTGCAACTCAAAACCCCATTGAGCAGGAAGGAACATACCGTTTGCCGGAAGCACAATTGGACCGTTTTCTATTCAAAATTTCAATTGATTATCCAAAATTAGACGAAGAAATCCTGATCATCCAAAGAGAGCATTTATTACAGGATCACGGAAAATTAGAAGCTATAAAAACCATTCTTTCCGGTGAAGAAATTAAAGCATATCAGGCTTTAGTCAAACAAATTAGAGTCGAGCAAAATTTACTGGAATACATAGCAAGAATTGTTGTCAATACACGTGAAAACGCCTTTTTATATCTAGGAGCTTCGCCTCGTGCATCGATCGCAATTTTAAATGCCGCCAAAGGTTTCGCAGCTATTCGTGGCCGTGATTTCGTAACGCCTGAAGATGTAAAAGAAGCTGCAATTCCGGTGCTGCAACATCGTGTTATTGTAACTCCGGAACGTGAAATGGAAGGTATTACAAGTACTGAAATTATTAAGCAGATCTTGGAAACTGTCGAGATCCCGAGATAATTATTAATTGTTAATGGTTAATTGTAAAATGTGAAATGTGAAATGTGAAATACTGTATCAGGTTGAGCGTCCCGAGGCTTCTGGAGAAACCTTTTTAAACCTGAAACTTGAAACCTGAAACCTGAAACAAAAAAAACTTTAAAACCCTTTTAAATTGAATTTCATAAAAAGCCTATATCTGAATAACTTCTTTTTCTATATCCTTTTAGGAATTATAGGACTGTTTATTTGTGCTTTTATTTTTCCGAATTTATACAACGGAGTCTGGTTTATTGTTTTGGTTTTAAGCACCTTTTTAGGTCTTGATATTTTGCTTTTATATTTAACGAGAACAGGAATTGAAGCAACGAGAAAAACGCCGGAAAAACTGTCAAACGGCGATTTAAATCAGATTCAGATTACAATTAAAAACCAATATACTTTTCCGATCTCAGTAAAGGTTATTGACGAAATTCCGTTTCAATTTCAGATTCGTGATTTCAAGATTATAAAAGCGATTCCGGCTTCAGGTCAAAAAGAAATAGGCTACGATTTACGTCCAACAGAACGTGGCGAATACTTTTTTGGAAATTTGAATATCTATGTTTCTTCCCCCTTAAAATTAATTTCCCGAAGATTTACTTTCGATAAAGATCAAATGGTGCCAACATATCCTTCATTTATGCAATTGAAGAAATACGATTTACTAGCTTTTTCGAATAATTTATACCAATACGGAATCAAAAAAATTCGACGAATTGGTCATACTATGGAATTTGAGCAAATTAAAGAATATGTTCAGGGCGATGATTTGAGAACGATAAACTGGAAGGCAACGGCCAAGAAAAACGCACTGATGGTGAATCAGTTTCAGGACGAAAAATCGCAATCTGTTTATATGGCGATTGACAAAGGCCGTGTGATGCAAATGCCTTTTGACGGCTTGAGTTTATTAGATTATGCGATAAATTCGACCTTGGTTTTGTCTAATGTGATTTTGAAAAAGCAGGACAAGGCTGGAATTTTTGCTTTCTCTAAAAAAGTAGAAAACAGAGTTTTTGCAGAAAGAAGATCTTCGCAAATGCAAAAAATACTGGAGACTTTATACAATATCAAAACCGATTTCTTCGAAAGTGATTACAGTCGATTGTATGTTGACATCAAAAAAAATATCAATCAGAGAAGTTTGATTATTTTGTACACCAATTTCGAAACGATGGACGGTTTAAATCGACAATTACCTTATTTGAAAGGAATTGCAAAAAGTCATTTATTGGTTGTAGTATTTTTTCAGAATACCGAATTGAATTCATTAATCAACAAAAAAACAGACACCGTTCAGGAAATTTACGATAAAGTCATTGCCGAAAAATTCATGTTCGAAAAACGTTTAATCGCCAATGAACTTAAGAAATACGGAATACATTCGGTTTTGACGCAGCCTGAGAATTTAACTTTGGATGCTATCAATAAGTATTTGGAAATTAAGGCAAGAGGGATTTTATAGATTGTGAAATGTGTTTTGTGAAATGTAAAATGCTGATTAAGAAAATTAGCCACGACTTCACACATTATATTGTTCAAGCTTAAAATAAAAATTCGTGAATTCGTGGCGGAAAAAAATCTAATCATTAGATACCAGAACTTTTATAACTTAGGAAAAATGAAAAAAATAATTCTAATCCTACTCGTTTTCACAAGCTTTTTGTCTTCAGCACAAAAAACAGAAAACATCATTATCATTACCACAGATGGTTTTAGATGGCAGGAAGTCTTTAAAGGAATGGATCCGGCAATTGCCAATGATAAAAAATTCAATCAGGGAGACAGTACCTATATTTATAAGAAATATTCAAGTTCTGATTTTAAAGAAAGTCGTAAAAAACTAATGCCATTTTTATGGTCAGAAATTGCGTCGAAAGGACAAATTTATGGCAATCGAAATCTCGGTAATAAAGTAGATGTATCCAATCCGTATTGGTTCAGTTATCCCGGATATAGCGAAATTATGACCGGAAATGTTGATATAGCTGTTAATTCAAATGGTTATAAGGCTAATCCAAATGTGAATATTTTAGAATTTCTAAATCAGCAGCCAAAACTTAAGGGAAAGACAGCTGCTTTTGGTGCCTGGGATGCTTTTGACCGAATTTTAAATGAGGAAAGAAGTGGTTTTCCTGTCATTTCAGCCTTTGATAAAGTCGGAGGAAACAAACCTACGGCAGCGCAAAAATTACTAAATGAAATGCGAGATAATTCGTTTAAACCTTTTCATAGCGATGAATGTTTGGATGTTTTTACACATTATCAAGCTTTAGACGAACTTAAAAATAATAAACCAAAAGTACTTTATATCGCATACGGAGAAACCGATGAGTGGGCACATTCCGGACAATACAGATCGTATTTAGATGCTGCCAATCAGGTTGATAAATGGATAAAAGAGATTTGGGAATTTGTACAAAATGATCCACAATACAAAAACAAAACTACTTTATTAATTACCGTAGATCATGGCCGTGGCGACAAAACAAAAGCACAATGGACAGATCATGGGGCTGATATTGCAGGTGCATCTGAAATTTGGTTTGCTGTAATTGGACCAGAAATTGCAGCAAAGGGCGAAATCAAAACAGATTCTCAATTCTATCAAAAACAATTTGCACAAACCATCGCAAAAATCATGGGATACAATTTTTCCACAGATCATCCGGTGGCGAATGAAATTCAGGAATTACTCCAAAAATAAATTTAACAACCCCTAATAATTAACCATTAACCAACCAAAAATCAATGAAAAGAATTCTACTAACTATTTTATTATCTGCCGTTTTCATTCCTAAAATAACGGCCCAAGCAGATACAACTGCAGCTTATTATGAAAAAATCGACAATTCTTTGAAGTATGAAACAGGAAAAATTACCTTAACGGAAGGAGAAGGAGTTTTGAATGTACCTAAAGGATTTAAATTCTTAAACGGAGAACAAACTCAACATGTTTTAAGTGACTTATGGGGGAATCCTAAAGATGAATCCATTTTAGGAGCACTTGTTCCAGACGGAAAAGGCGTTACACATAGCAACAGCTGGATGTTTGTAATTAGTTATCAAGGCGATGGTTTCGTAAAAGATGATGACGCTGCCGACATCGATTATGACGATTTGCTAAAAACCATGCAGGAAGATACCAAAACAACAAGTGAGGAAAGAAAAAAAGGAGGTTATGACGAAGTTCAATTAGTGGGATGGGCATCAAAACCATATTATGATAATAATTTAAAAGTGCTGCACTGGGCAAAAGAATTAAAATTTGGTCAAAGCACTATTAATACCCTGAACTATGATTTAAGAGTTTTGGGAAGAAAGGGAATGTACAATATTTCGGCAGTGGCCAATATGGATGAGCTTGCTGAAGTAAAAGCAAGTATTCCCGGAATCTTAAAAAGTGTTGAATTTAACGATGGTCATAAATATCTAGATTTTGACGCTGATACTGATACCGTTGCGGCATGGACAATTGGAGGTTTAGTAGCTGGAAAAGTTCTGGCAAAAGTGGGATTCTTTGCAATTTTGGCAAAATTTGGAAAAATTATAGTTGTCGGAATTATTGCTGCATTTGCTGGTCTTAAAAAGTTCCTTTTCGGTAAAAAAGAACAGGTTATGACAAGACCAAAAGAAGAGGAAGAACTTGTAGAAGAAACTGCTTCGGAGGAATAGATTTTTTTTACCACGAATTACACTAATTTTCACTTATTTTTTATTCGCATTAAAGCAATACTAATTCGTGAAAATTAGTGTAATTCGTGGCAAACTTTTTTTGTTTCTATACTGAAACCTACAAGGTTTCGAAAACCTTGCAGGAAGAAAAAAACTCTGTACCTTTGAACCTTTGCAACTTTGAGCCTTTAAAAAAAATGAAACAAATCACTTCAATACAAAATCCGTTTATAAAATCACTTGTTTTACTTCAGGAAAAGGCAAAAGCCCGTAAACAAACCGGAACATTTTTGATTGAAGGTCTACGCGAAATTTCAATCGCTTTAAAAGGCGGTTATGAAATTGAAACCGTTTTATTTTTACCGGAATTAGTAACTGAAAATCAAATTAATAAATTGGTTAATACACCAGTTCAGTTAATTGAAATCAATAAAGAAGTTTACCAGAAATTAGCTTACAGAGATACAACAGAAGGAATTTTGGCAATAGCCAAAACAAAATCGTTACAATTATCAGATTTAAAACTATCTGAAAATCCTCTAATTTTAGTGGCTGAAGCACCTGAAAAACCAGGCAATATAGGAGCACTTTTGCGTACCGCAGATGCTGCCAATCTGGATGCGGTTTTAATTGCAAATCCAAAAAGTGATTTATACAATCCAAATATTGTGCGTTCAAGCGTAGGCTGTTTGTTTACCAATCAAATTGCGACAGGAACAACAGCGGAAATCATTGCTTATTTGAAAGAAAAAAAGATTAATTTTTATTGCGCCACTTTACAAAATTCAACTTCATATCATACACAAAATTTCACTACTCCAACGGCATTAGTTGTTGGAACTGAAGCGACTGGATTAACGCAGGATTGGCGTGATGCAGCGACACAAAATATTATCATTCCGATGCAGGGCGAAATTGACAGTATGAACGTTTCTGTTGCTGCTGCAATTTTAATTTTTGAAGCCAAACGTCAAAGAGGATTTAACTAAAAACCAATACGCATATTATGAATTACAAATTATCTCTTTTAGCCTTATTATTTAGTTTTTCGGTTTCGGCACAAATCACCAATCAGGAGGTTGATGAATTGGTAAACCGTACCATAAAAGCTTTTGATGTTCCCGGAATTGCGGTTGCGATTGTCAAAGACGGAAAAGTTGTTTTAGCAAAAGGATACGGAGTAAAATCAGTTATAACACAGCAAAAGGTTGATGCCAATACACTTTTTGGAATCGCATCAAATAGCAAAGCTTTTACAACGGCTGCACTCGCCATGCTGGTTGATGAAGGTAAAATAAAATGGGATGACAAAGTGATTACTTATCTGCCGGATTTTAAAATGTCTGACGATTACGTAACACGAGAATTTACGATTCGCGATTTATTGACGCACAGAAGTGGTCTCGGACTTGGAGCCGGTGATTTGATGATCTGGCCTGACGGAAGTGATTTTACAGCGACGGATATTGTTCATAATTTAAGATATTTAAAACCCGTTTCAAGCTTTAGAACCAAATACGATTATGACAATTTGATGTACATTATTGCCGGCGAAATCGTGCATGTTGTAAGCGGACAAACCTGGGCTGCCTTTGTTGAAACCCGTATTATGAAACCGTTGGAAATGAACAACAGTGTGGCTTCATTAAAACGATTAAAAGATACTTCGAATGTAATTACCCCTCACGTTCCAATTGATGGAAAATTAAAAACCATAAAACGTTATGAAAATAACCTTTTTGACGGTGCTGCCGGAATTTACTCCAGTGTAAATGATTTGAGTAAATGGGCAATTTTACAAATCAATAACGGAAAATATGGCGACAACAAACAATTGTTTTCAGAGAAAGAACACGATGAAATGTGGCAGTTGCAGACAATTATTCCGACCAAAACAAGACCTCCGTACAATACTCATTTTTCAGGATATGGTTTAGGCTGGGTTTTAAATGATGTAAAAGGATACAAACAAGTTTCTCACACAGGAGGATTAGAAGGAAATGTGACACAAACTACTTTGATACCGGAATTAGGTTTGGGCATTATCGTACTGACTAATCAACAATCAGGAGCTGCTTTTAATGCAATTACCAATACTATTAAGGACAGTTATCTAGGCATTAAATCGGATGATTATGTAACAGTTTACAGCAACCGTATGAAAGCTAACGAAGAAAAAGCAGATAAAGTTACAGATGAAGTTTGGGCAACTGTTGCTAAAAACAAAAAAGACAAATTAAAAACTGATTTTTCTAAAATCACAGGAACTTACAAAGACAATTGGTTTGGCGAAATTACCATTACCGAGAAAAAAGGAAAACTATATTTTGCTTCAAAGCGTTCTCCTCAACTAGCTGGAGAAGTATTTTTCTATAAAGATGGAAATTATGTCGTGAAATGGAATAATGCTTTTTTCCATGCGGATGCCCATTTGCTTTTCAAATATGATGCAAACGGAAACGTAATCAACCTAAAAATGCTTCCAATTTCTGAATTAACTGATTTTAGTTATGATTTTCAGGATTTAGACTTTTTGAAATTTTAGATTTTAGATTTTAGATTTTAGATTTTAGATTTTAGATTTTAGATTTTAGATTTTAGATTTTAGATTTTAGATTTTAGATTTTAGATTTTAGATTGAAAATTAAATTCTGTGAATTTAATTTTCAAAGAAACAGCTCTTGCTAAAATTCAGACTATTAAAGGATCTAAATTTTCCTTGATTTCACATTCAAAAAATCTAAAATCTAAAATCACAAATCAGCAATCTAAAACCTTGCGTATATTCAAACTAATGCTTATTTTTAGTACTTGAACTATGCCGTTATGATAGAAATAGATATTGAAAAAGAAAACAAAGCGATTGCGCAGGAATACAAAGAATTACTTCGAATAAGTTACCAGACTTTAACACCAGCTGATAAAAAACTAATCCGGAAAGCATTTGATGTGGCTGTTGACGCCCACAAAGAACAAAGACGCAAATCTGGCGAAGCGTATATCTTTCATCCTATTGCAGTTGCGAAAATTGTTGCTTCCGAAATTGGTTTGGGAGCGACCTCTATCGCTGCGGCTTTATTGCACGATGTTGTTGAAGATACACCAATTACTGTTGAAGATATTGAACGTCTGTTCAATCCAAAAGTGGCACAATTAGTTGAAGGTCTAACTAAGATTTCATTAGTTCAAAAAGATTTAAATGCCTCAATGCAGGCAGAGAATTTCAGAAAAATGATTCTGACTTTGAATGATGACGTTCGCGTAATTCTAATAAAATTAGCCGATCGTCTTCATAATATGCAGACTATGGACTCGATGGTCGAATACAAACAGACCAAAATCGCCTCTGAAACACTTTATATTTATGCTCCCCTCGCCCATCGTTTGGGACTTTACAATATCAAAACCAAACTTGAAGATTTAGGTTTAAAATATACAGAGCCGAACGTTTACAATGATATTGTGAGCAAAATCAGAGAAACGAAAGAGGAACAAGATGCTTACATCAAAGATATTTCAGATGTTTTGAAGAAATCTTTAGACAATGAAGATATTGACTATATCATAAAAGGTCGTCCGAAATCTATTTATTCGATTCGTAGAAAAATGCGTGCGCAAAATGTGAGTTTTGATGAAGTTTATGACAAATTCGCGCTAAGAATTGTTTACAAAGCTGATCCACATGACGAAAAATTTATTGCCTGGAAAATCTATTCGATTGTAACAGACCACTACAGACCGAGTCCAAGTCGTTTGCGTGACTGGATTTCATCCCCAAAATCAACCGGTTATGAAGCTTTGCACATTACCGTAATGGGACCAAAAGGCCGTTGGGTTGAAGTTCAGGTTCGAAGCGAGCGTATGGATGAAATTGCAGAGAAAGGTTACGCTGCACATTACAAATATAAAAATGGCGCAACCGAAGAAAGCGGTTTGGATGTCTGGCTGAATTTACTTCGCGAAGCACTGGAAAACCAGGAAACAAATGCAGTTGATTTTGTAGAAGATTTTAAAATGAATTTATATTCAAAAGAAATCTTCGTCTTTACTCCAAAAGGAGAAATCAAATCGTTGCCAAAAGGAGCTACTTCATTAGATTTCGCTTTTAGTATTCACTCTGAAATTGGAATTAAAACCAGAGGAACTCGTGTAAACGGGCGTTTGGTTCCATTAAATCATGAGCTTAAAAGTGGTGATCAGGTCGAAGTTATTACTTCTGCCAATCAAAAACCAACTGTAAACTGGCTGGAATATGTAACAACATCCCGCGCTAAAAATAAAATTAAAAACGTTCTAAACGAGAATACCAAAAAAATTGCTGAGGAAGGAAAAGAGTTATTAACGCGAAAACTGAAGCATTTAAAAATAACCATCAGCGAACAGGTTATCAATGAATTGGTTAACTTCTTCAAACTTAAAACAAGTCTGGATTTATTTTACAGGGTTGGAATTGGTGCGATCGAAAATCAGCAGTTAAAAGATTACGCAGCACAAAAAAGCAATTCGTTTATCAATTTCTTTAAAAATAAAATCAAAAGAAATAAAGACACTGCGGACGAGGATATTCATAAACCAGTCATTAGCAGCAATTATGACATGTTGGTTTTTGGAACAGAACATGACAAGCTTGACTATAAACTTTCGCAATGTTGTAACCCAATTCCGGGTGACGATGTTTTTGGTTTCGTAACCATCAACGAAGGAATTAAAGTGCATAAAAAAGACTGTCCGAACGCGATTGGAATGCAATCAAATTATGCATACAGAATCATGACTGCTAAATGGATAGATTCTTCTCAGGAAGAATTTAAAGCCATTATCAATATTACCGGAATGGATGTTTTGGGACTTACCAATCAATTGACAAGAGTTATTTCCAACAATATGAGTGTGAATATTCAGAGTATTTCGTTGAGTACTGATGCAGGAATTTTTCACGGACAGATTGCGGTTATTGTCAAAAACAATACGATTTTGAAAAAGATGATTAATGCAATCAAAAAAATTGACGGAGTTGATAAGGTAACAAGAGAATACAGAACTTAAGTAAGTCGAAAGTTTAAAGTCTTAAAGTCAAAAGGCACACTATATTGTGACTATTTAAATAAATATTTTTTTATGGAAAATGAAAACTTAGAAATTCCAGAAATCAATTTTGATGTAAATGGTGATCTTATTATTGTTGCTTCTAAATCTTCTTCAAAAAATGATTTCGATTTTTTTCAGGGAAAATCTGTTATTAAAAATAAAAAACTAAAACAGCGATTTGTGAATTGTACTGAATGGATTGAGTTTCCGTCAACCCAGGAAATGTACAAGATTTTGAATGGCATTGGCAATATTGATAATTTCCTTGCCACTTTCGACGGAGAACCTTTTGAAGGCATGACGGTTCGCCTATTTAATCCAAAAACAAAATTGTGGAGTATTTATTGGGCAGATTCCAATACCGGAACTTTAGATAAACCCGTTGTTGGTTCCTTTGAAAACAAAGTTGGGCATTTTTTCTCCCAAGATATT
Organism: Flavobacterium aquidurense; assembly: GCF_031458035.1. Taxonomy (GTDB): domain Bacteria; phylum Bacteroidota; class Bacteroidia; order Flavobacteriales; family Flavobacteriaceae; genus Flavobacterium; species Flavobacterium aquidurense_C. The sequence goes on from NZ_JAVDXR010000004.1 coordinate 199,089, forward strand.
TTTGAAGGCAAAAATTTAATTCAGGTATTTCGTTGGGATGCCAGAGATGAAAACAATCCAGTTTGGAGTCAGGCTATGTCTGATGATAAAGGAAAAACCTGGGAATGGAACTGGTACATGTACATGTCAAAAACGAACTAAAGAATTGTTTGTTTTATCAAAAATAAAAATAATTATGTTAATTAAGTTCGCTTGGGTTTCGTAAAAATTAGCGGTTCAAAAGCCTGTATTTGGTACGTTGTTACTGATCAAATCGACATTAGAACGTTAAACTTTAAACCCGAAACTTTTATTCATTAAAAATAAAAAATTATCTTTGCCGGATATGACACTCATTTCAACTGACAACACTAAGAATCAAGAAATTGTAAAAAATGTTTTTACAATGTATCTTGAACAAAAAGGGCATCGCAAAACTCCTGAGCGTTATGCTATACTTCAGGAAATTTACGATAGCGAAGAGCATTTTGATATAGAAAACCTTTATATCAAAATGAAAAACAAAAACTATCGTGTGAGTAGAGCAACGTTATACAACACGATCGAGTTATTGTTGGACTGCGCTTTGGTTAGAAAACATCAATTTGGACAAAATCAGGCTTACTACGAAAAATCGTATTTCGACAAACAGCACGATCATATTATCATGACCGATTCTGGCGAAGTAATCGAATTTTGTGACCCAAGAATTCAAACCATCAAAAAAACAATCGAAGAAATATTTGATATCGAAATTACGAATCATTCACTTTATTTCTACGGTAACAAAAAGCAAAAACAATAATCCCGAAAAGGCATTATTTAAAAAATAAAAAAAAAGAAAATTAACTACATTAATCAGTAGGGCAATTTAAATTGTCTCAACGCAAATTAAAAACAGAATGACCGTAGATTTATTACTAGGATTACAATGGGGAGATGAAGGTAAAGGAAAAATTGTTGACGTTCTTACCTCAAATTACGATATTATTGCACGTTTTCAAGGAGGACCTAATGCAGGACATACATTAGAATTTGACGGAATTAAACACGTACTTAGAACCATTCCTTCAGGGATTTTTCATAAAAATTCAATTAACATCATCGGTAATGGTGTTGTAATAGATCCGGTAGTTTTTCAAAAAGAAATCGAAGGTTTGGAGAAATTCAACCTTGATATCAAAAGCAAATTGATCATTTCGAGAAAAGCGCATTTAATTTTACCAACACACCGTTTATTAGATGCAGCTTCTGAGGCATCAAAAGGTAAAGCAAAAATTGGTTCTACTTTAAAAGGAATTGGTCCAACTTATATGGATAAAACAGGTAGAAACGGTTTACGTGTTGGAGATGTAGAATTAGAAGATTTCAAAGAAAGATACAGAGCATTAGCAGACAAACATGAAGCAATGATTGCTTTTTATGATGTTGCCATTCAATATAATTTAGCTGAACTTGAAAAAGAGTTTTTTGAAGCTATTGAAGAATTAAAAAAATTAGATTTTATTGACAGTGAAGAATACATGTACCAGGCTCAAAAAGCTGGTAAATCTATTTTATGTGAAGGAGCTCAGGGTTCTTTACTAGATGTTGATTTCGGAACTTATCCTTTCGTAACTTCATCAAACACTACTGCTGCCGGAGCTTGTACTGGTTTAGGAATTGCTCCTAACAAAATCAAAGAAGTTTACGGAATTTTTAAAGCTTACGTTACTCGTGTTGGTAGCGGACCTTTCCCAACAGAACTTTTTGACGAAGTTGGGGCTACAATGGCAAGAGTTGGAAACGAATTTGGATCTGTTACAGGAAGACAAAGACGTTGCGGATGGTTAGACTTAGTAGCTTTGAAATATGCAGTGCAGGTAAACGGTGTTACACAATTAATGATGATGAAAGGCGATGTTCTTTCAGGATTTGAAACTTTGAAAGTTTGTACTGAGTATAATTACAAAGGTCAAAACATTTCCCACTTTCCTTATAACATCGAGCCAGAAAATGTAACTCCAATTTATAAAGAATTTAAAGGATGGCAAGCTGACTTAACTGGATTGACTACTTATGATGCCTTGCCTGTTGAGCTAAAAGAATATATTGAATTTATTGAAGCAGAAGTGGGAGTGCCAATCAAAATTGTATCGGTTGGGCCAGACAGAAAGCAAACAATCACAAAATAATAATTACTAAACGCTCTGACAATCAGGGCGTTTTTTTATACAAATATTTACGCCATGAAAAACCCTGAAATTAAAGTAACCGAAACTAAATTATTATCAGACAATTGGTATATCCTGAACAAGGTTACTTATAGTTATCAAAAGAAAAACGAAGCAGTACAAACTCATGTTCGCGAAGTTTACGATCGCGGAAATGGCGCTGGAATCTTATTATATAATTCAGCTAAAAAAACGGTTATTTTAACGCGTCAATTTCGTTTACCAACTTTCCTTAACGGAAATAAAACCGGAATGATGATCGAAGTTTGCGCCGGACTTTTAGACGAAGATAATCCGGAGGAATGCATCATTCGCGAAACCGAAGAAGAAACCGGCTATAGAATTAATAAAGTTCAAAAAGTCACACAAACCTATATGTCTCCAGGGGCAGTTACTGAGATTTTGTATTTGTTTACAGGCGAATATGATGAAAGCATGAAAGTAAGCGCTGGCGGTGGATTAGACTCCGAGCAGGAAAATATTGAAGTTTTAGAATATACTTTTGATGAAGCTTATGCAATGATCGAATCTGGCGAAATTGTGGATGCCAAGACTATTATTTTGTTGCAGCATGCTAAGATAAAGGGGGTGATTTAGATTAATTTCAGATGAATCATATAATTGACATAATTATTTGAAATGAAAATCAAACAAACAATTCCTCAAATTGTGTAATTGATCTGAGCGACTATTAAAATAACTTTACATTATATAAAAACCAGTTTTATGAAAAAGTTATATTATACATCAAATATTTTGTTTTTAGTTGTTTTAGTCTTGTTAGGCTCTTGTACAAAAAGCAAAACCATAAGAAGAACAGAAGCACAAGTTCACAAAAAAGTTGAATACAAAAAACCTGAAGCATCTATCAGTTTTAAATTTGAAAAAACAAAACAATGGCTTGATTCCATCAAAAGTGATTCTACCAAACTTTATATTGCTTACGCTATAAACAGAACCGATAAAGCAAATTTTGCAAAAATGGATTCGGTTATAGTTCCTAATGATCTTAATGGGGATTTACCGTATTATCTTCCGTTTCCTATTCATGTTTCGAGTTTAGAAGAGGTTGCAAAGGTTTTAATTTTTTCTTACCCAACGCAGACATTTGCGGCTTATGAATACGGAGAACTGGTTTATACAGGACCAACCAACATGGGACGAAAAAAAGATCCTACTCCTACCGGATTATTTTTCACCAACTGGAAGGCAGAAAAAACAACGAGTACTTTCAACGATGAATGGGATTTAAAATGGAATTTCAATATCGAAAATAAACTGGGAGTGGGATTTCATCAATATGAATTACCTGGTTATCCTGCCTCACATTCTTGTTTACGTTTGCTTGAAAAAGATGCAAAACACCTATATAAATGGGCTGATGAATGGATCTTAAAAGACAGTGAAAATGTAAAAGTTAAAGGAACACCGGTGATTGTTTTTGGAAGTTACAATTTCGATGGACCAAAACCTTGGCTTGAATTAGTTAACGATCCGAAAGCTTTGAATATTTCAGAATCTGAAATAGAAACTCAGGTACAGCCTTTTTTGCAGACCATTTTAAATAATCAGAAGGTTAGAGAAGGCGATCAGACTGCCATGCAATAAATTTTCTAAACATATAATTTTCAAAATCAGCTAAGTTCTAGCTGATTTTTTTATTTGAGCTATTTAACAGACCTAAGCGTTACTGCCTTACTGCAGAACATATTTTGAATAATCGATTTCAGTAAAGCAAGAATTAAGTCGATAATAAAATATATTTTAAACTTTAGAAAAGACATTTCTTTTTTCTATTTTCGTTATCAGAAGCAAAAAAAGTGCTTTATCAATATATGAAAAATATATGCTTATTCGTTTTACTTCTTTTCCCATCTATGTTTTTTGGACAATCTGTAGACTTCAAAATTCAATATCAGCCACAAACAAAATATTCACAAAAAGTAGAACAAAGTATTGAAAATACGCTTTACTATTCAGCTTCAGATACGATATTAGAAAAATTAAAAAATAATGGAATTCAAAATCCTACTATTACAAAAAATGTAAGCAACATAGAATCTGTTTTTAAAGCAGGTAAACTAAAATCTGATGGAACTTTCCCTATTACTATTGAATTTTTAAAATCTGTAAATTCAGATAATAAAGTTCTAATTCCAAATGGAACTCTAATTTATGGTAAGGGCACGGTTTCTAAGATGCCACAGCTGGATTCTATTGTCTCAGACGGTATGGAAGACACGTTCAAAAAGAGTATTTTGAATACCGTTCAAAGTACTTTTTCTCAACTTGATTTACCACAAAAAACATTAAAAATAGGAGAATCATTCTCTCAGGAAACTCCATTTACAATTCCGATTGCAACTGCATCTATGGAAATGATTTTAACGACGACGTATACATTTGTAAGCGTTGTAAATAATACTGCTAATTTTGATATTTCAATTGTATACAAGATGAAAGTCTCTATTGAGAAATATAATGTAAAAGGATCAGGTACAGGAAAAGGGAAAATGAATTATGATACTGTAAATCATTTTCCTACGAAATATGACTTAGATACCGAAATGATATTTGATATGAAACAAGAAGCTTTTAGTCTTCAGGCAAAAACAAAAAGTGGGTTCTACCAAACAATTGAAATTTCAAAAAGCTAAAAAAAGGCATAAGATTTAAAATCTTATGCCTTTTATTTTATAATGAAAACTAAAAATTATCTAGAATAATTTGGTGCTTCTTTTGTAATTGTAACATTATGTGGATGGCTTTCAGTGATTCCGCTCGACGTGATTCTAACAAAACGTCCTGTTTCCTGTAAAGTAGGAATATCTTTTGAACCACAGTATCCCATTCCGGCACGAAGACCACCAATGAATTGCAGCATACTTTCGTTTAATTCCCCTTTGTAAGGAACACGACCTACAATTCCTTCCGGAACTAATTTTTTAACGTCGTCTTCAACATCCTGAAAATAACGGTCTTTTGAACCTGTTTGCATTGCTTCAACAGAACCCATTCCGCGGTATGATTTGAATTTTCTTCCTTCGAATATAATGGTTTCTCCCGGAGATTCTTTTGTTCCTGCTAATAATGAACCTAACATTACACAGTCAGCACCAGCAGCGATTGCTTTAGGAATATCTCCTGTATAACGAATTCCACCATCAGCAATAACTGGAACTCCTGTTCCTTTGATAGCTGCAGCAACTTCTAAAACTGCAGAAAATTGAGGAAAACCAACACCTGCAACGATACGAGTTGTACAGATCGAACCAGGTCCGATTCCAACTTTTACTCCGTCTGCTCCATTTGCTACTAAATATTTAGCAGCTTCCGGAGTTGCAATGTTTCCAACAATTACATCTATTTCCGGGAATTTTGATTTTACTTCTTTTAATGTATTGACAACACCTTCTGTATGTCCATGAGCAGTATCGATAATGATTGCATCAACACCTGCAGCGACTAATGCAGCAGCTCTTTCGACAGCATCTCCAGTAACTCCAATAGCGGCAGCAACTCTTAAACGTCCGAAAACATCTTTGTTTGCGATTGGTTTTTGAGTTAATTTTGTAATATCTCTGAAAGTAATTAAACCAACCAATTCGTTATTAGCGTTTACTACTGGTAATTTTTCGATTTTGTGACCTTGTAAAACTACTTCAGCTTGTTCTAATGAAGTTCCTTCGGCAACAGTAACTAAGTTTGTACTTGTCATTACCTCTGCGATTGGTCTTGCTCCGTTTTTCTCGAAACGTAAATCACGATTTGTAACGATTCCTTTTAGGATTTTGTTTTCGTCAACGATTGGAATACCTCCAATTCCGAATTCTTTCATTGCATTTTTTGCATCTGCAATGGTTGAAGTCATTGGTAACGTTACCGGATCGATAATCATTCCAGATTCTGCACGTTTTACTTTTCTAACTTTCGCAGCTTGCTGCTCGATTGTCATGTTTTTATGTAAAACACCAATTCCGCCCTCCTGCGCCATAGCGATTGCCATTGCACTTTCGGTAACGGTATCCATAGCAGCTGATACTATTGGAACGTTTAGTGTTATGTTTCTTGAAAATTTTGATTTGATACTCACTTCGCGAGGAAGCACATTCGAGTAGTTAGGTACTAATAATACATCGTCGTAAGTTAAACCTTCGCCGATAATCTTGGAGTTGTGTGCTATCATGTTGCAATTTCTAGTTGAATTGCGTGCAAATATAGTGAATAAATTGGAAACTTGAATACTAACTTTTTCTTAAATTTCTCAAATAGAGAATGTTCTTACAAAACAAACCGATTTTTTAAATATATAAATTCGTAGGAGGAATTTAAGTTTTTGCTCATAATTTAAATTACTGACTTTTTAAATCATATAAGGAATTGGTTCTATTGCTTCCTATGTTTTCAATCTGCGCTTCACCACAAACCAAATAATATGGACTTATATTACTTAAATGGTGAAAAAATTCAATCCTCTGATTCCTGAAAAACAAAATTGATCCCTATTTGAAACGCGAGACTATTTGCTTTTGAGACATCTTTATATTCTAAAATATTATTTACGAGGGCGTATATATTGACTTTTCCGATTGTTCCGGCAAGTCCCAAACCAAAATTTTTACTGGAATAGGAATCGTAAGTATATGTGGCTTTCAAATCTAATTTTTCGAAGATGCGTCTTTTATAAAAAGCAGTAATCGCCATAAAAGGCTCTTTAGGCATTGTCATGACAAATAACTGAGCTCCAACTGCATTTAAATAGCTTCGATTAGTTTGCGTTTTGCAATTACATTCGGCGTCAGAACGGGATTGACCAAAGGAATATTGCATGGAAGAATACAATTTGGTTGGGCGCCAGGTGGTATATTTATCGTAAAGTGTCTCTTTCGGAATAGCTTCTTCGAATTCATCAAAAACATTTCCCGGCTCGTTAACAGGGTTAAAACTTGGATTTGAACCTTTATAATTATAATACCCTTTGTAAGTTATGGTTTCGATGTCTTTAGATTGTTTTATAAATCCGAGATCGACAATACTGGCTGTGAACTGAAGATTTTCCTTAAAATAATAGGTAAGTCCGGCATCAAGACCAAGGCCTAAACTTCCATTAAAAAATGTGTTGTGAACAATATCCCTGGCAATGTTGCCTTCGTATTCATCTTTTTTAAAAGCGGCGATACCGGAAGTTCTTAACTCTAAATTTGAGGAAATTATCTGAGTATAAATATTAGGTGTTCCGGAGATTTCTTCTGTATAAATGTATCCCGAATTCTTTGTAGATGTTGCATTAGCACCGCTGGAATAAATTTTGGCACGTCCTCCTAAAACAAGTTTCTCGTCGATTTTTTTATGAAATCCGACATGAAATACAGAAAGCACTTCGGCCCTGACATTTATATCGGATAAATTAAATGATTTACCAATGTAATTTTGATTTCCGTCTAAGGCTAAAATTCCCGGATCTTTTGGAACATACATCAAAAAGTCAAATTCCTGATACATTCCAAACGAAATATACGATTTACTCTCTGTTCCGCCAATCCTGAATCCGCCAGAAAATATTTCAAGCTGTTCGTTAACCTGAGCTTTATCCTTACTGGATGATTTGTTAATTACACTGCGGACTTTATCATTAAAATCGACTCCATTATTTGCAAATAAATCATACGCTGAGAAACTTGTCGAGCCTAAATTAGCTGAAACTCCTGACAAAACAGGTAATCCGAAATAAAACTTATACGAAACATCTGCTCCGGGATTTACAAGAGAAGATTGCGGAATTGAGGTAAAATTGTACAGCAATTCTTTATTTTGAGAAAAACAGGAAAATTGAATAACTACGATGAAAACCAAATATATTTTTCTCATTCGATTTCCATATAAACGTTTGCACTTGAGCGTAATTTTAAATTACCAACACTATTTTGGTCTAAAGCCGGCCCAGTCGCCATTATGACGAAAAACTTCATTTTGACCGTTTTTTTTAAGAGATCTAATCGGTCGTTTTCGAATACTTCTGTCGGATATTTGATAATATTTGGCGTTCCTGAATAGGCTGGAACTGAGTATGAATCTCTTTCAAGAATCTGATCGTTTGCATCTAAAAGAACCATCTCGACCCTAAAAGCTCTGACAATGGTATTTTCTATTTCAAAATCAAATTCGGCTTTTACGAGATTGTCTCTAAAAAAACTATCCTTAAAAGCATTAAATTCCTGAACGTCAAACAATATTTGTGTTCCTCCATCATTTGCCAATTGGGTTGCGGGAATATTGAAGTAAGCCAGATTAGCTACAAACACAGGTTCTAGTTTTAAATCATTAGCCTGATCAAAATCTAAATCACTGGAGCATGAAAAGAATAATGATGTTAAAATCAAAATTTTAAAAATCCTATTGACTAAATTTAATTTCATGCTTAAACCTTGTTTAGAACAAAAAAAGTCCTGATTATTCAATTATCAACTTCAACCAATTACATATAAAATTAAATTTACTGCTTTTAATGAAACTTACCAAACAATTTAGATGCTTCATTATAAGCACTTTCAAAACTTAGTGAATTTAAACCCGTTACTTTTTTATTGGCTGTAAAATAGGAAATCAGTTTTTCGGTAGGCATATTTCCTGTTAACTTATCGGTGGCCATAGGGCAACCGCCAAAACCCTGAATTGCGCCATCAAAACGAGTGCAGCCTGCTTTGTGTGCTGCATCTATTTTTTCGAACCAACTATTGGGCGTGGTATGCAAATGTGCTCCAAATTCGATTTGAGGATATTTTGGAATTAAATTAGAAAAAAGATACGTAATCACTTCCGGCGTAGAACTACCAACAGTGTCTGAAAGTGATAAGATTTTAACACCCATTTTTGAGAGTTTTTCTGTCCACTCGCCTACTATTTCAACATTCCACGGATCTCCGTAAGGATTTCCAAAACCCATAGAAAGATACGTTACTACTTCTTTATTTTTCTGAGCTGCTATTTCAAGAATTTCTTCAAGTGTCACTAATGACTGTGCGATCGTTTTATGTGTATTACGCATTTGAAAATTCTCCGAAATCGAAAAAGGAAATCCTAAATATTGAATCGGTTCGTGTTCTGATGCCGAAATCGCCCCCTGCGTATTAGCTATTATTGCCAGCAATTTACTGGTGGTTTGCGAAAGATCAAGTTTTCCCAAAACTTCGGCTGTGTCCTGCATTTGCGGAATTGCTTTTGGAGATACAAAACTGCCAAAATCAATCGTATCAAACCCAACGCGAAGCAAAGACTGAATGTATGAAACCTTCTTTTCTGTAGGAATAAAGGTTTTGATACCCTGCATGGCATCCCGTGGACATTCGATAATTTTGATTTCTTTATTCAAAGCTTAATCTTTTATGAATGCTAAGTTAGTTTCTTTTTTAAAGAAATAAAATTATAATTTTTATTAATTAAAACATTACTTAATATTGTAATAAACTAAAATATTACATATAAGTGTAATATTTAATATTATTACCAAAAAACGTAATAATATAAAATATTTATATACATTTGTACTATAAAACTTTATTTATTTTTAATTATATTTGAATTATGACAAGCGTAATCACAGGTGATATCATCGGGTCAAGACAACAGAAATCTAAGCATTGGGTTGAAGATTTGAAGAAAATCTTGTCTCCCTTTGGGGAAATGCCTTCTGAATGGGAAGTTTACAGAGGAGATGAATTTCAGATTGAAATAAAAAATCCTGAAGAAGCATTATTGTCGGCTATTTTGATAAAAGCACATTTAAGAGCCATAAAATTAGACGCCAGAATGAGTATTGGTTTTGGTGATAAAACGCACAATGCCGAAAAAATATCTGAAAGCAATGGCACTGCTTTTATAAATTCAGGAGAACTTTTTGAGACATTAAAAAAACAAAAGGTAACTTTAGCACTCAGAGCCGGTGAAACCGAATTTGATGAAAAATTAAATTTAATGCTGAAATTAGCCTTAACTTTTATGGATAACTGGCTTGTGCAACCCGCAGAATTTGTTGCCATGGCCATAGAAAACCCAACTTTATCGCAAGAAGAATTGGGGCAAAAATTAGGAATCAATCAAGCTGCCGTGAGCCGCAGACAAAAACGGGCTCAGTTTGATTTAGTAATGCAATTAGATCGGTATTTCAGAACACAAATAAAATAACCAGCCCCATGATTTTATTTATAAAACTACTGTTAGCCCATTTGTTAGGCGATTTTATATGGCAGCCAACTGCATGGGTAATCGATAAGGAGGCAAAAAAACACAAAAGTATTTACTTGTATCTTCACATTTTGCTGCACGTTTTTTTGGCAGCAGTTTTGGCAGGCGAAATTCAGTTTATTCCTTACGCTGTTTTAATCGCCGTTGCACACGGAATTATCGACGTCATCAAGCTTAATTTCCAGACCAATAAAACCAAACGTACCTGGTTTATTATTGATCAGATCGCACATATTTTGGTTTTGATTGCAGTAGTTTTATTCTACCAAAATACTTCGATAAACTTTCTTTGGTTCGATAATTCATTTTGGATTTTAGCAACAGGACTTATATTCATTACCAAACCTACTTCAATTTTTATCAAAACAATTATTTCAATCTGGAGTCCTGAAAGTCAGCATAGCAATCAGGATAATTCGCTCGCCAATGCCGGGAATTATATCGGAATATTAGAACGATTATTTATCTTCTGTTTTATCTTAACAGGCCATTTTGAAGCCATTGGTTTTTTATTGGCTGCAAAGTCAATTTTTAGGTTTGGAGATTTAAAAGAAGCCAAAGACAGAAAACTAACCGAGTACGTTTTAATTGGTACGCTGATCAGTTTTGGAACTGCAATTCTTATCGGATTAATTGTTCAGGCCTTACTTTTACAATTGCTGTAAAACCTTTTTGTTTATTGCTTTTATCAAGGCTGGACCTTCATAAATAAAACCGGTATACAATTGTACTAAACTTGCCCCCGCATTCAGTTTTTCGATTGCATCATCGGCAGAATGTATTCCTCCTACTCCAATAATAGGGAAAGCTTTATTACTTTTTTCCGAAAGAAAACGAATCACTTCAGTTGAACGTTTCGTTAATGGTTTTCCAGATAATCCTCCCATTTCAGATTGATTTTCAGATTGTAATCCATCTCTTGAAATAGTGGTATTTGTTGCAATTACACCTGCAATTTGGGTAGTTTTTACAATATCAATAATATCTAATAATTGTTCGTCTGTAAGATCCGGAGCAATTTTTAAAAGAATTGGTTTTACTTTTTGACTGCTTGTTTTTTGCTTTTCTACATTTCTGTTCTGCAATGTCTGAAGCAAGGCTGTTAAAGGTTCTTTGTCTTGTAAAGCTCTTAAATTTGGCGTGTTTGGAGAACTCACATTTACCACAAAATAATCTACGTGATCAAATAAGGCATCAAAACAAATGATATAATCGTCAACTGCATTTTCGTTTGGCGTAACTTTATTTTTACCAATATTTCCTCCAATTAAAACTCCTGAATTCTTTTTCAAACGTTCTACGGCTTCCAGAACCCCTCCGTTATTAAAACCCATTCTGTTAATAATAGCCTGATCTTCTTTTAATCGGAACAAACGTTTTTTAGGATTCCCTTCCTGACCCACGGGCGTTACGGTTCCGATTTCAATAAAGCCAAAACCAAAGTCCGAAAGTTCTTTATACAATTTGGCATCTTTATCAAATCCTGCAGCAAGTCCTACCGGGTTTTTAAATTTAATTCCGAAAACTTCACGCTCTAAACGACTGTCTTTTACTTCGTATATACCTCTAATAATTGATGAAACTCCGGGTATTTTTGAAATGAATTTAACGAATGAAAAAGTAAAATAATGTACTTCTTCCGGATCAAAACAAAAAAGTAACGGGCGAATTATCAATTTATACATAGTAATAGTTTGTGTGTGTTTTTCGGGTGCAAATTTAATTATAATACTTGAAAGAGATACTCTTTTACAAAAACAAATTATAAGATGTTCCAAATTATAAAATGGAACGAAGTCAACACTTTTGACATACTCAATTAGTCATATATTAATTAATTTTGAGACATTTAGGAAAATTCTTATTGCAAGTCCATTATACAACTAAAGTAAGAATATGTACAAAGCTGGTATATTAATTCGTATTTCAAAAGGTACTCTATTAGGTTTAATACTTGTATTAAGCTTAAATGGATGGTCTCAGCAGGAAAAAGACACAACCAAATTAATGAATGTTAGTTATGGAAAAAAAGGCGTTGAATTAAGAACCAGGGATAATAAATTTCTTTTTCAAATACAAAGCCGGTTCCAATTCCGATTTTCTACCCCAAACGATCAGGATCCGTTAACTTATGATGACTACAGCCCGGAAAAAGAAACAACACTAAAAATTAATAGAGCCAGATTAAAATTGGGCGGCCATGCTTTTGAACCCTGGCTAAAATATTCCCTGGAGTATGAACTCAGTCAATCTAATTTACTCGATTTTAAAATCTCAATCGAAAAATGGGAATGGTTAAGTTTTAAAGTAGGACAATGGAAAGTGGAGTATAACCGGGAGCGTTATATAAGTAGTGGCGAGCAACAAACTGTAGATCGGTCTTTAATCAATCGGTCCTTTACTGCCGACAGACAAATGGGTGTCGAAGTCTACGGACATCTAAAAGGAAAAGGAATTGCCGATTTTAATTATTGGGCCGCAACCTTTACCGGAACCGGAAGAGGAAACACTACAAATGATGATGAAAATTTGATGTATTTTGGACGGGCACAATGGAATTTCTTAGGAAGATTTCTTGACTTTACAGGCAGTGATTTAGAATTTCATGAAAAACCTACTCCAATTATTGCTGCTTCAGTCTTAACAAACCGTAGCCCTTATACTCGATTTTCTCAGTCCGGAGGAGGATCTCTGGAAGGTTATGAAAACGGATTACCGGGTCAATATCGTGTTAATCAGTGGAATCTAGAAAGTGCTTTTATGTATCGTGGTTTTTCCTGGCAAAGCGAATGGCATACTAAAGAAATCATCGACAAACTAAATAATGATGACACTACTACTTTAAAAGGCTATTATATTCAGGCGGGTTATTTTTTTCATAATGTGTTTAATTGGTGGCCGAAGTCTTTGGAAATGGCTGCAAGACATGCTGAATATCGTCCGGACAACTCCCTTAGAGATAATTTGCAAGACGAAACAACCATTGCCTTTAACTGGTTTTTTAAAGGACATAAAAACAAATTAAGTTCAGAAGTAACCTATTTCAGTTTTCAGGATAAAACCTTGCCTTTAGAACAAGGGTGGCGTTTTAGAATTCAATGGGATATTTCGTTATAAGTATAAAATTGTATCATTAAACTCTTACATGATAAAAACAACAAATTATACATTATTAGTAACCCGACTAAATAAATCGAGTTTAAAAGAATTATTTTTTCTAACTTTATCCTTCTAATTAACAACCGCTACTTTTTTAAAACAATTATAATGAAAAATAAGACCTACTGGATTTTTGCTATACTCACAATCTCCATTATTTCAATTGCTTACGGTTACACGAAATATATAGTACCGAAAAAGAATTTGGCCGCAATGGATTGTGCAGAAACACCAAATCCTTCTGATTCGTCATTGTTTAAACCAACCATTGAAAATAAAAACAGGCCAAAAGGGAAAACACCAAAAGGAATGGTTTGGATTCCAGGCGGAGAATTCTCTATGGGAAGTAATGTTGAAGATGAAAGTTTGTGTAGCATTAAAGGTGTTACCAAAGATGCAGCTCCGATACACAGGGTTTATGTAGATGGATTTTATATGGATCAAACAGAAGTTACCAATGAACAATTTGAAGCTTTTGTAAAAGCAACAGGTTATGTAACATTAGCTGAAAAAGCACCAACGCATGAAGAATATCCAGATGCTCCAATAGAGAATTTAGTTGCGGGATCGGCAGTGTTTACTCCTACTCCGGCAAAAGTTGATCTGAATAATTATATGCAATGGTGGACTTATGTGAAAGGAGCTGACTGGAGACATCCTGAAGGCGCCGGAAGTTCTATCAAAGGAAGAGAGAAATATCCAGTTGTTCAGGTTTCGTATGATGATGCTGCCGCCTACGCAAAATGGGCAGGAAAAAGATTACCAACTGAAGCCGAATGGGAATTTGCTGCTCGTGGTGGAAAATCAGGACAACTTTATGCTTGGGGAAATACTTTAAAACCTAAAGGGAAATTCCAAGCCAATATTTATCAGGGACATTTTCCTATTGAAAAAGGAGATACTGGCGAAGATGGCTATATTGGCATAGCACCAACAGCTCAATTTGAACCAAATGCATATGGTCTATATGATATTGGAGGCAATGTATGGGAATGGACAACTGATTGGTACACGGCTGATTATTATACTGTTTTGAGTGAAAGTGGTCAAGTAGCGAAGAACCCGAAAGGTCCTGATGCATCGTACGATCCAGCCGAACCCGATTTACCTAAAAAAGTACAACGCGGTGGATCATTTTTATGCACAGACCAATATTGCACACGTTATATGGTCGGCACTAGAGGAAAAGGTGATTATAAATCTCCTGCAAATCATATTGGTTTCAGATGTGTGCAATAAAGTTTTGCCACGAAATGCACGAATTCCAACGAATTAAAATTGTACTAAACTAAAAATCCAATTTTAGAATTTTCTAAAATTAGATTTTGTATTGAGAGCAATTCGTGAAAATTCGGGCAATTAGTGGCGAACTCTTTTATCTTTTAAACGCCTAAATAATTGTTTATCTTTGCTAAAAAAACAAACAAATGCAACATATCATAGATCGATTTATCAGTTATGTAACGATTGACACTGAATCGGACCCAAATTCGCAAACAACACCAAGTACAGAAAAACAATGGAATCTTGCCAATAAATTAGTTGAAGAACTAAAAACTATCGGCCTACAAGATGTTACTATAGACGACAAAGCATATATCATGGCTACTTTGCTAAGTAATGTAGATCATGAAGTGCCGACAATTGGTTTTGTTTCACATTTTGATACTTCTCCCGATTTTAGCGGTGCAAATGTAAAACCTCAGATTATTGAGAATTACGACGGAAAAGATATCATCTTAAATGCTGAAAAAAACATTGTCCTTTCTCCAAATTACTTCAAAGACTTATTACAATATAAAGGTCAGACTATCATAACCACTGACGGAACAACTTTGCTTGGTGCTGATGACAAAGCCGGAATTACCGAAATTGTTTCAGCAATGGAATATCTTGTTCAGCATCCTGAAATTAAACATGGAAAAATCAGAATCGGATTTACGCCAGATGAGGAAATTGGTCGTGGTGCACATCATTTTGACGTAGAAAAATTTGGTGCGCAATGGGCGTACACTATGGACGGAAGCCAGATTGGAGAATTAGAATATGAAAACTTCAATGCCGCCGGAGCTAAAATTACTTTCAAAGGAAAAAGTGTTCATCCAGGTTATGCCAAAGGAAAAATGATCAATTCAATGCTAATTGCAAATGATTTCATCAATGAACTTCCGAAAGGAGAAACTCCTCAGGAAACTAAAGGTTACGAAGGTTTCTTTCACGTTCATCACTTAACAGGAAGCATTGAAGAAACAGTTTTAGAATTGATTATCCGCGATCACAACAAAATCAAATTTGAGAAAAGAAAAGATTTAATTGGAAAAATTGCCAAAAAAATCAATAAAAAATACGCCAAACAATTCGGCGAAGATATTGTTATTGCTGAAGTTAAAGATCAGTATTACAATATGAAGGAAAAAGTGCTTCCGGTAAAACATATTGTTGATATTGCCGAAAAAGCAATGAGAGAATTAGACATCAAACCAATCATTAAACCTATTCGTGGCGGAACTGACGGTTCTCAATTATCATACATGGGATTACCTTGTCCGAACATTTTTGCAGGTGGTCATAACTTTCACGGAAAATACGAATATGTTCCTGCTGAAAGTATTCAAAAAGCAACTGATGTTATTGTAAAAATTGCAGAATTAACTGCAACTCCTGGTATTTTTGATGTAGCTGAAAAATCTAAAAGAAGATAAAGTGGAACCGAATTCTGAGAAAAAACATTTTTGGGACAAAGTCAATCAATGGGAAGAAGAACTTCTGTTCCTGAAATCTATAATTGATAAAACTGAACTGGTTGAAACCATAAAATGGGGCGGCCCTATTTATGTTTACAATAAAAAAAATGTTATCGGAATTGGAGGTTTTAAAAATTATTTTGCAATTTGGTTCCTGAATGGCGTATTTCTGAAAGATGAAAAAAAGAGACTTATAAATGCTCAGGAAGACAAAACAAAATCCATGCGTCAATGGCGTTTTACTTCAAAAGGCGACGTAAACGAAAAAGAAGTTCTTGAATATATTTTAGAAGCTATTGAGAACGAAAAGCAAGGAAAAATCATTAAGCCTTCGAAAAAAGAAGCAATAGTTTCCGAGTTGCTTCAAAAGGAAATGGATCAAAACCCAGCTTTAGCAGAAGCTTTTCAAAAATTCAGTCCCTATAAACAATATGAGTTTTTAGAATATATTGAAACTGCAAAACAGGAAAAAACTAAAATTACAAGAATTGAAAAAGTGATTCCGATGATATTGAGAAATGTTGGGTTGAATGATAAATACAGGTGATTTAAATTTCAATAAAAAAATTCCAAATTCCAACCTTTCATTAACCTTTGTCAAAGTTAAAACTTTGACAAAGGTTTTTTTATGCGCAAACAAGTGTCATTGCGAGGAACGAAGCAACCACACGAAGTATTTTACAGACCGTAACCCCAAAGTATGTCATTCCGAGGAACGAGGAATCCCCATGAGAAACTCTACAATCAAAATCACCAATCTTTGTCGAGCTACTTGCGGGGATTCCTCGTTCCTCGGAATGACATACTTTGCGGCAATGCATCATGAGATTGCTTCGTACCTCGCAAAGACACACACTATGCTTAATCACAAACCAAAAAAAATCCCAAACTCCATAACTGGAATTTGGGATTTAAATTTTATTGGAATTTAAAAAGCGTTAAGCTTTTTTCAAAGCAGCGCTCATTTCCATAGAAATAGCTGAACGCTCAATTTTTAATTTTCCAGACATCGTTTCGATAATGGCGCTTGTTTCAGCAAGCTCAACGATTTTACCGTGGAAACCACTTTTTGTAATTATTTTATCACCTACTTTTAGGCCGCTTTCAAATTCTTTTTCGTTTTTTGCTCTTTTTTGTTGTGGTCTAATCATGAAGAAATACAACACTACAAACATTAGTAAATAAGGAGCAAATTTCATTAAATCTTGCATAGTATTCAGGTTTTATTTTTGTTATTAATATTTTATTTAAGCTCTTCGACTACGCTCAGAGTGACAACTTCAATTGGAATTTGAATTTTAAAAAATTGAAAGTTTATTTCCAATTACATCAAACCTCTACCCACTTTTACCATCTTCTTATTAGCAGTTAACTCTTTTACAAGGTTATCTAAAATTCCGTTGATAAAAATACTACTTTTTGGAGTAGAATATTCTTTCGCAATTTCTAAATATTCGTTAAGTGTTACTTTAACTGGAATTGAAGGGAATTTCAAAAATTCGCAAATTGCCATTTTTAAGATAATAGTATCAATTTCGGCAATTCTTTCACTGTCCCAGTTTGGTGTTTTATCATCGTATTCTTTCGCTAAGATCGATTCGTTTAAAACTGTTCTTCTGAACAAATCTTTAGCAAAATCTTTATCCTCAACATCTTTATACAATTTTGGCACTCTAAAATCGTCCGGGTCTTCTGTTTTGATTGCTTTTAATTGTTTGACAATATGTGTATTTACAACCGGAATATCGTCAACCCAAGTTAACTTATCATCTTCTAAATACTCATATAATTTTTCATTCGGAACAATTACATCAGCAAACAAATCAATTATAAATTGTCTGTCTTCCTCAAAAGTATTTGTTGAGTTTGACATGTATTTTGCATACACTTCACTTGCTTTGATATCATTTAAAAGCAACAAAATATAATCATCATTCAACGACCAGTTATTGATTTTACGATTTTCTAAAGCGATGCTAAGGGAATTGCTTTCGGCAAGGAGTTGAAAAATTTTGTTTTTGATAAATTTTTCGTTCGGGTTACGTTCTGCAGCAGTTGCAAGATGTTTTTTGCTTGAAAGATGTAAAAAAACAGATTCTTTTTTGCAAATTTCAATCAATGAAGAAAGCATTATAAGATATAAGTCCTGAATATTATCAATGCTATAAAAAAGAAACTTTTCTTCTTTTTCCATATTATCAGAACCGCTTTGATGCATTGCATAAATGGATTGCATTACTTTAACGCGTATGTGTCTTCTATTTACCACCTTGTAAGAACATTTAAAAATTAGTCTGCAAAAATAAGAATTTCACAGCTTATAATAAAATTAATTCGTGAAAAAGTCGTTATTTTTAGTATTCAGTGGTCAGTTTTTAAGTAATCAGTTTTAGTATACCATAAAAAAATCTCAGATTACAATTTAACTTGTAGACTGAGACTTTAATTTAAGACTGAACACTAAAAAAAGTGAACACTGAAGACTAATTATTTTTTAGCGTTTTCAATTTTTCTCAAATCGATACGATTTTGAGCAATTGTAAGCGCTGCTTTATGCGTTGTAATTCCGTTTTTCACGGCATAATCGATAATTTCTAAAGTAGTATTATAGATGTTTTCTGTTTTGCTCATGATTTCAGCTTTTCCATAATTTGCTAATTCAGCATAAACATTGATAATTCCACCAGCATTGATCAAGAAATCAGGCGCATATAAAATACCTCTTTCTTTTAATCTTGCTCCGTGAACATTCTCATCAGCTAACTGATTGTTGGCAGCACCAGCAATAACTTTAGCTTTAATTTTGTTTACTGTATTGTCATTGATAGTCGCTCCCATTGCACAAGGCGCGTAAATATCGACATCTGCAGTATATAAATCTTCACCAGTATAAATTGTAGCGTTGAATTTTTGCGCTACTTCGTATAATTTTTCTTCGTTGATATCAGCGATAGTAACGATAGCTCCTTCTTTAGTCAAATATTCTACCAAAGCTTCACCTACGTGACCGATTCCCTGAACCAAAACTTTTTTACCGTCTAAAACATCAGAACCAAACTGGCTTTTTGCAGCCGCTTTCATTCCTAAATAAACACCGTAAGCTGTAATAGGAGAAGGATTTCCAGAACCACCTCTTTCTTCAGAGATCCCTGTAACATAAGGCGTTACATCTCTTACCGTATCCATGTCTTTAGTTTCCATTCCAACATCTTCAGCAGTAATATATCTTCCGCTTAAAGAGTGTACAAATTCACCAAACTTACGCATCAATTCTGGTGTTTTTTGCGTTTTAGCATCACCAATAATTACTGCTTTACCACCACCAATATTAAGACCGGTAATAGCAGATTTATATGTCATCCCTCTTGAAAGACGTAAAACATCGTTCAGAGCTTCCCATTCAGTATTGTAATTCCACATTCTGGTACCTCCTAAAGCTGGCCCCATAACTGAATTATGAATACCAATAATTGCTTTTAAACCTGTATCTTTGTCATTGCAAAATACAATTTGTTCGTGATCGTCAAAAGATAATTGACCAAAAACAGGATCCATTTTTTGAAGTTCCTTTCCAGTTGCGAAAGTTGCATCCATAGCGCTAGTTATTTATTAGTTATAATTACGAATTTGTCAAAAAGACATCTCAAACTTAAATAAAAAATACACATGTGCTATTTTTTTATCTTTAAAATAACAATTTTACAATTGATTTGCTTTGAGAAATTAATATATTTAATTACTTTTTATTGAATATAATTTGCAATTCCAAAACATTTCAACATTGAATCTCTTAAAAAAATGAAAGAATTAAGCTATTTAAACAAATATTTCATCAAATATAAATATAGTTTCACGCTCGGAATTTTAATCACCATAATCGCACAAATTTTTTCACTGTTTACACCGAAGCTTATCAGCAAGTCATTAAACGCCATTGAAAGGTTTGATAAACTGCCTGAAACACAACAAGCTTCTCAGGTTATAATCGATTCGTACCGTCAGGATTTAATTCATAACGTACTGCTAATCATAGCTACTACAATTGTAGCGGGTTTTTTAACCTTCTTGATGCGCCAGACTTTAATTGTAATGTCGCGCCATATTGAATTTGACTTGAAAAATGAGGTCTTCAAGCAATATGAAATTCTTTCTCAGAATTTCTACAAGCAAAACCGCACCGGAGATTTAATGAACCGCATTAGCGAAGACGTTTCAAAAGTTCGTATGTATGTTGGCCCAGCCGTTATGTATACGATTAACACTTTCATTCGTTTTGCAATTGTAATCATATATATGTATAATGTTTCGCCTTTGTTGACACTTTATACTATTTTGCCTTTGCCAATTTTGTCTTTCTGCATTTTTAAACTGAGTTCAGAAATCAATAAACGAAGCACTACTTTTCAGCAATATCTATCAAAAGTTTCCAGTTTTACCCAGGAAATATTTTCCGGAATCCGGGTTATAAAGGCATATTCATTAGAAAATCAGCATCAAAATAATATGGTGGCTCTTGCTGATGAAAGCAAAAAGAAAAGTCTGGATTTAGCCAAAGTACAATCGTTGTTCGGTCCTTTAATGATTGCGTTAATTGGAATTAGTAATTTAGTGGTGATTTATTTTGGAGGCGTCATGTACATTAACGGAACGATTCAGAATATTGGTACGATTGCCGAATTCATTTTATACGTAAATATGCTAACCTGGCCCGTTGCTTCATTAGGATGGGTTTCATCAATGGTTCAGGAGGCCGAGGCTTCTCAAAAACGTTTGAATGAATTTTTGAAAATTGAACCGGAAATCAAAAACAATAACGAAAATCCGTCAGATATTCAAGGCTCAATTGCTTTCGAAAATGTGAGTTATACTTATGAAGATACGAATATTGAGGCGTTGAAAAATGTGACTTTCACAGTAAAAAAAGGAGAAACCTTAGCTATTTTAGGAAAAACCGGTTCTGGAAAATCGACTATTTTATCTTTGATTTCTCGTTTGTACGATGTTACCGACGGAAGAATTACGATTGATCAAAATGAAATCAGTACTTTGAATTTAAATGATCTTCGAAATAATATTGGAATTGTACCTCAGGATGCTTTTTTATTTTCGGATACTATTAAAAACAACATCAAATTTGGTAATCAAAATGCAACCGATGAAGAAGTAATCGAAGCTGCAAAGAATGCTGTTGTTCACGATAATATTATTGCCTTCAATAAACAGTATGATACCATTTTAGGAGAGCGCGGCATTACGCTTTCGGGCGGACAAAAGCAGCGTGTATCTATTGCGAGAGCGATTATTAAAAATCCGGCGATTTTACTTTTTGATGATTGCCTGTCTGCAGTTGATACTGAAACTGAAGAAACTATTTTGAATAATTTGTTCGAAATCTGCAAAGACAAAACCACAATTATTGTAAGCCATAGAGTTTCGTCTGCAAAGAATGCTGATAAAATTATCATTTTGGAAGATGGCAGAATAATTCAACAAGGCTCTCATAATCAATTAATAAATCAGGAAGGTTATTATGCATCTTTATATTTAAAACAACTTTCGGAAAAAGAATTACTTTAATTGTTGTGTAATAGATAATTTTTTATGATTTTTGAGTACTATTAATTCCAAAAATGATAGAACGTATTATGAGAGAAAATGACATGTTAGAAAAAGAAGAGATTTTTTCTAAAGTATTACGAGCAGGAAGAAGAACTTATTTCTTTGATGTGAGAGCTACAAAAGCTGACGATTATTATATCACTATTACCGAAAGCAAGAAATTTACAGAAGAAGATGGTTCATTTCATTTTAAAAAACACAAAATTTATTTGTACAAAGAAGATTTTAGTGCTTTTGCCGAAATACTAGAAGAAATGACTTCATACGTCTTGAACCACAAAGGCGAAGAAGTAATCTCTGAAAGACACCAAAAAGATTTTAAAAAAGAATACGGTTCTGATAAACCTGAAGGTCAAAGATCTAGCTTTACTGATATTGATTTTGATGATATTTAGTCCCAAATAACTTTTTAAAAAGTACGAGTCCAATTTGTCCTGCATTTTGGACTTTTTTTATATATTTATTTTTGGATTTTTGGATTTTTAGACTGTTAGATTTTTCGAATCTTCCAAAAATCTAACAGTCTAAAATCCAATACAGGAACAAAATATAATTAAACATAAATCCACGGCAATGGAAACACAACTTTTAATATTACCCGGGCTAGGAAATTCCGGCGACAAACACTGGCAAACCTTTTGGTATAAAAAATTCAAAAATTCAATTCGTTTGATTCAGGACAACTGGGACGAACCTGTTCGCGAAGAATGGCTTGAAAGATTAAATGAAGAAGTGGCAAAACTTAATAGTCCGACAATTTTGGTGGCACACAGTTTAGCCGTTTCATTAGTAATGCATTGGGCAGAATCAAATAATAACAAAAACATTGTCGGCGCTTTATTAGTGGCTCCCGCCGATGTTGATTCACCTCAACATACACCCGAATGTACGCGTAATTTTTCTCCAATTCCAACTTCTAAATTACCTTTTCCATCGATTGTGGTGGCAAGCGAAAATGATCCTTATGCTTCTTTCGAAAGAAAACAATATCTGGCTGAAAAATGGGGAAGCGATTTTGTAAACATTGGTCAAAAAGGTCATATCAACTCTGATTCTGACTTAAAATACTGGGAAGAAGGACAATTGATTTTACAGCAATTAATTGAAAAAATAGATTTATAATTTAACCGCAAAGTCCGCAAAGATTTTACGCAAAGTTCGCAAAGCACAATAATGCAAAGCTTTGCGAACTTTACGTTTTGCAAAAATACTCCTTGCAAAAAACTTTGCGGACTTTGCGGTAAAATTTATCTCGTTGTTTATAACAAAGACTATCCTATTCTCAAACCATTCTCAATTTTAAAATCGGGAGCCAATAAAATCACATCTCCCTCCTTGCCTATCGCACCCAAAACCAGGCATTCGCTCATGAATTTTCCAATTTGTTTTTTAGGAAAATTAACGACTGCTATAATTTGTCGATTTACTAAATCTTCTTTTTTATAATGCACTGTGATTTGTGCTGATGATTTTCGGATACCAATCTCAGTACCAAAATCGATTGTTAACTGATACGCTGGTTTTCTGGCTTCCGGAAAATCATTAACATCGATTATGGTTCCTACTCGCATTTCAGTTCTTTCAAATTCACTCCAGGTTAAATCCATTTTCTTTTAATATAGTTGATTTACAAACCTATTAATTCTGTAATTAATATCGTTAATTCTGTAACCCTTTTTTTTACTCCAATGCTAAATTTACGAGTAACAAATTGTAAGCTAACCCTTAAAAAAACAGCAATGGAAAATACGATACTTAATAGCGACCACTCTATAAAGGATTTTGATTTTGATATTCACGAGCAAAACACTGATAAATATATAAGAACAGCCAAAAACGTTCAGCTTTACGTAAAAGATTACGGAAAAGGAAAGCCTGTAATTTTAATTCACGGCTGGCCGCTCTCAAATGAAATGTGGGAATATCAAATTGAGTTCCTGGTTCAAAATAATTATCGAGTTATTGCATACGACCGCCGTGGTTTCGGAAAATCATCGCAGCCTTGGGATGGTTATGACTACGATACATTAAGTGATGATTTGAGCGAAATTATTGAACAGCTCCAATTAGAAAATGCAACACTTGTAGGGTTTTCTATGGGAGGCGGAGAGGTAGTTCGTTATTTCAGCCGTCATGGTGGAAAAGGTGTTACAAAAGCCGCTTTAATTTCATCCATAATTCCATTTTTAGCAAAAACGGATGACAATCCGGAAGGGCGTCCAAAAGAAAAAGGAGAAGCTACAGCAGCTGCTATTAGAGAGGACAGAATAGGTTTTCTTGAAAATTTTGGTAAAATATTTTTTGGCATTACTATAATTAACAAACCTTTAAGTACGCCATTACTTGAACATTTCACGAAACTATGCTCAGCTGCTTCACCAAGAGCAACGCTTAAATGCGCCGAATCTCTATCGAATACCGATTTTAGAGATGAACTGCAAACCATAAAAGTTCCTACCCTGATTATTCATGGAGATGATGACAAAAATGTGCCCATAGAAGTGAGTTCAAAAAAGACCGCAGAAGCTATAGCTAACAATACTTTTATCATTTATGAAGGTGCTCCACACGGTTTGTTTTACACAGAAAAAGACAAATTAAATAAAGATTTACTGGATTTTTTGAATTCATAAAAAGCTCAAAATTTCGTAAATTACAACTATAAACATCCAAAAAATTTTTGGGTGTTTTTTTATGGCGGTTCATATTATTTACAGAATTTTAAAGCTATTTTTGAATAACAAATTTTTAAAAAATGGCACGAACTTCTTCAAATATCATTCCGCTTGGAACAATTGCTCCGGACTTCAAATTAAAAGATACTAATTCTAGTAATGATTTTTCGTTTGAAGATGTAAAAGGATCAAAAGGAACGCTTGTTATTTTTATGTGCAATCACTGCCCTTTCGTACTTCACGTTTTGCGAGAAATTATTATGATTGCCAATGATTATCGTGTGCAGGGAATTGGTGTAGTGGCTATTTCGAGTAATGATGTTGAAAAATATCCACAGGATTCACCAGAAATGATGACCGA
The DNA here is from genome assembly GCF_031458035.1 of Flavobacterium aquidurense. GTDB lineage: Bacteria > Bacteroidota > Bacteroidia > Flavobacteriales > Flavobacteriaceae > Flavobacterium > Flavobacterium aquidurense_C. The sequence continues at coordinate 224,080 of NZ_JAVDXR010000004.1, forward strand.
ATTTGCTTTTCAAAATAAAATAGATTTCCCGTATTTATTTGATGAAAGTCAGGAAGTCGCAAAAGCATATGAAGCGGCGTGCACACCTGATTTCTTTCTTTATGACAATCAGGATCGTTTATTTTATCACGGACAATTGGATGATTCAAGACCTAATAACGGAATTCCTTTAAGCGGAAGCGACTTGAGAAGCGCTATAGATGGACTTATCTACAACAGAAGTTTAAATGAAATTCAGAAACCAAGTATTGGCTGCAGCATTAAATGGAAATAAAAAAACTATTCAATAAAAATTTTACTGAATAGTTTAATTATATTTTTTTATTGACTCTCTTATAATTGAGAATGGATATAATTTGTGATTGAAGCCATTTGAGTATCATCTAAATGTGCTTTTTTCTGCATCTTCACTAAAATCGGTGCCCACTCTTCCTGAGTAAATTTCTTTGGTTCAAATAATTTGTGACATTTTGCGCAGTTATTTTCATACATGCTTTTACCTGCTGCCAATTCAGGGGTTAATGCTGCTGGTGCCGGAGCAGTTGCTGTTACAGCTGGAGCTGCAGGAGCCGTTTTTTTGGTACCACATGAAACGGCAAGTAACGTTATTGCGGCTAGTGTTAAGATTTTAGCTTTCATTGTTTTGGTTTTTTTCTAGTAAATATAAAAAAAATCCCATTCGGCTGGCGAATGGGATTATTATTTAAAACAATACTAAATTGTATCTTAACTTCTTTATTTTACTTCCATTAATTCTACATCGAAAATCAAGGTTGCGTTTGGAGGAATAACCCCTCCTGCACCTGAAGCACCGTAAGCTAAGTCAGATGGAATTACGAAACGAGCTTTGTCACCTACTTGTAATAAAGCAATACCTTCGTCCCATCCTTCAATAACCTGACCCTGACCTAATCTAAATTCAATTGGTTTTTTACGTGGGTAAGATGAATCAAAAACTTTTCCGTTTTCTAAAGATCCTTCGTAATGAACAGCAACTGTTTTTCCTGCTTCTGCTCTTTTACCGTCTCCTTTTTGAATCATTTTATAACGTAAACCACTATCAGTTTTATCAAAACCTGCAGCTAATTGTTCCATTTTTGCTTCTGATTCTGCTTTTAAAGCTGCATCTCTTTTAAGACGAGCACCTTTTAAACCAATAAAAGCTTCAATAGCATTCCATTTTTCAGCTTCTTCACCAACTCGAATGATTTCTACAGCATCAAGATTATCTCCTTGAGCAACAGCATCAACAACATCCTGCCCTTCGATAACATGACCAAAAACAGTGTGTTTTCCGTCTAACCAAGAAGTTGGAACGTGAGTGATATAAAATTGAGAACCATTACTTGCCGGTCCTGAGTTAGCCATTGCTAAAACTCCCGGACGATCGTGTTTTAAACTTGGGTGAAATTCATCATCAAATTTATAACCAGGATCTCCAGTTCCAGTTCCTTTTGGGCATCCTCCCTGAATCATAAAATCAGGAATTACTCTGTGGAATGTTAATCCGTCATAGAACTTTTGTCCTTGAGGTTTTACTTTATTTTCCATGTTTCCTTCTGCAAGAGCTACAAAATTCCCTACAGTTCCTGGTGTTAAATCGTGTGTAAGTTTTACTAAAATCGAACCTTTGCTTGTGTTGAATTTAGCGTATATTCCGTTTTCCATGTTGTTATTTTTAATTTTGAATGCAAATTTACAAATTATTTTTTATCTATTTTTTAGTCCCGACCCTTCGGGATGATTTATATGTAAGACCATACACGGTTAATGCCAATACAGAAAGACCAACGCATCCGATAGCTACAGCATGCCATCCTCCTAATTTCCATAACATCAATCCGTATGCAGATCCGGCGGCTGTCCCTAAAAAGCTAAACGACATAAATACAGTATTTAATCTGTTTCTTGCTTCCGGAAGTAAAGAATAAACTCGTGTTTGATTTGAAATGTGAACGCCCTGAATTCCGATATCAATAAATACAATTCCGATTGCAATTCCGATGACGCTTTCTATTGAAAAGTAGAAAATTATAAAACTAATCAATATCAACAAACAGCCGTAACCTACTGCCACTCTTGAACTTCCCTTATCTCCTAATTTACCGACCAATGGCGCTGCCAAAGCTCCGGAAGCACCAACAATTCCGAACAAACCAATTGTAGCACTATTAAAATGAAAAGGTTCTCCAGAAAGCAATAAAACCATTATGGTCCAGAAGGCTCCAAATTGTGCAAAACTGAATACATTAATTAATGTTGCTTCACGCAAAACAGGCTGCGTTTTTATAAGGGTAAAAAGGGATTGAATTAACTGCCCGTAAGTTCCCTGAAATTGTGGTTTATTGACTGGGAATTTATTCTGAATTACAAAAAAGATCAAAAGACAAATTCCAGCAGCGATATAAAACATCGATCTCCATCCTAAAACCTGACCGATAAAACCGCTTAATGTGCGAGAAAGTAAAATCCCGACAAGTAAACCGCTCATGATGGTTCCAATTACTTTTCCACGCTGTTCAGGCGAACTTAATGAAGCTGCCAAAGGCAAAATAAGCTGTGGTACAATCGAAGTAATTCCGATTAACAAAGAAGCGATTTGTAAAATGAAGAAGCTTTTTGCCGTTGCCGCAATAATCAAAGCAATTACAGAGGCAAAAGTTGTCATTAAAATTTGTTTCTTACGTTCAATTTTATCACCAAGCGGAACCATAAAAAACAAACCAATCGCATAACCTGCCTGAGTTAGATAGGTTATGGTTCCTGCGTTAGCTTCGGGAATTTTAAATTCGTTGGCAATTAAAACAATTAAAGGTTGGCAGTAGTACAGATTTGCAACTATAAGTCCAGTGCAAGCTGCCATAAATAACACATTCGTTTTGGATAAATTCATAATGCAAAAATACCAATCTAATTGTAACCAAAACTTTAAAAAAAGAATAAATTTTTCAAAGTTCAGACCAAATCAGATTGGTATTTTAGAAATCATATTGATTTTTAAGCCTTTATTATTTCATAAAATCTTCACGAATCGGACTGAAAACATCGGTCAACATTCCTTCTTCCAAACAAACAACTCCATGAATTGCGTGAGGCGGAATATAGAAACTATCACCTTCTTTTAATGTTTGTGTAACTCCGGAAATCGTAACATCAAATTTTCCGCTCGCCACATAAGTTACCTGAATATGGTAATGTTCGTGCAAAGTACCAATTCCGCCTTTTTCAAAATGAACATTAACCAACATAACGCGATCATCGTAGGCCAGGATTTTACGTTTAATTCCTTCACCCACTACTTCCCACTCGATATCATCTCCTTTTATAAACTCTTTGCTTGTTCCGAAACTTTGCATCTGTTATTAATTTAGTTTCTACAAAAATAGTATTTCATTTTTTTTCTAAATCAATTCCTTCGAAATAAAATTGCAACTTGTTTTAATTGATTCAAAAGAATTCGGAATATAATTATTCTCCTGTTCTACAAAAAAGTATTTCATTCCAGACAACTTTGCCTCCTTAAAAATAGTTTTAAAATCAATAGATCCTGAGCCAATTTCGGTATTTAAGGCCTGATTAGCTTTATCCATATCTTTTACATGCCACATTTTAAAACGACCGGGGTTTTCTTTCATTAATCTAATCGGATCATTTCCTGAACGCACTACCCAGTATAAATCCATCTCAAAATAAACTAAGTTTTTATCTGTCTCTTTTAAGAGAATTTCATAACCGGTAATTCCGTTATTTTTTTGAAACTCAAAATCGTGATTGTGATACGCCAGTTTTAAACCAGCATCCTTACACATTTTTGCAGCCTCATTTAAACGAGTGGCAATCTTTTTAAAATCGGTTCTAAAAGGTTCATCAACCCAGGGAATTGTAAGAAATTCACTTTTTAAAATTTTAGCCGCGTCAATTGCTTCAATAAGTTCAGTTGCATTACCATCGTATAAAAAACTTCCTAAATTATAATGTCCGCTAATAGCTTTTAAATTATTCGCATCAAGTATCTTTTTAAGTTCCAATGGAGACAATCCCCTAAATTGGTCTTTTATAGAAAAACCGTAAGTTTCGACAGCGGTAAAACCTGCCGCCGCCACTTTCTCTAAAGTTGCTTTTACGTCTTTTGGAAGTTCATCGCGTAATGTGTACAATTGTAAACCTATTTCTTTCCTATCCATAGTAAAAGCTAATGAAGGCATAGCTAAAACTCCTGCTGTAGCTAAACCACTGTTGATTATAAAATTTCGTCTGGAAATCATCTTTGTGTTTTGAAAAAATTGTGAAGTAAAGCTAGCGTTTTTATTGAAACCCTACTGTAGAGTTTCTAAAAATTGATTTTCAAAAGCTTTAATTTAAATTCTGACCGACAAAGTTTATCCGTCGTTAATTTTTTAATCAGATCGCGGTAACTAATTTCAAATCAATCAATTTGTTAGAATCAATTGCCTGAGGAGGAAAATTTTGTTTTTCATGTCTGTATGAAGACACTTTACCATTTTTATCGATGTACATATATGTGTAATTCCAATAATTTGAACCTGCCATTCCTCTATGCGAATTATCAAAAATTTGATCTGCATAAACCAGTATTTCACCATCGGCATTATTATCAAATATTCTCACCGGAGTTCCCCAACTTTTAACCAGGCTTTGTTTAGACATTCCTACCCATTTATCTCCAGTATTTTTAGAACTCGAACAGGCAGATAAAATTAGTATAGCGGCTATCAGGATTATTTTTTTCATGGAAATTTAGTTAGATGTTTTTGGTATTATTCGATAATAAAATTAGGTACTGCAATGCTACCTAAAATTAAGCATCCAAAACTTACATAAAAACAATCCTATGTTATATAATTATTATCTCTGAAATCAAAAAACACCTGTCATTCAATTAATTAAAGAAGTTGTAATTGACTTTTGTTTTTTAAACATCTCAATTATTTACTTTGTATCTTTGCGCCTCTAAACTTTTTGAAGAAAAAAATGCGAATTGATATCATTACAATTTTACCTGAATTATTAAAGAGTCCGTTTGAGGCTTCGATTATGAAACGTGCCATCGACAAAGGTTTGGTTGAAGTACATTTTCATAATTTGCGTGATTATACTACAAACAAACAAAAAAGCGTAGACGATTATCCTTTTGGAGGAGGCGCGGGAATGGTAATGACCGTACAGCCAATTGATGACTGTATTACGCATTTGAAAAGCCAGCGCGAATACGATGAAATCATATATATGTCGCCAGATGGAGAAACGCTGAATCAGAAAATGGCCAATACCATGTCGATGTATGAAAACATCATCATTTTATGCGGACATTATAAAGGAGTAGATCAGCGAGTTCGTGATCACTTTATTACCAAAGAAATTTCGATTGGCGATTATGTTTTATCTGGTGGAGAATTAGGCGCTTTGGTTTTATCTGATGCCTTAATCCGATTAATTCCTGGTGTTTTAAGTGATGAAACTTCGGCATTGACAGATAGTTTTCAGGACAATTTACTTTCAGGACCAATATATACAAGACCCGCAGATTACAAAGGATGGAAAGTTCCCGAAGTTTTAACCAGCGGACATTTTGCCAAAATCGATAAATGGCGCGAGGATATGGCGTATGAGCACACAAAAAACAGAAGACCGGATTTGTTAGAATAAATTCCAAATTTATAAAATCCCAAATCCCAATTAATCAACTAGTTAAGAAATTGGAATTTGGGATTTATTTTTATTGGAATTTACTTTTTTTTAATTACATTTGCACCCGAATTAGGCTAACCTCTGGCGAGATCCGTGAATGTTGCCCTATAAATAAACCATAATTATAAGATATCATGGCAGATTTAATGAAATTCGTTCAAAACGAATTAGTTGCTAAAAAAGATTTCCCTGTTTTTGGAGCTGGAGATACTATCACAGTTTTCTACGAAATTAAAGAGGGTGAAAAAACAAGAACTCAGTTTTTTAAAGGAGTTGTTATTCAAAGAAGAGGTTCTGGTAACACAGAAACTTTTACTATTCGTAAAATGTCAGGAGCTATTGGAGTTGAGCGTATCTTCCCGGTAAACTTGCCAGCTTTACAAAAAATTGAAATCAACAAGAAAGGTGCTGTACGTAGAGCTAGAATTTTCTACTTCAGAGAACTTACTGGTAAAAAAGCTAAGATTAAAGATAAAAGAAGATAATCATTTATCTCTTTGTTATAAAAAACTCGTTTCATATCATTTGAAACGAGTTTTTTTTTGTGCCTAATTTTCAAAATAACAAAACTGCAATTTTTTAATATCAAAATCATCGATTTGACAATTTAAGGACTTCGAAATAACAATCTGATAATTCCTGTATTTCTCTGGAAAACTACACCGTTTTCGGACTGTTTTTATTATATTTGCTCCGCTCATTTTGAGCCGACTATACCTTTTCATCGTTATTCTTTGACGATACCGATTATAAAAAAAAAAAAAAAAAAATGACACAGAATTCAAAGATTTTTTACACCTTAACTGATGAGGCGCCGTTATTAGCGACTTATTCTTTATTACCAATTGTTCAGGCATTTACTGCTACGGCTGGGATTGCTATTGAAACCAGAGACATTTCGTTAGCAGGTAGAATTTTATCAAATTTTCCTGAGGTCTTAACAGATGCTCAAAAAACTGGAGATGCTTTAGCTGAACTGGGTAAATTAGCGACACAACCTGAAGCTAATATTATCAAATTACCAAACGTTTCTGCATCTGTACCACAATTGAAGGCAGCTATCGCTGAGTTGCAGTCACATGGTTACAACATTCCTAATTTCCCTGAAGAGCCTCAAAATGATGCTGAAAAGGAAATTAAAGCAAAATATGCTAAAGTTTTAGGTTCTGCTGTAAACCCGGTTTTACGTGAAGGTAATTCTGACCGTAGAGCCCCAAGAGCAGTTAAGAACTTTGCAAAAGCTAATCCACACTCGATGGGTGCATGGTCTGCTGATTCTAAAACTAAAGTAGCTTCAATGCCAAGCGGTGATTTCTACGGAAGTGAAAAATCACTAACTGTTGCTGAGCCTAACGATGTAAAAATTGAATTCGTAGCAAAAGACGGAACAACTACCGTTTTAAAAGCAAGTACTCCTCTTAAAGCTGGTGAAATTATTGACAGCGCTGTTTTAAGCGTAAATGCATTGAAAAAATTTGTTGCTGAAGCGATTGCTGAAGCTAAAAAAGAAGGTGTATTACTTTCTGTGCATTTAAAAGCTACAATGATGAAAGTTTCAGATCCAATTATCTTTGGCGCTATCGTTGAAGTATATTTTGCTGATCTTTTCAAAAAATACGAAGCTTTATTCAATGAATTAAACATTGACACCAGAAATGGTTTAGGTGATATCTATGCAAAAATTGCCGGAAGACCTGAACAAGCTGAAGTTGAAGCTGACATTACCAAAGCTATCGAAAACGGACCTGCTTTGGCAATGGTTAATTCTGATAAAGGAATTACAAACTTACACGTTCCTTCTGATGTAATTGTAGATGCTTCTATGCCTGCAATGATCCGTACTTCCGGACAGATGTACAACAAAGAAGGAAAACAACAAGATACAATCGCTGTTATTCCGGACCGTTCTTACGCCGGACTTTATACTGCAACTATTGATTTCTGTAAAAAACACGGTGCTTTTGATCCTAAAACAATGGGAAGTGTTCCTAACGTAGGTTTAATGGCTCAAAAAGCAGAAGAATACGGATCTCACGACAAAACTTTCCAAATGAAAGGGGACGGAGTTGTTCGTGTTGTTGATACAAACGGAAATGTTTTAATGGAGCAAAACGTTGAAACAAATGATATTTTCAGAATGTGTCAGGCAAAAGACGCTCCTATTCAGGACTGGGTTAAATTGGCTGTAAACAGAGCTCGTTTATCTGATACTCCTGCTGTTTTCTGGTTAGATGAAAACAGAGCGCACGACAGAGAATTGATTCTAAAAGTTCAAAAATATTTAAAAGATTACAATACCGTAAACTTAGATATCAGAATCTTAAATCCGATTGCTGCAACTGAATTTACTTTAGACAGAATCATCAAAGGTTTAGACACTATTTCTGTAACCGGAAACGTTTTACGTGATTACTTAACAGATTTATTCCCAATTTTAGAATTAGGAACTTCTGCTAAAATGCTTTCTATCGTTCCGTTAATGAATGGTGGTGGATTGTTCGAAACTGGTGCTGGGGGTTCTGCTCCTAAACACGTAGAGCAATTTACAGAAGAAGGCTATTTACGTTGGGATTCGTTAGGAGAATTTTTAGCACTTGGTGCTTCATTAGAGCACTTAGGACAAACTTTAGACAATTCTAAAGCAATTATTTTAGCTGAAACTTTAGATGAGGCTAACGATAAATTCCTTGCAAACGATAAATCTCCTGCTCGTAAAGTAGGTCAGATCGACAACAGAGGATCTCATTTCTATCTTGCATTCTATTGGGCACAAGCTTTGGCAGCTCAAAATAAAGATGCTGAATTGAAAGCGATCTTCACTCCTATTGCTGCAGAATTGGAAGCTAACGAAGCTAAAATTGATGCAGAATTAATTGGAGCACAGGGAAAACCTCAGACACTTGGTGGTTATTACCAGCCAACCCCTGCTTTAGTAAGTAAAGCAATGCGTCCTAGTGAAACATTCAATGCTATCATTGCAAAAATAAAATAAGCAAAATATTGTTATTTTTATATTAAAGACAACCTTAACTGGTTGTCTTTTTTTTATCTTAACCGCTGGTTAACGAGAGTTAACCGCAATATTTAGTAAGAATTCATAAATCTGTAAATCAAATACCACGATGATTTCAAAAAAAATCGGCTTTTTTCTTATTATCATTTTTACAACATTTACTTCATTTTCTCAGGAAAAATTCACTTTAAGCGGTACGATAACCGACTTTAAAAATAACGAAACCTTAATTGGTGTCAATATTTACATCCCGGCATTAAAAATAGGAACTACTACCAACGAATATGGTTTTTATTCTCTTACGATTCCTTCAGGAGAACATCAAATAGAAATTTCTTATATCGGATTTCAAACCGTACAAAAAACCGTCAACCTAAACCAAAATACCAAATTGAATTTTGGACTTAATGAAGGAGCTGGCGAAGAACTTCAGGAAGTTGTCATTACAGATAATAAAGGCAAAATAAATATCAAATCGCCAGAAATGAGCGCCAATAAACTTTCGATTGCAACCATCAAAAAAATGCCGGTTGTTTTAGGCGAAGTCGATGTTTTAAAATCGATCTTATTACTGCCTGGCGTTACTAATGCGGGCGAAGGCGCTTCCGGATTTAATGTTCGCGGCGGCGGTGCAGATCAGAATTTAATTTTATTGGATGAAGCAACGATATTCAATTCTTCTCACGTATTTGGTTTTTTCTCTGTTTTTAATCCCGATGCCATCAAGGACTTAAAATTGTACAAAGGCGGAATTCCAGCACGATACGGCGGAAGAGCTTCATCTGTTTTGGATATTTATCAGAAAGACGGAAGCAGCAAAAATTTCCATGTAAATGGTGGAATCGGATTAATTTCAAGCCGAATTCTTGCCGAAGGTCCGATTGTAAAAGACAAAGGTTCATTTTTGATTGGAGGACGAGCTTCTTACGCGCATTTGTTCTTAAAACTATCTGAAGATCAAAAAGATAACTCCGCTTATTTTTATGATTTAAATACCAAATTGAGTTATAAACTAAACGAAAACAACAACCTTTATTTATCGGGTTATTTTGGTCGTGATGTTTTTAGCTTAAATAAAAGTTTTACTAATATTTACGGAAACTCAACTTTAAATCTTCGTTGGAATCATTTATATTCAAATAAACTCTTTTCAAATCTTTCGCTGATTTACAGTGATTATTATTATGGCTTAGATTTAGATTTTGTGGGATTCAAATGGGATTCGGGCATTAGAAATTACAATATCAAATATGATTTCAAACATTATATTTCAGATAAATTCAAACTGAATTATGGTTTAAACGGAATTTACTATGAATTTAATCCGGGAACTATTAAGCCAACTGATACTGAATCTGGAATTAATCCTGATCAATTAGACAAAAAATATGCTTTTGAACCTTCTATTTATATTGATGCTGAAAGCCAGCTTTCAAAAAAAATAACAGTTGCTTACGGATTGCGCTACAGTTTATTTTATCGTTTAGGAGAATCGACAGTTAATTTATACGAAAACAATAATGCAGTTGTTTTCAATTCTGATTTGCAGATTTACGAAAAAGGAACTCCAATCGGAACTCAGTATTATGGCAAAAATAAGGTCATTAAAAACTATAATAATCTTGAACCAAGACTTTCTGTTTCGTATCAACTAAATGATGATGAAGCTATTAAAGCCAGTTACAACCGAATGACGCAATATCTTCAACTGATTTCAAATACCTCATCTCCGACTCCGTTAGATGTCTGGATGCCAAGTGATACGTATATCAAACCACAGCTTGCTGATCAGGTGGCTTTGGGTTATTTCAGAAATATCAATAATGGAAAATATGCTCTTGAAGTAGAAACGTACTACAAAGAAATTCAGAATCGTCTGGATTATATTGATGGTGCCGATTTGATTGCCAATGATGCTATAGAACAGGTAATTCTGAATGGACAAATGCGAACTTATGGTTTAGAATTGATGCTGAAAAAAAATGAAGGCAAATTTAACGGCTGGATTTCATATACTTTATCCAAATCAGAACAGCAAACGCCCGGAAGAACGCCGGAAGAAATAGGAATCAATAATGGCGAATGGTACAATTCAGCCTACGATAAAACGCATAATTTAGCGGTTACTTCTGCATATAATTTGAACGAAAAATGGTCATTTGGTGCTAACTTTGCTTTACAGACCGGACAACCGGTTACTTATCCGAATGGTCAATATGAATATTTAGGAATCACAGTTCCGAGTTATGGTCTGCGAAATGAAAATCGCTTGCCTACGTATCATCATTTAGACGTTTCGGCAACTTTAACTCCAAGAAAAAACAAGGATAGAAACTGGAAAGGCGAATGGGTTTTTAGCATTTACAATTTATATAATCGCAAGAATGCGGCTTCGATTAATTTCCGACAAAATGTTGACACAGGCAATAATGAAGCTGTGAAGATATCGATTTTCGGAGTTGTGCCAGCTGTTAGTTATAATTTTAAATTTTAAAAAATCACGTTTGTCATTAGAACGAAAAAGAGATACATTATGAAAAAAGCAACCTTATTACTTGTATTTTTTATAGCAATTTTTATCACCAGCTGTGAAGAAGTTGTTGATGTTGATTTAGAAACCGCTCCTCCAAAATTGGTAATTGAAGCGGCAATAAACTGGCAAAAAGGAACTTCCGGAAATCAGCAATTTATTAAACTTACTACAACAACAGGCTACTTTGAAAGTCAGGTTCCAATTGTTTCCGGAGCAACTGTTTATATAACAAATAGTCAAAAAGAAAAATTTACCTTTACTGAAATTCCAAAAACGGGAAAATACGCCTGCACCAATTTTAAACCAGTAATCGAAGGAACATATACGTTGACCGTAATTAGTGGCGGAAATACTTATACAGCAAGTGAAACTTTAAAATCAATAGCGCCAATTACCCGAATAGAGCAAAATAACGAAGGAGGATTTACCGGTAAAGACATTGAGATTAGAGCTTTTTACAATGATCCCGGAGCTGCAGAAAATTATTATTTATACCGATACATTTACTCCAATAAAATTAGATCAAACTATTATGTAGATGATGATAAATTCTTTCAGGGTAATGAATTTTTCAGTCTTTCAGATGACGATGAATTAGAAATTGGCAATGAAATTGAAATAACACATTACGGAATTTCGAAACAATATTACAATTATATGAGTATTTTAGTAAGTATTGCAGGAACTAATGTTGGAGGGCCATTTCAATCTCCGCCCGCAACTGTAAAAGGAAATATTATTAATACAACAGATAAAAACAATTATCCTTTAGGCTATTTTTCTCTTAGTGAAACTGATACAAAAAAATACACCATTAAATAATGAAATAAAATGGAAGCCCGAATCGAAACCTTAACCGAAAAAAAATTGCTTGGCAAACATCTTGTGATGTCCTTTATCGAAAACAAAACTTTTCAATTATGGAGCAGTTTCATGCCAAGGCGAAAGGAAATCAAAAATGCAACGGACTCTAATTTATATTCTTTGGAAGTATTTCCTATCGGGCATTTTGATAATTTCGATCCCAGTAATACTTTCCAGAAATGGGCAGCTGTCGAAGTTTCTGATTTTGATGAAATTCCAGCCAACATGGAAATACTCGTAATTCCAACCGGATTGTATGCCGTTTTTCTTCATAAAGGCGCAGCAACGGAAGCCTATCAAACATATCATACTATCTTTGCAGAGTGGCTGCCCAACTCTCCATATATTGTAGACGACAGGCCACATTTTGCAGTAATGGACGAACGATATCAAAAAGATGACCCTGATTCTGAAGAAGAAATTTGGATTCCGATAAAACATAGAGCTTAATTTTTATGCAACTGATTTCAAGGATTAAAGTGATTGTATTTAAAATTGCAAATACTAATCTGTGAGAATCTGTGAAATCTGTGGCAAAAATCAAAATCAAAACATCATGCTAATCGAAACGCTAAAATCGCTTTTTAACCGAGATTTGAATAAACTAAAAGTCGAAATTGAATCGTATCAAAACGAAAATCAGATTTGGGTAATTGATAAAAACATCTCCAATTCGGCGGGAAATCTTTGTTTGCATTTAATTGGAAATTTAAACACTTATATCGGCGCAGAGCTTGGCAAAACAGCTTATATAAGAAATCGTCCTTTAGAATTTTCTTTGAAAGATGTTCCAAAATCAGAATTAATCACCAAAATCGATGAAACAATTTTGGTTATAAATAATACTCTTGATTCTTTAACGGAAACCGATTTAGAAAAAATATATCCGCAAATTGTCTTCGAAAAGGAAATGACAACGGAATTCTTTTTAGTGCATCTTTCCACCCATTTAGCCTATCATTTAGGACAAATCAATTATCACAGAAGGCTGATATAAAATTTAGATTGCAGATTGTAGATTGTAGATTTTAGATTGTAGATTTTAGATTGTAGATTTTAGATTGTAGATTTTAGATTGTAGATTTTAGATTGAAAAACTACAACCTTAAAAATATTTGCCATGGATTAAGATTAATTTATGCTAATTTCTAATATGTCTCAAAAAATCTAAAATCTGAACTCTAAAATCTAAAATACTCCCCGTACCTTTGCACCACATTAAAAACAATTCAGCATGTCATCACACCATATAGTTCGCGACGATCAGGAACCCGCTTTAATCATTGCTAACGGAGCTGCCTGCAATCCTGAATTATTAGGGCAATTGCTCGAATGGTCTCCGCTCGTTGTCGTTTTAGATTCTGCCATAGAACGTGTGATTGAATTGGACATAAAAGTAGATGTGCTTTTGGGAGATTTCGATCGCGGTTTTGATCCTGAAATCTATAAAACTTCACAATATCCTATCGAAATTGTGCATACCCCAGATCAAAATAAAACTGATCTCGAAAAAGCTTTTGATTATTTAATAGACCGAAAAATTCCTGCTGTAAACGTTGTCTGGGCTACCGGAAAACGTGCCGATCATACCATTACGAACCTTACCAATATTGTTCGTTACCGAAATTTGCTTAAAATTGTAATTCTGGACGATCACTCCAAAATATTTCTACTTCCGAATAAATTCGAGAAATGGTATACAGCAAAAACACCAATTTCTTTGATTCCAATTGGCGTTGTAAATGGCATTTATTCCAGCAATTTAGAATATCCACTGCAAAATGACACGCTCACTATGGGCTACAGAACCGGAAGCAGTAATTCGGTTGCGCAGGACGGACTTGTAACCATCACGCACAACAACGGCGATTTGTTGTTGATGGAGTGTATTGATTAAATTATTCTGATTAAGAATTCTGATTACAACATCAAAAAATACTCGATGTTACTTGCGGGCTATTTTAATCTTTGTATGTGACTTTCGTTAACAAATTGTAACCTTTTTCTTATTTTAGCAATTAAATTACATTGCTATGAAGTGGAAAGCCAAAATTATTACTCATAAAAAAGAAAAAAGAATTGCTGTCTATTTTGAAAAAAATGACGAATGGATCGCCCGAATAAAAAAATTGACAGGTTCTCGATGGAGTCAAACTTTGGGAACTTGGCATCTACCCGACACGGTTGAAAATAGACAACGATTTCATTTGGCACCTCTCTCCTATTCCTTACCATCAGAAGAAGGCATTGAGCAAATCGAAAAATTCAAACAAATACTGCGTTCCAAACGTTACAGCGACAACACTGTTACGACTTACAGCGAAGCCCTGAAATCTTTTTTGGTTTTCTACCGGGAGAAAGCGGTCGCCGAAATTACCAACGAAGATGTGATTCTATATAATAACGAGCATATCTTAAAGAATAATCTTTCTGCCTCTTATCAAAACCAAATCGTTAATGCTGTTAAATTGTTTTTTCAAACCATTCGAGAAACCAAGATGATAGTGGATAAAATTCATCGTCCCAAAAATGCCAAAACACTACCTAATGTTTTGAGCAAAGAAGAAGTGAAATTGATTTTGAATGCCCACAGTAACATCAAACACAAAATGATGCTTTCGCTGATATACAGTTGTGGCCTGCGTTGTGGCGAATTATTGGCACTTCGACCTGTTCATATCGATTCTAAAAGGAATTTGGTTTTGCTTAAAAATGGCAAAGGCAAAAAAGACAGAATTGTACCTTTGTCTCCCAAAATATTAGAAATGCTGCGAGACTATTATAAAATATACAAGCCAACAACTTACTTGTTCGAAGGACAAATTAAAGGACAACATTATGATGCCCGAAGCTTACAACTTGTATTGAAACAAGTCTTACAAAAAACAGGAATTACAAAGCCTGCCACTTTGCATTGGTTGCGAAACAGTTTTGCTACCCATTTATTAGAAAGCGGAACTGATTTGCGTTATATTCAAGAATTGTTGGGTCATGCCAGTAGTAAAACAACCGAAATATATACTCATGTAAGCACCAAAAGCATTCAACAGATTAAAAGTCCGTTTGATGATTTGTAAGAAAAAAATTAATACATTTGGAAAACAAAAAGCGATATAAACCTTCGTATATACACCCAATTTCGAAAGATTGGCGAAGGTTTGTATCGCATATAAATAAGTTAGCGGCAATTTTAAAACGAACACACTTTACAAAATTGAAAGTATATTTAATAAAATCAAAAAATACAGAATCGGGAACAATAGAAACCTTACCTGAATTTGAACAACTTCAACTTATCGATGATTCAAATATAGAGTTAAAATCTATTTTTGAAAACAACAAAAAAATTGCCATTATTTCTGAATCATCTATTGACATCATATTGGCAACTTTACAAGAAAGCAACCCGAAAAGAAAAGCAATTGAGTTGTTCAAGGATAAATTTATTTTCCGTAAACTGATAAAAGATGAAAATTTCAAAATACACAAAATTGATTTTCAAGACATTTATCAACTTAAAATCAAAAACAAATCTGTTCTTAAACCTTTAAAAGGTTGTTTCGGTACAGCTGTAAAGATTATTGATGAATATACAGATTTACAGAAACTTCAAAAGGAAATTCGTAAAGAATTAGAAAAAAACAGTACTGTATTCAATGAGAATGTATTGACTTTAAATGAATTTATTGTTGAAGATTTTATTGAAGGGCAAGAATATGCCATAGATATGTTTTATAATAGTGATGGTAAACCGTGTATTGTCAATATTTACCATCATCCGATTCCAAAATACGAACAATATTTGCATATGATTTATTATTCGTCCAAAAATACATTTAATGAAATTTATCCATTGGCAAAATCGTTTTTTGAGCAATTGAACGAAAAAATAAATGTTACGGATTTTCCAATGCATTGTGAATTTAAACTCATTGGTAATAAATTGATTCCAATAGAAATTAATCCAATGAGATTTGGAGGAATGGGTTTAGGTAATCTAACTTATTATTCATTTAACATAAACCCATACCAATATTTTTTGGAAAATAGAGAACCAAATTGGTCTGAGATTTTTCAAAATGTGGACGATGATTTACGTTTTGTTTATTTCATAGCATACAATGCATTTTCAAAAGATAAAAATACGAACTACCCAAACATACAGAAATTAAAAAATGAATTTACTAATATAAAACTCGAACAATTATTTGATTATCAGAAACAACTCGCATTTGGTGTTTTCTGTTTACAAGAGAACGAAGAAAACCTTCACAGATTGTTACAAATTGATTTTGATGATTATTTTGAACCAATATTATAATGAACAAAAACTTTTTACAAGAAGAAATCGTTTTGGAAAACGAAAGACTTAAACTTATTCCTTTTAACAGAGAATATACCCGAAAATTAGAATCAATAATATTCGATGATTCCGTATGGGAGTTTATGGGAATGTATGTGCGAACACAACAAGATTTTAAAAATTATATTGAAAGTACTATAGAATTTCAAGGGATAAACCATTATGCCTTTTTGATTTTCGACAAGCAAACTAATGAATTTGCAGGAAGTACAAGATTTGGAAACATCAATTTCAATAGTGAAAAATTAGAAATAGGTTGGACTTGGTACGGGAAAAAACATCACGGAACAGGACTAAACCACGCAACAAAATTTGAATTATTAAAACATTGTTTTGAAAACATAAAATTAAGAAGAGTGCAATTCAGTGCTGATTTGGAGAATTTAGCCTCGCAAAGAGCCATAACAAAATTAGGAGCAAAACAAGAAGGAATTTTTAGAAATAATTACATAGATTCTGAAGGTAAAAGTAAAAATGACGTTTATTTCAGCATCATTCGGGAAGAATGGGAAGAAATAAAACTGAAAAACTTTGGGAACTTAAAATAAAACTGCCACTAACAAGGGTTTTGCAATAGTGGGGCGAAACTGCAAAGTTCAACGGCAGTTCTTCGATTGAACTTTTGTGCAAAATTGAAGATTTGTGCTTCGATTGCCCCACCATCGCAAAGCCCCAAACCGTTATGAGCAAGCTAAAAAAACATCGATGAAAGAACAAAATATTCTTATTTTAACAATACTACTTTTCATTACAAGTTGTGGAATGAAAAGTAAACAAGACTTGACTGAAAACTATGATAAAAATAAATCTGAAATAATAAAATTAAAAAATTATTTCAATGAAATTGTTCCTAAAGGATTTATAGTCAGTATTAGATATGAATCATCCGATGAAATAAATCTATTTGTGTATGAACCAATAGAAAATTCAGAAAAGAGTGAATTATTGTTTCAGCAATGGAATTTAAATTTAGATAATTACGAACCTAAAGCTCAAACAGAGTACGAAAAAAAATATAACGGCAAAACCAACTCACTTGAAATTTTGAAACAAAAACTTAATTGGAATGACGAAACGTTTGCCGAATTGTATAATAAATTAGAAAATGTAAACTGTATTGGAATTTCTAACGGAAATTCAACTGAAATCGAATATGGATTTAAAGGAACGGGAGTTTTTAGTTATGAGATTTTTGATAAAAATTTAAGTAAAGAACTTCAAGAAAAATATTCTGACGATTGTTCGCAAATGTTTTACAAGGATAATATTGTTCTTAAATACGGAAGTGGAGCAATTGGAAGTTTTTGCATACCAGAATTTAAGAGAACAAAATAATAGCCTGCACATAACAGCCACTACAACGGATTTCGACAATAGGCTTAATGGAAAGATGGTTTTGTACTTGGGATGATTTAGCTAATCCGAAAATAGGGATTAATTTAGTCCCAAACCCGCTGTAGTGCCAAGACGTTAGCCGTAATTTTAAAATAGACCGGAGAAAAATACAAATGAAAAAAAATCACTTAATCTTATTGTTCCCTTTTTTCTTTTTCACAAACTTATATTCCCAAATGTCGACGGAAGTAGTTCCAATTTCCGAAACTTATTCTTCCAATGGAAAATTTAAATTATTATCAATTTCCTATGATGATGAATTCCCAAATCTAAAAGGAGAATCTTTCGTTTCATATACTCAAGAATATGACAGTATTGGAGTTAGAAAAAAATTTTATAAAATAAATAGGTCTTTTGATGTTTATGAAGGTAATTCGTTTTTCACTGCAATCAGTAACGATGGAAGAAAAATCATATATATCACCAATTATATTTATGAAAGTGGCTTAGAAAATAAAAATATCACTTATTATGTTGACGGTAAACTAGAAAAAACATATACAACTGAAGAATTTATTAACTGTGATAAAAACAAAGAAAAGTGTGAGCTATTTTACGACAATCAATATCAAATAATTGAAGGTCGAAGTTCTACAATAAAACAATATAAAAACACTGCTTCGGATATAGACATTTTTTTGAATAAAAATTTTATTTTCAATAAAAATGATACAATATATGTAATTGATTCAAGAAAAAAAATAACACTTTATGATTTAGATAAAGGGAAAATTATAGGTTCAAAAATAAACTTTGATTCCATTTATTCAAAAATTAAAAATATAGAGTCCATTAAAAGCAGAGTTTCCTACTATAAATATCCTTACAAATATGTAACGGACATCCAAAACTCAGTAAACAATGAAAAACTTTCCGCAAGTATTAGCAAAATAGCTAATTTGAAATTTATTTCTATAAATGATTCAACTTATCGTAAATACAAACTTTTTAGAATTGCATTAAGCGGTTATATGAATCGAAAAGGAAAATTTGAAATTGAAAATTTGGAAACCGATTCAATATTCGACAGAAAATTGATAGAAAATTATATAACAACAACGACGTTCAAAACAGAGTTTATTCCCCAAGAAGTTGACAAAATTTATTTAAAACATTTTTTCGGTGGGTATCGTAGTTACGATGATAAAATAGCAGAACAAGAAACATTTAAAGAAAAAGAAAGAAGAACAGAAGAATTTAAAAAACGTCTTACGCTTGAAAAAATCAATAACATTTATATTCCTAAAAACCTATTTGAATGTATGACAGAATTAGACCATATTCTGAATTTTGAAAGTAAAAAGCAATTAATTGAAGCAAAAGATTCTTGGGAATTTAACTCACATATGGGAGGATTAGGGATGTGGATTAGAAACAATTGGGGAATTAATGGCGGATCTAGACTTCTAAAATACTTTAACGACCGAAATATAGGAAAAGAAATGTTCGGAAATGACGCAATTTCAGGTGTAGTTATTAGTCAGTACATTATATGGTTGAAAGGAGACAAAAGTGCTTGGAAAAAATGGGAAAGACAAAATTCCATACATAAATAAAAACTACGGCTAACAGCCGTTACACGAGATTTGGGCATTTCGCTGAATTTAGAGATGGTTTTGTACTTGGGAAATTTGTGTTTAACCGAAAAACCTCGCTTCTTTAATCCCAAACCTCGTGTAGCGCCAGAACGTTAGCACCAATTACCAAAAAACGACGAAAAAACCAATGAACTAAAGTAATAAATGGTAAAAGCATACTTTGATGAAATCCGACAACAACTTTTAACAGAACTTGATAATGCTCAAGAAAAAATTGTTGTTGCAGTTTACTGGTTTACTAATAAAACATTATTCCAACGTTTAATAGACAAAGTAGAAGCAGGGCTTAATGTTGAGTTAATAATTCATAACGACTATATAAATAACAGAGAAGCGGGACTTCCATTCCAAGAATTTATAGATAAAGGTGGTGAGTTTTACTTTTCTAGTACATTAAATCCAATGCATAATAAATTCTGCGTTATTGATAATAAAGTTCTCATAAATGGTTCTTATAACTGGACGTATTATGCAGAGGATAGAAACAGAGAAAACATATTGCTGATTAAAGAAGAGCAAGAAACAATTGATGCTTTTAGCATTGAATTCGAAAGACTAAAATCTTTGACTGAGAAAATTGAGACAATTAGAGCATTGACAAAATTTGAAGTTGACGAATTCAATTTATTAAGAGCAAGAGATTATTTAGCTAATGACATCGTATTTCAAGCAAAAGCAACGGGAAACAAAGATATTATTGAAAGTGCTTTTCAATTAGCTTCTGAAAACATAGAAGTTCAAAAAACTGCATTTGACCTTAATCTAACTAAACGTTACAAATTAAAACATTCAATTGGTTCTAGTGTGAAAGACGATGGTTATTTGATAATTGTGCCGAAAGATAGTTTTATCCCTATTAGTTTAAGTGCAATTGTTATTACTACTGTTGACAATCAGGTTTCATCAGGAGCGACAATTCATTATGGAGAAAATCCAAAGGCAAGTTTAAATCAAGCATTAGTAAAGATGGTTATTAATAAAATACCCCCAAAACCTGCTGGAGAAGCTAAATTGAAATATCATTTTACAATAGACATATATGGTAACTTGAAAATGCATAAATTCTCACTTGACACTGGATTAGGTCAAATAATCAATAAAAAAATAACTGAATTACTTGAAGAAGAAAAAGAATAACTGGTGCTAACAGCCACCACAACGGATTTGGGCATTAGGCTTAATGGAAAAATGGTCTTGTATTTGGGATGATTTGGCAAATCCGAAAATAGGGCTTAATTTAGTCCCAAACCCGCTGTTGTACCAAGACGTTAGCGGAAATGCAAAAAAAACTGCAGTAAATTGGAACTTTTGTTAAGCGCTGTGGAAAAAAACTTCAGCCGGAATGCTAAAGTAATTTTTAAGTTTTTGAGCCATTTTTAATGTGATTTCTCTCTTTCCGGAAAGAATTGCAGAAACGTGTCCCTTGCTTCCAATTATTGGCTCAAGATCTTTGGCTTTCATCCCCATTTCCTGCATTTTGTATTTAATTACTTCTAACGCGTCAAGCTCAGGTAATTCATAATGTTTATCATCATAATCTTTTACCAGAACCAATAGCAAATCTAATTCATCACTTTCCGCTGAGTTTGGCTCTGCATGGAAAATTTCCATCAATCTTATAGAAGCTTTATTATAATCTTCTTCTGTTTTTAACACTTTCCAGTTCATAGATTTTTATCGTTTAAGATTGCTGTATCAAAAGCAACAGTTTCAACATTAATTTTATCATATTCTTTGTGAGTTCCAAACCAAATAACATAACAGGCCATTTGCAGGAAATTAATTGAAATAACTAATCGAAAATCATTTCCTTTAATATTGAAAACAACTCTTTCATTATTAACAATACTTGCATTTCCATAAACTCGTTTGAGTTCGTTGAAATTATGAAAATCCAATTTCGTAAATTCATTATACCAAATCAACAATTGCGTTTTTGCAATTGGATATTTTTCGGTGTAAAATAAAATAGTTTTCTTTATGAGGATTTTCATGTGACAAATATAACTAAAAGTTTTCATTTTGCAAACTAATTGTTTCGTCAATTAAAATCTGTGTTAACAAAGGCACTTCCGCAAACAGCTACTACAACGAATTTGGGCAATGGGCTCAATGGGAAGTTGGTTTTGTATTTGGAATATTTGGCAAATCCGAAGAATGGGCTTAATTTAGTCCCAAACCCGCTGTAGTACCATAACATTAGCGGTAATGGCATCCCCCCCACAAACCATCCAACAATTTCAACCTAGACAAGTTCTAAAAGAGAATTTAATAGTTTATTTCGCTAATAGCTTTCTATTTTCCGGTAATCTTCTTTCTATGACCGGCTCCCCAGTCACTTAAAGTTCTTAAAACGTCTTTCAGTGTTTCGCTGTATGACGATGCTTCATAAACAATACTTACAGGTGTGGTGTCATATACATTTCTCACTATCAATTCGTTTTGCTCTAAATGCTTGAGTTCTTGCGCTAATATTTTGGGAGAAATACCTTCCACCTCTCTCATAATTTCGTTAAACCGCTTGGGTGCATTTACCAAACTCAATACAATGGGCAATTTCCATTTGCCATTCAATACATACAAAGCGTCTATAACGTTCTTTAAATTGCTTGTGCATTCTGTTTTTGTCATTTTTGCCGTTTTTTTGTTGCTATATTGCAAATATAATAACTTTCCAAAAGGTAACTGCTTTCCTTTGGGTAACTACTATCTTTTCGATACTTATTGGGTGTACTTTTATATTATTAAACCATAAAAAAATAAACAATGAGTCAAAAGAAAATATTACAGCTTAATTCCAGCATAATGGGTGAGCAATCGTATAGTAGAAAATTGGGTAATGCTATCATAGAAAAAATTCAGGAAAAATATCCTGAAAGCACAGTTGAGCAGTTGGATTTGGTAGAAAGCAACATTCCACATCTCTCTCCTGAAACGTTTCAAGCTATGTTTACACCACTAGAAAATCAAACAGAAGAAACAAAACAAAAACTTAAATTATCTGATAAATTGGTGAAACAATTATTTAATGCAGATATTATCGTGATAGGGGCACCACTCATCAATCGCACTATTCATAGTTCGCTCAAAGCCTGGATAGACCATATCACACGCCGTGGAATTACTTTTGGTTATAGCAAAGAGGGTTTGCCCATAGGTTTCGTGTCGGGTAAAAAAATATATGTTGCGATGAGTTCGGGGGGTATTTATACCGATGAGCAAGGCAGAGCCAATGATTTTGTAGTACCTTATCTGCAATCTTTTTTAGGCGCTTTAGGAATGACAAACCTTACCGTATTCAGAGCAGAAGGACTTCACGTGTCTGAGGTACAAGATAAGGCATTGGAAAAAGGAATTAATAGTATTGTGATTGAGTAATCACTGAATTGATTAATCTTTAGCAAAATGCTCAATGGTAAATGCTATTGAGCATTTTGAATTTAGTACACATTACAAATTCATCCATTTTCAATTATGTTTGTTCCTATGACTGTTCATAACCTTTACATCAACGAAAAAATAATAGAATGAATACACGTCTTCTGTAAAGAAAACAGAAATATTACTTAAACCAAGGTAAACGGACGAAACGCCACATACCGCTAACAATTACAACGGATTTTGGGCAATTGATTTAACACAATATTCCACAAGATCTTTTCTAAAAAAGGAATGACTATCTTTGCAATCCAAATTCACAAAATGAAAGCAACAGACAATTCCGAAAAAACCAATTTACATCCCCGAAATCTTCATCGTTCGCGTTATGATTTCAAACTTCTTATTTCGAATTGTCCGGAACTAAAAAAACATGTTGCGATCAACATTCACGGAAGTGAAACAATCGATTTCAGTAATCCTGAGTCAGTAAAAGCACTGAACAAAGCATTATTACAAACGTATTATGACATTAAGAATTGGAGTATTCCAAGAAATTATCTCTGTCCGCCAATTCCCGGAAGAGCCGATTATATTCATTATTTAGCTGATTTACTGGCGGAAACCAACAACGGAATTATTCCGACTGGCGCATCCGTTTTAGGTTTGGACATCGGAACCGGATCTAATTGCATTTACCCTATTTTAGGAAATGCCATTTATGACTGGAGTTTTGTTGGAACGGATATCGATAAAAGCGCGATTCAGAATTGCGCAAAAATCATTGAAGAAAATCCAAAATTAATTGACGCAATCAGTCTTCAGCAACAAACAGAATCCCGATTTATTTTCAAAAATATCATTACCCCTGAGGATCGTTTTACGTTTACGATGTGTAATCCTCCTTTTCACGCTTCAGCCGAAGATGCGCATCAAAGTACTGTTAGAAAAGTATCTAATCTGAATCCGAAGGAAAAGAAAAAAACAAATCCGGTTTTAAACTTCGGAGGTCAAAATGCCGAATTATGGTGTGATGGCGGCGAAATTGGTTTTGTTACTCAAATGATTTACGAAAGTGCTAAATATGCTATGCAATGTCAATGGTTCACGACTTTAGTTTCTAAAAGAGAAAACCTTTCGAGCATTTACAAAACACTAAATAAAGTAAATGCAGCCTTCATAAAAACTATTGATATGGCGCAGGGCCAAAAAACCAGCCGAATTGTAGCGTGGACTTTCTTAAGTGAAGCACAACAAAAATCCTGGAAACTGCAAAACACTGATTTCCAGCCTTGAAACTTGATTTATTAATTTGCTTTTGGTAGATTTGATTCTAAATCATTTAATATCAAAACTATGGCAGATTATATTGGTTACCTGGCATCTATTTTTATTGTTGGAGGTTTTTTATTAAAAGACCTCAGAACGATACGATTCATCAATCTCTTCGGATGCATTTGCTTCGTGATTTACGGTATTTTTCTGAAAGATTATAATGATTTCAATCAATGGCTTTTACCGATTATAATTCCGAATGCTATTTTAGCGATTGTTCAAATATATCATCTCACCGTAAAAGATACTAAAAGGTTGTAATTCTGATACTTTAAACCAAAATTCTGATACTTTAACTTCATGATTCGAAGTACCTTTATAGTAAATTGAATTTTATGACCACACCGAAAATATTCTTTAGAATAGTACTGTTCACCTTACTTGCAAGTTGTGCTTCTTCAAAAAAAGCAAAGTTCGAAGATTATGTTTTTGAAACAAAAAGCGAAAAACAAACGTATGTAAGTGCGTACGATAAAGCGCTAAAACTTTGGGATATTCCGTATACTGAAGAAATCATTCAAACCCGTTTTGGACCCGCACACCTCGTTATTTCCGGACCAAAAAACGGCAAGGATTTAGTCTTGCTTCACGGTATGGATGCCAGCTCAACCATGTGGTTTCCAAATATTAAACCATTGGCTAAAAACCATAGAATTTATGCCATCGACTTTTTAATGGAACCCGGCAAATCAAACTTAACTGCTAAACCACTATCAAAAGAAGAAATTGTCCTTTGGTACAATGAAATTTTCACGCATTATAAATTAAAGAAATTTGATATTGTCGGGGCTTCCCGAGGAGGATGGATTGCGACATTATTGGCTACGCAGAAACCAAATTCTATTGATAAAATCGTTTTATTAAGTCCAGCGCAAACTTTTAAGTTTATTGATAAAATGGGTAAAACAACAACGGCGTTAATGCTTAAACTTTTTCCGAGTGAAAAGAAATTCGAAAAAACATTAACTACTTTTTCAACGCATCCTGAAAAGATAAGTGCCGTTTATAAAAAACAATTTTATTTAGCCAACAAATACGCCAAATCGAATTCGAGTATGCTAAAAATGACGCCTTTTTCAGATGATGAATTAAGATCTATCACAAATCCGGTTTTGGTTTTGATTGGTGATAAAGATGTCATTAATTCTGATGAAAGTCTGGAACGTGCGAAGAAATATTTACCGAATAGTAAAACTAAAAAAGTAGCAGACGCAGGACATTTTTTAAGTATTGACCAAGCCAAAATTGTAAATGATGCTATGGCTGATTTTTTAGATTAATATACAAAATTGCAATTGTTACAAATCATAAAATTAAGTGTTATTCACATTTAATAAACTGCTATTTTATATTTTCAAATAAAAAAATCCTTTATAATTAATAATTACATATATTTGTCCAATGTGATACTTTTCTTATAAAAAACAAAGTAATACAACTAGATCGCATTGTCATTACATTTAAAATCTTATACCACATGCTTAAAAATGTAAAATCGTAGACAAGTACCAGCTTTTTCAATTTTAGAAATTCCAAAGCAAATTTAATCCATTCAAGTGATTTACGACAGCTCCCAAAATGATGCTGTTTTAAATTGAAGATTTCTATTGCTGTAACCAAAAAAAACTAAAATGAAAAAAAATGTACTAAAAACCAAATTACTTTTCGAACTGAAAAAAACATTAGTATCCCCTTTTGTTATGTCGATCATTTTACTGAATGGTCTATCAACCCAGGCAAAAGAAAACATACCCAATGCAAAGTCAAATGTTTCTTTAAAACAAAATAAAATTGCTGACATAGTAAAAGGTAAAGTCACCGATGAAGCTGGTGCGCCTTTAACAGGCGTAAGTGTCCTTGTAAAAGGAACTAAAAATGGTGCTATTACTGACATCGATGGAAATTATACTGTAAATGCCAAAAAAGGAGATGTTTTACAATTTTCATATGTGGGTCTTGATACGCAATCAGTCACTGTAACAGGAGAAATAGTAAATGTAACATTAAAAGGAAGTGGGGAAACTTTAAATGATATTGTCGTTTTAGGCTCTCGAAATCCAACAAGAGTTGTAACGGAATCTGCGGTAGCGATTGACGTTATCAGCATGAAAAAAATTGCTTCTCAGGGCGCACAAACCAATTTAAATCAGATTTTGAATATGGTAGCCCCTTCGTTTACCTCTAATACACAAACTGTTGCAGATGGAACTGATCACTTAGATCCTGCTCAGTTAAGAGGATTAGGACCTGATCAGGTTTTAGTTTTATTAAACGGAAAAAGAAGACATACTTCATCGTTAGTCAATATTAATGGTACTCCGGGAAGAGGATCTGTAGGAACGGATTTGAATGCAATTCCTTCGTTTGCCATTGAAAAAATCGAAGTTCTAAGAGACGGTGCCTCTGCACAATATGGTTCTGATGCAATTGCTGGAGTCATTAATCTTAGCCTAAAGAAAAACACAAAAAAAATTGATGTTAATCTTTTCTCTGGAAGTAATTTCTCCAAAAATGCTAATGATCATAGAGGAGGAAATGATGGGAATCATTACCAAATGGATGCTAATTTTGGAACAGATCTGGGCAAAGAAAAGAGTTTTATCAATTTGACAGGAAGTTTACAATTACGAGATGCGACAAGCAGAGCCAATGATGCTGCCGGAACAATATTTAATGGGTATAATGCAGTAGAACAAAGAGCATTTGAAGACGGTATTAATATTAATTCTCTTTTTGCAAACATCAACAATACGCCAAATTCGACTCAAATTTTCAACACAATAAAAACGTATGCACCACAAGTAGGTTATTTTACAGCTGCTCAGCAATCGTCAATTAATAATGCTGCTAATATTTCGCAATTACAAACTGCATTAAATTTTGATGCTACCGATGGAGAGTTGGCCTATAGAAATCTTGAAAGAAAAGATTTTAACATGAGAGTTGGTCAATCTTCTTTTAAAAGTGTTCAGTTTTTCTTAAATGCAGCGTATCCAATAAATGATAAATTGGAAGTATATGTTTTTGGAGGAAGCAGTTATCGAGAAGGGGAATCGGCAGGTTTTTATAGAAGACCAAATCAGTCAAGATCTTATACGGGTTTATATCTGAACGGATTTTTACCTGAAATTCATTCTACAATTAATGACATTTCAGTAGCGGCGGGACTTAGAGGTACCTTCTTAAAAGATTGGAATTTTGATTTGAGTAACACTTATGGCCGAAATGCTTTTAATTACAGTATCGAGAATACAGTAAATTCAACTCTAAGAGAAGGTTCCCCTACAAAATTTGATGCTGGTGGTTTACGCTTTGCTCAGAACACTACTAATTTTGACATGAGCAAAAAATTTGATGTTTTAAAAGGATTAAACATTGCACTTGGTTCTGAATATCGCCATGAAATGTATGGTATTAATGCAGGAGTTCCGGAATCTTACAATCAATATGATATTAATGGAAATGTGATTAACGCAACAACGCCTGCAAATATTAGGGTTACCGACTTTTATGGTGCCGCGAGACCTGGAGGCGCACAGGTTTTTCCCGGATATAGAGCTGAAAATGCAAAAAATCAATCCAGAAACAGCTATGCTTTTTATACTGATTTAGAGTTGGATGTTACGGATAAATGGCTACTAAATGGTGCTGCCCGTTTTGAAAATTATTCCGATTTTGGAAATACAACCAACTTCAAATTAGCGACTCGTAACAAATTAACAGACAATATCAATTTACGCGGAGCGATATCTACAGGATTTAGAGCACCGTCATTACACCAAATTTATTACGAATCGACTGCTACACAATTTACAGGAGGAGTTCCATTTGAAGTAGGGACATTCAGCAATGATTCTGAAGTAGCAAAATTATTAGGAATTCCAAAGCTAAAACAAGAAGAATCCAGAAGTACAAGCGCCGGATTTACAATTAAAATTCCATCTGCAAATCTAACATTAACTGCAGATGCATATTTTATAAAAATTGATGACAGGGTAATATTAACAGATCAATTTACTCCTACTCCAATTACACAAGGTTTATTTAATCAGGCTGGAGCAAATGCAGCAACTTTTTTCGCGAATGCAATTGACACGGAATCAAAAGGAATTGATGTAGTAATAAGCAACAAAATACCGTTAACCGAAAATCTGACGTTACACAATGATTTCTCTGCAACTTTTTCAAAAACACATCAGGTAGGTGCAATTCACGCATCGCCAATATTGGAAGCTGCCGGTCAGGTAAACACGTATTATTCTGAATCTTCAAGAATTTATCTTGAAGAAGCAATTCCGAGAATAAAAGCAAACTTCACGAATAGCCTGACCTACAAAAGATTTGATTTCTTTTTAAGAAATGTCTATTTTGGACAAGTTACTGATCCAAATGTCGCTGATGTCAATGGTGATGGTCTTGTAGGTGCAATTGTTGTAAATGGAAAAGCCGTTGAAAATGAACATCCAATTTGGGGAGCTAAAATTATTACGGATATGTCTGTTGGAATAAAAATTACTGATGCAACAAGAGTTGTTATCGGGGCCAACAACATTTTTGATATTTATCCTGATAAAAACTTAGGGCCGCAAATGGCAAAAAGAGCTAATGGCGTCGATGCAAACGGAGTTGTTACCTATGCTCCTACTGCAACTGCAATCGATTTATCAAATCAAAATCAGTTTGTGTATTCACGAAATGTATCTCAATTTGGTCAAAATGGCCGATTTGTTTTTGCGAGATTAAGTTTGAGCTTTTAAGTTATTTTTAAAGATATTGTTCTAAAAACCGTCAATAAATTATTGGCGGTTTTTTTTTGTTCGTAATTTAAATCGAATTCAAACTTTGTATCTTTACAAAACTAAACTTTTCATCAGTCCAAAATGAATTTCCAGGTATCCTCAGAATATAGTCCGAAAGGTGATCAGCCACAAGCAATTGAAAAATTGGCACAAGGTGTTCGAGATGGCGAAAAATATCAAACTTTATTAGGAGTTACCGGATCCGGAAAAACATTTACAGTTGCCAATGTTATTGAGGAAGTTCAAAGACCAACATTAGTTTTGGCACACAATAAAACTTTGGCGGCCCAATTGTATTCTGAATTCAAACAGTTTTTTCCGAATAATGCCGTTGAATATTTTGTTTCTTACTACGATTATTATCAACCGGAAGCTTTCATGCCCGTAACTGGCGTTTTCATTGAAAAAGATTTATCTATCAATGAAGAGCTTGAAAAAATGCGTTTGAGCACCACTTCTTCCCTACTTTCAGGGCGTCGCGATATTTTGGTTGTGGCTTCGGTTTCGTGTTTGTATGGTATTGGAAACCCCGTTGAATTTCAGAAAAATGTAATTGAGATTGCAAGAGATCAGGTTATTTCGAGAACTAAATTACTACACAGTTTAGTACAGAGTTTATATGCGAGAACTGAGGCCGATTTTACACCTGGAACCTTCAGAATCAAAGGCGACACTGTAGAAGTTTACCCAAGTTATGCCGATGACGCTTTTAGAATTCACTTTTTTGGAGATGAAATTGAAGAAATCGAATCCTTTGATGCTAAGACTTCTCAAGTCATTGAAAAATTTAAAAGGCTGACGATTTATCCTGCCAATATGTTTGTGACTTCTCCGGATGTTTTACAAGGAGCAATTTGGGAAATTCAGCAGGATTTGGTAAAACAAGTGGATTATTTTAAAGAAATAGGAAAACATCTCGAAGCAAAACGTTTGGAAGAACGAACTAATTTCGATTTAGAAATGATTCGCGAATTGGGATATTGCTCCGGAATTGAAAATTATTCCCGTTACCTTGACGGAAGAGAAGCCGGAACAAGACCTTTCTGTTTATTAGATTATTTCCCAAATGATTATTTGATGGTTGTCGATGAAAGTCACGTGACGATTTCGCAGGTTCATGCTATGTACGGAGGCGATCGCAGCCGTAAAGAAAATCTGGTGGAATATGGTTTCCGACTTCCGGCAGCGATGGACAACAGACCTTTGAAGTTTGAAGAATTTGAAGCCATGCAAAATCAGGTGATTTATGTTTCGGCGACTCCTGCCGACTATGAATTGCAAAAATCGGATGGAATTTATGTTGAACAGGTTATTCGCCCGACAGGATTGTTGGATCCAATTATAGAAATCAGACCAAGTTTAAATCAGATTGATGATTTGATCGAAGAAATTCAGGTTCGCTGTGAATTGGATGAAAGAGTTTTGGTAACGACTTTAACCAAAAGAATGGCCGAGGAATTAGCCAAATATTTGACCAAAGTTAATATTCGCTGTCGTTATATTCACTCTGACGTTGATACTTTAGAGCGAATCGAAATCATGCAGGATTTGCGAAAAGGTATTTTTGATGTTTTAATTGGAGTGAACTTACTTCGTGAAGGTCTGGATTTGCCCGAAGTTTCGCTTGTTGCCATTTTAGATGCCGATAAAGAAGGTTTTTTAAGAAGCCACAGATCGTTAACGCAAACCATTGGTCGCGCGGCGAGAAATCTAAATGGAAAAGCGATTTTGTATGCCGATAAAATTACGGGAAGTATGCAAAAAACCATTGACGAAACAAATTATCGCAGAACTAAACAGATTAATTTCAACGTTGAAAATAACATTACGCCACAAGCTTTAAATAAAAAAATCGACAGTGCTTTTACTAAGAATCCGTTGGTGGAATATGAGTTAGGACATACTTTGTCTGTTGCAGCTGAGCCAGAAACTGCTTATTTATCAAAATCGGAATTGGAAAAAATGATTCGCGAGAAACGAAAATCAATGGAAAAAGCGGCTAAAGATTTAGACTTTTTGCAAGCTGCCAAATTACGTGACGATATTAAAAAATTACAGGAACAATTGCCTTAAAAAAATACAACACATTAATTGTCAATCATTTAAAATAATTTAATAAATTTACAAATCCATAATCTACTAGTATTTCGGTCTTACTTCTAAACTAGAAAAATTATGAACACTAAATTTATTTTAATTGCTGCCTTTTGTGGTCCGGTAATTTCTGTTTCAGGACAAATTAAGCCACAACCCATTCCAGAAAAAATTGTTACAGATGTTTATTTCGGGCAAAAAGTCGAAGATCCTTATCGATACCTCGAAAATTTAGATGATCCACAAGTGGTAAGCTGGATGAAATCCAATGCTAATTATGCACAGGAAAAATTAAATGAAACTCCTGAACGTGAAAAACTTATTAAAAAGCTAAAGGAGCTTGATGCCAGAAAGGAAAGCACCATTTCTAAACTACAAATAACCGAAAACAATTATTATTTCTATTTAAAGCGAAATGCTAAAGAAGAAAATGGAAAGCTCTATTACAGAATAGGATACGATGGAATTGAAAAATTGTTATTTGATCCGGAAACGTATCATAAGGTAGCAGGAGTAAATTACAATATCAGCAGTATTACTCCAAATGAAAAAGGAGACAAAGTTGCAATTGAAATTGCACCAAGCGGTTCTGAAAGTGCTGAATTAATCATCATAAATATTGATGGAAAAAGATATCCTGAAGTATACGACAAATGCTGGTTCAGCTCACCTTCCTGGATGCCGGATGGAAATTCATTTACTTATGCAAGATTAAACTCTTCCAATGTTACGGATCCAAATAGATTATTAAACTCTAAAGTGTATTATCATAAATTAGGAGAAGATCCAAACAAAGATATAGAATACCTGTCAAATGCTACTAATCCCGAACTTAGTATTGGAGAAGAGGAATTTCCCCTGGTTTATTATCATAAAAATTCAAACAAAAATTTTGCTCTGGTTGTTACTGTTGACAATCGAATTAAACTATATGATACTGATTTGAAAGAAAATTTCAAGCCCACAAAATGGACTACTTTAGTAGAGAAAAAAGATGAAGTAACAAACTTTAATGTAGATAAAGAGTTTATATATTATTTAACGTATCATAATGCTCCTAATTTTAAGATTGTTAAGGTTCCTATTTCCCAGCCCAATATGGAAAACGGAAAAACGGTAGTCGAAGAACCTAAAAATGGAAACATTACCGATTTTACAATTACTAAAGACGGGTTATATTATTCTGTAAGAGAAAATGGAGTTCAGGCAAAAGTATTTTATTTAGCAAAAAACAAAACTGAACCTGTTGAATTAAATTTACCGTTTCCGGCGGGTTCTTCCACTTTTTTAACGATTAATGAAAACAAAAGCGATATTTGGGTAACCCTTTCTGGCTGGACCTCTCCAACAAAACGTTATCTATATTCTCCAACTTCCAATACGTTTACTTTTCAACCTTTAACAAAATTTATCGAATACCCTGAATTTAAAGATATAGTTTCAAAAGAGGTTATGATTGCATCGCACGATGGTGTAAAGGTTCCTGTTTCAATTATTTATGATAAAAACACTAAACTAAATGGAGACAATCCAGTTCTCATAATGGGATACGGAGCCTATGGTATTTCATTAGATCCACGTTTCAGTCCCGGATTCATATTACCCTATTGTACTTATGGCGGCGTCTTTGTTGTTCCTCATGTTAGAGGAGGTGGCGAATTAGGTGAAGCCTGGCACAAAGCAGGTTTTAAAGAAACAAAACCCAATACCTGGAAAGATTTAATTGCAACTGCTGAATATTTAATTAATGAAAAATACACTACTTCAAAAAAAATAGCAATTTCCGGAGGAAGTGCCGGTGGTATTTTGATTGGAAGAGCGATTACAGAACGACCAGATTTATTCGCGGCCGCTATTCCGGAAGTGGGATGCCTTAACCCTCTTCGCGCAGAAGCGTCACCTAATGGTCCTGGCAATATTCCTGAATTTGGAACGGTAAAAAATGAAACAGAATTTAAAGCCTTACTCGAAATGGATTCTTTTCATCATATTAAAAAAGGAACTGCATATCCTGCAACTTTAATTACTGCAGGCATGAACGACCCGCGGGTTATCGCGTGGGAACCAGCAAAGTTTGCGGCATTGCTTCAAAATGCCAATAGTTCTGATAAACCAATATTATTTTTAACTGATTTTGAATCCGGTCACGGAATGGGAGACAGTGCAACGAAAGCTATTGAAAAATCAAGCGATGTTATCAGTTTTGCTTATACCTATACCGGGAATCCTAAATTTCAACCTCCGAAAAAAATAAAACAATAGTAAACATTAATAGAGAAGGACTGCATATCACAGTCCTTCTCTTTAATTATGCTGTTCCTGAAAAACCTTCAATAAAACTTTTGGGTCAATCATCGCGTTTGGTGCTTTCTTCATTAAATCCAAAACTCGTTTTACCGCACTGGGATTTAAACCCATATCGATGGCAATCTGCTGAATCGCTATTGCTTCTTTTTCATGCAAAATTCCATCACAATGCATAATCAGGGCTAGTCTGTAAAATTGCTGAATACGCTGAAATTCTGATTTTATAATTTGCTTTGTGTTTTCCTGATGAAATAAATCATTAAAATCATTAAGATCAATATTTAATTCCTGTGCAACAAGCCACAAAAAATCATACTCTCTTTTATGCAGTTGCCCATCAACGGTAGAAAAAGCAATCATTTCTAAAAGTAAACTTCTCTTTTCGGCTTCGGTATTCATCAATTTATTATTTTTAGCTAAAATATTATATTTAAATCTAAAACGCAACACAACTGATGATTCGAGGATTCTTCTTTTTTATTTCTCTGTGGATGATCACTATCGGAAATGCACAGCAAAGTACGGCTTCAAAAAATGTATCAACTTTTACGATTGAGGCCCCTCAACTCAAGACCGCAAAAAAAATCTGGATTTACTTCCCAGAAGGCTATTCGGCTTCAGCCAAGAAAAGATACAACGTCATTTATATGCATGATGCTCAAAATTTATTTGATGCCAAAACCTCTTTTGTTGGTGAATGGAATGTAGATGAAAAACTGGACAGTTTAAAAGCACCTGTAATTGTCGTAGGAATTGAACACGGAAACGACAAACGCATCGATGAATTAACACCGTACAAAAATGAAAAATATGGTGGCGGAAATGCAGACAATTATCTTGATTTTATTGTAAAAACATTAAAACCATATATCGATAAAAATTACAATACTAAAACAAAAGCGAAAAACACCACCATAATAGGAAGTTCACTTGGCGGATTGGTTTCTTATTATGCGATTCTGAAATATCCTGAAGTTTTTGGAAAAGCAGGAGTTTTCTCTCCTTCCTTTTGGTTTTCAAAAGACATTTATACCTTAACCGAAAAAGCACCTAAAAACAAAACAAAAATCTATTTTTTATGTGGTGATAAAGAAAGTGATGATATGGTTGGAGAAATGCATAAAATGGAAAAATTATTAGCCACAAAACGCTGCTCTTGTTTACATCTCACAAAATCGAAAGTTGTAAAAGGTGGCGAACATAACGAAAAGTTATGGCGGGATAATTTTGTAAATGCTTTACTTTGGCTTGGCTATTAAAAAATAAAAAAACAATATTACAATCATGAAACTAATTTTAAGAGAATATAACTTAAAGCTAAAACATACTTTTACTATTTCAAGAGAATCTATTGATTTTCAGCCTTCATTAATTGTAGAGTTGCAAAGTGAGGGATTTTCTGGTTTCGGAGAAGCTACTTCAAATCCGTATTACAAAACAACAGTTCCAATGATGATGGCAGATTTGGAAAAAATCAGAACTGTTATTGAAGCAACAGGAAATGAAACCCCAGATGCTTTTTGGGCAAAAATCTATCCGTATTTAAAAGACGATATGTTTGCTTTGTGCGCTTTAGATTTAGCTTACAATGATTTGTACGCACGTCAAAAAGGCAAAAAACTATACGAATTGTGGAACTACACTACTGAAAGAAATCCGCTAACTGATTATACGATTGGAATTGCTTCGATAGAAAAAATGGTTTCAAAAATGCAGGAACTTCCGTGGCCGATTTATAAAATCAAATTAGGAACCAAAGAAGACATTGCTATCGTAAAAGAACTTCGCAAACACACTGATGCTATTTTTAGAATTGATGCCAATTGCGGCTGGGGGGTTGAAGAAACAATTAATAATGCAATCGAATTAAAAAAATTGGGCGTTGAGTTTCTTGAACAGCCTATGAAAGCTGATAACTGGGAAGCACACAAAGAAGTCTTCAAACATTCAGTTCTTCCTGTAATTGCCGATGAAAGCTGTATTATTGAAGAAGATGTTGCCAAATGCCACAATCATTTTCACGGTGTAAATGTAAAATTGGTAAAATGTGGTGGATTGACTCCCGGAAAACGTATGATTGAAGAAGCTAAAAAATTGGGATTGAAAACCATGGTTGGCTGTATGACCGAATCTACTGTTGGAATTTCAGCAATCGCGCATTTACTTCCGCAATTGGATTATGTTGATATGGATGGCGCTCTACTTTTAGCAGAAGATATTGCAACCGGAGTTACGATAAAAAATGGCGTTGTCTCTTATTCTGAACTTAACGGAACCGGCGTTACTCTAATCTAAAAAAGCAATGAATATTAACCAATTTCCAGATCGAATTATCGAAATCGACCAAGAGCAATATTTGTATTTTGGAGGAACAGCCTATTTAGGGTTATCGACAAATAAAGCTTTTCAGGAATTGGTTGTAAAAAATATTCTACAATGGGGAACCACTTATGGAAGTTCACGAAACGCAAATATTAAACTTACAGCTTATGAAAACGGCGAAACTTTTTTAGCCAATTATATTAAAGCGGAAGCTGTAGTTACGGTTTCTTCCGGAATGCTGGCAGGAAAATTAGTCATCGACGAGTTGAAAAAGCAGACTGATACTTTTTTTCATGTTAACGACATTCATCCGGCAATTCAAGTAAATAATAGCTTACCCGTTTTCATCAATAATCAGTTAAATCCAAGATTATTGGACGAAAAAGAAGAGAAAATTACGATTCTGACTGATGGAGTTATTTCTTTTGAAACCAAAGCGACTGACTTAAATTTTTTAGGAGAAATTCCAAAATACAAAGAGATTACATTACTGGTTGATGAATCACATTCTCTTGGAATTCTAGGTAAAAATGGCTGTGGAATTTATTCGGAAATCAATCTTCCTATAAAGAGAAAAATTATGGTTTCGTCTTTAGGAAAAGCTTTTGGTTTAACCGGAGGTGTCATTGCAAGTGATGTTGCTTTTATTCAACAGATCCATAAATCGGAAATCTTTGGTTCAGCGGCCGGAATGAATCCCGCTTTTGTTCAAACTCTCGCTGATGCTGCCGAAATATATCCTGAACAACACCAAAAATTGGTCGAGAATCTTCTTTATATTGACAAAAAACTCATCAAACACGATTCAATTAAATTCAGTAAAAACTATCCTTTAATTTATCTTAAAGATGCAAAGGTTATTGAAGTTTTAAAAGAAAATAAAATCATCATTGCCAGTTTTAAATACAAGCAGGATGCTGATTATCTGAATAGAATTGTAGTTACTGCTAATCATCTTAAAGAAGATTTAGATAAATTAATTGATGTTTTAAATAACTATAATTCAAAATAAATATAGAAAGTTCGCCACTAATTTCACGAATTATCACTAATTATTTTAAAAAACAGCCACAGATTAAAGGATTAAAAGGATTGAAAAATCTGCGAAAATATTTTAATCTGTGGCAAAAAAAAATACTTGCAGAAGCTGCATAAGAAAATAGTTCGGGAGAATTCGGGAATTCGTGGCAAAAAACTTTGAACCAATTCTGCTTCTCTAATTGCTTTTAAAACGTACCTTTGTAAAAAATTAAACGATGACGAATAACGATATCCTAAAAAAACTGCGCGTGGCTTTGATGCTCCGTGATGATCAAATAGTTGAAATTTTAGAATTGGTAGATTTTAGAATTTCAAAATCAGAATTAGGAGCTTTTTTCAGAGCCGAAGATCATGAAAATTACATGGAATGCGGTGATCAGGTTTTGCGTAACTTTTTGAATGGATTAGTAATTCATTTAAGAGGAACCAAAGAAAATCCTAAAAATCCGAATGATGTTTTAGCGAAACATAAAGCTGAAATTCCAAAGAAAGACAGTACAAAGGAAAGACCTGAATTTAAAGCAAGTCCAAAAGATGCTGAAAAAGGAAGAGGCGATAAAGCACCATCTAAAACGGGTCCTGCTGCTAAAAAACCTTTCAAGAAAAAACCAGCATCTCCAAAAATACAAGTTGTAGAGAAGGTTGTTTATAAAAACGGTAAGAATAAAAAATAACTAACGTTAGTTTAACCGCAAAGGGCGCAAGGATTTACGCAAAGTTCGCAAGGCTTATTGATAAAGCTTTGCGAACTTTTCGGTTATATAAAAATCCTACAAGCAAAAAACTTTGCGCACTTTGCAGTTAAATAGCCAGCAAAAAAAATCCCTCCAATTTCTCGGAGGGATTTCTATATAATTGATTTCTTATTTGATTAAGATAATGCAGCTTTAACTTGGTCAGCAGCTTCTTGAAATTGAGTAGCTGATAAAATTGGCATACCAGAGTTGTCAATTAATTCTTTTGCAATTTCAGCATTTGTTCCTTGCAAACGAACGATAATTGGCACATTGATAGCATCACCCATATTTTTGTAAGCGTCAACAACTCCTTGCGCCACACGGTCACAACGAACGATTCCACCAAAAATATTGATCAAAATTGCTTTTACGTTTGGATCTTTTAAGATAATACGGAAAGCAGTTTCAACACGTTTAGCATCAGCAGTTCCACCTACGTCAAGGAAGTTAGCAGGCTCAAAACCAGCGTATTTAATTAAATCCATAGTTGCCATTGCAAGACCAGCTCCGTTTACCATACATCCTACAGTACCGTCAAGATCTACATAGTTCAAACCTACTTCTTTAGCTTCAACTTCGATTGGATTCTCCTCACGGATATCTCTCATTTCAGCATATTTTGGTTGTCTGTATAAAGCATTATCATCGATATTTACTTTAGCATCAACAGCCATAATTTTGTTATCAGATGTTTTCAAAACCGGGTTGATTTCAAACATAGAAGCATCAGAACCAATGTAAGCATTGTATAATGAATCGATGAATTTAACCATTTCTTTGAAAGCATTTCCAGAAAGACCTAAGTTAAAGGCAATTCTTCTTGCCTGAAAACCTTGTAATCCAACAGTTGGATCAACTTCTTCAGTAAAGATTAAGTGCGGCGTGTGCTCAGCAACTTCTTCGATATCCATTCCACCTTCAGTAGAATACATAATCATGTTACGTCCTGTAGCTCTATTCAATAAAACAGAAACATAAAATTCAGAAGTTTCACTTTCACCAGGATAGTATACATCTTCAGCAACTAAAACTTTGTTTACTTTTTTACCTTCAGCAGAAGTTTGAGGTGTAATCAATTGCATTCCGATAATTTGTCCTGCAATTTCTTCAACTTGTTGAAGATTTTTAGCCAACTTAACTCCACCACCTTTTCCACGTCCACCTGCGTGAATTTGTGCTTTTATTACGTGCCATCCTGTACCAGTTTCGGCAGTTAATTGTTTTGCAGCAGCTACAGCTTCAACCGCATTATTAGCTACAATTCCGCGTTGAATGCGTACTCCGTAACTTGCTAAAATTTCTTTTCCTTGATATTCGTGTATGTTCATAATATAGAATTTGTCTGGTTCTGAATTTATTTCAGAATAAAAGTGCGACAAAAGTAGCAAAATTCAACTTAATAGTAAAATCTTTTTCAATTAAAAATGAGTCATTTTCAGATTCGTCGTTAATTCTTTTTCAAAGCAAATAAATAGTTAAACAATTACTTTGTTAATGTTAACAGAAAAACACTATATCGTTTGATATTTAACAAAAATGTCAATGATTACAATACCTTACCGCCGATTTTTCTTAATATAATTTAAAACATATTGTCATTTTATCATTTCGCAATGGATTAAATATAATTATTATCATTTAAGAACCGTTTTTCTAATATTACAACAAAAATGTAAGTCATATTACAATTTCAATACATTATGTTTAACGAAATCTTTATTTTTGTAGAAAAAATATCAAGAATGAAAGTTAAAGAAC
The DNA here is from genome assembly GCF_031458035.1 of Flavobacterium aquidurense. GTDB lineage: Bacteria > Bacteroidota > Bacteroidia > Flavobacteriales > Flavobacteriaceae > Flavobacterium > Flavobacterium aquidurense_C. Next base: position 263,326 of record NZ_JAVDXR010000004.1, read on the forward strand.
AAGGGCTTTATTTGCCTGAATTTGAACACGACAATTGTGGTGCAGGATTTATTTGTAATTTGAATGGTATTAAATCTAATGATATTATTCACAAAGCATTGGACATCTTAATAAAATTGGAACATCGTGGTGCCGTTAGTTCTGATGGAAGAACTGGAGACGGAGCTGGAATTTTATTCGACATCCCACATAACTTTTTCAAAAAAGTATGTGACTTTGAAATCCCTGAAACACGTGAGTATGCAGTAGGAATGGTTTTTTTACCAAAAAGCAAAAACCAGGTTTCTTTTTGTATGAACACTTTTGAAGCAACTATTAAAGACCAAAATTTAAAAGTCTTAGGTTGGAGAGATGTACCTGTTGAAGTTGAAAATTTAGGGCAGATTGCCGCAGAAAAAGAACCAACAGTTAAACAGGTTTTTGTTAGCAAAAACGGTCAGGATTTAACTGAAAATGAATTTAATGCAAAACTTTTTGCAGCTAGAAAAATTGCCGAACACGCTATTAGAGGCTCTAAAACCTCTGAAAGCCATATGTTTTATTTCTCTAGTTTATCGACAACTACCATAATATATAAAGGTCTATTGATGCCGGAAGACATCAGCCGTTATTATGTTGACTTAAAAGATCCAGATTTAGTGACTCGTTTGGCGTTAGTTCACCAGCGTTTCTCTACAAATACTTTCCCTTCATGGGAATTAGCTCAGCCATTTAGATACATGTGTCATAATGGTGAGATTAACACACTTCGTGGAAACGTAAGCCGTATGCGTGCTCGTGAAGAGCTTATGCAAAGCAAAGTTTTTGGCGATGATATCAAAAAGTTATTCCCAATTATCTTAGAAGGAAAATCAGATTCTGCTTCTATGGATATGGTGGTTGAGCTTCTATTGATGACCGGCCGTTCATTGCCTGAAGCGATGATGATGGTGGTTCCTGAAGCTTGGGAAAAACACCAGACGATGTCTCCTGAAAAAAGAGCGTTTTACGAATTTAACGCTTGTATCATGGAACCTTGGGATGGTCCTGCTTCTATTCCGTTTACAGATGGTAACGTAATTGGTGCGTTATTAGACAGAAACGGTTTGCGTCCTTCCCGTTACACTTTGACAAAAAGCGGTTTCGTAATCATGTCATCAGAAATTGGTGTATTGGATATCGATCCTGAGGATGTAATTAAACACGGTCGTCTTGAGCCAGGAAAAATGTTCCTTGTTGATATGAACGAAGGCCGTATTATTGAGGATGAAGAGGTTAAAAATTCAATCGTAACAAAACGTCCTTATAAAGAATGGTTGGATGCGAATTTACTGCCATTAGCTAAAATTCCATACACAAATAATCCGACTCCGGTCGAGAAATTAGATTTCCAAACCAGACAACGTTTATTTGGTTACACTATTGAAGATTTAAAAACAATCATCAATCCAATGGGAGGTCAGGGAGCTGAAGCCATCAGTTCTATGGGTAACGATACGCCTTTGGCAGTATTGTCAGACCAGCCTCAATTGTTGTACAACTATTTCAAACAATTATTTGCTCAGGTTACCAACCCGCCTTTGGATGGTATTCGTGAGGAAATCATTACTGATATCAGTTTAGCAGTTGGTGGAGATTTCAATATTTTCGAAATTGAATCTAAACAATGTAAAAAATTAAAAATTCAAAATCCGGTTATCTCTAACGAGGATTTAGATAAAATCAGAAACATTGACCACGCAGATTTTAAATCGGCTACTATTTCTACTTTATATAAAATAGAAAAAGGTGTTAACGGTTTGGAACGTGCGCTTGAAAAATGTGTTCAGGCAACTTACAAGGCGGTTTCTGAAGGCTGTAACGTAATCATTTTGTCTGACAGAGGCGTGAGCGAACAAATGGCTCCAATTCCTATGTTATTGGCTTGTTCTTACATTCACCATTCTTTGAACATTTTACAGGTTCGTTCTAAATTCGGAATCATAATCGAATCTGCAGAACCTCGTGAGCCGCATCATTTTGCTTTATTGTTCGGATACGGTGCAAGTGCGATCAATCCATACATGGTAAACGAAATCATTCACGATCAGGTTGCACAAGGATTTATTACAGGAGTAAAAGCTGATTATGCAGTTGTAAACTACAACAAAGCGATTGCAAAAGGAATCGTTAAAATCATGAACAAAATTGGAATCTCTACTTTACATTCGTACAGAGCGGCTCAAATTTTCGAGATTCTAGGTTTAAATAAAACATTTACTTCTAAATATTTCCCTTATACACCTTCAAGAATAGAAGGAATTGGTTTGATGGAAGTTGAAAAAGAAGTTAAAAAACGTTTCCAAAAAGCATTCCCAAATTCAAAAGTTGCCAACTTATTGCCTTTAGAAATTGGAGGTATTTACAGATGGAGACGTGGTGGTGAAAAACACATGTTTAACCCGACAACTATTGCTAAACTACAACAGGCAGTTCGTTTGAACAGTCCTGAAAGTTATAAAGAATACTCTAATATGGTAAACGAGCAAAGCTCAAACCTAATGACTATTAGAGGTATGTTTGAATTCAACAACTTAGATCCAATTTCTATTGATGAAGTAGAGCCTTGGACAGAAATTGTGAAGAAATTCAAAACGGGTGCGATGTCTTACGGATCTATTAGTAGAGAAGCACACGAGAATTTAGCGATTGCAATGAACAGAATTGGCGGAAAAAGTAATTCTGGAGAAGGTGGAGAAGACCCAAAACGTTTCCAGAAAGAAATCAACGGAGATTCAAGAAACAGTGCAATCAAACAAGTTGCTTCGGGACGTTTTGGTGTTTCGATCAACTATTTGACAAACGCTAAAGAAATTCAGATTAAAATGGCTCAGGGTGCAAAACCTGGAGAAGGTGGACAATTACCTGGAGAAAAAGTGGTGCCTTGGATTGCTGAAACGAGAAACTCTACACCTTATGTAGGTTTGATTTCGCCTCCGCCTCACCACGATATTTACTCTATTGAGGATTTATCTCAGTTGATTTTCGACTTAAAAAATGCCAATCGTGAGGCGCGTGTAAACGTAAAATTAGTTTCTGAAGTAGGTGTTGGAACAATTGCTGCCGGTGTTGCCAAAGCAAAAGCTGATGTTATCCTTATTTCAGGTTATGACGGAGGAACTGGTGCTGCACCATTAACTTCCTTACAACATACTGGAATTCCATGGGAACTTGGTTTAGCTGAAGCACAACAAACTTTGATCTTAAATGATTTAAGAAGCCGTGTGGTTTTAGAGTGTGACGGACAGTTGAAAACAGGTCGTGACGTAGCTATTGCTGCATTGTTAGGAGCTGAAGAATTTGGTTTCGCTACTGCTCCGCTTGTGGCTTCTGGCTGTATTATGATGAGAGCTTGTCACTTAAATACATGTCCGGTTGGTATTGCAACTCAGGATCCTGAATTGAGAAAAAATTTCAAAGGAACTCCAGAGCACGTAATCAACTTCATGTATTTTATTGCTGAGGAATTAAGAGAGATCATGGCACAATTAGGTTTCAGAACCTTAAAAGAAATGGTGGGTCAATCACAAAAATTAAATGTGAACAAAGCGATCAAACATTACAAAGCCAATGGTTTAGATTTATCATCAATTCTATACAAACCGGAAAAAGCTAAAACAGAGCCGATTCACAATACAACTGAACAAGATCACCAACTTGAAAATGTATTGGATTTTGATATTATCAAAGAAGCGATTCCTTCTATTTATAGAAAAGAAAAAACAAGAGTTACATTTAAAATTAAAAATACAGACCGTTCTGTAGGTGCCATTTTGAGTAATGAAATCTCAAAAATATATGGCGCACAAGGTTTACCTGAAGACACTATTTTAGTTGATTTTGAAGGTTCTGCCGGACAAAGTTTTGGTGCTTTTGCAACAAACGGATTGTCGTTTAAAATTCACGGAAACTGTAATGATTATTTAGGAAAAGGACTTTCCGGAGGAAAATTGATTATCAAAGTCCCTCCTACTGCAACCTTCAAACCTGAAGAAAACATCATTATTGGAAACGTTGCCCTTTACGGAGCTATTACCGGAGAGGCTTATATTAATGGAATGGCCGGAGAGCGTTTTTGTGTGAGAAATTCTGGAGCAACTGCGGTTGTTGAAGGAATTGGAGATCACGGATGCGAGTACATGACCGGTGGTACTGTAGTTGTTTTAGGAAAAACAGGAAGAAACTTCGCAGCTGGTATGAGCGGTGGTGTAGCTTATGTTTATGATCCAAAACAACAATTCGATGCAACATTATGCAACATGGAAATGGTTGCTTTTGATCCTATCGAAGAAGAAGATGTGACCAAATTGAGAAAATTAATCAAAAATCACTCTTTGTACACCAACAGTCCATTAGCAAAAAGAATTTTAGCAGACTGGGAAAATGAGCAGAAACATTTCGTAAAAGTAATGCCAACTGATTACAAAAAAGCATTACAACGAATTGCAGAAGAGAAAAAAATAGAAGAATTAATAGCTGGATAAAAATCAATTTCAAAAATCAAAAATCAATTTCAATGGCAATGCAAATGTCAATAAAAAATTGGAATTTGGAATTTAAAGAAGTTGGAATTTAATTAAAATGTCATGGGTAAAATAGGCGGATTTAAAGAATATAACAGAGCCGACGAAAGTAATGTAGCAGTTGCAGAACGTGTTTCGAACTACAACGAATTTACTATTCCGTTAACAGAAGATAAGAAAAAAGAACAAGGTTCAAGATGTATGGATTGTGGTATTCCTTTTTGCCACAGTGCTTGTCCATTAGGAAATTTAATTCCTGACTTTAACGACATGGTACATCAGGAAGAATGGCAAGGTGCATTGGAGATTTTACAATCTACCAATAACTTTCCGGAATTTACAGGTCGCTTATGCCCTGCTCCATGTGAGAAATCATGTGTATTAGGAATCATCAAAGAACCGGTTGCAATCGAAAACATCGAGAAAAACATCATCGAAAGAGGTTTTGCTGAAGGATGGATCAAACCACAGCCACCAACAAAGAGAACAGGAAAAACTGTTGCTGTTATTGGTTCAGGTCCTGCTGGTTTGGCGGCGGCTCAACAATTAAACAGAGCAGGTCACACTGTAACGGTTTTTGAAAGAGACAATGCTATTGGAGGTTTATTACGTTACGGAATTCCAAATTTCAAATTAGAAAAAGGAATTATCGACAGACGTGTAGCGATCCTTGAAGCAGAAGGAATCACTTTCAAAACTAATGTAAATGTTGGAGTAAACTTTAGCGTTGAAGAACTAAATTCTTTTGATTCTATCGTATTATGCGGTGGAGCAACGGAGAGAAGAAGTTTGCCAACTAAAGGAATCGATAGCAAAGGTGTTGTTCAGGCAATGGATTTCTTAACACAGCAAACGAAAGTTTTATACGGAGAGTCAATTCCAGACCAGGTAATGGCAACTGGAAAAGACGTAATCGTAATTGGTGGTGGAGATACAGGTTCAGATTGTATCGGAACATCCAACAGACACGGAGCAAAATCAGTAACTAACTTTGAGATTTTACCAAAACCTCCAGTTGGAAGAAGCGAATCAACGCCTTGGCCTTTCTGGCCGCTGCAGTTGAAAACGTCATCTTCTCACGAAGAAGGCTGCGACAGAAACTGGTTAATCAATACTAAAGAATTCCTGGCGAACGAAAAAGGAGAATTAGTGGGATTAAAAACAGTTGAAGTACAATGGAAAATGACTCCGGGTCAGCGTCCTGAATTGATCGAAAGAGAAGGTTCAGAAAAAATCTGGCCTTGCGATTTGGCTTTATTGGCTTTAGGATTTACAGGTCCTGAGAAAACTTTAAGCGAGCAATTAGGTCTTGAAGTTGACATGAGAAGCAACTATAAAGCAAAAAATTATCAAACGAATGTTCCTCACATTTTCACCGCTGGTGATATGCGAAGAGGACAATCGTTAATTGTATGGGCTATTTCAGAAGGTCGAGAAGCAGCAAGAGAAGTAGATTTGTTCTTAATGGGCTCTACCAACTTGCCAACCAAAGGAAACGGAGATTTACCGAGTTTATAGTTTTGAAGGTTCTGAGTTGCTAAGGTACTGAGGGACTAAGGTTCTCTTTCTAACCTAAATCTTAAGAACTTAAAAGTTAAAATCATTAAGTCTTTATTCCAATAAACAACATTACTACTAACAAACCCTTGAATTTACATTCAGGGGTTTTGTTTTTTTGCCACAGATTATATGGATTAAAGTGATCTTTTGTTTGCCACAAATTACACTAATTTCCACAAATTTCTTTTTTGCTCGCTTCTAAAATTAAACATAGCCCGTGGTTTCAACCACGGGAACACAATAGATGATTACGTCCAATTCCCAACGTTTGCCGTGGTTGAAACCACGGGCTATGTTTTGAGCCTTTTATGAAAAATTCAAAATTAAAAAATCTAATCTTCAGACATAGCGAGCGGTTTCAACCGCGGGGACACAATATATGATTACGTCTAATCCGAAACGTTTCCCATGGTTGAATCCACGGGCTATGTTTTATGCATTTTGCTGAAATTCAAAATAAAATTCGCGAAAATTCGTGTACTTCGTAGCAAAAAAATCTACGCTAATCCTTTAATCTGTGGCAAAATCTTAGTACCTTAGAATCTTAGCTCCTCAGAACCTAAAAAGAATTTATAAAAATTCGAAATAAAGCACTTTTTGTTCAAAAACAAACAATTTGTTACAATTTGTTATTTTTCTACAAATAATTTGCAGTTACTCAAAAGTATAATAACTTTGCCCAAAATAGTTTAAAAAAATGCAAGCAAAAGATTTACTGCAGTTAGCAGAGCAATTTGGAAGTCCATTATATGTTTATGATGCCGAAAAAATCCAATCACAGTACAACAGGTTAACTAAAGCTTTCTCTAAAGTAGAGAACTTGAGAGTTAATTATGCCATGAAGGCATTGTCTAACGTTGCGATTCTTCAGTTATTAAAGAACATGGGGTCTGGGTTAGATACTGTATCAATTCAAGAAGTTTTATTGGGACTTCATGCTGGCTATGAACCTGAAAAAATCTTTTTTACGCCAAACGGAGTTTCTTTAGAAGAAATCGAAGAAGTTGCTGCAATGGGTGTTCAAATTAATATTGATAACTTATCTATTCTGGAGCAATTCGGAACAAAATATCCTCAAATTCCGGTATGTATTCGTATTAATCCGCATGTAATGGCGGGTGGAAATGCTAATATTTCTGTGGGACATATCGATAGTAAATTCGGAATCTCGGTACATCAGATACCACATATCCTGCGAATTGTCGAAAATACAAAAATGAGTATTGTTGGAATTCACATGCACACAGGATCAGATATTTTAGATATCGAAGTATTCTTGTATGCTGCTGAAATCTTGTTTGATACTGCAAAACACTTTAAAAATCTTGAATTTTTAGATTTCGGAAGCGGATTTAAAGTACCTTACAAAAAAGACGATATCGAAACAGATATTGAAGAATTAGGTAAAAAATTATCAAAAAGATTCAACGCTTTCTGTGCAGAATATGGTAAAGATTTAACGTTGATTTTCGAACCAGGTAAGTTTTTGGTGAGTGAAGCGGGTTACTTCTTAGCAAAAGTAAATGTAGTAAAACAAACAACTTCAACAGTTTTCGCAGGAGTTGATAGTGGTTTCAATCACTTAATTCGTCCGATGTTTTACGGTTCACAACACTACATTGAAAACATCTCGAACCCAAAAGGAAAAGAGCGTTTTTACTCTGTTGTAGGATATATTTGTGAAACTGATACGTTTGCTAACAATCGCAAAATTTCAGAAATTACTGAAGGTGATATTTTAGCTTTCAGAAATGCAGGAGCATATTGCTTCTCCATGTCTTCGAACTACAATTCAAGATACAAACCAGCTGAAGTTTTATGGAAAGACGGAAAAGGAATCTTAATTCGCCAACACGAAACATTCGAAGATTTGCTTAAAAATCAAATTCCGTTGCCACAAGAAATTGCTGCAACAGTTTAAAATAAAAAAAAAGAGAATATCAAGTGTAAAAATCCCGTTTCATTTTTTGAAGCGGGATTTTTTTTGGTTTCGCGCAGATTTTGCAGATTCTTATTTCACCCAGTCTTGTCAGGCTGAGCGAAGTCGAAGCCCCGTAAGCAACCATTTTGTTTGTCATCCCACCGAATGAGGAATCTCCACAAGTAACCCCCTTGCTAGCGCGAGCGTCCCGCTCGTGAACGTAAGCCTGAAAACACTGAATTTAAAAACTTTGCGGGCACGAGCGGGACGCTCGCGCTAGCATAAGAATGCAAGAATGCCACTTATGAACACAAGTCACAAAAATTTATACATTATGTTTATCTTTGTTTATTCATTAAAAGAAATCTTAAAAAATGAAACCACAAATTCGAATTCTGCTTTATTCACTCTTATTTTTTACTTATAGTTTTGCTACTTCGCCTTTACTTGCGCTGGGCGAAAAATTAAAAGATCATAGATTCATTACGCTGGGATGCGGTTTTCTTATTATCAATATTGTTTTTTCTTTTTTAGTTCTAAAATGGACGCCATTATTTAATATAACGTGTTCTATTTTGATTTCAATTTTTGCACTATTCTTTGCTTTGAAATTTACCAATTTACAGCTGCTTACAAAATATGATCCTTACCTGATTAAAACAGCTATCCTGACTAATGCAATATTTTCAATTATCTTATGGGAAATTGCTTATCAGATAAAAATTAGAAAACAAAAAAATTAAACTATGCGTTAGACGCACTGCTGTGCGCCTCTACAATTAGACGTATTACGTCCCTCTACATTTTTCATTTTATCTGACATTTAAAGCTATAGCGCATCACTGAGATACGTCTTCATTTCTACATTTTCTAATTTAAAATTCGTAATTTTATTACACGACTATTATGGAATGGTGGAGATAGAATGCTAATTTTTTAAAGTTATTATTATGAAAACTAAAAAAATATGGGCCAATTTAGGCGTAGAAGATTTGGCACGCACAACTAAATTCTATAGCGAATTAGGATTTAAACCAAATGGTACAAATACAGATTTAACAAGTTTTTGTTTTGGCGATGATGATTTTATAATTCATTTTTTTACAAAAGAAAGATTCAAGTGGGCAGTCAATGATGAAATGGCCGATTTGAAACAAGGTAACGAAATCATATTTTCTCTTTCGGCTGAAAGTGTTGATGAAGTACATCAAAGATTGCTGGCTGTTAAAAGCGCTGGCGGGAAAGTTTTCGCTGAACCACAAAATTTTGAAAAAGGCTATTTCTTTGGATTTTCTGATCCTGACGGACATAAATTTAATGTTTTGTACTGGCCGAAATAAATCATGCTACACTTCGAATACACGAAATTTTAAAAAAATCATAGTAGCTTTTTTCGCAACCAAAAAGTTGCTTATATTTGCAACTGATTGATTGCGTGTTTAAATAATTTAAAAATGAAACGAGATATTTTTCAGGCAATTGCTGACCCGACCCGAAGAGCCATTTTAGTATTAGTTGCTACTAATGCCCTTACGCCAAATGCGATTGCGGAACAATTTAACACCACAAGGCAAGCCGTTTCTAAACACATTAAAATTCTTAATGAATGTGAACTGTTAGACGAGAAAAAAGTTGGAAGAGAAATTTATTATCAGCTAAAAATTGACAAAATGAAAGAAGTTGACAAATGGCTGGCTCAGTTTAAAGAAATTTGGGAAAACCGTTTCAGTCAATTGGATCAAGTATTAATGAATCTAAAATCTAAAGAAAATGAAATCTAATCTATTGATGAATTTTACCGTAGATCAGGAAAATAGCACGGTAAATGTAAAACGTGAATTTAATGCCTCTCTTGATAATGTTTGGTCGGCCTGGACAGAACCCGAAATATTAGACCAGTGGTGGGCGCCATCGCCATGGAAAGCCAAAACAAAATTTATGGATTTTAAAGTAGGCGGGCGGAGACTATATGCCATGGTTGGTCCGCAAGGTGAAGAACATTGGGCTATTGCCGATTTTACATCAATAACACCAAAATCAAATTTTAAATATCTGGACGCTTTTTCAGATAGCGATGGAAATTTAAACAAAGATTTTCCACGTTCTGACTGGAATGTGAATTTCTCTGAACAAGGTGCTGGCACTTTTGTAGACATTGCTATCAAACATGAAAATCTATCCGATTTAGAAAAAATCATCGAAATGGGTTTCAAAGAAGGTTTCACCATTGCGATGGAAGGTTTGGACAAAATATTTGCTTCGAGAGGGAAGTAATTTTTAATTATTACATTTTATGGAATCCCGTTCGTTTAAGGCGAATGGGATTTCTTTTTGACATTAACTGTAAATCAAAATTTGTATTTTAGCTTCTTACAACTTGTTCTAAAAAATTCAAAACTGGTCATTAAATATTTCAAAATGAATAAATTACACTTACTTGCCTGCTTATTTTTTTCTTTAACTTCAATTTTTAGCCAAACAAGCAATTCTCAATCAACCGATGCTGGTAAACCTTTTGTATTAGGCGTTATTAATGAAATTCAATCGAAAGAATTAGGCGAAAAAAGAATCCTGAATATCTATCTGCCTGAAGGTTATAATCCAAATGAAGCTACAAAATATCCCGTGATTTATTTATTAGACGGATCGGCCGATGAAGATTTTATTCATATTTCAGGATTAGTTCAATTTAATAGTTTTGAATGGGTAAATCAGGTCCCAAAATCAATTGTTGTCGGTATTGGTACGGTTGACAGAAGAAGAGATTTTACTTTTCCGACAACTATAGAAAAAGACCAAAAGCGTTTTCCAACTTCCGGTCATTCGGATAAATTCATTGCTTTTATCGAAAAAGAATTACAGCCTTTCATAGATAAAAAATACAAAACAACGAATTCTAAAATGATTATCGGACAATCATTAGGTGGATTGTTAGAAACAGAAATATTATTAAAAAAACCAAACCTGTTTAATAAATACATCATCGTAAGTCCGAGTTTATGGTGGAATAATGGCTCATTGTTAAATGACGATTCTATTATTTTTCAGCAAAGTTTTAATCAACCAATTGATATTTACATCGCAGTGGGCAAAGAAGGTCTTACGCCAACAGAAATCCCAAGAGTAATGGAAGTTGACGCCAATTTACTAGCAGAAAGAATTAAATCTTCTACAAACAAAAACATAAAAGTGAATTTTGAATATTTCCCTGAAGAAAACCACGCTACCATTTTGCATCCGGCCGTTGCTCATTCTTTTAGAGTATTATATTCTAAACCGCAAGAATAACAAATAAAGTCCTTATAAATGAAAGGTACAGAAGAAAATAAATTAGATAATCCGGTTTGGTATTCCTTAACAGAAAACCATCAGGCATTTGCGATAGATTATGGTAATACAAAATTCTACCATCCGGATTATGGTCCTTTTGGAGGTTTTATACATCTGGAAAATACAGCAATTGCTACAAAAGAATATGCAACTTTAACTGATAATTTTTTTACTGTAGGGGAAAAGCCTGAAATAGTTGATGAATTAAAAATCACAAAAGAATTGGTTTGTCTTCAAATGATTATAAAAGAAAAAATTCAGCTTCCAGTAGAAACTGAAATTATCAAACTTACTCAAGAACATAACGAAGCTTTGTGCAGTTTGGTCAATTTAATACAGCCCGGATATTTTAAAAACAAAACCATTTTACTTGGAGATTATTATGGAATTTTTAAGGACAGCCAATTAATTGCAATTACCGGAGAACGTATGAAAATGAATGCTTTTACCGAAGTAAGTGCAATTATCACGCATCCTGATCATACTGGAAAAGGGCATGCAAAACAACTAATTACGTATGTGGTAAATGCTATTTTTGATCAGGGTAAAATTCCGTTTTTGCACGTTGTAGAAAGTAATACTGGAGCAATCGGACTCTATGAAAAATTAGGATTTACAACCAGAAGAAAAATGAGCTTCTGGAATATTTCTAAAAACAAATAAATTTACAGTTTGAATAAAAGAAATCTGTGATGAATTTTAATGAATATCTGAAATAAAAATCTACGTCGCAGTACTAACGGAGATTCCTATTCATCGTAATAGAAAAAGATGCAAAGACTTGTTCTAAAAATTTAAAATTATCCGAGCCAGCCATCACGGTCTAAACTTCTGTATTGAATGGCTTCGGCGATATGTTGAGAAATTACAGTTGGTGCGTCATCTAGGTCGGCAATCGTGCGTGCAACTTTCAAAATCCTGTCGTAAGCCCGGGCAGAAAGATTCAGGCGTTCCATAGCCGTTTTCAGTAATTCTTTTGATTGATTATCAAGAGCGCAAAACTCACGAATAAGTTTACTGCTCATTTGTGCATTGTAATGTATGTTTTCGATCTCTTCAAATCTTTTGGTTTGGATTTCTCTCGCTGCTGTAACCCTTTTACGGATTTCGACACTACTTTCCGCTTTTCTGTCGTCGGATAATTTCTCAAACGGAACAGGCGTCACCTCTATATGAATATCAATTCGGTCTAATAAAGGTCCGGAAATTTTGCTTAGATAACGTTGCATTTCATGTGGTGAGGATGTATTTGGCATACCAGGGTCATTAAAAAAACCACTCGGACTTGGGTTCATACTCGCCACCAACATAAATGAGGACGGATAGGTAACGGTAAATTTTGCTCGCGAGATAGTTACTTCGCGGTCTTCAAGAGGTTGTCGCATTACTTCTAAGACATCGCGTTTGAATTCCGGTAATTCATCTAAAAATAAAACACCATTATGAGCCATCGAAATTTCCCCTGGTTGCGGATAACTCCCTCCTCCCACTAAAGCGACGTTTGAAATGGTATGATGCGGACTTCTGAATGGCCTTTGATTCATTAAACCAACTTCTTTTAATTTTCCGGCAACACTATGAATTTTGGTGGTTTCGAGTGCTTCTCGCAAAGTCATTGGAGGCAAAATACTCGGAACACGTTTGGCAAGCATCGTTTTTCCTGCTCCGGGCGGACCGATTAAAATAATATTATGACCTCCTGCTGCAGCAATTTCCATGCATCGTTTAATACTTTCCTGACCTCTAACATCTGAAAAATCGAATTCAGGGAAATCTAAAGTTTTATAGAATTCCGCTCGCGTATCAATTACCGTAGGTTCTAGCGTGCCTTTTCCGGAAAAAAAATCAATAATTTCTTGTAAATTACTAACTCCATATACATCTAAGCCCACAACGATCGCAGCCTCTTTTACATTCTGAATCGGGAGAAAAAAACCTTTATAACCTTCTTCTTTCGCTTTTATCGCAATGGGCAGTGCTCCGCGAATGGGCTGCAGACTTCCATCTAAAGAAAGCTCCCCCATTATAACATATTCTTCAATTTCTGGCGCTTTTATTTGATCTGAACCTACTAATATTCCCATTGCCAGGGGTAAATCGTAAGCAGAACCTTCTTTTCGGAGGTCGGCTGGCGCCATATTGATAGTTATTTTTTTACCAGGCAAACTCAATCCGTTATTTTTGAGAGCGGCAGCAATACGATAACTGCTTTCTTTAATTGCATTATCCGGCAGCCCAACTAAATGATAACCAATTCCTTTATCCATATGAACCTCAATCGTAATTGTGGTTGCTTCCACTCCAAAAACGGCACTTCCGTAAACTTTTACTAACATAAATTCTTTTCATTAAATATTTTTAAATCTAATGAAAATATTTAAAATATAGCTTTTTTACTACAAAATATTCTTCCCTTAAAATGGCAAGCCGATTTGCTTTTTAATTTTGTTCACGATTTCACTCAAATCTAAACTGTTCTGATGTGACCAAAGCTGACTTTCGATCTGATTATTTCTGATACATTTATGACATTCAATTGCTTCATGCGAATATCCTTTTCCAAGGTTTGGAAGAATAAATTTTTCTTCACGATCATCTTTTATAATCGAATAGCCATCACTCATAAACCACGGCGCATTTAATTCGGCACGTCCTTTTGTACCACAAATATTGGCTTTCATGCTTGGAGACGAAACTAAATCGGTATGCAAAACAGCCTGAGCATTTTCATATTGTAAAACAATACTGGTCTGTACATCTACTCCGGTATCATGGTACTTGGCTTTAGCAATAATTTCTTTCGGCATTCCCAACATAATATAGGAGATAAAAATTGGATACACTCCAATATCAAACAATGCACCGCCACCTCGTTTAACATCTGTCAATCTATTTAATCCTGATAAATCTGCACAAAAAGTAAAGTCGGCATTGAGATATGTTAATTCGCCAATTTCTCCATTTTTCACTTTTGCAAAGATCTCCTGAAAAGCGGGAAGAAAACGTGTCCAGAAAGCTTCCATAAAAAATTTATTGTATTTTTTAGAAGCTTCAATCATTCGAACTGCATCTTCAAAAGACAAGGCAAGTGGTTTTTCACATAAAACGTGTTTCCCATTTTCTAAAGCTTTGATAGATAAATCGGCATGGGAATCATGAGGGGTCGCGATGTAAATAATTTCGACGTCTTTATCTGCAAAAATTGCTTCATACGAATCATAAGCTTTTGGGCAATTGTATTCCGCAGCAAAATCATTTGCTTTATCAAAATTTCTAGAGGCAACAGCAGCCAAACTGGCATCTTCGATCAGTAACAAATCCGTTGCAAATTGATGGGCGATATTTCCTAAACCAACAATTCCCCATTTAATTTTATTATCAATTTTCATAATCTTCTATTTATCTTCTTAAAAAAGGCAACTTAATTAATGAATACAAATAAAGAAAAAAGATTACTAAAAACCACGTAATGGGTATACATCTAAATCTAAATTTTATTAATAAAGGGCATCAGATAAAATATTCATTTGATATCCTTCTTATTTAAATAATTAAACGTTTTGATTATATTTATAAATATTTAAGCATAATTACTCTTAAAATTAGAATTATTTTAACGTTTTTTTGTTAACAAAGATGAAAAAACTGACATTTTTCTATTTTTAGATTAATAAATTGTAAATTTTAAGTTCTTTTTAACAAATACCTGTAAAATATAGGGGGTTAAATCTAAAAATTAACAAAAGTTAAGCATTACACTCTATTTTTTATAGGGGTATCGAATGATTTTATATTTTTATAAAAAATTTTAAAACTAAATAACTATGCGAAAAATTATTTTAAGTGTGATTCTTATCACTATTTTGGTACTAACTTTTGTATCAAATTTCATCTTATCAGACAACCCAATTCCAGCAGAAGCTGTAAAGTTTGATACCGGAGATACGGCTTGGATGATTGTAGCAACTGCATTTGTATTGTTAATGACACCAGGTTTAGGATTTTTCTACGGAGGAATGGTAGGTAAGAAAAACGTTATTAGTACAATGCTACAAAGCTTTATGGCTATGGTAATTGTTACTATTTTATGGGTTGTTGTTGCTTTTGGTTTAGCTTTCGGACCTACTATTGGCGGAATTATTGGAGACCCAACTTCAAATTTATTCTTTCAGGGTGTTGGTACAAGTACAGCCTGGAGCCTTGCCCCTA
The DNA here is from genome assembly GCF_031458035.1 of Flavobacterium aquidurense. Taxonomy (GTDB): domain Bacteria; phylum Bacteroidota; class Bacteroidia; order Flavobacteriales; family Flavobacteriaceae; genus Flavobacterium; species Flavobacterium aquidurense_C. The sequence continues at coordinate 278,887 of NZ_JAVDXR010000004.1, forward strand.
CAATTCCATTTATGTTATTCGCATTATTTCAAGCAAAATTTGCCATCATTACTCCTGCATTAATTACAGGTGCTTTTGCAGAGCGTGTACGTTTCTGGGCTTATTTATTATTCATGGTTTTATTTATCTTATTCATATATTCACCGTTAGCACACATGACATGGCATCCTGACGGAGTTTTCTTCAAAATGGGAGTATTAGACTTCGCCGGAGGAACTGTAGTACACATGAGTGCTGGTTGGGCCGCACTAGCCGGAGCAATCTTCTTAGGAAAAAGAAAAATTCAAAAAGTTAACCCTGCAAGAATCACTTACGTATTATTAGGAACTGGTTTATTATGGTTCGGATGGTTTGGTTTCAATGCGGGTTCTGCATTAGGATCTAATGGTTTAGCTGTTCAGGCCTTAGGAACTACAACTGTTGCTGCCGCTGCCGCTGCTATGGCATGGGTTTTCCTTGACAAAATTTTAGGACATAAATTATCTGCACTTGGCGCTTGTATTGGAGCTGTTGTAGGTCTTGTTGCAATTACTCCTGCTGCAGGTTTCGTAAGTATTCCTCACGGAATTTTTATTGGAGCTTTTGCTGCTATCGTTAGTAACCTTGTAGTAAGCAAATTCCCTAAAGGAAAAATCGATGATGCTTTAGACGTTTTTGCTTGTCACGGTGTTGGTGGTATGGTAGGTATGTTATTAACTGGGGTTTTTGCTTCAAAAGCAGTTAACCCAGTAGTTGGTGACAACCAAGGTTTGATTTTTGGAACTCCAACTTTATTCATTAACCAATTAATTGCTTTGGTAGTTGTATCTATATTTGCTTTCGTTGGTTCTTACATTTTATTCTTCATTGTAAATAAAATTACTCCTCTAAGAGTTACCGAAGAGAAAGAAGAATTAGGATTAGATATTTCTCAACACGGAGAATATCTATAAGAAATTAATTTCCAATTTGCCAACCCAATAAAAAAGCACTCTGAGTTCTAAACTTAGAGTGCTTTTTGTTTGAATTAACTTCACCTTAATTATTTTAGATTTTAGACTGTAGATTTTAGATTTTTCAACTACTTTTTCTATACTCGTTCTAATATTCTATATTCTATATTCTATATTCTATATTCTTTTCTCTTGCTTCTTGCTTCTTGCTTCTTGCCTCTTGCCTCTTGCTCTCTACTTAAAATTTGAAATCCCAGTTTTCAACCAGGTTAAATATTCTTCAACATCTACATAACTAATGGTTGGTTTTGAATTGTTTAAATTCTTTCCTTCCAAATCAGTTAAAACATATAACGGCTGCGTATTTGTTTTATACTTTGAAATCATAAAGTCAGTCCATTTATCACCAACTGTTTCAATTTTATCTCCTTTCGCGGTAACAAATTGTTCCTCTTTTGGCAATTCGCGTTTGTCATCTACATAAAGAGAAATTAAAACAACTTCATTTTTTAAGATTGGTAAAACTCTTTCATCAGACCAAACATTGTTTTCCATCTTTCTACAGTTTACGCATGCATAACCTGTAAAGTCTAACATTATTGGCTTTTTGATTTCTTTTGCATATGCCAATCCATCTTCGTAATCGTGAAATACCATTATACCATGTGGTCCTAATTCAGCACCATCAGGCAATCCTTTTATCTCTCCCGAATTTACATTTGAAGTTGATGAACTTCCTACACCAAATGGGCTTTCACTGTATGTTTGTGGAGGAGGAAAAGCACTGATTAATTTTAATGGTGCTCCCCAAAGTCCCGGAATTAAATAAATGGTAAACGTCAATACTAATAATCCAAATGATAATCTTCCAACCGAAATATGATTTGTCGGACTGTCATGCGGCAACGTAATTTTTCCGAATAAATAAAATGCCAAAGTTCCAAAAATAGCAATCCAGATCGCTAAGAAAACTTCTCTTTCTAATAAATGCAATTGTAAAACCAAATCTGCATTAGATAAAAATTTGAATGCCAAAGCCAATTCTAAAAATCCTAAAACCACTTTTACCGTGTTCAGCCAGCCACCTGATTTTGGCAACGAATTTAACCACCCCGGAAACATGGCAAACAACATAAAAGGCAATGCCATAGCGGATGAAAATCCTAACATTCCGACAACCGGCGCAATTCCGCCATTTGAAGCTGCTTCCACCAATAAAGTTCCAACGATAGGCCCTGTACAAGAAAAGGACACAATTGCCAAAGCCAAAGCCATGAATAATATTCCAACTATTCCGCCTCTGTCTGCTTGTTGGTCTGCTTTATTTGCCCATGAATTTGGAAGCATAATTTCGAACGCTCCCAAAAATGAAACTGCAAACACAATCAATAAAACGAAGAAAATCAAGTTAAAATAAACATCGGTAGATAATGCATTCAAAGCATCGGCACCAAATATTTTAGTCACAATAAGACCTAAAACTACATAAATAGTGATAATTGAAAGTCCATAGATAATAGCATTTCTAATTCCTTTTGCTCTGCTTTTACTTTGTTTGGTAAAGAAACTTACCGTCATTGGGATCATTGGAAAAACGCAAGGTGTCAACAATGCTGCGAAACCTGATATAAAAGCGATTAAAAAGATTGACCATAAACTTCTCGTCGGAGCCGGCGCTGGAATTTCTTCTTTTGAAGATGCTGCAACTTCCGATTTAGCTTGTTCTGATTTCGTTTCTTTTGATACTGATGACAAAGTATCAACAGCAATTCCTTCTACTTTTGTTTCATCAGGTTTAGCTTCAGAAACTGTTGCAACAGCAACCATTTTGAAAGATGCCGGAATTGCTATAGAGAATTTTTTATTTGAATTAATGCACACTTCTTTACAAACCTGAAAATCAAAATCGACATCAACGGTTTTTAAATCCGGATTTGTGATTGTAATTTCCTGTTCGACATGTGCTTTGCCTACAAAGAAAGTTTCATTTACACCAAAAACATCATTAAAAGCTGTTTTAGTTTTTCCTTCTTTGGCTTTCCCAACCAAATTGTAATTTCCTTTTTGATTTTTAAAGACAATTTCTAACGGAAGCGGTCCTCCATCCGGCGTAAATTGCGAATACATATGCCAGTCTTTTTCAATCGTTGCATCAAAAATCAAAACAGCATTTGTCCCTGATTTCTTTTCAATTTTTGCTGTCCATTTTACAGGCTCTAAAATCTGAGCGTTACCTTTTGCAAAAGCAAAAATGAAAAATAACAAAAAAACAATGGTTTTATTCCAAACACTTTTTGACGTTATCGTTTGATAGGATTGATTAAAGTTCATTATTGTAATTCTATTTTAAGTATGTTATTTGTTGTAGTTTCAATTTTAAAACGCTCGTCCTGTCGAATTCCAATAACCCAGACAATCTGATTATCGGAGCAAAGAATCCACGTTTTTTCCTTTTCGATCAGCGATAATTTCTCATCTTTAAAAAGCTTGCTTACTTTTTTAGATTTGCCATTCATTCCAAAAGGGTGAAAAACATCTCCTTCATTCCATTTACGTAAAACCAAAGGAAACTGGATTTTTTCAGCGTCCACAAAGATAGCTTTATTTGAATCTATTGTTATGTGACCTACGTTACAAAGGCTCAATTTTAAGGGAAAATTAACGTCTGATTGATTTTCATTAATCAAATATTCCTCTGTTTCATTGACTTCTGCAAGCGGACTTAAAATCAACGTATTTCTATTTTTTAGCAATCTAAACTCGGCCGAAAAAATTTGTTTTCCTGACTGACTTTCGACTAAATCGTAAATATCATTCCATGCCAAAAATCCAAATTCATTCAGCCATTGGTACAAATACGATTTATAATTAGGTAATTTTTTAAGCTGATTTAAATCGAAATGAATATCATTACCCATTTCTTTTGCCACTTGCTGATAAATCATAATCGACGCATCTTCAGCCATTTCTCTGGATTCCTGCAAATATGATTGTGTTTTCTGAAAAGCGTGCAGAAAGTTCGGATTGATTTCTTTCAGCATCGGAACTAAATCATGACGAATTTTATTTCGAAGATATTTATTGGAAGCATTGCTGCTATCTTCACGCCATTCTATCTTATTTTCTTCAGCATATTTCAGAATTTCATCTCTTGAAAAAGGCAAAAGTGGACGAACAATATTATCATTTTGCTCGGGAATTCCAACCAAACCGTCTAATCCTGTTCCTCTCGTTAAGTTGATAATGAAAGTTTCGAGATTATCATCGGCATGATGTGCTGTCAAAATAAAATCAAAATCTTCGGTTTCCAGAAGTTCATAAAACCAGCTGTATCTCAATTCTCGCGCGGCAACCTGAGTCGATAGTTTATAATCTTTAGCAAAAGCTTCGGTATCAAATTGTGTGGTAAAAAAAGGAATTTTATGCTGATCGCAATACTCGCGAACAAAATCCTGATCGCCAAAACTTTCTAATCCGCGAAGTTGAAAATTGCAATGCAAAACGGCTATTTCACATGGTAATTGCTGCATCAAATGCAATAAAACCATACTGTCCAATCCTCCACTTACAGCCAGAAATAGTTTGTTATTCCTCAGAAAAAGGAATCTTGAAACGATATGATCTTGAAATTTTGAAAACATTTGATAAATGTAAAGAATTAAATTTTATCAATTTTTAAATGAAATGTTAAGCGTAAAATATTTTTTCGCCACGAATTTTACTAATTATTTTTTCACGCAGATTTAAAAAGATTTAAGCAGATTGACGCAGATTTATTTTAATAAAAATCTATTTAAATCTGCTTAAATCTGTAGAATCTGCGTGAAACAAAATCATTTTAATCGCTTATCCCGATAGCTATCGGGAGTGGCAAACCTTTTTTATCGCAAAACCTCATGCATTGCCTTTGCCTTCAACAGACATTCTTCATATTCTTTTTCAGGATCAGATTGTGCTGTAATCGCACTTCCTACTGAAAAAGAAACATATTCATTTTCCTGATTATACAAAATACTTCTGATGACAACATTAAAATCAAAATCTCCTTCGGGGGTAAAATAACCTACTGCACCACTGTACAAACCGCGTTTGGTTTCTTCAAGATTTTCAATGATTTTCATCACCGAAATTTTTGGTGCGCCCGTCATGCTTCCCATTGGGAAAGTAGTTCTTAAAACATCAGTTGGAGAATATTGTGAATCTAGTTTTGAAGTAATCGTCGTAATCATTTGATGCACCTGCAAAAATGAATAAATCTTGCAAAGCTCTACAACTTCAACTGAACCTTTTTGTGCGGTGTGCGACAAATCGTTTCTGACTAAATCGGTAATCATTATATTTTCAGCGCGTTCTTTCGAATCTGATTCTAAAAATAGTTTGGATTTTTCATCTTCAACTAAATCTAAAGATCGTTTCGAAGTTCCTTTTATGGGTTGAGAAATAATCGTTTCACCCACTTTTTTCAAATAACGTTCGGGTGAAGCAGAAAGTAAATATTGTCTATGATTTTTAAAGAAAACAGAAAACGGAGCCTTCGAAATTTCATTTAATTTCAGAAATTTTTCTAATGGATTAATTATTGCATCTTCAGCATAAAATTCCATACAAAAATTAGCTTCGTACATATCTCCTTTATTAATATACTCTAGCATTTTTGTTACTTTTTCAACATAAAATTCCTTTGAAATTCGCTGCTCAATTTTTAAAGCTCCACCACTTTCGACTTTCGTCCCGAGGCTTCGGGATCGACTTTCAACTATCTCATTGAAATCGGCCTCAACCTCATCATCACAAAGTAATAAATATCGAATTTCGAGCTGATTTCCTTTCAATAAAAATATTTTTTTTGGCTGAAAGAAAAACAAATCCGGAAAATTTAATCCATCAAAATTAGCTGACTTCAACTCCTCGACATCATTCTTTAGATCGTAGGTTAAATATCCAAAAAGCCAGTCTTTTGTCGTTTGCTGATATTGTTTTAAATCATCAAAAGCATTGTGAAAATCGGTTTTCAAGGAAGTGAAAGCATCAACAGCCAATACACAATCGAAACTTGAATATTCCTGCGTATGCGAATTGCTGTCTAAAAAAACAACCTCACGAAATTGCTGTGACCAGGTTAGAAGTTGCTCTTTAAACTGCTCTGGATTTGAAATAGGTTTATGAATGGAAACTCTCAAAAAAGTATAAATTTTAGACTTCAAAATTACGACAAAAAAAATCCTTCAATAAAGTAATCCTCAAAAATTATTGGCACACTTTTTAGTATATCGAATTAGTGCTAATTATTAAAACTTTTCTTGCCATTTGATTAAAAAATTACTCACGAAAAAAATGCCACAGATTGCACAGATTAACAAGATTAAAAAATCATTTAAATCTAATAATCTGTGGCAAAAAACAAAACGAACCTGAAAGACAGGCGAGTATTTTTATTAATCAAATTTTATAACCTTTATGAAAACAATTGCACAATTAGGTTTGACTACCTTGGTGATTATCGCATTATTATTTTCTTGTAAAAAAGCAGATTACGCTTCTGAGGAACCTGCAGATTACAAAACTACAGCAGACAGTACGGCTGTTTCCTCAACAGCAGCAGTGCAGCCCAAAAACAGCACACAGAAATTTATTCGAACCGCTGATATCAAATTCAAGGTTAAAAACGTCGTCAAATCTACTTATGCAATTGAAAACGCCGTGGCAAAATTTGGAGGTTTTGTTACTTACACCAACCTGCAAAGCAATATTCACGATCAGATTAAAACTAAAATTAGTCAGGACAGCACGCTCGAAACCACAAAATATTCGGTAGAAAACAATATCACTATTCGCGTTCCAAACACGCAGCTTGACACTGTAATTAAGAGTATTGCCAGACAAATCGACTTTCTGGATTTCAGGGTCATCAAAGCTGATGATGTTTCGTTGAAATTATTAGCCAATCAGCTTTCACAAAAAAGAAGTACTACAAATGAAAAAAGAGTTGAAAAAGCAATCGATAATAAAGGCAAAAAAATAAATGATATTATGGCTGCTGAAAACACTTTGGCTAATCAAAAAGAAGCCAATGATAATCGTACAATTGATAATTTGTCAATGCAGGATCAGATTAATTTTAGCACTGTTACTTTACAGCTTTATCAAAATGAAACGATAAAGCAAGAAATCACGGCCGGCGAAAAGGACAGCGCTTATTACAAACCTAACTTAGGTATTCAGATTGTTGATTCTTTAAAAAGCGGCTGGTATATTCTTCAGTCAATTTTAGTATTTTTCATCAATCTGTGGCCGTTTATTTTAATTAGTTTGGGAGGATTTTTCCTTTATAGAAAGTACGTTAAAAAATAAGAAAACTGTTAATTAATCAGCAATTTAATAAGAAAAAAATCGTTATATTTGATATAGCATTCAATTAATCCCAAAATAGGGCTGTATTGATTGTAAGATTCTCAATAAAGACCGCCTCAAAAACAAATTTTCATTTTATAGAGAGTTGTAATTTGCAATGTTTATCAGTAAATAATTATATATTTTTAACTATAAAAATCCTAGTATTATGAAAATTGCTACCATAATTGTCCGAGTTTTAATTGGTCTGTTGTTTCTTTTTGCCTCTATTAGTTTTTTCTTCCATTTGATGCCGGCAGAACCAGCAACAAATGATGATTTTAAAGCTTTTAATACTGGTTTAATGGCTTCTACATATTTAATGCCTTTGGCAAAATCAATTGAATTGCTTTGCGGAATTGCTTTTGTAACTGGCCGCTATGTAACTTTAGCCAATATTTTGATCTTACCTATTACGGTTAACATTCTGTTTATCAACTATTTTTTAAATCCATCGGGGTTGGCTCTTGCAGGAATATTATTCCTTGCCAATTTATTTTTGATTTACAGATATTGGGATAATTATAAAAGTATTTTCACTGCATAAATTTATTTTCACATTAACATAAAAAAACCCGACAGTTTTAAAACTGTCGGGTTTTATTTTTATAATTAGTTTGGCTATGTTCTAAAATAATCAGGATTTAATTTTTACCATATAAGTCATAGAAGCTTTTTTAACATTTTAATCAATTAGTGATTAAAAAAATCATATAAGTTAAAAATATTTTTAAATATTTTGGGTCAAAACTTTTGTCTTATTTAAAAGAAAACTAAAAACTCATATTTGGTGAAAATTCATTTCAAATATAAGTTCATTTAAAATTTTGCTCAATTTTTCTTATATTTTAACTTTATACTTCAGAAAACATCTAGCTTATAATCTCTTAAATGAACTTATATGGTTAATAATTTATTTGATAAAATGCTGTTATTTATAGAATTTAGCGATAAGTTTTATCGTGAGTTACCCAAACAAGATCGGTAACGTTATATCCTATTTCCTGGGCTTTTATAAGAAAATCTGCTTTTACACTTTCAGGAATTGTAGTTTCTCTGGAAAGTATCCACATGTATTTTAAGCTTTCGCCAGCCACAAGCGCGTATTTATAATCCGAGTCGATTGCAATTACATTATAACCAGCATAAAAAGGACCAAAAAATGAGACCTTAAGCATACCTACATTGTCCTTTTTGACGAACTTGGCTTTCCCTATGCTCTCTTCCCATTTGTCTTTTTTGACATTATAGCCCCTGTTATCAACTTTAATCGTGCCATCATCCTTTAGGGAATATTCGGCAGTTACGTTGTTTAAATTTTTCTCCCATTTATAATCTAATCTTGCAATTTCAAACCATTTTCCCAAATATTTTGCTTTGTCAAAATTGGTGACTGCAGTTGCTTTTTTTGGTATGGTTGCTTTGCACGAAGTAAGTACAAATGCAATTCCTGCTCCTATTAGAATTGGAGCTATATATTTATTTTTCATAATGTTATCTTTTTATCGAAGTAAAGATAGCATCAGAATTGTTCATCTAATTTACAAAATTATTTTTGAATTTTATATTATATAAACCATAAAATTACAGCAAAAGAAAAACCCATCAGAAATTAGATTCCGATGGGTTTTTAAAATATTATTTTACGTAGTTTATACGTGTAATGCTCTATTATCAGTAGCAGCCAATGCAGCTTCTTTTACCGCTTCAGCGAAAGTTGGGTGCGCGTGGCTCATTCTTGAAATATCTTCAGCAGAAGCTTTGAATTCCATTGCAGTAACTGCCTCAGCAATTAAGTCAGCTGTACGTGCTCCAATCATGTGAACTCCTAAAACCTCATCGGTCTTAGCATCAGCAATGATTTTTACGAATCCGTCTAAATCTCCACTTGCTCTTGCACGACCTAAAGCTTTGAAAGGGAAACTTCCCACTTTATATTCAGTTCCTGAAGCTTTAACCTGCTCTTCTGTTTGTCCAACTGCAGCAACTTCTGGCCAAGTGTAAACAACACCAGGAATTAAGTTATAATCGATATGTGGTTTTTGACCTGCTAAGATTTCAGCAACCATAGTTCCTTCTTCTTCCGCTTTATGTGCTAACATTGCTCCACGAACAACATCTCCAATTGCGTAAATATTTGGAACGTTAGTTTGTAAATGATCGTTTACTTCTACTTGTCCTCTGTCTGAAATTTTCACTCCTGCTTTGTCTGCGTTTAATCCGTCTGTATAAGGACGACGACCAACAGAAACTAATGAATAATCTCCTTCTAAAGTTATCGTTTCTCCTTTTGCATTTTCAGCCTGAACTACAACAGCATCGCCGTTTCTTTCAACTGATTTTACTTTGTGAGAAACGTAGAATTTCATTCCTTGTTTTTTCAATACTTTAGTCAATTCTTTAGACAAAGCTCCGTCCATTCCCGGAATGATTCTGTCCATGAATTCTACTACAGAAACCTGAGCTCCTAAACGCAAGTAAACTTGTCCAAGCTCGATTCCGATAACTCCACCACCAATAATCACCAAGTGTTTTGGAACTTCTTTTAAAGCCAAAGCTTCAGTAGAAGTGATAATTCTTTCTTTATCAATTTTGATGAAAGGCAAAGAAGATGGTTTTGAACCTGTAGCAATTACAGTATATTTTGCTTCGATAGTTTCAGATGTTCCGTCTGCTTTTGCAACTGCAATGTGCGTTGCGTCTACGAAAGAACCTAAACCATTGAAAACAGTGATTTTATTTTTATCCATTAAGTAGTTGATTCCACCTACGGTTTGATCTACAACTGCTTGTTTGCGCGCGATCATTTTCTCTAAATTGATTTTCACATCACCAGAAACTTCGATTCCGTGATCTGCGAAATGAGCAATTTCTGCATAATGATGAGAAGAAGAAAGTAATGCTTTTGAAGGTATACAACCTACGTTAAGGCAAGTTCCGCCCAAAGAGTTATACTTTTCTACAATTGCTGTTTTGAAACCTAATTGTGCGCAACGAATTGCTGATACATATCCGCCAGGACCTGAACCTATAATGACTACGTCAAATGAACTCATAGTTTGTCTATTTTATTTTTAGCGATACAAAATTAAGGAATAAAGTTTTGTTTAAAGTTTAAATTTCAATGTTTTTTGTGTGAATTTTATGGGGAGGGCTTAACCGCAAAGAGCGCTAAGATTTACGCAAGGTTCGCTAAGTTTTTTGTTTTTTAATCTCGCAAAGTCGCGAAGTCGCAAAGTTTTTTTTTTTGATTTTTGATAAGCAAAGTTAAGTCCACAAGGCGGAGCAACCTGAAACTTGAAACCTGAAACAAAAAAACCTTTGTCCCTTTGCTCCTCTGAACCTTTGTACCTAAAGTTACGGCTTCCTCTGAGGATTTCGTGAGGTATGAAAAACAGAATGAATAATTATTTCATTTCCGCTAATTTCATAAATAATGACAAATGGAATTTAACCAATGTTAATTCGCGAAAACAAGGCTGCTTTTTAATTTCGAAAAATTCGGGATTTGTTTTTAAAACTTTTAAGTAAGATTTTAGGTAAAGCAGAAATTGCTTTCCTAAACCTTTACTTCTACTTTCATAAAATTCAATAGATTCGTCAATTTCTTTTTCTGCTAATGGTAAAATAATAATCTTAAAAACTATATTTAGCATTCAAGCGTTTCTCCACTTCTTCCCAGGAACTTGACTGATTTTCTCCGGAAATATACTTTTCTCTTTCTTCAGCAACTAAATCGTAATGGGAATCGGAAACTATTGTTTTTTTTTCATCATTATTTATGGCATCAAAAACACTTTCCAAAATCTCTAATTTAGAATCGTCTTCAATGAATTTACCAAAATCCTTTATGAGTTTACGTCTTAATTCTTTCGTTTCCATTATCGTTGCATTTAAAATCAAATTTACGGCTTTTTCGTTTTGAATTTTGAATTTGGTTTGTAAATTTTACCGCAAAGGGCGCTAAGATTTACGAAAGGTTCGCTAAGTTTTATTTTGTATTGGGCATTTTACAACAAAGTTCGCAAAGGTTTACGCAAAGATGCACAAAGGCTTATCTAAAATTTGCTGGCAAAGATAAGGACACAAAGTAAAACAACCTGAAACAAAAAAACCATTGAACCTAAACTTAGAACCTAAGCAACTTAGAATCTTAGCATCTTAGAAAATTACTGTCGAATTCTTCACTTCACTAATCATAAAAGTACTTTGTGTGCTTCCTATATGTTGTAACGTTGTAAGTTTTGTTACCAAAAACTCTCTATAAGCTTCCATGTCTTTTACCAATACTTTTAATATGTAATCATAATCTCCGCTTACGTGGTGACACTCTAAAACTTCGTTTAGTTTGATGACTTCGCTTTCGAATTTTGTTAAGAATTCTTTGGTGTGCTGAATGAGTTTTAAATGACAGAAAACCACAAAACCTTTTTCAATCTTTGATTTATCAACCAATGCAACGTAGTTTTTGATAATTCCTTCGCGCTCTAGTTTTTTGATTCTTTCATAAACTGCTGTTACCGAAAGATTCAGCTTTAAGGACAATTCTTTGGTTGTTTTTTTACTGTCGGTTTGTAATAGAACCAGGAGTTTTTTATCAGTGGCGTCTAAGGTCATGATTGTTGATTGTTGATTGTTGATTGTTGATTTTTGATGCGATGAAAAAAAATCTATTGATTTGGGTTTTATCAAACAAATTTAAATTAAAAATCTATTATAATAACACTTTATAGTTTTAAAATCTAATTATCAAAACAATTATTGATTAATTTTCTTAATAGATGTTATTTTGAACTGATTTTCTTTTGAAAACGAGTGCCCTAGCCCAGATTACTTCACTATACTTTTATTTTAATCGGAGTTCAGTGAATTTCATTTGAAGAGTAAAGCCCGGAGTAAAAAAGGCAAAAGTTTCTTGGTCTAAAAAAGCGACCAGCGGAAGCTCTTTTTAGACCATTAGAAACTTTGCCTTTTTTATGAGGACTTGAAACGGAAAGCTGGAAATAGCTCCTGATTAAATCAAATCCCAAATTTTAAATTCCAAATTCCAATGAAAATGGTTAAAAATTAAAGCTTGATTAATAAGGTTCCAACAACTTGAAACTTGAAACAAATAAAAACTTGAAACTAAAAACATATGAAAAACTTTAACCCAGCTGATAAAATTCAGGATTTGCAATACTTTGGGGAATTTGGAGGTGTGAATCCTTCGATTTCTGATTCTTCTACTTATACTTTCCTTTCGGCTAAAACGATGTTCGATACTTTTGAAGGCAACATGGAAGGCTGTTATTTGTATTCGCGCCATTCTTCGCCAAGTAATTTGTATTTGGATCAGGCTTTGGCAGCGATGGAAGGAACGGAAACGGCAAACGTATCAGCTTCTGGAATGGGAGCCATTACGCCTACCCTATTGCAGCTTTGCGGTGCGGGCGACCATATTGTTTCCAGCCGAACTATTTATGGCGGAACGTATGCTTTTTTGAAGAATTTTACACCCCGATTCGGAATTGAAACGAGCTTTGTGGACATTACGAAATTGGATATTGTAGAAGCTTCGATTACGCCTAATACGAAAGTTATTTACTGTGAAACGGTAAGTAATCCGTTATTGGAAGTGGCTGATATTGCTGGCTTGGCAAAAATTGCCAAAAAGCATAATTTGAAATTGGTGGTTGACAATACATTTTCGCCATTATCAGTTTCGCCTGCAAAATTAGGTGCTGATATCGTGATTCACAGTTTGACGAAATACATTAACGGAAGCAGCGATACGGTTGGTGGTGTGACTTGCGCCTCTAAAGAATTTATCAATTCATTGAAAAATGTAAACTCCGGAGCGAGCATGCTTTTGGGCCCAACAATGGACAGTTTACGTTCGGCTTCGGTAATGAAAAATCTTCGTACGCTTCATATCCGTATCAAACAACACAGTCATAATGCGCATTTTCTGGCAGATCAATTTGAAGCGGATGGTTTAAAAACGGTTTACCCTGGATTGAAAAGTCATCCTAGTCATGAGCTTTATAAAACAATGATTAATCCGGAATACGGTTTTGGGGGAATGATGACCATTGACGTTGGCACTTTGGAGAAAGCCAATGAACTAATGGAATTGATGCAATCGAGAAACTTAGGGTATTTGGCGGTAAGTTTAGGTTTTTATAAAACACTTTTCAGCGCGCCGGGAACCTCAACTTCTAGTGAAATTCCGTTAGAGGAACAAGCAGAAATGGGATTGACAGATGGCTTAATTCGTTTTTCTATTGGGTTGGATAATGATATTCAGCGTACTTATGAGATGATGAAAGCTTGTATGGTTGAGCTTGGGATTTTGTAATCTATATTTCGCAGAGATTCGAGGAGGGTTTTCGCAGAGATACACTAAGTTATTTCACGCAGATTTAAAAGGATTTAAGCAGATGAGCGCAGATTTATATATTGCTCAAGTTAAAAAAAATCTATTTAAATCTGCTTTAATCTGCAGAATCTGCGTGAAACAAAATAATAACTTAAAAAGGCAAACATTTCTTTATATATAAATTTGCAAGATTTTTAATTTGTTTGTTTAAATCCGCTGGAGATTTTTCTCTTAGCGGATTTTTTTTAGAGAGCACAGAATTTTTCACGCAGATTTAAAAAGATTTAGGCAGATCAGCGCAAATTTATTTATTGCTATAAACTTAAAAATCTACTTAAATCTGCTTTAATCTGCCAAATCTGCGTGAAAAAATAAAATAAAAAAGCCGTTCTGATTAATTTCAAAACGGCTTTTCACATATACTTTTTACTCCTCACATCTTAAGCTTCAATCGTATTCAGCTTACTATTTTTTCTACTATAGGTAAAGTAAATCAACAATCCGATTAACAACCAAACTGTAAAGTAAATCCAGTTCCAAACGCTTAATTCGGCCATCATGTACAGGCAGCAGATTAATCCTAAAAGCGGAATTAAAGACAAGTTTTGTCTAAACGACCAAACGGCTAATCCAACTAAAACGAAAAGGAAAATCCACATTGGGATTTTGTGTTTGAACAAACTGAAACCTGATTCGTATTTTAGAGAATCGTTGATTGGCAAGCCTTTTACAACCTCAGCATATTTAGCGTCGTCGTCCTGGTATTGGCTTAATAAATGTTCTAAATCTGAAGTTTCGGCCGTTTTATTTTTGACGTCGATGCTTTCCAAATAATTGAAAACTTTAGCTGACTGTTCTTTATCTAAAGATGTAATAATCGTCGTTGCATCGTTTGTTTGTGCTTCATTATTAATAAAAGCCATTGTCGCTTTATTGTTGAAAGCAAAGGCGTAATATATTCCGGCAATCATTAAAACCGGCAAAATATACTTCGAATTCACATAAGGTGTTTTAAATTTTCCTCTTGGAATTTCAGGTTTATTTTGCAATACTAAAACTCCCGCGCAAACCAATACAAAGGCAAATAAAGTTCCTATACTGCATAAATCGGTTACCATTGTTAAGTTCAAAAATAAAGCCGGAACGGCAACCACAAAACCAGTAACGATTGTAGCAAATGAAGGTGTTTTGAATTTTGGATGCACAGTAGAAAATTTCTTTGGCAACAAACCGTCACGGCTCATGCTCATCCAGATACGAGGTTGTCCCATTTGGAAAACCAAAAGAACGCTCGCCATCGCAATTACGGCACTTACGGCAATAATTCCAGACATCCATTTTAAGTTTAATTTATCGAAAACAAATGCAAGAGGATCTCCAACATTCAATTCGTTATAACGCACCATTCCAGTTAAAACCAAGGCAATAGCGATATATAATAAAGTACAAATAATAATGGCCCACATCATACCGCGTGGCAAATCACGCTGTGGATTTTTACATTCTTCAGCAGTTGTAGAAATCGCGTCAAAACCAATATAAGCAAAGAAAACAGCAGAAACTCCTTTTAAAACTCCGCTAACTCCATTTGGTGCAAACGGATCCCAATTAGCTGTATCTACATAAAATACACCAACGGCGATTACTAGAAGCACAATACAAAGTTTTACAACAACCATCACGTTACTCGCGTTACGAGATTCTTTCATTCCGCGGTAAACCAAAGCTGTAATTAAAACAATAATGAATAAAGCTGGTAAATCAGCAACAAAATGAAAAGAACCAATTGTTGGTGCTGTTGTCCAGGCTGTATAAGCCGCTTGTAATCCTGATCCTAAATTTTCGTATGTTTTTCCGCCCTGCATTAAAGCGGTAGCGTCTTTAAATCCGTTTGAGGCTGTTAAATAATCCATCTGAATCCATTGTGGTAAATGAATACCGCCACTCTGGAGCAGTCCGGTAAAATAATCACTCCACGATATGGCAACCGTTATATTTCCGACAGCATATTCCATAATTAATGCCCAACCAATAATCCAGGCGATAATTTCTCCAAAAGCTACATAAGAATAGGTATAAGCACTTCCTGAAACCGGAACCATCGAGGCAAATTCGGCGTAAGCAAAAGCAGCAAAACTACAAGCCAAAGCCGTAAATAAAAACAAGAAAATTACGGCTGGTCCACCGTCGGCACTTGCTTTTCCGATGGTACTAAAAATTCCCGCTCCAACAATTGCCGCGATTCCAAAAGCAGTTAAATCCCTGGTCGTTAAATGTTTTCCTAATGCATTATGACCATCTGCTTCGTTCTTTGCAACTTGCTTGAGAATATCTTGTACCGTTTTTTTTCGGAATAAACCTGATAATGCCATATATGATTTTGCTTTTTAAAATTAATTTATGTCGGTCTTTGTGGATTTATTTTGCAAATAATGCAAAAATTATCCTGATTTCAAATATATAAAACCATTTTGTTTTAATGGGAATTATTTTTTGCCACTAAGGCGCTAAGGCATGAAGTTTTTGTTTCACGCAGATTTGGCAGATTTAAGCAGATTTAATTTAAAAATTAATTGTAAAAAATCTGCGTGCATCTACTAATATCCTTTTAAAATCTGCGTGAAATATTTGCCACAGATTACAAGATTAAAATGATTTAAAAAAAATCCGCGCCAATCTGCCTAAATCCGTGTCATCCGCGTTCCATTTTTCTACATATCCCTACACAAATGTAACATTTATCAAAAAGTGCTTACTAATAAATTGATATTTAATTTAAAAGATAAACTACATGGAAAAAATGACAAGACGATCGTTTGTGAATAGATTTGGTGTTGGCGTTGGCGCTTCTGTTATCATGACAACTCTTCCTTCTTTTTTATCTGCTCCGGAAGAAAATAAAATCCCTTACACCGGAAAAAAATTAAATATCGCACTGTGCGGATTAGGAAATTACGCCTCAATGCTGGCAGAAGGAATTAAGGTTTCTGAATTTTGTAATCTTGCCGGAATCGTTACCGGAACTCCAGCTAAAGCTGAAAAATGGAAAACCCAATATAATATACCCGACAAGAACATTTATAATTATCAGAATTTCGATGAAATCATCAAAAACAAAGATATCGATTTGGTTTATGTTGTTCTTCCAAATGGTCTGCACAAAGAATTTGTTATCCGTTCTGCGAAAGCAGGAAAACATGTCATTACCGAGAAACCAATGGCAATTACAGTCAAAGACTGCGAAGAAATGATTAAAGCCTGTAACGATAATAATGTCCAGTTAGCGATTGGATATCGCTTGCATTATGAACCAACTCATTTAGAAATTAAAAGACTCGGGCAGGAGAAAGTTTTTGGACAAGTCCGATTTATAGAAGCTTCTCTTGGTTATCAAATCCACGATCCTCGTGATACAAAAAGCACTGTTAATCTAAATGACCGAAACGAATGGAGACTCAACAAAAAATTATCAGGAGGCGGACCGTTAATGGATTTAGGGGTATATTGTATTCAGGCCAGCCGTTATATTTTGGGTGAAGAGCCAACTGCTGTTACGGCACAATTTGGCACTGTATACAACAAACAAATTTTTTCTGAAACAGAAGAAAGTATTTCATGGCAAATGGAATTTCCAAGTAGCGCCGTCGCCAATTGTAATACTTCTGTAAATTACAATATTGACAGATTGTATGCTTCCGCAGATGAAGGTTTCTTTGAACTAACTCCAGCGTTAAGCTACGGACCATTTGAAGGAAAAACATCAAAAGGTCCATTGAAATTTCCGGTAATCAATCAACAGCAAACACAAATGGATGAAATCGCGAAATTATTATTAGAAAACAAAAAATTACCAAACCACATTACCGGCGAAGAAGGCCTGAAAGATATTAAGGTTATAAACGCGATATACAAAGCCGCTGAAACCGGAAAAAAAATCTCGTTGACGTAATTTATGGCCCGAGGATGACAGGGATTAATGCGGGTTACCGCAGATTTATTTTTTCACGCAGATTTTAAAAGATTTTAGCAGATGTGCGCAGATTATTTATTTACTAAGATTAAAAGTCTTTTTAAATCTGCGATAATCTGCGTGAAAAACTGCCAAAGACTAGCAAAAAAACCGCATCAATCCCTGCCAAAGGCTTACCATCCGCTTGCCATCTCTCCTTTAAAATACACTTCTATAATTTTTCACAAATTAGAAAAATTCTCACAGTTTTTTGTTTTAAACCTTCATAATAAATCTTGCTTCTTTTATTACATTTGTTACATTATGATAAATGTAAATCACACACTACAATTTATAATTGTTTTTTAATGAGCATTTTACAAAAACCACTAATGTAATATTTCTCAAAAAAACACCTATTAATAAACCACGATTACTATAAAACCAAACCACATGGAAAAAATTTCAAGACGATCATTTGTAAATAAATTTGGGGCAGGTGTTGGAGCCTCCGTGATCATAACAACACTCCCCTCTTTTTTAACTGCACCGGATCCTGATAAAATACCTTATACCGGAAAAAAATTAAATGTTGCGCTTTGCGGATTAGGAGTTTATGCTGATCTGGTAGCCAAAGGGCTTCAGGTTTCTGAATACTGTACGCTTGCCGGAATCGTTACCGGTACTCCCGCAAAAGCGACTAAATGGAAAGCGAAATATAACATACCCGACAAGAACATCTATAACTATCAAAATTTTGATGAGATCGCCAATAACAAAGATATTGACTTAGTTTACGTGATACTGCCAAACAGCATGCACAAAGATTTTGTTGTTCGTTCTGCAAAAGCCGGAAAGCATGTTATTACCGAAAAACCTATGGCAATTACTGCCGCAGAATGTGAAGAAATGATCAAAGCCTGCAACGATAATAAGGTACAGTTAGCTGTTGGGTATCGTTTGCATTATGAACCAACACACATGGAAATTAAGCGATTGGGGCAAGAAAAAGTCTTCGGAAAAGTTAGATACATAGAAACATCTCTGGGATATAAAACTTATGATACGATTGCCAAAAAGCCTGTCGATATAAATGATCCAAGCGTATGGAGGTTAAATAAAAAATTATCCGGCGGTGGTCCGTTAATGGATTTGGGGATTTATTGTATTCAGGCAAGCCGTTATATTTTAGGCGAAGAACCAATCGCCGTAACAGCGCAATTCGGAACCGTAAATGATAAAAACAGATTCTCAGAAACGGAAGAAAGTATTTCCTGGCAAATGGAATTTCCAAGCGGTGCAATGGCCAATTGCAATTCTTCTGTTGGTTATTATATTGACCGAATTTATGCAACTGCAGATGAAGGTAATTTTCAATTAAGCCCTTCTTTAAGTTATGGTCCCTACGAAGGAAAAACATCAAAAGGTCCATTAAAATTTCCCGCAATCAACCAACAGCAAACACAAATGGATGAAATCGCAAAAGTGCTCTTAGAAAACAAAAAACTCCCAAGCCACATCACTGGCGAAGAAGGTCTAAAAGACATTAAAGTCATAAACGCGATATACAAAGCCGCTGAAACCGGGAAGAAAATCTCGTTGTAATTTTAGCACGCGGATGACACGAATTTAGGCGGATTGACGCTGAGTTTCTTGTTTCACGCAGATTTAAAAGGATTTAAGCAGATAAGCGCAGATTATTGTTTACTAAGCCTAAAAAAAATCTTTTTAAATCTGCTAAAATCTGCCAAATCTGCGTGAAAAAATCCTTTTAATCCTTTAATCTGTGGCTAAACAAAAATCTAAAATCTACATTCTAAAATCTAAAATTATTTCAGGCAGCTTCTCAAAATACTCACCGGATGCTGCGCTTCCCTACTCGTTCCATCATAGATTTGATGACGGCAGCTCGTTCCTGCAGCGGCAATTTTTACATTTTCAGCGGTGGCACGCACTTTTGGGAATAAAGTATCTTCTCCCATTTGCATACTCACTTGATAATGTTCTTTTTCGTAACCGAAAGATCCTGCCATTCCGCAACAGCCCGAATTATAAATCGTAACCGCATTATTTGTCGGCAAATTCAGCATCGCGAAAGTCGCTTCAACAGAACTTAATGATTTCTGATGACAATGTCCGTGAATTTTGATTTCTTTCTTTTCATCAGAGAATGAATCCGGTTTAATTTTACCATCGATAATTTCTTTTTTAAAGAATTCTTCGATTGTATAAGCATTTCGGGATAACTTCTCAGCTTCTTCCTTATCATCAGCCAGGCGAAGATATTCATCCCTGAAAGTTAAAATGGCAGAAGGTTCAATACCAACCAAAGGCGCATTGCCTAAAACCAAATCTTTAAAAATGCGGACATTATGATTGGCTATTTTTTTTGCTTCTTCTAAAAAACCTTTAGATAAATAAGCCCTTCCACTTTCTTCATGATCGATAACCAGAACCTGATAACCTAATTTGGTTAATAATTCGAAAGCATCGATTCCTATATTTACATCATAATAATTGGTAAATTCATCTACAAACAAATACAATCTTCCGTTCGGAAAATCCGTAACTGTAGGCTTATGATTTTCATGCCATTTTCTGAAAGTCTTTTTCGCCAAAAGCGGCACTTGTCTCTCAGGCGCAATTCCCATACTTTTTTTAACGAAGGATTGATTCGAAATAAAGTTGGTGATCGACGGAAACAAACTTCCCATTTTATTCAGTTTTGCGTTGTGGGCAAAAATCTTATTTCGGGTTGAGAAACCATTTGCTTTTTGGTATTGGTATAAAAATTCGGCTTTTAAAGTCGCAACATCCACATTACTCGGACATTCGCTGGCACAGGCTTTACAGCTCACACACAACTCAAAAACTTCGTATAATTCTTTCTGGTCGAATTTGTTTTCTTTTTCCGAATAGGTCAAATATTCACGTAACGCATTCGCTCTCGCACGCGTTGTTTCTTTTTCATTTTTGGTCGCACGATAACTCGGACACATCGCGCCGCCTGCCGATGGCAATTTTCTACAATCGCCGGAACCGTTACATTTTTCGGCCGCACGCAAAATCCCTAAACTATCTGAGAAATCCTGAAATGTTTTAATATCCGGTTCTACCCTGCCCGAAACCACGCGATGGTTTTCATCCATCTTTAAAGCGTTCACAATCTTCCCGATATTCAAAACCGAATTCGGATCAAAAGCCAGTTTAATACGTTTCAGCAATTCATAATTCGTTTCGCCAATCATAAACGGAATAAACTCGCCACGAACAATTCCGTCGCCGTGTTCCCCGCTTAGCGAACCTCTGTATTTCTTTACCAAAATCGCCACATCGGTCGCGATGGTTCTAAATAATTTTAAGTCAGATGTTTTCTTCAAATTCAAAACCGGACGCAAATGCAGTTCGCCCGCACCCGCATGCGCATAATAAATCGCACCTTGTCCGTGACGCAGCATCATCGCCGAAAACTCCGCAATATAAGCAGGTAAATCGCTCAACTCAACTGCTGTATCTTCAATAGAATCGGCTGCTTTGTCGTCTCCTACTATACTTCCTAAAAGTCCAAGGCCGGCTTTTCTAAGTTCGTTTACTTTTTCAATATCCGCTCCGTAAATTTTTACGAGTGCGTAACCAAAGTTGTTTTTCTCTAAATCGGCAATTAAAGCATTTGCCTGATTTTCGGCATCTTGCGCGTCGTGCGAAGCCACTTCAAACATCATAATCGCTTTTGGTTCTCCAACCAAAAAAAATCTGTTTTTAATGTGCTCGCGATTCGTTTTTGTACAATCTAAAATCGTGTCGTCGACCATTTCTGCGGTGTACAAATGATGTTTCATCGCTACCACAACAGATTCCAGCGATTCCTGAATACTATGATAATGTGCCACCACCATGATATTATTGGCCGGCGGTAAATCGTCTACTTTTAACGTAATTTCATAAGTAAAGGCCAAAGTTCCTTCGCTTCCACAAAGTAATTTTCCAAGATTTATTGTTGGTTCCGTTCCGCCAAACAAATCCGATTTCAGTAAAATATCAACCGCATAACCCGTATTTCTTCTGTGAATCTCCTGTTTCGGAAACTCTTTTACAATTTCGTCCTGCGTTGCTTTTACCGAAAGTTCGTCGTAAACGCTTTTGTATATTTTATTTTCTAAGGTATCGCCTTTGGTTTTTTCGATGAATTCCGCCGAAGTCAGTTCCTTAAAAACCACTTCCGATCCGTCGCTCAAAATCGCTTTGATTTCCACAATTTTATCGCGCGTCACGCCATAGCGAATCGAAGTCGTTCCTGAAGAATTATTGCCCACCATTCCGCCAATCATACAGCGGTTGGAAGTCGAAGTATTCGGGCCAAAAAACACGCCATGAGGTTTCAGAAACAAATTCAGTTCATCACGAATCACGCCAGGTTCCACCGTAACTGTTTTTTTTATCGGGTCGAAATTCAGGATTTTAGTAAAGTTTTTCGAAACATCGACCACAATTCCGTCACCCACCGTTTGTCCGGCTAGCGAAGTTCCCGCCGTTCTTGGCGTAATCGAAATTTGATGCTCCCCCGCAAACCGAATCAGTTTACTAATATCTGCAATCGTTTTAGGCACCGCAACCGCTTTTGGTTTAATCCGGTACACCGAAGCATCGGTCGAATAAAGTGTTTTATGAAGATCATCGTATAAAAGTGTTCCTTCCAACGATGCTGATAATTGTTCTAAATCCTTTTGTAGTGACATTTTTGCTGAATATGATTTCACAAAAATACTTTTTTTTTAGGTTCTGAGGTTCTGAGGAGCTAAGGTTCTAAGGTTTTTTCTACGATTGTCATCCTCAGCGAAGTCGAAGGTTTTTGAAAACTGAATTTCAACATTAATAAACATGTGAAAAATTGGAATTTTGGATTTTTTCTTATTGAAATTTAACCGAATTGTAACCCTGGGCGTCCCTTCCCGAAGTTTTGGGATAGGGAGAAGACTTTTGAAAACGAAGCCTCAACAAAACCAATACGCAAAAATATGGAATTTGGAATTTTAAAAGATTGGAATTTCATTTTTTATCAGGATCTATTTACTTCGTCAGTCGCTATCGCTCTTGTCCTGCTGTCCTTCCAAATCCTTTTGTGCCTCCCATCAAGGCTAGGGCATTTTTTTTTCATAAAAAGGTTGTAAAATTAATTGATAAGAAATAGTTACCAAACAAGGCCCTCATAAAATATTTACAATTACTAATCATTATATACACTCTGAAGTCACAATTATCTCGCCTGATTTATTTTACGCACACGAGCGCGACAGTCGCACCATCTATGAGTTTACTAACTATTTTCCTCTTCTAAACTCAGCTTTTCATTTTTTCTTTCTCTAAAGTAACTTATTAAAAACCCAATAAAACCCGAAAAAATGTTTAGCAAAATCAGGGCTAAATAAAATTGAAACCAATCCAAATTTTTGCCAATAATTAAATCTAATTTAGTTGAAATTATTTGTTGATGATGGTAGAACTGCCAGTTTTCATAATTACTAAATTCGTCATGGTTTTTATTTATTACCCGCAAAAGCCATGCACTTATTATAAAGATTCCTAATGAAACGAAGACTGACACTTTATTATTGAGATAATACAGAACAACTGAAAAAACTGCGTTTACCAAAGCAGATAAAAACAGTAATGGAATAACTAACATTTTTAGCCATACCGAATCACTTATAGAAACAAGGAAGGCAATTATTAAAATAATACTTGTTGAAATTATAAATTGAATTTTAAACTGTTTCATTTTTTAAATTAATTCTTTCTACTTTTTTTTAAAATCTTAAACAAATATATGATATTAGAAAGAAACCCTTCAACTTCAAATAAACACTTTAGAAAACAGCTTTTATTGGCTTAATGAATTACTCTGCTGGCGCGAGCGTCCCGCTCGTGAACGCTTAGATTCTTTTAGTAATATAGATTGCGCGCACGAGCGGGACGCTCGCGCCAGCAGGGGGTTCCGAGGCTTCGGGACCACACAAAAGGATTTCCACTTCTATCAGGGCTAGGGAGTTTGGTTTCATAAGAAGCTTTATGATTTTGAATTTAAACACTCTAGCACTGTTCGAAGTCTCCTGACTTCGACCCCACATGCTATATTATAGTTTTTTTTAAAAAAAATATTTTCAAGCACAAATACGCCCAAAATTGAGGAAATTTAGAATATATTATACATCTAAATTTGTTTTTATTACTTTTATAAAAAAATAGATAAAATGAATTTAATTGAAAGTCATACAAAAGATATTTTAAATTTATGTAAATCACATAAAGTAAAATCATTATATGCTTTTGGTTCAGTTTTGACTGATGAATTTAATCCCGAAAGTGACATTGATTTAATCGTTGATTTCCAACAATTAGATGTTCTCGATTATGGAGATAATTATTATGATTTGAAATTTTCATTAGAAAAGATTTTCAAAAGAAGTGTTGATTTACTTGAAGAAAAAGCAATAAAAAATCCTTTTTTCAGAAAAACTATAAATCAAAAAAAACAATTGATTTATGGACAATAATATTAAAACATGGCTTTATGACATTTTAAGTTCAATCAATGAAATAGAAAGTTAATTATATCGATACTCCAAAATTTTTTGAGGTTTATCAAAATGACTTAAGAACCAAAAGAGCCGTTGAAAGAAATATTGAAATTATTGGAGAAGCGATGAACCGTATTTTAAAACTTGACAGTGAAATTGTAATTTCTAACTCGAGAAAAATTGTCGATGTTAGAAATAGAATCATTCACGGATATGATTCAGTTTCTGATGATATAATTTGGGGAATTGTAATTAGAAATTTACCTGTTTTACAAAAAGAAGTAGAAGAGTTACTTGGCGAATAATTAAGGCACTTCCTGAAATTTAATCCATAAGTCCTTCTGTAAATTTTATAGAAAGCATACCAAAAGTCGGTTTCATATAATCCTGGAAAGCATTTGCCTCTTCAAGGGTTTGAAAAGATATCAAATGCTCGTCAATCAATTTGTATAATGTAAAGTTTAAGTGAGTGATGTAATCTTGAAAATCATCCAGATAATGATATTTTGCAGCTTCTAGTTCGCTACCTGATAATTTTTCGAACGGTTTGCGCTTTGCGTTTATATACTCTTCCGCACCTTTAATAAATTCTTCTTTGATTTTTTCGTAACTCATGTCTTACTGATATATGTATACTCTAACATCTTTATCATCTGTTTGAAAATCTCGCTTGGATAATTTCTCGAATAAGTCGCATATAAAGCTATCGATATGTTGTTTATCTATTTCTTCTCCAAAGTATTCAGTCAATGCAAGATTGAGATTGATTAGCGAGGTTATAAATAGTTTACTTAAATAATCCGTATGCTGATTTGGTTATGGACAACATGAGTGTGTGACTACCCATTTCGAATAATTCATTTACCCAAATTTAAGAAAAATTAGCCAGTAGAACCAAATTTTGAAATATAAAACTAAGCACCAGAGTTTATATTATTGAATTAAATGACGAAGAAAAATCAGTAAGGAGAAATTTATAAAAAATATTCAAAGATAAATTTGAAGTTGTACTTACAGCACTTTATTTTGATTTGTTGACAGTGTAAATTCCGCCCACAAGTAAAATGACGCCCAGCCCTAAATAAAGGTATCCCTGTTGTTTACCGGATTCGTTGGATGCATTAATTTTTAGTCCTAAAAAATTAATTTCTTTTGTATTATCAGCTATTTTATTGATACCTATATATCCCACACCGAGACTAATAACGATTAGAATTATTCCTATTATTTTTGATGGATTCATGTATTTTGAATTTAATTGTTTCTCTAATTTAAGAAAAATATTTTTCAATCAGATGATAATATTCATTTTATCGTAATTGATTAGCGATATAATATTGGAGCGGGTACGAAGTCGGGAGACTTCGCACAGCAAAACTTTCCGTTTCAAGAAGACTTCGAAGAGCGGGGGGTGTGATTTCCTTACCAATATGGACTCGTACATTCCCCTGCTGGCGCGAGCGTCACGCTCGTGCCTATTATTTTGCTTTTGCTTTGTGTTCACGAGCGGGACGCTCGCGCTAGCGGGGAACTTGTTCTGTAAATGCATTTATTATAAGAATAGAATTTTTTAATATTCTAAAATCTTTTTCTTCTATCATATTTTGTATATAGTATTGTTTTTCTTAATTTTTCTAGAATGTAAATCATATTACCAATTTATTTTTTTTTTATAAATTGTTTTGCCCCCTTTTGACCACACAACAAATATTATGGAATCACTAATTTTATTGAAACCATTAATCAGTTGTTTATTATCTATCCTAAATTTATTATATGTTGTTAGTTTTATAGTATCACCAAATTTTAAATTGTTTAAGGACAGATTTATATCATATTTTTTAAGTAATTCGTTAGCATCTTTTTTTGAAATTAAATGATTTCTTTCTTTTATGATAATGTTAATTGGTTTATCGGATGATAAATAAGGCTTTAATGTATGTATAGGTTTTCTTTTATTTTTTTTATTATAAACTTGATAATCAATAAAGTCATCTAACAAACGCTTGCCGTCAAGAAGATAAAAAACATCAAGGTCTATAAGGTTAGAAGAATTCACCATTATTTTAAATTCAGTAGGAATACTAATAGGAATACTATCTTTTATCTGAGGGTTTTTAAGATTTGGTAAGATAGTTACCATTTCATTAGAAGCTATTTGTTGAACTGCAATAGGTTCTTTGTGTTTACAAGAAACTAATGCTAAAGGAACTAATATATATAGGAATGTATTTTTCATTTTTTATTAATTATTTGTAAAAATAGAATCTATGAATGTTATTGTGTCTTCATCTTTGTTTTCTTGTTGCTTTTTGTAATAAAAAACACTATAGATAAAAATTGATTGATTATAATTATTTTTTATCATCTGGTTATCTTTTAAATCTTTTAATTCATCTATAGTTTTAATTTTACCTGTTAGTAGTTTGTTTAATATTTCTTGCGTTATTTGTGTAATGCCAAAACCATATCTCAGTTCTTGTCCTCCACTTGTTTGCAAAAAATCATTAATCCCAGCAATCCCTTTATCCTTAGCTTTTTCTGCTAGTTCATAAACTACATTGTCCCAAGTTTCTTTTATAGAATTCAAAATCTCAGGAGCTAACACGGCAACCACAAAATCTGCGGGTGCAAAACCTGTCATAATCGTTTCTGGTTTTTCATCCATTACATAACTGATGATGTCTGAAAATTCAAAAAATCCTAACAGTTCTTTAGAAGCTTTTGCAATGGTATTCCGAACACCAACTTCTCTAAAATAATCTAGTTGGCTTATTCCTTTGGTTGTTACAAGTTTTCCTTCCTTTTTATAACCAAAATTAGTTGCTTTAGTTATTTCGTAAAGCTTGCCTTCGTTGTCAAAAACAGGCTGTGTATAAAGCCTGCGGCTAAATTCTATCTTACCTAAATTGTTTGTCAAATAGCCTTTTTTAAGCTGTTTTACAGCTATAGAGTAGCGTAATTTGGCACTATAGGTTATCATCTTCTCCTAACTTTGGTGATGGCTTTACTTTTTATATCATCCAAAATAGTTTCCATTACATGTTCTAATTCCTTTGACGGTTCTTCAACAGCAATTATTCCTTTTGAAAATACTACAATTTGTCCATCAGCTGTTCTTATTTCTGGAAAACCATAACCTTCGTAAGCAGGTTTTATGTACAAAGTAGTTTCTGAGGGATATACACTAAGATAGTTAGGTTCAGAGGTCCAAGGTTCGCCATTATATTACCAATTAATTTTTTCTTTAATAATTAAAGGTTTCTCTTTACCTGTTGTTACTCTAAAAAATATTGAATCATTAATTTTTTTTAAATCATTAATTATTGAATTATTTTTTTTTCTGAACTCATTGTAAGGCGCTAATTTTATTGTATCTCCAAATTTTAAATTATCTATAGACCTTTTTATATGATATTTTTTTAATAACTCATAGCCTTCTTTTTTTGAAATTAAATGATTTCTTTCTTTTATAATAATATTAATTGGTTTATCGGTTGATAAAGATTCAAATGAGTATATCGGCTCTGTTTTGTTTTGCTTGTTATAAACTTGGTAATCGAAAATATGATCTATTAATGTCTTTTTATTAATTTTATAGTACAAACTAAGACCTATAAGCTTAGAGGAATTTATTGTTATTTCAAATTCAGTAGGAATAGATATAACAATACTATCTTTTATCAGAGGATTTTTTAAACTTGGAAGAATCGTTACAATTTCATTTGATATAGTTTGTTTTACTACTATAGGTTTTTTAGATTCGCAAGACATCAATGATAAAAACAGTATAATATTAATGTAGGTATGTTTCATGATTTTTTAATTTATGATAATACAATCTATATATGTTATGTTTTGGTCGGTGTCCTCATTCTCATTTGTATGATAAAAAGCCCAATAATTAAATATAGCACGATTATAATTATTATTAATTAGTTGACTTTCTCTTAATTTCTCTAATTCTTCTAAAGTTTTAATCTCACCTTTCAATAATTTATTAACCATTTCATTACTTAGTTCTATGAGATTAAAACGATTTTCAATAGCCCAAGAACTTTGTATAAAATTTTGTGCATATTTCAATCCTCTTGCTTTTGCGTTTTGCCAATCTGCCCACATACTTTCGTTAACAATTCCATCTACTTCTCTAAATGATTCTGCCACCATCCAGCCTATTACTTGGACTCCAAAAGCGACTACTTCTAATTTTTTATACCATATAATGAATCAAAAAATATTACCAATTTATTTTTTTTCGATTTATAAAAATCAATGTTCCTTTATTAAAATTTGACAACAATATTGAATCATTACTCTTATTAATTTCATTCATTATTTCTGGATTTTCAATTATAAATTTATTGAAATTCACAATTTTAACTGCTTTTGTTGTTTTAAGCAAATTTTGATCTATATTATATTTTTTTAAAATCTGATAAGCTTCTTTTTTTGATATATAAATATAATTTTCTCTAATAATTATATGTAATTGCTCCTTCTGTTTTATTTTTTTTTTGGTTTCCAAAAAATTATTACTGTAATACTGATTTTTATCAAAAACAATAAAATCATCTAAATAACTCAAACTATGTCCATTATGTGTAATTAGTATATCAGAATTGTCAATTTCTTTAGATGAATTGTTTATTATTTTATATTCTAATGGTAAATCTAGTATAATACTATCTTTTTCGGGATGTCTATAATTTGCTTTCATAAATACACTTTCATTACTCACAACAGGTTTTAACGTAATGTTATTTTTATTTTGGCAAGAAAATAAAATCATAAAGGCAATAATGGGATATCTCATAATGTTAATTATTAATGAATATGGAATCAATTGTTGTAATATATTTATCAATTTCGTTGTCGTAGATTTCAATGTAGAAAATGGTGTATTTTTCTGAAAACTCATTTTGTTTTTCATTAAATTTGATATTTTTTAACTCTTCTAAAGTTTTAATTTCCCCTTTTAATAATTTATTTAGGAGTTCCTTACTAATCTTTATAAACTTAAAACCATTTTCAATAGCCCAAGAACTTTGAATAAAATCTTGAGCGTACTTCAATCCTCTCCCTTTTGCGTTTTGCCAATCTGCCCACATACTTTCATCGACAATTTCTTTAGATTCTCGAAGTGATTCGGCTATTATTTATCCAACCACTTAATTTTTTCTCCTACAACTTTTGACTTTCCTCCACTAAAACCAATACTCAAAATAAGAGAATCTGGCACTTTTCTCATTTCCTTTATAAATTCTGGATTATCCTGGATATATTTTTTATAAGAAACTAATTTTATAGTATCCCCAAATTTAATGTTACTTATCGAAGCTGTTGGATTGTATTTTTTTAATAGGCTCTCTGCCTTTTCTTTTCCGATATGTCTATTTTTTCTTTGAAGAATGTAGATACTTTGAGGGTAAATATTCTCTTCCAAATCTTCCATTACATACATGATTTTATTGTTTTCTCCGTTATAAATTAAAAAATCCTCTACATCCATTAATTGTTTATCATCTATTACGTAGTAAATAACTACCGATTTTATATTTGAAGAGTTTAAATCTAACATAAATTCTATTGGAATATTCAAACACAAACTATCTGTATTTGTATCAGTCCGAATTGTTGTAATTGTAATGTTTTTTTCTGAAATTATTTCTTTGAAATAGGGCGAGTTTGGGGATTTACATCCTAAAAAGCATAAAGCCATTATTCCTATAAAACTTCTTTTTGTCATTAGTATTCTTGTTCGTTAATATATATTGAGTCTATTATGTCAAATATTTTATCCGTAGTTTCATCATTTATTTTGTAATGTATTAATGTGTGATTTTTATTACAGCGATCATTATCATTTTGATTTCTTAATTCTGTGAGTGTTTTAAATTTTCCTTTTAGAACGTTATCTAAAATAGATTGGCCAATATACATACTATTAAATTTATGATCTCTCGCCCAAGAACTTCGCATAAAATCTTGAGCATACCTCAATCCTTTTCCTTTTGCATTTTGCCAATCTGCCCACATACTCTCGTCTACAATTTCTTTAGATTCTCGAAGTGATTCGGCTACCATCCAGCCTACCACTTCGACACCAAAAGCAACAACTTCTAATTGAGGTATAAAACCCACAAAAGTAGATAACGAAGGCATATTAAATTTTTCGTTACTGCTTAGCTCCGGTATCATTTCCTTCATCTCTTTTAGTATCTCATATTGCCCGTAATAATGTGCTGCTTCCTTGGCAAATTTTAAAGTCTTCACTCCAAAATTGCGTACTGCAAGCAATCCTCTTGCTTCTATAGGGATATTGATGATTTGTTCGTCGATATAAATTTGAGAAGAGTTTTTGGGTGCTTTAAAAAATGAAGCTCCTTCCTCAACGACGTAACTCGCAGATTCTAACCTGTTAGTTCCTAAGTTTATAGCTTCTTCGTAAATTTCTCTTTTAAATTTGTTTATATCAGCTTGAAATTTAAACGTGGTTATCGTACGAAGTTTAACCATCGAAAACTTTTTTACAGTACCGTTTGGTGTCTTTTCTAGAGCATATAAAATTGTAGCACCTGTGTTAGAATAAATTTCAGGAAGCCCGTAACGATTGTCGTTAATAGCTGGTTTTATAAACAAAGTAGTTTCTGAAGGATATACACTGAGATAGTTAGGTTCAGAGGTCCAAGGTTCGCCATTATATTCCCAATTCCAGTAAAAATCTAAACACGCATCTTTAGCAGGTCCTTTGTCTGCAATTAAGTCTGGGTTCCATTCTGGTTTTAAATAAAGTTCTATTGTTATTCTATGTTTTCCTTCAACTTCTCTAACCACAGCAGTTCTATATACTTTTTTGCCATTAAATTTGTCGTCATCAGGATTCAGACAGTCTATAAACATTCCGGTATCATAATCCCAAAGCTGAAATACAATGGGAGTTCCCAATGGAATATTATCACTAACGGTGAGTTGAAAATAAACCGTTTTTCCCAAGGAGGATTTGCGCCCTCTGGTATCTTCTTGTAAATTTCTTAATCCTTCATAATCTTGGCTCCACCAACCTGAGAAAGTAATTTTATTTTCACGTACAGGTGGTTTTTCCGGTTCTCCGTAGCTATAGCTTTCCGCAAAATATTCTATTTTTCCATTAGAGTTATGCTCAATTCCTTCTTTGGCGAAGACTTTTGAGACTCCGCCAGTTTTTTCATAAATATTTCCTTTTACTCTTATATATTCTGACATACAATTTATTTTTCTTCGGTTATAGTGAAAGTTAAAAAGTCTATGGCGTGAAATTGCCCGTCTTCATAAAATGTTTTGTTGGCAATTTCCTGAATTTCTCTTATTGGTAATAATATTGCTGTTCCACTTTTTATCTTAACTTCATCTCCCATTTTTTTTAAACTATAAACTTTTCTATCCATAACTAAGGCACTTGGATAACTTATCATCGAATTGTCAAACGGGTCATAGTATTGGACTCCATTTTGCATGAAGCAAAACGCAGCATTATTTTTTAAATTAATAAATTCAACGATGAAATTACCTTGATTAATTATTAATAGATCTCCAATCATTTTGCGTGTTTCATTCATTTGATGCTATTTTAATTTTGACTGGTATTTTCGCTACTGTTATTTTTTATTTCTTTATCGGTATGAAATTCATGTCCTGATTCACTTCGCGTGATAATTTTATTTTCCGTCGCGACATTTCTTCCTTTTTTAACATCTGAATGAGAATCTCCATCAATATCTGTATGACTGTCACCAACTACATGTAAAAAATTATCTCCAGTTACATTCGTATTCAAAACCCCACCAACAATTGTTGTTTTATTCAAAGTCGCATTTTCTGAAATATGCGTTCCGGCACTATAAGTAATACTTTCAGTAGCTTCAAAAATGATATTCTTGGCACGTATTGTAAAGGTTTCTGGTGTAGTGGCATTTATATTTTTATTCTCCTGATCCAAATGAATTTCATTCCCGCTTGGGTCTGAGAGCCAGATACCCACTTTTTCTATGAATTTGAATAATTGACCGAATCTTAGTTTCCAGCCTTTTATCATATTGTTCGAATCGAAAAACTCCGGTTTTGCCCGTCCGTTATAATGTGAACCGGAAACATACGGTCGTTCTGCATTTCCTCCTTCAAAACTTACCAATACTTCGTCGTCTATTTCGGGTCTGCAATATGAGCCTCGTCCCGGACCAGAATATTGTTGTACTACACGCATCCAGTCACTTTCGGTTCCCCATCCGTTCCAGTAAAACCGAACTTTTACACGGCCCAGTCCTTCGGGGTCGTTGTTCTCGGTTACTTTGGCGGGTTGGGTTTCGGCTACTGCGAATACTTTTACATCTGTATAATGCGGTGCTTCAACATCTGAGGGGATTGCCCTGAACTCACAACGGTAATTTCCATTTACCTCTGAATGATGGATAACTTCAATGGCTAACAAATCATGTCTGACCTCTCCGTTATGAATAACAAAAACCTGACCCACACCAATAGGAAAATAGGAGATTCCGCTGTAAAAAATACTGTTGGCATTACTGCCCGCAGTCTGGAGCCTAATCATTTCGTCTATTTCTTCCTTATTTTGCGCATTATTGGTATAGGTACCAACACTTAAATCTGAATTCGTCACGGCACCCTGATTCCATCCCATCGAGATGGCAAACCTATCCTGACTTCCAGTGGCAGTTCTGGCTGATGAATTTCGAATATTTGCTGCCGAATTATAATCGTAACCTCCTAATGAAATCTTATTCGAAATCAGATTTGCTTCGTATGTAAAATCATGAAGCGACGACCCGCTGATAAGTTCTACTTTGCTGGTTTTTGTCTGCCCAAACTGCATTCGCATCCCATCAAAATAAAGCCATTCACCATTGCGAGCAGCAAGCCGTTTTATAAAAGCAAAACTCGTTTCGTTGTATTGCGGTTTACAGGCAAAAGTTTTGGTAGAAGAAGGCTTGATCGCTTCTCTTTGATAAAACTCCCCGGAACTTTCTTCGGCAAAAATTTCCAGTGCAATTTGCTGAAGGTTTTTGTTCAGGAAAATTCTGGATTTCTCCATATCATCAAGAACAATGGTATGGCTGACACCGGTTACATGTAGTCCAACCGGGCTTCCATTCTTATCAATCGATTTCAGGTTTTCAATAATCCCCTTAGACATTAATCTGATTCCGTTGACTTGGAAGGTAAAAATCACTTCACTTCCTATATATTTGGCAACCGCTTTTGCCTGATCTTCGGGAGGTATTACTGCCCTTCCGGTATACTGCCAGACAAACGAAAAATAGTGATGATCGGCCATTTTTTGTGATAGCTTCAAATCATAATAAATTATATTTTGACTAAAAGAACTGATGGAAATATGAACTTGTTCTGAGAATTTTGACATGATTTTTGATTTTTATTGTTCTATAATAAATCTATCACTATCTCAATTTTATGATAGAACACAATAAGTCTAAAAAATACATTAATAGGACATTTTTTACTTTTGTTAAGAATGAATTTTAAAAACATCAATTAACAAGTACAAACCAACAAGTACTTTTACCTAATTATTAAAACAAAAAAATCTCCAACTTTCCCTAAATTTATCCCCAAATAAATCCCATTTTAGCATTACCAATAAAACACTTCCTTAAAACCTCATTTTAATGAATAAAAATATAAGTGCCCTTTTTGAAATCGCTCAAAAGGAGACCCGAAAAATAATAGGTTTAATGTCCGGCACTTCGCTTGACGGACTTGATATTGCGCTTTGTGCTATTTCTGGTAAGGGCGAAAATACCGCTGTAAAAATTCTGGAATTCGAAACCATCAATTATACAGAAGACATTAAAACCGAAATCCGTAAAGTGTTTGCACAGAAAACCATCGATTTTCAGCATTTGGCTTTATTAAACGAATGGATCGGTCTTTTGCACGCCGGCATGGTCAACGATTGTCTTCAAAAATGGAATATTCCCGCGCACGAAGTCGACTTAATTGCCTCGCACGGACAAACGGTTTTGCATGCTCCGAAGTTTTTGCATCAGCAGGAAAAATTTCCTAATGCGACTTTGCAAATTGGCGATGGCGATCATATTGCCGTAAAAACCGGAATTATAACGTTATCAGATTTCAGGCAAAAACATGTGGCTGGCGGTGGCGAAGGCGCGCCTTTGGCGGTTTATGGCGATTATTTATTGTTCAGCAAAAAAGGCGAAAACCGCATTATGCTCAACATGGGCGGCATCGCTAATTTCACTTATTTGCCCGCTTCCCAAAACGCCAATGAAGTTTTTGTAACCGACACCGGAACTGCAAATACCCTAATCGACATTTATACCAAACAGTTTTTCCCTGAAAAAAGCTACGATAAAGATGCCGAAATCTCCAAAAAAGGAACGGTCAATCAAACGCTTTTAACCGAATTAAAAAGCGATCCTTTCTTTCAAAAAAGCTTCCCAAAAACTATCGGCCAGGAATTATTCAATAAAGATTTTGTCGATTTGGCTTTGGCAAAAACTTGTCTTCAGGATATTTCGGCACCAGATTTGCTTGCGACTTTAACAAGACTAAGCGCAGAAACGATTGCCGAAGCGATATGGTTTGTTGTAAAAAACACGGGAATGCCAATCGAAGAATTTACGGTTTATATGTCGGGCGGTGGCGCGAGTAATCCGCTTTTAGTAAGCTGGTTAAAAGAATTATTGCCTTGCCATTTTGAAAAAAGCGACATTCTCGGGATTTCAGGCGATGCCAAAGAAGCTGTTTTATTTGCACTTTTAGCAAACGAAACAGTTGCCGGCGGAGATTTTAATTTCGGAACAAACAAAGGAATCCCTTCCATTACAATGGGAAAAATTTCTCTCCCGGATTAAAAAAGGGTTTGCCACGAAGGCGCTAGGGCACAAAGTTTTTGTTTGCTGGATGGATTGAAAAATTTCACGCAGATTTTAAAAAGATTTAAGCAGATGAACGCAGATTTATTATAGTTGAATCCAAATTAAATCTGCTTAAATCTGCAGAATCTGCGTGAAATTTAGCCCAATATTTAAAAAAAACTTTGCGCCTTAGTGCCTTCGTGGCAAAAAACCCCGTATAAGAAATTGACATAAATAACGTTAAAATTATAATCTCTGAATTATTTACGATAATCAGCTAAAAAAACTATTTTTGGTTTCTGTTAAAAAAGATTACAATGCATAAAAATCAGTCACTACTTTTCTCTATCATATTCTTACTATTCTTAGGATGGAAATCCAACTCACAGGAAAAATTAATGCATCCTAAAAACGAATTTAGAGGGGTTTGGATTGCATCCGTGGTCAATATAGACTGGCCAAAAACAGCTGCTGATATTGTTGAAAAAGAAAAAGCCGATTATCTTGAGATTTTAAACACGTATAAACAATTAAATTATAATGCTGTAATTGTTCAGATCAGAAGTGTTGGTGATGCTTTTTATCCTTCGGAACTAGCGCCTTGGTCGCGTTTTTTAACGGGTAAAGAAGGTCAGGCTCCAAGTCCGTATTATGATGCATTGGCGTGGATGATTAATGAAGCCCACGCAAGAGGATTTGAATTTCATGCATGGCTGAATCCGTATCGTGCCACTTTCGATTTAAACAAACAACTATTAAGTCCAAATCATGATGTTTTTAAACATCCGGAATGGATGATCGAATACGGCGGAAAAGTATATTACAATCCGGCATTACCTGAAGTTCAGGAACATTTAACAAAAGTCGTAAAAGAAGTTGTCGATAAATACGATATCGACGCCATTCATTTTGATGATTATTTTTACCCATATACCGTTCCCGGAAAAACATTTAATGACGCCGCATCATACAAAAAATATGGCGCGGGTCTAAGCCTTGCCGATTGGCGTCGTGCCAATGTGAACAACTTTGTGCATACTATTTCGACAACTATTAAAGCAAGCAAACCGTGGGTTCAATTCGGAATTAGTCCGTTTGGGGTTTGGCGAAATAAATCACAGGATCCGAAAGGTTCTGAAACACAATCGACTTCAAATTATGATGATTTATATGCCGATCCTATTTTATGGATGGACCAAAAATGGATTGATTATATCCTGCCTCAATTGTATTGGAGCATGAATAATCCGAGAGCATCATATTCTAAATTAGTAAAATGGTGGTCAGAAAACGCAAATGATAATACAGCGCTTTATATTGGTCATGCCACTTATAAAATAAGAGGTGACGGTGACAAAAGCTGGAACTTTGCAAATGAAATTCCGAATCAGGTTGATTATGCCAGAAGCTTCAAAAAAGTGGGCGGAAGCGCTTATTACAGCGCCAAATGGTTCATGAATAAAAATTACGATATCGCACGTCTTTTAGAAGAAAATCAATATAAGTATCCTGCTTTACCAGCTCCAGTTCCGAATTTAAAACATGTTGTTATTGACACTCCGGTTGTCAATGAATATGGAAAAGACAGCACCAAATATTCATTCAATATTAAATCACCATTGAATACCAAAGTACGCTATGTGGTTATTTATGGCGGAGAACATATTTCGAAAGTGGATATTAATGATGCCTCTAAAATAATTGACAAAGTAGCCGTTAATCAGTTTGATGGGACAATTTCATTTTCTGTACCGGCTCAAAAAATGAATCAGTACAAAGCTTGCGCTGTAACATTTATTGACTATTTTGCAAACGAAAGTGTACCTACTTTTATTGACTTAAAAAATACATTTAAAACCTATAGCCCTAATCAACCAAATGAAAACAGATAATAAACCCTGGTTTTGGATTCCGCTTCTAAATTTTGCGTCTGGATTACCTTACGCCGTAATAATCTCGGTTTCGGTAATTATGTACAAAAAACTTGGAATCTCTAATGAAGACATTGGTCTTTATACCAGTTTATTATATCTGCCTTGGGTAATTAAACCACTATGGAGTCCGTTTATTGAATTAATCGGAACTAAAAGAAAATGGTTTTTATCGATGCAATTGCTTATTTCAATTGCCTTCTTGTTAGTCGGTTTTACAATTCCGACCTCCGGTTTTTTCATGATGACCCTCGCTATCTTTTGGGTTGCCGCTTTTGCTTCAGCCTCTAATGATATTGCCAGTGATGGTTTTTATTTATTGGTTTTACCGGAAGATAAACAATCCTTTTTTATTGGAATCAGAAGTACTTTTTACAGAATTGCAATGTTAGCCGGGAACGGACTAATTGTTTTATTGGCAGGATATCTGGAACATAAATACGGAGACAACACTAAAGCCTGGTCGTACACCATGATTGCTGTTGGTTTTTTAATGACTTTCATAACGGTTTACAATTTTTTCTTAACTCCAAAAACCGAAATAAACGCAGGAGAAAAACCTGTGGATGCCAATAAACAAAGTTTTGCAAGCATTTTTGCAAGCTTCTTCAGAAAAAAACAAATTCTTATCATCCTCGCTTTCATCTTATTATTCAGATTAGGAGAATCGCAATTAATTAAAATGCTGACACCATTTTTGATAGATCCAATTAAATATGAATTGGTTGAAATCGGGTCAGATGAAAATCAGACAAAAGCGTTAGAACTATACAATTCAAAAGTAAAGAACGGCGAGCAATTATCAGATTCAGAACTACAATTACTTTATGCTAACCTGCCTATTTTGGTGGAAATGAGAGATGGAAAAAAACCATTGGCAGAAGTAGAAAATAAAGATAAGGCTGAATATAAAAATGCAAATAAGGCCCGAATTACCTTTGTTGATGAATTGATTGCCAATAGAGGAAATCAAAAAACAATCAAAAAAGGGGGAATGGGGCTTGAAACCGAAGACATTGGTTTGATTTACGGAACTTGTGGTTTAATTGCATTGACTTTGGGTGGAATCCTCGGGGGAATTGCGATCTCAAAACAAGGACTGACCAAATGGATGCTTCCAATGATTTTAACCATGCATTTACCTATAATTGGTTTTATTTTGTTGGCGTATTTTCATCCGGCTTCTATTTATTATATCTATGCTGTCGTAATTGTTGAACAATTTGGCTATGGCTTTGGTTTTGCTGCCTTTATGATGTATTTGATTTATGTGGCTGAAGGTGAATCTAAAACTGCCCATTATGCATTGGCAACCGGATTTATGGCAATGGGAATGATGTTGCCGGGTATGGTAAGCGGATATATACAACAATATTTAGGCTACGGAAATTTCTTTATCTGGGTATTTCTGGCTACAATTCCTGGTATTATTTTATCACGATTTTTAATTTTCCCAAAAGATTTTGGAAAAAAATCTGAAGAAGTTTAACCCCAAATCAAACATCTTAAATATGGAATTCAACGAAAATCTGCAGGCCGAACGCAACCTAAAAGGGGCTGAGTTCGAAAAAACAGGAGATTTTGAAAAAGCAATTGAAGTATATGAAGAAAATGTCGCGGAAAGCTTTAAAGGAAATCATCCTTACGATCGATTAGCTACGATCTACAAAAACCAAAATGATATTGAAAACGAAATTCGGGTTCTGGAAAAAGCAATTATTGTTTTTGAAGAAATCACACTAGAAGACCGACTGGAAGGTTTACCGAAACTCTTCCGTTTCAAAAACCGATTAGAAAAAGCAATTGAAACCAAAAAACAACTGGCTAAACAAAAGAAAGCTAAGTTGAAATAAAGCATAAAATTTCACACATTTTATCATGATTACGATCAAAAGAACAAACTCTGACGATACTGATTTCAAAAATCTGGTTGTTTTATTAGACCAGGATTTGGCCATCAGAGACGGAGAAGATCACGCCTTTTACAATCAGTTTAACAAAACCGATAAAATAAAACATGCGATCGTTTTTTATGAAAATGATACTCCCGTTGGCTGTGGTGCGTTTAGGGAAAAAGAATCCGATACGGTCGAAATTAAACGAATGTTTGTTCATCCGGATTTTCGTAAAAAAGGAATTGCATCTTCCGTTCTGGCAGCACTGGAAATTTGGGCAAAAGAAATAGGTTATGCGTACACGATTTTAGAAACAGGAAAAAATCAGCCGGAAGCAATTAATCTATATCAAAAACAAGAGTACACCATTATTCCAAATTATCCTCCTTACGAAAAAGTAGAGAATAGTGTGTGCATGAAAAAGACTTTATGAAACACATAGAAGCATAGGTTTGCTACATAAGTTAGAGAATAAAAAAAAGAAACAAATTTCTTTACACATAGCTTACTCTGTGTCTTTCAACAAGTGAAACGCCTAATTTTACATTAAAAAAAGCTATGTTTCTATGTGTTAAAAATATTTACAACAAACGTTTTTTATAATAATGAAAATGACGACTCAAACATTAAAACAAAAAGTAGGACAATTCTTTTTTCCTGCTGTTTTCATCAACG
Organism: Flavobacterium aquidurense; assembly: GCF_031458035.1. Classification (GTDB taxonomy): domain Bacteria; phylum Bacteroidota; class Bacteroidia; order Flavobacteriales; family Flavobacteriaceae; genus Flavobacterium; species Flavobacterium aquidurense_C. Next base: position 318,490 of record NZ_JAVDXR010000004.1, read on the forward strand.
ATAGCGAAGAAAATATTCAGGAAACTGAACGTTTAATAAAAGAACACAACATTGGCGGATTGACTTTTTTTCACAGTCGTGCCAGCGCTGCAACGAATTACGAAAGCAAGAAAAAAGTTGTTTTTAATGATGACAGCTACGAAAAAATCAAAGCTTTAATTATTCGTTACCAAAAGTCGGCCTCTACCCCACTTTTAATCAGCATTGATGCTGAATGGGGTTTAGCCATGCGCATCGAAAAAACACCGCAATATCCGTACGCGATTACGCTGGGTGCTTTGCCGGAAAACAAATCTGATTTGGTTTACGAAGTGGGAAAACAAATTGGTTTAGACTTAAAAGCAGCTGGAATTCATTATAATTTATCGCCTTTGGCAGATATCAATAACAATCCTAATAATCCTGTAATTGGCTATCGTTCTTTTGGCGAAAACAAAGAAAAAGTCACCGATTTTGCCGTAGAATATTTAAACGGAATGTCGGAAGTTGGCGTTTTAGGCTGCCTGAAACACTTTCCCGGACACGGAAATACCAATGTCGATTCGCATTTAGGATTACCGGTTTTAAAGGAAACTTTAGAAGAATTATTAGAAAATGAACTATACCCGTTCATCAAAGGAATCGAAAATAATGTCGACTCTATTATGATTGGACATTTGGCAGTTCCAAGTTTAAATGACGGAAAAGATACATCTGCAACTTTATCAAAAGCAGTTATTCAAACGCTTTTGCGTGAGAAATTAGGTTACAATGGTTTAATTATTTCTGATGCCTTAAACATGCACAGCGTTTCTAAACTATATGAAACCAAAGGAGAATTAGAATGGGTAGCGTTCAACGCCGGAAACGATGTTTTGTGCTTTGCCGAAAATGTTCCGGAAGGAATTGAAGCTATTCTTAAAAATGCTTCACCGGAAAGAATTGAAGAAAGCTTCAACAGAATCATGAAAGCGAAGAAAAAAGTTGGAATCTTATCTGAAAACAACTTTACTTCAGGCGAATTAAACTTCAAAAAAGCAGCCGAACTAAATTTAGAAATCGCTCAGGATTCCATCACAAAAATCATTGACAATTCAAATACAGAATTGGCTTTTGAAGCACAGAAAAACAATCAATTAGCCAAATTGAGTTTGTATAAAAATGTCGAAAATACTTTCTTCCAAACTATAAATTCAAAACTAAAATCTCCGGAATTTGCTTTCGAAAATATAGAAAGTTCTGATATTTCATTAATCAAAAAAGAATTGGATAATTTCGAAACGATTCTTATTTCTTTATTTGTTCCAAAGGCAAAACCAATGAACAATTTCGAAATCAATGATGAAGTTTTAGCATTGCTTTCAGACTTGGTTCAAACCAAAAAATGCATCGTTTACGTTTTCGGAAATCCGTACGTTTTACCTATTATTCCAAATCTTTCTATGGCTTCAGGACTAATTCAGGTGTATCAGGATTTTGAAGAATTTCAAAAAAATGCAGGAATTCAATTTTTAGAAAATAAAACCTGTAACGGAATTCTTCCTGTAAATATTGACCTTCAATAACTTACACAATAATGATTTCAACCCATAACTAAATACTATCACTAAATAAATTTTTATAATTACATCTTATTGTAAGTAACTCTACTTATACCCTACTTTTGCACCACAAATAAATTTTAACTTTAAAACGAAAAATATGTCTTTAGTAGGAAAAAAATTCCCAAGTATTGCAGTAGACGCTATCTCAGAAATGGGTGATAACTTGAAAATCAACATTTTTGAAGAAGCAGTAAATAACAACAAAAAAGTATTATTGTTCTGGTACCCAAAAGATTTCACTTTTGTATGTCCAACTGAATTACACGCCTTTCAAGCTGCATTACCAGAATTTGAAAAAAGAAATACTATCGTAATCGGAGCATCATGCGACACAAACGAAGTACACTTTGCCTGGTTAAATACTCCAAAAAACAACGGTGGAATTGAAGGTGTAACGTACCCAATCTTAGCGGATACAAACCGTAACTTATCTAACATTTTAGGGATTTTAGATATCGATTCTACAGAATACAGCGAAGAAACTGATTCAGTTATCATCGAAGGTTCAAACGTAACTTACAGAGCTACTTACTTAATTGACGAAACTGGAAAAATCTTCCACGAAAGTGTTAACGATATGCCATTAGGGCGTAACGTAAACGAGTACTTACGTATGGTTGACGCTTACACACATATTCAAACTAAAGGTGAAGTTTGTCCTGCAAACTGGGAAGCTGGAAAAGAAGCTATGTCTGCAGACAGATTGAGTACTGCTGAGTACCTTAGTGCAAATTAAGAAAAAATAAATTCCAAATTTTTAAAATTCCAAATTCCAAGTTTTGGGGTTTGGAATTTCTAAATTGGAAATTTCATTTCAAAAAACAATACAATTTCAATATCATTATTCTTTAATCTCAATACTAAGTTTTTGGAATTTGGAGTTTAAAATATTGGAATTTCATTAAAAAATAACATTTCAAAATTTAAAATTTATAAGTTCAATCGTAAAGATTTGGAATTTGGAATTTAAAAAGTTTGGAATTTAAATCAAATGGTATGTTAATCGACTTAAACGAAGATACGTTAGCAGATTTAGTTGCTAAAAACGAAAAAGTAGTAGTACAATATTCAGCTTCATGGTGTGGAAATTGCCGTATTATGAAACCAAAATTCAAAAAATTAGCAACAGAAAATGAAGCTATCACTTTTGTTTTGGTTGATGCTGAAAATTCTCCGGAATCAAGAAAATTAGCTAATGTAAGCAACCTGCCTACTTTCGCTACTTTCGTAAACGGACAATTGGTTGGTGAAACTCAAACCAACAAACAAGAAGTTTTAATCGACCTGGTAAACGCAATCGCTTAATTTAGATTGTTAGACTTGCTTAGATTTTTAGACAACTTAGATGTTGCTAAATTCAAAGAAAGTCTAAGTAGTCTAAGCAAGTCTAAAAATCTAAGAAGTCTAAATTATGAAATTACCCGTAATAAAGCAGTTAACGCAATTTATCGAAGAAAACGATCAGGATTATATCATCGAAACGATTGAAGTTCTGGAAGCTATGTGCGAAATTCCATCCCTAAAAGATGAAGAATTAGATGTAATTGGCGAATTGATTTCCAACATGTATGGTGCGCTTGAAGTACACAAAATGGTAGTTCAGGGCACTGATAAAAAAGAAGCTTTAAACGCGTTCATGAAACGTGTTTTAGGCTCCATCGACAAATAGTCGGCCTCTTTCAAAGAAAAAACAAAAAACAATAAAGCGTTTCTGAATAAGAGACGCTTTTTTTGTGCGCAATCTTGTCATCTCGACGGAGGAGAGATCACACTAGAAGCTCCGCAATCTAAATCATCATTTGGGCGAGACACCATTAGAAAAAGGGGCTATTTCACTTTGCGCTTATTCGCCCCTTTCCCTAATGCTGTCGGGCTATCCGCACTACTTCGGTAGTTAACTCCTATCCCTCTCGCGGAAAAAGAGAATAGAACAAAGAGAAAGTAACCACAAAGTATGTCATCCCGAGGAACGAGGGATCCCCGCAAGTAGCTCGGCACAGTAATTTGACAAAGATAAACACACGCAAAGTCATTGCGAGGAACGAAGCAACCACACAACCAAAATCAAACTTAAAAAATCCTTGAAATACACATACTACATGAGATTGCTTCGTTCCTCGCAATGACAAATCATCACGTTTATAATATAAAATTCCGATTTTTTCGTTACTCTTAAAACTCGCCTAATTGTACTCACAACCCACAACAAATACTTTTAGATTCAAATATTAATCCTTACTTTTGAACCTCATTAATTTAAACAAATATCATGGCTTCAATAACATTAGGAGGAAATCCTATTCATACTTCAGGAGAATTACCAACAGTCGGATCACAACTAGCTGATTTCAAATTAGTACAAAATGATTTATCAATTGCTTCATTAAGTAATTTTGCCGGTAAAAAATTAGTTTTAAATATTTTCCCAAGTATCGATACAGGAACTTGTGCAACTTCTGTTAGAAAATTCAACGAAAGTGCAAGCAACTTAGAAAACACAACTGTACTTTGTATTTCAAGAGATTTGCCATTCGCTCAAAAACGTTTCTGTGGAGCTGAAGGGTTAGAAAACGTGGTAAACTTATCTGATTTCCAAGCTGGAGATTTCGGTAAAACAAACGGTTTAGAAATCGTTGACGGACCATTGGCAGGATTACACTCAAGAGCAATCATTGTAGTTGATGCTAACGGAAAAGTTTTACATACAGAGCAAGTTGCTGAAATTGCAAATGAACCAAATTACGAAGCAGCTTTAGCAGCACTATAATACCTATAAATGGAATTTCAAAAAGACAATACTTTTTTTACAGGCCGGTTAAAAAGCATGACTTATGCTTTTAACGGAGCTGTAAAACTAATTAGAACAGAGCATAGCATTATGGTTCAATTTTCATTGGGAATCATAATGACTATTGCTGGTTTTTATTTTCATATTTCACAAACCGAATGGCTTTGTCAAACATTGGCAATCGGTTTAGTTTTAGCTGTTGAAGGCTTGAATACAGCAGTTGAAAAAATTGCTGATTTTATTCATCCTGATTACAGCAGACGAATCGGTTTTATTAAAGATATTGCGGCTGGAGCAGTATTTTTTGCTGCAATGACTGCAATAGCGATAGGTTTGATTATTTATGTCCCAAAATTTATATAGGCAATACTAAACGCAAGAATGGCAAAAACAACAAAAAAAGAAACTGTAGATAAAAAAAACAACCCAAAAGCCGAGAATTTAAGATCTTGGAGACCTAACAAACAACAACGTTTTGTTATAGGCTGTCTTTTGGTACTATTTTCTGTTGCATTATTAGTTGCATTTATTTCTTTTTATGTCAACGGACAATGGCAGTATGACCAGAGCGCAGTTAGCCAGCTTGGCGATCGTTCTGAAGACGTACAAAACTGGCTCGGAAAATTCGGTGCCTATCTTGCAGATCTGATTGTATATCGAGGTTTCGGTATTGCATCTTTTGTTCTTGTTCGTTTATTTTTCTTAACCGGATTATTTCTGGCATTAGAAATGTCTACCAAAAAACTAAAAAATATTTGGTTCTGGGATTTGTTTGCTATTATTATTATTTCGGTTCTATTTGGATTCTTTGCTACTTCGGCACCAGAATTAGGAGGGACAATTGGCTATGAGCTAAATTCATTCTCACAGGATTACATCGGAAAAACAGGAACTTTATTATCCTTGCTTTTTGGATTAATCGTGTATTTAATTTTCAAAATAAAATTATCTCCGGAAAAAATTCAATCGTATTTTGATTCTACTAAAAAAGAATTTAAATCTGAATTAAGTTCTTTAAATACACCTAAACAACCTGAAAGTGCTTACAATTTAGAAGAATTTGCTATTGAGGAAGATCCTGAAATAGACAATATCCATTTAAAAACTGAGGACACTCAATTCGAAATTAACAAAGAAGCTTTAAAACCAACAATTTCTCATTCATCAGAAATTGATTTGAATCCGGTTTTAAAACCAGTTCAAATGGATATCAAACCAGCAACGGTAACTGCTCCGGTTCATACCGAAGAATTTGTTATTGAGAAAGCGGAAGAAGAAGATATTATTGAAGAAAATCTGGCTTCTCGTCTTGTCGCTGATTTTGGATTATTCGACCCAACTTTGGATTTATCGAATTACAAATTCCCGACCATTGATTTATTAAAAGAATATTCAACTGGCGGAATTACAATCAACCAGGAAGAATTAGAAGAAAATAAAAACAAAATTGTAGATACACTTCGTAACTACAAAATTGAAATTGCACAGATTAAAGCAACGGTTGGTCCATCGGTAACTTTATACGAAATTGTACCGGAGGCCGGAATCAGAATTTCTAAAATTAAGAGTTTAGAAGATGATATCGCTTTGTCATTATCGGCTTTAGGAATCCGTATTATCGCTCCAATTCCTGGGAAAGGAACTATCGGTATCGAGGTTCCGAATAAGAACCCAACTATGGTTTCTATGAAAAGCGTTATTGGATCGGCTAAATTTCAGGAAGCTGAAATGGAACTTCCAATTGCTTTAGGAAAAACTATTTCGAACGAAACTTTTGTTGTCGATTTGGCCAAAATGCCTCACTTATTAATGGCGGGTGCTACAGGACAAGGGAAATCGGTTGGATTGAATGCTGTTTTAACGTCTCTTTTATACAAAAAACATCCAGCTGAAGTAAAATTTGTGTTGGTGGATCCGAAGAAAGTTGAGCTTACACTCTTCAATAAAATCGAAAGACATTATCTAGCCAAACTTCCTGATACTGAAGACGCCATTATTACAGACAATGCCAAAGTAGTCAATACATTAAACTCTCTTTGCGTTGAAATGGATAATCGTTATTCTTTATTAAAAGATGCGATGGTTCGTAATATCAAAGAATACAACGAGAAATTCAGAGCACGAAAATTAAATCCGGAAGCCGGGCATCGATTTTTACCATATATCATTTTGGTTGTCGATGAGTTCGCCGATTTGATTATGACTGCCGGAAAAGAAGTTGAAATTCCGATTGCGCGTCTGGCTCAGTTAGCCCGTGCTATTGGTATTCACTTGATTATTGCAACTCAGCGACCATCTGTAAATGTAATCACAGGTTTGATTAAAGCGAATTTCCCTGCGAGAATTGCTTTTAGAGTAACTTCTAAAATTGACTCAAGAACTATTTTAGACACACAAGGAGCCGATCAGTTAATTGGTCGTGGAGATTTATTATACACAAACGGAAATGATGTAGTTCGTGTTCAGTGTGCTTTTATTGATACTCCTGAGGTTGAAAAAATTACAGATTTTATTGGTTCCCAAAAAGCTTATGCCACGGCTTATTTGCTTCCAGAGTTCGTTGGAGAGGAAACTGGCATTAATCTTGATATGGATATTTCCGAAAGAGATACTTTATTTAGAGAGGCCGCGGAGATTATTGTCAACGCACAACAAGGTTCAGCATCTTTATTGCAAAGAAAATTAAAATTAGGATACAACAGAGCCGGTCGTTTAATCGATCAGCTGGAAGCAGCAGGAATTGTTGGTCCGTTTGAAGGCAGTAAAGCGCGCAGCGTGAATATTTCAGATTTAAGTGCTCTTGATCAATTTTTTAATAATGAACAAAATTAATCCCATCATGAAAACAAAAATTCAAGAAATCAAAAACAATTCTATCACAAACAGAAGTAAAAAATGCTTCAAAATAGCAGTTTTATTTCTTTTGAGCTTAGGTTCTATTCAAGCTCAGGATAAAAAAGCCAAGGATTTATTGAACGAAGTAACGGCTAAAATCAAAAGCTATGACAATATTGTTATTGATTTCAAGTATTCTTTAAACAATTCTAAAGAAAACATTAATCAGGACAGTAAAGGAAATGTTACTATGAAAGGAAATCAATACGTATTGAATTTTATGGGCGTTACTAAAATATTCGATGGACAAAAAACATATACTATTGTTCCTGAAGACGAAGAAGTTACTATTTCTAAAGTAAATGAGAAAGACGATAACGCTATCACACCTTCAAAAATGCTGACTTTCTTTAATTCCGGATACAAATACAACATGGATATTGTTCAAAACGTTAAAGGAAGAAAAATTCAATACATCAAATTAGCACCGGTAAATACAAAAGATCAAAGAAAAGAAATCTTACTAGGCATTGACGTGCAGACAAAACACATCTATAATTTGATTGAAACTGGTAAAAACGGAACAAAAACTACTTTAACCGTTAATTCTTTTAAAACCAATCAGCCTTTATCAAAAAATCAATTTACCTTTGTAGCGAGCAAATATCCAAAATACTACATCAATAAATTAGACTAATTACAAGGTTGAAAATTTTAGACAAATACTTACTAAAAACATTCCTGATTACATTTACTACGGTATTTGTAATCCTTTTTTTTATATTCATACTTCAAACCGTCTGGCTTTTTATCTCTGAACTCGCAGGTAAAGATCTGGATTTGATATTGGTTGTAAAATTCCTTCTTTTCTCAATGCCACGTATTATCCCGTTAGTTTTGCCTTTATCGGTTTTACTGGCGTCGATTATGACTTTCGGAAATTTGGCAGAGAATTATGAATTTGCCGCTATGAAGTCTTCAGGGATATCACTTCAAAGAGCAATGCGTGTTTTGATTGTTTTTATCTTCGTGTTAAGCATTGTAGCATTCTGGTTTGCCAATAACGTGATCCCATACGCTGAATATAAATTTGTCAATTTCCGAAAAAACATTGCTCAGGCTAAACCGGCTATGGCTATTGCCGAAGGGCAGTTTAACGATGTAGGATTTTACAACATTAAAGTAAATAAAAAGTCGGGCGAAAATGGAAACATATTAACTGGCGTTACCATTCATGAAAAACCAAATAATGTCGGCGAAAATAAAACCGTTATCAAAGCTAAGAATGGTAAATTAATCAGCAATGAAAAATCAAGTATCTTAAAATTGGTATTAAATGATGGTTATTATTATCAGGATGTTACACCAAAAAAATATGAAGATCGAGCGAAATTGCCGTTTGTAAAAGCCGCATTTAAAAAACAAATTATCAATATTGATTTATCGGAATTAAACAAAGTTGATGATGATCAGCAAAGTATTAGCAGTACAAACGGAATGCTGAACGTAAATGAATTACGTTATACTTTGGACTCCTTAAATAAAAATCTGAATAATGAAATAGTATCATTTTCAGAGAATATTAATCAGCGAGTTGGTATTAAAAAACAACCTGTATTTCCAAAAACAGATAAAAAGAAAAAACCACTTCCGAACGATATTTTATCCCTTTATACCAATAAACAAAAATCGGATATCCTGAAAATGGCTAGCAGCAATGTTACCAGCAATACCTATTCTATTGAATCAACTCAAAAAGAATTAAAAGACAAACAAAGAGAAATTAACAAACACCTTAGTGCCTTATACGAAAAGTTTGTCATCGCTTTTGCCTGTTTCTTAATGTTTTTTATTGGAGCTCCACTAGGTGCTATTATCCGTAAAGGAGGATTAGGCTTACCGATTGTCTTTGCCGTATTAATTTTTATTACTTTTCATTTCATCAATACTTTTGGAAAAAGGCTTTCGCAAGAAGGCGGAATGAGTCCGTTTTTAGGATCGTGGATGTCTTCATTTATCTTACTTCCATTGGCTGTTTTGTTAACCTATCGTGCTACAAATGACAATGGATTAATAAACTTTGATGCAATCACAACTCCGATATCACAACTATTTCAAAAAATTTCCGAGCGGTTTTTTCCTGCTCAAAATCAACAATAATTATGTCAACAACAAAAATACAACTGAATACCATTGAGGAAGCTATAGAAGATATTCGTCAAGGTAAAATCATCATTGTAGTCGATGATGAAGATCGTGAAAATGAAGGTGATTTTTTAGCAGCAGCAGAAAAAGTAACTCCGGAAATGATCAATTTCATGGCGACTCACGGACGTGGATTAATTTGCACACCGCTTACTGAAAGCCGTTGCAAAGAGCTTGATTTACGTGCAATGGTTACTAATAATACGGATCATATGGAAACTGCTTTTACAGTTTCTATAGATTTGAAAGGACATGGTGTTACGACTGGAATTTCAGCGGCAGACAGAGCAAAAACTGTTCAGGCTTTAGTTGATGGCAATACAAAACCACATGATTTAGCACGCCCTGGACACATTTTTCCATTAATCGCTAAACAAGGTGGTGTTTTAAGAAGAACTGGCCATACAGAAGCCGCAATTGATTTTGCGAGATTAGCCGGATTTAAATCAGCTGGTGTGATCTGCGAAATTCTAAATGAAGACGGAACTATGTCTCGTTTGCCTGAATTGGTGAAAGTAGCTAAGAAATTTGATTTAAAACTTGTTTCGATTGAAGATCTTGTTGCTTATAGAATGCAACACGATAGTTTAATTGTCAAAAAAGAAGATTTTGATATTGAAACCCGCTTTGGAACTTTCAGATTGAGAGCATACGAACAAACAACAAACAAGCAAATTCATATTGCTTTAACAAAAGGGACCTGGAATCTTGGAGAACCAATCTTAACCAGAATTCACTCTTCTCAGGTAAACAATGATTTATTAGGAACTTTAACTAACAATGCTGAACAACAGTTAGATGGTATGTTTAAAGTTATTAATGAAAACGGAAAAGGTGCTGTAGTTTTTATCAATCAGGATATGCAGGCCGTAAATCTATTGAGCCGTATTACTGAACTTAAAAATTTACAGTCAGAAGGTACAATGAAAGCTCCAAAAGTAATAATTGATAGTAAAGATTACGGAATTGGAGCTCAAATTTTACACGATATTGACATTTCAAAAATTAGATTAGTATCAAATACAGAGCAGACAAAACGTGTGGGAATGATTGGATATGGACTTGAAATCACCGAATATGTAAATTATTAATATGGGGACCTTAGAAGAACGAATTACAAAATCTGAGACTCATATATTTAAAGCAGTTTTTCCAAGTACGACAAATCATTATGATACTTTATTTGGAGGAACCGCACTTCATCTTATGGATGAAGTAGCTTTTATTTGTGCAACACGATTCAGCCGAAAGAAAGTTGTAACGATTTCAACCGGACAAATTGATTTTAAAAAAGCAATTCCGGCTGGTACATTAATAGAATTAGTTGCAAAAGTAATTAGTGTTGGAAGAACAAGCTGTAAAATTCATGTTGACATTTTCATGGAACAAATGTATTCAGAACTTCGCGAAACCGTAGTTTCAGGAACTTTTTCGTTTGTTGCTGTCGATGAAAACAAAAAACCAGTGCCTATTTTGGATTAAAAACGTTAAGTAACCCAAAATTGTTCACAAAATAAATACTGATTATGAATGACTTAAAAATTAATTTAAAATAATCCGTAAAAAAGCTTTGAAAAAGTTTTGAGAACCGAAAAAGGGTCTTATATTTGCACTCGCAATCAGCAAATGATCGCAACATACTGGAGAAATGGCAGAGCGGTCGAATGCGGCAGTCTTGAAAACTGTTGACTGTAACAGGTCCGGGGGTTCGAATCCCTCTTTCTCCGCCAGTAGAAGTTTCAAAAGAAACTTTAAAAGTCAAAAGCCTTTAAACATCACTGTTTAAAGGCTTTTTCTTTTTTGGCATACCTTCAAAAAGCACATGTTATGGCAAAGCACGGTACACTATTTAGTACACTATTTTTTTTTTAGGGTTTTTGGTCCTGAAAATAGTGTACTAAATTGAAGAATTCCCTAGGGAATTCCCTGTAAACAAAGGTGTGTCTCGAGTTTTTTAAATCAATTTGATATTAATTTAAAAACAAGAAAACATGTTAAAAGTAATTTTTTACCTCAAAACTGAACAAGCAGACAAAAATGGAGAATTTTCCATTTTTGCACGAATCACTTACAACACAAAGAGAATCACTTTAAGCACAGGAAAAGCAATCTCAAAAGAAAGATGGGCTTATACCAACAACCTGAGAAATGTCTTAAAACTGGAAAAAGAAAAAGTGCTTAAAAATTATCTTGACTTATACCGACTTAATGTAGAGAAAAAATTCAATAAGCTCTTTAATTTAGATTCAGAGGTATCGTTGGATTTATTGAAAGCAGAGCTCAGCGGAAAAGCAGAAATTAAAACGAAGCAGATCACCATAATTGAGATTATGCAAAAACATAATAAACATTTCAAGAAAATGGTTCTTGCAGGGGAGAGATCGTCAGCCTCATTTCAAAAATATGAAAGAGCATCTAACCTACTGTCTGTTTTTATTAAAAAACACTACGGAAACGATGACATGGTAATAGAGGATATTTCGAGTGCATTTGTCTTTAGCCTGGAAGAATACCTTAAATACGAAAGTAGCTATAAAGGTCAGATCGGAATTAAAAATAATTCTGTTGTAAAATATATGAAGATGTACAAAACCGCCTGCAATTACTGCTTTAGAATGGATTTGATTCAAAAGAACCCTTTCAATATTTATAACGGAAAACTAAACGTCACTGATGCAATCTTTCTATCACAACAGGAATTAAACAAAATTACAGATAAGCCGATTTTTATTGAGAGACTGCAGAAAGTTAGGGATATATTTCTGTTCTGTTGTTACACGGGTTATGCTCCAGTAGATGCAATAAGTTTAACCAAAGCGAACTTGTCCGAAGATAACAATGGTAATCTTTGGATTATGGCAAACAGAACAAAGACTACGATAAGAGAAAATGTGCCTGTACTGCCTCCTGCCCTTGCTATTATTAACAAATATAAAAATAAGCAAACATTCCTACTTCCACAGATTTCGAATCAGAAAATGAACGCCTATTTAAAAGAGATAGCAGACATCTGTGATATCGATAAACATCTCACATGGTATGTTTCAAGACATACCTTTGGTACTACTGTAACATTGGGTAATGGCGTGCGACTTGAGCATGTTTCATCGATGATGGGTCACACCAACATCAAACAGACACAGCATTACGCAAAAGTTTTAGATGTTAACGTAATGGATGATATGAATAAACTTAAAGATAAATTTCAATAAGGTTAGGCATTACAAATTTTACTTTGATTCATGGATGTAACTACTTTTATTATTTCTCTGCAAAATCTTGTAAAATAGGAAACAAAAAACTCGCTCATATTATTATGAGCGAGTTTTTATGCTTTATTATCCGAATTGCAATACTTATTAATTTGTTGTAAAGTAAAACTTAATCTTGTAAAATAATCATTGATAATGTCGGGCAGAATCTCATTCAATTTTGTGTCGACTGTGTAAAACCTCTTTCTATTTATGTAAGTCTCTATAATACCGTTAGAAAAATCAGGAAGTAATATAAATTTTTCTACAATCTTATTTGCTTCAACACGCTGATAAACTTTTGGCAGGCTGTCAATAGAAGCATTATGAATAATTTCATTTCGTAAAAATTCAATCATTTTTCTAGTATCTGTCCTCTCAAAGAGTGTATTTTTCATTTCGTGAAATGTTGTCTTTTTAGCATATCCCAAAACAGTTTCTTTTGATTTAAGCTTTGGATAAGAAGTGAAATCTGTCTGTAATGCTTCAACTTCATGTGCAATTTTAGTAATGAAGTCCAACATACTGTATAAACAAATAAAAATACGATTGACCAGCGAAGTTATATTCGCAACTACTCCTCCTGAAGAATATTGAATTCCATCTTCATTAATAAATCTATTCTCTATGACTGAAAAACTATTTATATTTAGTTGTTTATAAAATTCTCCAACTGCAAATTTTGTTTCAACCATACAATTTTGAAGAGTTCCTATTACATTATCAATATCAAAGAAGTACAACATTTTGTAGAGGGTTTCTTTATCAGGATATTGAAGAACAAACTCTTCAAATTCTTTTTTTGATATTCTAACGTCAGCATCTATACCTGCCTGAGCGACAAAGTAGTAAATTGGATGTTCCACAATTCTGTAATATTCCTGAGCGGATCCAAATATTTTAATGGCCAGCAAGGTCCTTAATTCAAAGCACATGGATTCAATTTCAGAAACCTTTTCACCTCCACGATAAATAAAATTATCTAATTGCTCTTGTACAACATAAAATCCCTCTTTTGCTGTAATATTCTTTAGCTCTACCTCCTCAGGAATTCCATTGATGTTGTAAATTGTCATTTTAATAGCTTTATGTATTTCACTTTTATGCTTTACATGGTGACTCCAAAAAGCCATATATAGAAGCCAATCTATTACATATATAACGAACAAAGGTAAAGAGAATGTTTCTGAAATTATAATTCATACTAGTTAGTATTTTTATTTCTTTCGATTTATACAAATCATTCGAGTCTGCCATTCAAAAATAATAGAAGGCCTATATCAATTGGAATAGACCTTTATCTTTAATAAACAACTAAACCTCTCTGGAAAATAATTTTCTAATATATTTAACTGTATTCTTTTTTTTCTCCAATAAATAATCCTAATTTATAAAAACTAATAATGAAGTTTCAACGTAATTCTTAATTTCTTTGTTAGTCTTCAGGGGTTCCATCTTCTGAGAATCTTCTTCCAATCTTATTTGTTTTACTTCCAACAATAATTTCTTTGTTTTTAAAATCAATAAGATCCTCCGGGTTTCGAATGACCGGATCAAAAATTAAATCCACTATATAACCCAAATCAAAATCTTGACCATGAAGGTTTATTACCGTTTTCTTTTTATCACTCATAGCCAAAGCTTTTTCAATTCCTTCAATATTCTTTAAAACCTCAATTTCATTCTCTTCAACAGTAGTAATACTAACTCCTTCAAATTCATAGAATAAAGTCTGATTATTCATTTTTGCCTGTATTAATTTTACTCGCTCAGGAAATGCCTGCTGAAGATTTATACCTGAAAATTTTATATTGAAATATTTCTCAATCTTTCTTAGATTAGCAAAATACTGTTGTAAGCCATCAGCATTGAAAGCGTTCTTTTCAAAAGGCAGAGGAAACTGCGCTGAATTAAAAAATAATTTTCCTTCTTTAAAAATTTTGAATGGTATATTATTCGCTATCCTAGATAAAATCTCATAGAACTTTAAGCCTTGGTTTACAGATTTAATGTCTTCAGGAGGAAATATCTCCATATTAAATTTATTTTTATCTTCTATTGAATCAAAGAATAACTTTATCATAACAACAAAACCGTCAACAACGATTTTTATGTGACTTTGATCTTCAGCAGGTTTTATAACGGTAAATACAAACGGGTAATCATGTACTTCAAAATCGTCATCAAATTCAATGTTAATATTGAAATCAAAATTAGGTCGCTTCTGTAGCGTCATTTTTGAAATACTATCTTGATTTAGTATGCGGAGATCTTTCATAATAAAACTCAGTTCTTTAAGTACATCACTTTCAAGGCAGATCTCGTCAAAACTTTTATTGTCTAAAAACTGGAAAAATTGATCTTTTTTTTCACCTTCAAGTGTAAGTTTTAGATCAATTTTATAGGCCTTATTTGAATCCAGGGATTTGACATGACCAATATCAATTCCCTTTTCACCTTTTTTTAACTCTATACTAAGCTGTCTTTCTTTTGCAAAATTCAGTGCTGTGTCTGCTTTGCCGATTCCTTTAGCCAGATCCGGTAAAAAATTATGTCTGATATCTGTATCGATTTCTTTAATTAAATCCTCACCCGTAGATTGAATGTGTTTTATATTATGCTTTTGTAAAAAACCTTGTTTTACCCTATCAAGTGAAGGTGCAACGAAATACATCTCTTTTTTGTAATCTCCCAGTTGATGTATTATTTTTTTAATCATATCCTGAACATTGATATCCTCAAGTGAATATCCAACAAATAATATATTATTTGATGCTAGCCTGTCTTTTACCGCATTCCAAAACACAGTGTTTTCACTTTGTTGTGAAAAATAATTTAGATAATCAGAACTGGTTAAAATAATGTTTTCTATATCCGTAAAATCAGAATGGATTTTAAACAGCATTTGCGCATTTTTATCTGCATTTACATAATCAATACTAGTCCTTATCACTTCAATCCTATCGTTTTCCGACTCAATTAAAGTATCATAATTAGTGGTTATGATAGTTTTAAAATGCGGAATTCCTGCAAGAATTTTATGAGCTTCTGCCGGTGTATTTTTTTTGCGAAATTCTTTTTTTAAAGTTTCAATTAGATAACTTTTGTTTCCTTTAATCAATAAAATATCTTCACAAAGTTTTGGCAGATTAAATGTAGGTTCAATATCTTCTCTAATATCATCAGACAAATTTTTATATAGTATGTCTGCCAATTCTCCTCCAGAGGGATACCCAGCATATCTTGACATACCTGCTCCGGCGAATAATACTACTTCCTCTTTTCTTATTAATTCAAAAATTCTCTTACTTGCCATACTCCTTTATCTGGTTGAGTTAGTTTTATTTTTATTATTGACACCTTCTTAACTATCAAAGATAAGCGAAAAGCATGCAATAATAAAGCTTCACTTAAATGTCCATTTAACTGTTAAGTCCGAATTTTTAGTCGATCTGCTAGAAACAAATATATAATTTACTCATGAAAAAAAGCTAAAGATTCCTATTGCTGGCGATCTTTAGCTTTTCTTAATAGTATAAAAAACTATCTTTTGTTTTCACTAAGTTTTTTTTCAATTATTAGTGCATCATATAAAAATATATCTCCCAGTTTGGTGAAGGGAAGAATTCCTGTCTGTCTGTATTTTACGATTGTATTGCTGGACAGACCAAATATTTTTTTTAGATCTTCGTTTCTGTAATAGACCGGTCTGATATTTTCACCGCTTATCTTTGAGTCAATCTTTTCCAGTCTCAAAATTACTGGTTCGATCAACTGTTCAACTTTCATCGTAAAAGAAAGTATTTTTTCTTCTCTGCTCCTTCTCATCAGTAATGTTATTTAATTTAAACACTTTGATTTCCCATATCCTTACCAATTTTCCAGCCGTTGTTTTCTACACTGCATTCTTGTAATAAATTCTTCTAAGAATTTAATTTGTTTCTCTCTATAACTATAACCTTTAGATTCTGAAAATTGCTTACTAATTGACTTTATAGCGATCTGAGAACCATGATCTCCGGCATATGAAAAATTATCAATAACAAAATGCTGAAATTCACTTCGATTGTTACTGGTGTTTTCCAAATCAAAAAACAAAAGCCCTTCATCCAATAAAATATAAAAAAAATGAGCAAGCTCAGCCTTAGTATAACATGACTTGCATCTTTGCTTTGAAAAACCTGGTTTTAAAATCCGAACATTATAATCTTTATTATTCACTTTAATAGTGTTTTCTAAAAATTTTAGCCGGCTTTCCAGATTTAAGAATTCTTCCAGGGATTTAAACATTTTAGCCTTTTTCATAAAACGTGATTTTTAGTCCCTATTTATTCCAAATGAAAATATACTTTGCTTCGTTTATTTTTATTTTTTGTAGGCAGATAAATTACATACCCGTAAGCATCTAGCTCCCGCATGCATTTATGATAGGTCTTAGGAGAAGCTATTTTAGCGATATTTTGAATTTCAATACTGTATGCCTGAATTGGATTTATAAAACCCTTATCATTTCGAAACTGAACAAGCGCAGCAAATATTGCTATATGGGTTGTACTGATCCTGAAGTCTTTTTCAATAGCAAGAAAAAAAGCTGATAAGGGCTGTATATTATCCATTACATCTAGATTGAATTACCTTGTTTCTTTTTTTTTGCATTCTGTTTAGGTCCTGATTCAGGAGCATTAGAATCAATATCTTGCTTCTGTTTTAAATCCTTACCTGAAGATTTTGTTTCTGTCTCGTTTTTCTTTTGATCTTTACTCTCTCTATCATTAATCCTTTGCATTGCATTATCATAGACATTGACTGTTTTGAAATGAGGATTTGCTTCAACAAATTGCTTTTTTTCCTCCGAGCCAATTATAAAGGTTACCGATTGAATATTTCCTTTTTTTAGCGAGTTCATTAAATCCTCCTTGTACTTTGGGGTTTCCAATTCTTTAATAGAATGTTTTGCAAGGCTTGCTTCCAGATCATAGCCATAATTCTGATGATAATGATTTAGTTTGAAATTACCCTTGTCATCTGCTGCTTCTTTGAAGTCCATCTTTATCCAGCAATTATAAACTTCACCCTCTTTGTTTTTTAAATCCTTATTAACAGCCCTGCCTTCCATTAAATTGTAGGCTTCCTTAGCGGTAATATTGTTTTCCCTGTTAATATAAAAGGTTTGGGATAATGCTTCCGACTGTCCCTCTCTTTGAATCTTCATATCATAGGAATTAAAAAAGTACATATCAGTCTGATCTGACTTTTTAAAATTCAATACAGCGGATGCTGTATCATTGCCATATTTTACTTCATGATCCAGCTTAAATTCTGGATTTCCTTTGGCAATATTTTCTCTTAATACATTTTCCATGGCATCGCCAAATCCAGTATATTTTAACTGCTCTTTCAAGTATTCTACATTTTTCTCGTTCATGATTTCTATTTTTAAAATTAGCAAGTGATTATAAAGATCTCAGTATTTCTAAGTTAATCAGATCCTTGTTTTTGATATCCAGCTCAACATGTCTGCCACCATTTTTCTCAATTAGCTGCAGTGTGAAAAGTTTCTTTTCCGGGATAGTAAATTTTGGAACCGCAAAAACCAGAGTTACTTCCGAATAGTCCTGTATTTTAGTAAAATCTGACTTTGCAAAAAGCGGCATGATTTCAATTTCCTGTGATGCTGCGCGCTTAGTTTTCTTTTGGTCCCGAATAAAAAAACGCAGCTGGTCAATATCATAACTAATTCTTGAATTATTTACCACCACTACTCTGAAATACATCACATCGTGATGAATGAAAATTCCATTTACTTGAAGCTGCACAGAAAATTGATTTGCTTTAAGCCCCGTTATCTTCTTCTTCTTTGAAAGTGCTAATTGAGAAAATTGCTCAATTTTCTTTTGATTTTCATTCTCGGTAAAAAACAAAACATCCGTATCATAATTTGAAACCTCAGCAACTAAATTTAAAGTTGGGCACTGTTCATCAAAATTCAGAATAAAAGCATACAATTTTCCATCAGAGGTAACAACAGTTAGATTCGTTTGTTTGAAATTAACGATCCCAGCCTTTAATAATAAAATATTTTCTACACCTTTAGCTTTTTGAACCAGAACATCCTGACTTCCGCGATCTACACTTTTTACGGAGTAGGGAAAGACAATACTAGTAGTTTTAGAATAACTTAATTGTAAATTGTTTGGCTCAATAGCTGTGTTATTTTGAGCAAGTGCCGAAATGGTAATGAACATCATTAACCAAGATTTAATATTTTTCATCTTATAGATATTTAAAGGTTATTTTTCGTTGTTTTGCTTCTCATCATAAAGCAATACCTGATAGCCGGCCTTTACAACAACTTTAATAAGTTTTACTTTCTTACTCAAAAGCGTCTTAGCTGCTTCAACTCCCATCCCGGCTGCCTGAGCTCCCCATGAATCATCCAGACTTGCAATCCCTAAACTCTGTGAGGATCTCTCAGCTGAAGATTTAGCAACGTCTCTGCTAATAGCGCCGGGAATATAAATCCCATCTATTCCATCCATATCATAAACTAACAGCGATACTGGAAAAATAGAGTTCCTGAATTTTATATTGTCTATCTTAACTTCCAGTCGTTCTCCTTTAAGTGCCGCTATTCCATAGAGAAAACTGTTTCTTGGAATTAATACCCCATTAATAAAAACATCACTTGTCAAACGTAATTTCACGATTGAACCGTTAATTATAGTCTGGGTCTGATGGATAACAGCCTCAATTCCATTTTGAATTTCATCAGCAGTGACATTTTCCTCTAAGGAGTAAAAAGAGTTCGATTTTGAATCAATTGGCCTTTTACTCTTTAGCTCAAATGAGGTAAGTGGGTCATCTGAGGGTGTTCTGCTGACAGAAAAAACTTTTCCTTTTTGAGCTAAAGAAGATTGTCTTAATTTTTCCTGAATCCGCTGTGGATGCTGAATGTCTAAAATATTCTCAAGCATCCCTCCTAGTTGCTTGAGCTCCGGATCGGGTTCAGCAGGCGCACTGATAGCTGCCATCATCTGTTCCAGATTTTTCATATCATCAGAAATGTTGCCGGATGAATTTACATTTTCAAATTCTCTCATATCCTGATCAGTATCATAAGATTTAGGAGGCTCGGCAATTGCGTTTTGAAGTGCTTTTAATTTTTGATAAACTTTCTGCTCGTTCTCTCCCCTGAAAGACGACGTATTTAAAGCCGTTTTTCTTCTGCTGAAAATTGCCGGATCAAATTCTGTTTGATCGTTTGCAGCTGAGGAATCCCTTATAAATATATCGCTCGAATAATTCGGATCATTTTTAATCGCGTCCTGGAATTTTAACGAATCAATTGCAGCCTGGTCATAGTAGCTCATCTTATCTAAAGCAGAATCTTCTTTGAATTTCGGATCAGGAAGCTTTATATTAAATCCTGGATTATCCACCTTCACAAAATCATCCAGATTGCTTTCTCCACCTCCGAGTGTCCAAAATATAATTGTTATAAATGGCAGAGCCAAAATTGGCAGTATTAAAAGCATTTTACGCTTTTTAAGTTCTTTCAATGTTATTATTTTCTTTTCCATGTGTTTAGTTTTTAGACTTATTTTTATAATAGTTCTCAACATAATAAAGACTGTCCAGAAGGCCAGGCCTTGAGTAATTTATACTTTCGTAAATTCCTTTTCCTTCTGGAGATTGCTTAAGGCTGTCTATATATAACATGAAACTTGTGATGTTTTCAAGCTCCTTTTTTGATAATACAGGCATATTCTGAACAGTTTTTTGCGATATTGGATTTTGATTTTTATAAGCAGTTTTAGAAAGAACAAAAATCTTTTGAGAAACTGAATCTGGACTAAAAAATCCACACCAGACATTGTAAAGGCAGACAGTCCCTGTAAAAAGCACAAATAGTATCAGTAAATACTTCAAAGTTCTCATCGATAAATCCGAAGTTAGAGCGCTCATTTTTTTGGCCCATTTATCTTGCAGGAACAAATAGTACTTAGGACTGATTTTGACAACTTTTCTTTTTTTAAATTGCCTCCACATCATTTCCTGTTTTGAACTCCCAAATCCTTATTTTCAATAGTATTCCACCTTTCTATAAGAAAACCGTGTGGATTATTATCGCTTCTTGATACATTTCTCAGAGTCCCTTCTGTAATTAGACTTCGATTTAAAATACTGGTCGTTCTAATGATGTTTTGTTTGGCGTAACATTTAAAATGATAAGGATACACGTTAACATCAACATTAATACTGTCAATTATAATGGTCTGACTGATATTTCCAGAAATCACCCCTGCATAATATCCATTTTCTTTCAGGTCATCGTATACTCGCTTGGCCGTATCATCGGCCAAATAAAGAGCCTTGGTAACATTTGACTTAATTACCTTATCATCGGGATCAAGTGTAAAAAATAATCTATGAAATGTTTTCACATGATCCCTGGCTTCAACAGGAACGTTTTCTTTTCGATCAGATGAAAATGCTTCCAGAGCTTTGCCGTTTGCCAAAATGTAAATCCTGTCCTGCATCACCGTTACAGCTGTAAAACTTTTATACAACGTATAACAACAAATAACAATACAGCCAACAATAATGAGCATTGTAAAACCCCTGACGTAGCGAAAAGCAGTGTCTATATTTTTCATTTTTGTAAACATATTTGAGCTGGTTTTAATTACTTAGAGTTTCCCTTGAGCTTATCGCTCATATAGTTTCCTTTTTCACCAAAATATGGGGCCGCGCCAGAGGAGGAAGACATACTCTGACTCATTTTACCTGAGGCATTTCCCATGGAATCCATCACCATCCCCACGCCTTGAGATGATCTTGTAATTAATGAAGAAGTAGAGTTCCCAAAAATACTTGTCACTTTTTGACCAAGTCCTCCTCCTCCACCGGCATGCACAATGTAATTTGCTACTGATGGTACAGTAAAATAACCTACGATCCCAATGATCATAAAAATGAGATATCCCATATCTGTTCGACTAAAAAAAGTATCCCCTGAAGTATTTATTTGCGAAATGTCAAGCTTGAGCATCTGCTGTTGAATTTTACCAATGATACTGCCAAAAATATTAGCTACGGGAAGCCATAAATAAATATTAATATATCTGGCCAACCAGACTGTAAGGGTATGTTGAAAACCATCAAAGACTGCAATTCCAAACACCAAGGGACCTAAAATAGAAAGTACCACCAATTGAAAAGTTCGAAGAGTATCAATGCACAATGAAGAAGCCTCAAAAAGAATTCTCAGAACTTCGCTAGCCCATTCTTTAACAGAATTTCTAAAACTATAAGAAGCTTTCTCCATTGCGAATTTGACATCATTGCCAATACCTTCAAGCATTCCTTCTGCTGCCGGATCAGCCTGGCTATGCGTATATTTATACCATCTGTCTCGATCACCGGTACCCAAAATCCCAACATACATTTTCCATGGATCACTTTGCTTCACTGCCTTTTCCTTTTCATTCAAAAGAACTTCAATGGCTTTATTAGATCCTGTCATCATTGCACCTGTGGCGGTAACGGTAGGTTTCATCACGCCGTTGATCAAAGCGAGAACTGATGGAAAAATCATAATACAAAAACCAATCACAAAGGGCCTGAAAAGCGGGTAAAAATCAATTGGTTCTGCATTGGCAATATGACGCCATACTCTTGAAGCTATATACCAAATCGTCGCAAATCCGGCGATGCCCTGCCCCACTCCAATGAGATTAGAACACAGTGGCATCATTTCATCATAGAGCTGTTCTAGTACAGTATGAAGGCCCCCTATATTATCACCAATTCCCTGAGCCTGGCTCGAAAAAGGGAATAACAATCCTGCGACCGCAAAAGCAGTCACTTTATTTATACTGAGCATATTTCTTAGGAATTAGTTTTTTATCTGATAATTGTCACGGATTAGATTGACATCATTTTTATCTTTTGCACGCTGCAGCGCAAGAACATCGGAAGAAGAATTAAAGTTTCGCAGAAACAATACTTTCTCCTGCATCTCGAGATATATTTTATCAATAGCCTCGAGTCTTTCGTCATCGGACATTCTTAATTTGTCAGCTGTAACAATGGTAATGAGCTCATCGAGATTCCGTAGACTTTCTTTGGTCAAATTGGAATATATCTTTTCAAAATAATCTATTTCCTTAGCTGTAAAAGAGTCGCTTTTAACAAAACGATTAAGCGCAATTTTGCTTTCCCTGACAAGTATAAGTTGATAGCTTACAATATCTCCAACCCGCTTATAATTTTTAACTACGGGACTCACCTGCATCAGGGCATCTAAGAATGTCTTATGTAAAGAGAAATTACCCTGGGACAAATCTTTCACAATATTATAACCTCCACTTAAAATCTCATACCCTTTTTTCATGTCGCTTAGAATCTTTTTAAACTGAGCAAGTTTCTCAATATTTAGAATCAGCTGCTGAATCTCCTGAGATTGGCCTTTGGTCTTTAATGGCGCGAAAAGCGTCACCGTGACCACAAAAATCAATAGTATTTTTTTCATATCTATTTTCTTTATAAACCAAGTAAAACATGACTTTGTCTAATTTCATTTTCCTCTTTAGTTTTCGATAATGATAATACCCTTATCTGCTCACTAAAGTTTTCACAGAAAGAATAATCGTCCATCATTGTTCTGTACAAACCATCAATTCTCTCTATTCGCTGGTCATCTTTCATTTCAAGCTGATTATCGGTCGAAATCAGTAAAAGCTCTTCTAGGGTTCCTGAGCAATTGTCAAGTAACTTCTCAAAAGTTTTTTTGATATAATCAAGTTCATCTCCATGAAACAAATCTTCATGTTGTAATTGCTTAAGAGTATTTTTTTGAACCTTTATAATTTTAACTTGTAAAGAAATAATCTCGGAAATTCTTACGTACTTCCTAACTTTTGGATTTACTTTTTGAAGTGATTTGAAATAATCACCATGAAGGTTTACTTCTCCCTTTTTTACATCTCCAATAAAATTAAGTCCATTTTTAACAACACTGTATCCTTTTTTAGCATAACCGATGTAAGTTTGGAGAGCAGCTATTTGCAGAAGCAAAACCTTTCTTTGCTTGGCCTGTGCGTGTATTCCCTGTGAGAACAAACCCGAGAGAAATAATAATAGTACTATAATTTTCATCTTTTTTACTTAATTACGGAATTCCGTAAAATTGTTTGACTTTATTTACATCGTTTTCAGTCTTGGCCCTTTGCAAACTCAGAAGTACGTTTTGCTTATTAAATTGAGTCAAGTCATCATAATTTGCATCGATCTGATCAGCAGCCCCATTTATGATTTCGAGTCTTCGAAGATCACTCATCTGTGTTGTGAATGATTCCAGCACCAGAAATATCTGATCTATATTTTTTACACTCTCATCCAGAATTCCAGTATAAACTGTTTCCATATAATCCAATTCAGAAGCACTAAAATGGCTGTCTTGCTTAAAGAGATTCCATGCCCGCTCATACTCTTCAATAAGTCTGGTCTGTTTGCTGGTGATTTCCTTTATTCTTTGATAATAGGTAATTATTGATTTAACTTTTTGCAGCTCTTCATAGTATCGTTTATAAAGATCCCGCTGCTTTTTTGTCCAATTTGAAATCTCGTCAAGCTTTAATTTTGATAAGGTATTCTCAACTTGTTTTTGAGCATTCTGAAGCCATATTGTCTTATTCTGCAATCGCTGAATTCCCAGATCTATGGCTTTAATTACTTTTTTGGTAACAGCTTTTACTATCTCAAGAATAGGAAGGGTACTGCAATTTTCAGCTGGCCTCCCCTCTGTGCTCAATAAAAAAAAGCACAGCATATAAATGATTAATTTCGTTTTCATTTTTCGATTTCATTTAATTTCCGTTTCGCATGTCAAACGCTAACGCAGCAATACCTTTTTTTATATCACCGTCGTATTTTCTGGCGTAAGCATTTACTTTTACCTTCTCACTCTCCTCTGTGGTATATGCTAAATATTCCTCCAGTGACACTTCGGTTCTATACACTTTAGAAAGTATCCCTCCTAGTGATATAAACACTTCTTTATATTTCTTATCCGGGTCATTAGATTTATTAACCGAAAGAACCAGTGCTTTTTCTTTTTCAGTTAAGCCCAGCAATTCCTGAATCTGATCAAACTTATTTTGATATTTGCTTTGATCCAAAAGGATTTTACAATCGCTGTTATTGATAATTGCCTGCTTGACAACCGGTGAAGAAATTATATCTTCCACTTCCTGGGTAACCACAATAGCCTCACCAAAGAACTTCCTAACCGTCTTGAATAAATACTTTATGTATTCAGCCATTCCTTCCCTTGCTATAGCTTTCCAAGCCTCCTCTATTAAGATCATTTTTCGAATCCCTTTGAGCTTTCGCATTTTACTGATAAAAACTTCCATAATGATAATTGTCACTACAGGAAAAAGTATCGGATGGTCTTTTATGTTATCAAGTTCAAAGACAATAAACCGCTCTTTTAAAAGTTCCAGATTCTCAGTGGCATTAAGCAAGTAATCAAACTCCCCTCCTTTGTAATAAGGCCGAAGCACATAAAGAAAATTATTAACATCAAAATCTTTCTCCTTAACCTTGTCACTTTCCAGAATCGGGACAAAGTCCTCTTTTAAAAATTCATAAAAAGTGTTGAAACACGGAAAAATAGATTTATTAATTTCAAGCTTTTCGTAGTACAACTGCAGAGAATTTGACAGCGCCACATATTCGCTTCTGTTGAATGACTCATCATCTTTTTTCCAAAGGGCTAGCAGCAGCGTTTTGATACTTTCTTTTTTTTCGGTATCCAATGTGTCTCCTTCACTTATGTAAAAAGGATTAAACCTGATAGGATTCTTTTCGTCATAAGTAAAATAGTACCCCCCAACCATATCACACAATCCTTTGTAACTGTGGCCTACATCTACCAGCACTATATGAGTTCCTTGTTCATAATAACTTCTAACCATATGATTGGTAAAAAATGATTTTCCACTTCCAGATGGCCCCAGGATAAACTTATTACGATTGGTACAAATCCCCATTTTTACGGGCTCATCACTAATATCAACATGGATTGGTTTACCTGTTAAACGATCTCCTAACCGAATACCAACAGGGCTCAGCGAAGACCTGTAACCTGTTTCCATATTTAAAAAACATACCGCCTGTTCAGTGAAAGTGTCAAAGGTGTCATTCATTGGGAAATCGGCAGCATTGCCCGGCATTCCTGCCCAATATATCTGTGGTGCCCCAACCGTTTCCTGCTTGGCAGCAGAATCCATCTGCGCAAGCGCTGAGCAAACCTTATTTTTAATCTCATTCAACTCTTCCAAATCTGATGTCCAGGCCAATACGTTAAAATGAGCTTTAACAGGTAGTCGCTGCAACGAGATCGCCTCGTTCAAAAAATCGTTTGTTGCATCCCTGGCAATCATATTTTCTCTGCTATAAGCTGAGAGCGATTGCAATCGCAGTCTTTTGCTCTCTAGTTTTTGAATTGTCTTCTGGGCATCATCGATAAAAATGTACTGATTGTAAATATGATTACATGCCAGTAACTGTCCGAGTGTGGAGGCAAATCCTACACTAAATTTTGTTTTATCGGTGGAATATCTGTCATAATTGATTCTTGAACCGCAAAGAGCTGGCAGATCCGAGGCATCTCCCAAAGTAAATAACTGACAATGCTTGTCTCCTACCTCAAGACCTTCGCTAAATTTAAGATCCTTATAAACAAAAGAACTCTCACGCTCAGACAAAAAGCAATATTTCTCAATCAGGCCAATATTTCTGCTCTGGCTTTTAAGCGAGACATCTTTGAGACGGTTAAGCTTCACAAAACCACTATCCTCCATAATTCGTTTGAATTGTCCTGTGGAGTCAATGAAATCCTGAAAAAGCTGATCTTTTAATGTTTGTTCAGGAACCGGTGAGTTTCTGATCAAATTAGAAAACAATGAACTTGAACTTTTCCTTCCTGGAGCTTTTTTAGTAATCATGATGTAACAGGAATGGTCTAAAAAAGGCCTTTCATTAAAAAATCGCTCGCTGCTTCTGGTTAAAAAACTACTGTCCTGATTTTCAAAATCAGCTTTATAGGTACTTTCCAAAAACCAGTCCTGTTTGTGAAACACGCAAAATTTCGGAAGTATTTTCATAGCCTTAATCCAGCTCTGATGAAACGCTTCATATTCCTGGTCTGACAAAGTAAAAATCTCCGGCAGCTCCACTTTAAAGGCAACAGTTATATCTCCCTGTTTGGATAAGATACAATCATGCTCGACAGCCATAATCGGTAAAATATCATCTATCTCTTTCTGCATTAGTAACTGTTTTTAAGATTAACGTTCTATAGCTATAATATTTTAAAAATTCTCCTGCTGTATACTTTTATGTTTTTTGGAATTTGTTTTCTTGCCAATGCCTTCATCATCCCAAATTCTCCATATTGATTGCTCATTTTATAGATGCGTACAATTAGAATAGTTCCAGCAATAGCAATAATTGCGATACAGACAAGTGAGGGCAAACCCATAATATACATTAGCGCAAACAGTATCATCAGAGCTACAACCCCTCCTCCCAAATACCATATGTATTGGGCTTTAAGTCCTTTAAATTCTATGCTTTGATTAATTCCTTTATTAATATGGTAGACGCTGTTGCTCATAAGTTTTCATTTGTATTATCTAAACACCAAAGAATGACTTAATAACCGTAGCTACTACCACTAAAAATACGCAGCTGCCAAACCATGCGGCTGCGACTTTTCCTGTATCGGGATCACCTGCATTCCACTTCTGATATACTTTAACTGCACCAATAAGTCCCAGTAATGCACCAACGGCATACATCAGCTCTGTTCCTGCATCAAAATAACTTCTTACCTTTTGATTTGCTTCATTAATTCCTGCAACTCCATCCTGTGCATATCCATTATATTGGTCAAGTAATAATAAAAGAATTAGCCCAACAGACAATAACTTTGACACATTTAAATCTTTTAACTTCCAATCACATTTTTTCATCATTTACATTTTTTAAAGTTTAATACAAAGAAGAGGAATCTCGCCGTTACACAACTCTATTTTTCCGTCACATCAGCCATACCGCATCAGAGCGAACAGGGATCATTCCTCTTCTGAAATTTATTAAGCAGAATCCCAAAGGACATCAGCCTGGTTATAGGTCATAATTATTTGTGGATTTTTTCCACTTTCTGATACCAACAATTTATTGATCATTTGTCGTAAAGAAGAACTCTTTACAAAAGGGTACTCACTTAAAATTAACCTGATATAATTCGTAAACTCCTCTTTTGACAGATTACTCTGTGAATGTTCTGCAATTGCAATAATTAACCTGTCTGATAGTTCCTGAGCATCTTCCACAGTGCTGAAGGATTCCTCCATTGAACTTGACAAACCAACTTCAGAAAGGTTCTCTGATTTTTTTTGCTCATTTACTTGTGAGTGATTCCTGTTTAGTGCAGGAAATCTAATTTTCAACTGTCCTGATAAAACACGGTTAAATTCAGTTTTGTAAAATCGAAGTCCTAAAAACAAGTACCAAAAAAGCATCAGTACAGTTATGGCAATAATATAATTGCTCCACGAGATTGTTGTAAGCATAGCCTTTTCATTTATCATTCAACATCAGTTCACTTTCTCTATGAATCACTTCAAAGTTTTATGATTCATTCTACAAGTCAAAGGAAGTGATATGTAACATTCTCTACAAGTACAACTTTAAATCGTGCCCTTCCGTACCCCTTCTCAGGGCAGTTGTGGTCGCCTTTTAATAAGTTTTTATTTTTTTAATAATCTTTTCCAAAGTCTGAATAGCAATTTGTTTATCCCTTTCCTCCGCATGATAGGCTTTGCTTCTGACCGATTGATAAGAAAGATCCTTTTTAAATGGTGTGGAGAGATAAGGAATAATAGTTTTAAAAACCTGAGTCATCGATTTAGCCTTTACTATTCTGGACTCATCGGTAGCTCTCAAAATAAGTCCCATTTGATCTGTAGACAAAATACACTCAAGCTTATTTGTATCTACCTCTGCTGGATTTAATTGTTCTGTCACAAAATCTATCTTAGAAATTTCATTTGGCTTTACATTTTTTTGCGAATAAGCAATTTCATATTCTAGCCAGTTAGCAAGTACATCCTTTATGTTTTGCTGGAGGGGATCAAACATAACGTGATCACTAGACTGCATCTGATTAAGCTCCTTAAAGTAAAATAGAAGCATACTGTTTCTATTTTCTAATATCGTGGTCGAATTTAAATTAAAAGTAAATCTTTCAATTAAGCAGTTTATATACCCGCTGTAATTAAAATTTAAGTTTATCAATAAATGGTCTAAAGATGAAAATATGCTTGAGGTCTTTTCGCTATAATTGTGTTCCTCCAAATGTCTAAGGAGTTCTTTTTGATATATAATATGACGGTAAGTAATTTTATTTCCGTGATAAAGCTCAGAAGTCCTATAAAGAATCTCCAAAACAATTTTCATTACATTGGTATCCGAGTCACCGGAGATTTTTTTTCTTTTAATAGTTTCCAATTTTAAAATCAATTCCTTTCTTGCTACTATAAGATAGGTCGCAGGCACTCTTTCATCAAGGCTCAAATATCCGGAAAACCAATTTTGAACAAAAGATAACAGTTCATCAAGAACCATAACTATCTTATCAATGATTTTCGATAAATTAGCTCCTCTGAACCTTTCTGTATTTTGATTTTCGATTACATTATCCAGTAAAAAAATAATGGTTGAATGATATTTTCTAACTAAAAGCTGAATCTGGCCTTTTTTGTGCAGACAAAAAATTTCCTTCTTTAGTTCAAATTTGACATTGTAAGACTCTTTTAAAATATTTTCTGCTATAAGATTTAGATCACTTTCCAAAATTGACTTCATCTTTATATTATTATTGGAATCGAAAGTTTCTAAAATCAACGAGTCTAAACATTCTAAAGGATATGTTTTAATCATCATGGTATAGTTTTAAATTACAATTAATGCAACGAAAACTAACGATCTCTAAAATTTTCGGTAGTATTCGAACGATATTCAGATGGGGATATAGAAGTATGTCTTTTAAAGAAATTGCTAAAGCTTGAAGCGTTGCTGAATTCTAAATCTTCAGCCACAAAAGCAATTGAAATCTGTGAGTCATCAAGTAGATTTTTAGCCTCACTTATGATAGCTTCCGCTATAAATATTTTAATTGTTTTCCCAGTTATTTGCTTTACTATTTTATTCAAATGTCCCGAAGTAACAAATAATGAACCGGCATAAAATTTTACGTTATGCTGTTTTTTACAATGGATGGTAAGAAGAGTCAAAAAGTGAATAACCAGGGTTTCTTTTCTCGTAAAATTCAATTTTTCATCCAAACTGTATTTCCCAAATATAAGTCTGAGTTCATATAGAAATAAGTTGAAACTAATCCGCTGTAACTCTCTTTCTAATCCATTTTTTTTGGCATCATTGTTCACATAATAAATAAGTTTATAAATTAGAGAAAGCACAATGAAATCTCTTTCTTCCAAGGTGATTTTAATGGAAGACTTTCCGATGAAGAAATAAAACGTTTCAACTAATTCTCTTTTTAGACAATTTTGAAATGCAAATTCAGAGGTGAAAGAAATTAAAAATAATTGCAATTTATCCTGAACTTCAAGAATAGTGCAGAAGGAATTTTTTGGAATTACTATAAAATCATGGGCTGATAAATGTTGGACAATATCTTTAATCTGAATTTTAAATTTGCCGGATTTAATAAGTAAAATGGAAAAATTATTTACTAAAAATGATTCATCCGAAGCTGTTTTTACGATATATTTTTTAATAATATGAACATCAAGCCCTTCAATGGGCAAATCTTTCAGTTCAATATTTATTAAATCTTTTATCATGATTATTACAATTAGAAAGATCAAAGACGCAACGTTGCGAGGGATTACATTTTATTTATAAAGAAATTTTCGATTACTTCCACCATCATAAAATATAGATTGAGTAAAAATGTAATCAGCAATAAATAAGCTCTTGCCCTTGGGCTTCCTATTTTTTTCTCACCTGTGATTAAGTAGCCTACTATTTCATCATAGGTAAAAAGTTCTATGATGAAATAAAGGCTCACAAGATTAAAAATGATCAGAAATAAATAAAAGATAGTTCTTGGTTTCAAATTATTGTAGACCATAATTAATCACTTTGAATGTTAAATAATTTCTTCAAGAAGCGCAAGAAGCGAAATTATTGCTGCCTGATTAAAACCCAAAAAAGGCTGTGCAATCCTATTGCCTACTGAAGTCTCCCAGTCTCGATCCTTACGCGCTTCAGCATAAAGAACATATCTTGAAACAGATGATATTGTCAGAATCGCATTTTTTTCATCTGTAAACAGCGAGGTATTCTGTATTATCTCGTCTTCAAATGCAATGATATATAAATAGACATCGCTATAGTTATCATTTTGCCTGTCTATTAAGCTTTGGACAAACTCTAATAATTCGCTTTTAGCGTTTGAGCCTAATGTACTGTCTTCTATAATTTCAAGAAGCGCCGATTCAGGATTATCCATGATAGTAGAAATCTGCTCAGGAGTTATTTGTTGTACTTTTTTTTCTAGAGAATTCCCTTTTAAAAATTCTTTTGAAATAAAATTAATTTGATTCGTTAATTCGATTTTTGAATTTGGGACTTTATTACTCTTTAAATAGAAGCTCAAAACATCAGAATACTTTTTACCCTTCGCATCCATTGGATTCCTTTTATTCTCAGCAGAGAAAGAAATTTGCTTTGATTTGCTTGCATTAAAACTTTCTGCATTATCAAAATCTGAATCAGTTGAACAGGAAGAAAATTGAAATAGGAAAATCATACATAATAGAAAATTTTTCATGATTAATGTGTTTAAATATGATCGAGAGTTACCTCTCAATTCATTTCACCCTGGGTTGGCAGAATTTTTATTCAGCACTTTGCTAAACATTTTGCCTTTGAATTCGAAAGCAAATCTATTTCCCTAAAAATTCCCAAACAACACAATCAATGTGGGTTTCCACGAAATATGATATGGATTTCCACGAAATTCACACTACACTTTTATCGAAGTTAACCTTGTACTACAAGGACTTACAATATTTTAGATAACTTTGATTATCATCCTACTAATCGTAAACCTCTATGTTTTTTTTAATCAAAAAAATATAGTCTCCAAACCAAATCAATGAAAAAAAAATTTCCTCTTCTAGTATTGCTGTGTATTAGTCAGTTGGCAATCGCGCAAAAAATGATCTATAAAATTCCTGATTCCCTTCAAAAAAGAGATTATGAATATTTGGACAACAAAATATATGATCTAAAAAAAGATAGCGCGAAAGCTTCTGTTTATTTGTTTACCTACCTGCATAAAGCAAAAAATGAGCAGAATTGGAAAGAGATCGTAAACGGCTATCAAAATATTCTTCACGAATCTCCTGATAAACTCAGATTGATATATGCCGACAGCATGATTTATGCAGCCAAGCAATCCAATAACAATGCGCTTATTGGATCGGCTTATCTATCAAAAGGAATTGTTTTTTATGGATTCAAAGAGCAGAACTCGGCCCTGGATAATTATATCATTGCTAATAGTTATATCTCAAAAACCAACGATAAATATCTGATCTATAAAGTGAAATACAACATTGCTCAAATTAAATATTATTTAGGTTTTTATGACGAGGCAATTTCTTTATTAAAAGAATGTGTTGTGTATTTTAAAAGCGAAAATTCAAGGCCATATCTTAACTCACTGCATTCATTAGGCCTCTGTTACAATAAAATTGGAAATTATGGACTTTGCTCTCAAACAAATGACATTGGACTTGCGGAAAGCAAAAGACTAAGCAACACAGATATGGTGCCCTATTTTATCCATTCTGAAGGAATCAATAATTACTTTAAACAGAATTATACACTAGCTATTTCGCAGATAAAGGCCTCACTAGAAAATATTATCGAAAATAAAGATTTTGCCAATGAATCAGTTGGTTACTTTTATATCGGAAAAAGCCTTTGGAGCTTGAAAAAACAGGACGAGGCTTTAATTTACTTTAAGAAAGTAGATCAGATTTATAATGACAAAGGTTATTTACGTCCTGATCTTAGAGAGGTTTACGAGTTACTTATTACCTATTACAAAACCCGTAACGAGCCAAAAACGCAATTGTATTATATAGACCAGCTTTTAAAAGCCGACCACAGTTTAAACGAAACCTATAAATATCTCATTGGAAAAATCCATAAAGAATATGACACCAAAGTTTTACTCGCTGAAAAAGAAAGGATAAATGATCTGCTGCAGAAAAGGAAATATTATGATTTGATTTTAGCAGCAATCATTCTGATCCTATTTGTGGTGTTGATTTTTCTGACCTATCGACATTTTGAAAATCGTAAAATCTATAAGCAAAAGTTTGAACAGCTCATTTTAAAAACTAGCGATATAAATCAAACCAGATCCAAAACAAAAGCAACCAGACCTGAAATCTTAGATATAAATCCTGAAGCAGTGGACGCGGTCCTAAAACAGTTAGAAAAATTTGAGTCCACTAAAAAATTTTTAGAGAAAGACATTTCTCTGGTAAAACTCTCGGCGTCATTTAATTCAAATACAAAATATCTCTCAAAAATTATCTTTCATTACAAGGATAAAGGTTTTGTAGAATATATTAATGATTTAAAAATTGATCATTTAATAACTTTATTACAAAATGATAAGCAGCTCAGGAATTATACAAATAAGGCGCTCGCTGAGGAAGTCGGCTTCACTAGTACACAAAGATTTGCTAGTGCTTTTCTTGCCAGAACTGAAATGCCTACAGTATTTTTTATTGAACATATAAAAAGAAACAAAGATTAGGTCTTAACAAAGACCTGATCTTTTTAAAATGCAAATTACTTTTCAATTGATTACATCAAAGTTTACCATATGTCACTAATGCCTTAAATCTATAAACTAGTACTTAATTCACTAGCGAAGTAACTCCATCTAGTTCAATCATTAACAAGTTCATATATATTAAATTACTCAATAATTCTTGATTTTTTGTACTTGCCGTAGACATATCAAAATCGCCAAAATCGAAATTATTGTATTCTTTAATAGTAGCGCTTGATAACAATTCAACAAGATGTTTATCTTTAAATTCGAGATCTTTAGGTTCATGTGCTAGTATGTTTCTCATCTCAACCAATTTTTTAGTAATTTCATGAAAAGGAAGATTCACTGTTCGTTTATTTAGAGAGCGAATTTCAAAGTCAAATTTTTTAATAATTTTATCAGTCTCATCGATTTTTATAAGTTTGAGTACTGCAAAATCTTTAAAAAGTTCATCTTCTGTGAAAGCTTTTTCTAACTTAACTGCCATATTCTTTTGATAATCTATAAACGTAGAATTACCATGCACTGCTCCATAGTAGAAAAACAATTTATTTTTAAATTGTCTATCTACACTTACAATTTCTTCGTTAAAAATCTTTCTTATTAACTTCTCAAATTCAGCAAACAAACTGAAATAATAAGCTCTTAGCAAAGCTTCTATTTTAAAGTTTTCAAATTCTTGTTCCGTCATAGATTAGTACTTACAAAATCATATGCTATTCTTAATCGCTCGTTAACATTTGTTGTAGTTGCTACTGACTTTTCAAAAGTAGCATTAAAATTCTCATCTTCTAAAAGCGGCTTTATGGAATTAAAATCAGTTATTTTTTCATTGAAAAGAATTAATGAATCTATTATATAGTGAATTCTACTTTTTTCAACTTTATTTTCCGTTAACCATACTCCAAAATCTAATGTAAAGTTTAGGATATTATCTATAATATTATTTGGAATGTTGGTTTTTTTAAGCTGAATACCTTGGAGAACAATATTTATCATTTCTCTAGGTCTAGAATTATAGCCTTCAACAAAAACTTCCGGTTCTATTTTTGATTTGACATAAAAAGCAATACTTCTATAAAACCTACCATAGTCTTCATATCTTTGAATATCATTTTGTGTAAAAAAAAGATTGTATTTAACAAACTCTATATCATCTTTATTTTCTCTTACTAAATGTTTATTTGTAAATGCTTCAATACGTTTTAAGGTAGATGAACGATAAATTGCCTTTCTAATTTCATTAACTTTTAATTTTTCTGAACCTTTATTTAGACGAGAAAAAATATCATATTTTGTGAATTCAGGCGAATTTGCAGTAATTACATAAATATCCAGTACAGAAGACAAAAGGTTATTAGTTTCTTCAGGAAAAAATGATTGGATCTCAGTAAATTTTTTGTCCGAAAACAGATCTGCAAAATATTCTAAAGTCTTAGAATCTAATGAATAATTATTAATAATAAAATCATGAATTGCGGTTAAACGCTGTTTACCGTCAACTACCTCATAAGTACTATCTTCTAATACGTCATCTCCTGGGACTTCAACAACATATATAGGAGGAACAAGTATATCCATAAATAAACTTTCTATAAATGCCGTTTGTTTATCTACTTTCCATATACTATTTCTTTGATACTCCGGAGACAATATTAATTTACCACTTTTAATTTTTTGATATATTTCTAAGATTGACCATGTCTGTTTTACAATCTTTGTCTTCTCCAATAACGCCCTTTTTTCTACAAAGGTCAAATCCCCTATAGATTCATATTGCTCAATTTCTGAATTTTCAGCTAATTGTAATTCATTAGTATCTTCTAATTCTTGATCTTCAACAAAATTTTGATCACTCATATTATATTTTTTTCTATTAATCAATCGTCTATTATTTCGGAATCTATAACTTTACACTTAACATTAAGCTTCATTGTCAATAACTTTCAATTACTTTATATTCTTCTTTTTTTGCGTTTTAAAATCTACATAATGTTGTAATTTTCCTATTTCTATATTCTTTATAAACTGCTCCATATATAAATAATCGGGCTTTTCGTTATTATCAACCGGGAGCATTATTTTCTGCCTTTTTAACCTCCCAGTTCCCATTTTGTAGCCATATCCATATTTTTCTTTTTGTGACGTTATCTGTCTAGAGATAAATAATCCCACATATTTATTATTGTGATGCAACCGTAGTTTTCTACAGTCATTAGAGAAAAGACCTTTATATGGATGATAAAAAGAATAGCCCACTGAACCGTTTCTATTTACTGATAAGCAATTTTCTTCCAAAGTCACATTCTCATTTTTTACAAAATATCCTATTCCATTCTGATTAGCTGTAGCGGTAATATAAGGTACATTTCCCGAAACACGTTCACTTTCATATATATCTCGTCCAGATGAAATTTCTGCAATATCTTCTATAAAAAACTCTTTCCAAACTTTTTGTTCCAATGGTAATACTTTTTTAATAAAACCAAGCTTTTTTAAACGTTCATTAACATAAGTATCATACAGATTCTGCTTTGTAATTTCTCTGTGATTTATATATTGTTCCATAAATATATAGTCGGGATTACCAAACTCATCACATGGAAGATATATTGTTTCTTTTTTTACAATATTCATTTGCGCTTGTCGACCATAGGAGTATTTAAAACCTTGGCGGTTTATCATATTGCAAATAAAAATTGCATTAAACTGATTTAAAAATTGATTTCTAATAACAGATACATCATGAGAACAATAAAAGTCATGTTTTTGGTAATAAGCAGATAAATTTATTTTTTCAATAGTTATTGCATTCCCTTTAAAAATAGATTCGTTTCCAATAAGTTGATTTAAACCATTATTTTCTGAACGAGCAGTTATATACGGGTTATCTCCTTTCAATATTTTACTAGAGTGCAAGTAAATGCCCTTCTCAACAGTAAAAATTTCTTGAATTTTAAACTCTTTCCATTCTCTATCAATTAGATCCATAGTTTATTCATTTTCATTATTAAACAAATATCCTTTTCCTTGCATAATCATATTGAACTCAAAAGAAAGATAGTCGCCAATACTTTTTTCAAAATCCTCTATTTTTGGTACTTCATCATTAAAGTAATAAAATGAATGTAACCATTCATCATCTGCTTCTATGATCGTTTTTACCATGTATTTAGTTTCAGTATCACGAACGTCATTCCAAATATCTAATAGTAATTGTTTTTGTGAAATTGCTCGTTGTGTCTTAGTTAATCCTATATGTTTACTAACTACATAACCATCATCTTCAAAATTGATAAATTTACAACGTTTTTGAGGTGGATGTGGTTGGTGAGCGGTAAAAACCACTATACACGCATTAGTTCCAACACCATAAAATGTATTTTTATTCAGAGTTAATACTCCTTCCAATGTATGTTGTTCTAATATGCGAGCTTTTATTTTTTTATCTTCTTTAGTTTTACCTACCATTGTGGATTGTGGCACAATAGCAACACAACGAGCATTATCTGCTAAACAGTCTAGCAGATGCTTTATAAAACTGATTTCAGATAGATGAACAGTTTCTTTATTTTTAGCTTGTGAATACGGAGGATTAATAAATCCTACAGTAAGCTTCTTTTCTCGAAGCTCTTCAACTGGTATTTTTAAGAAATCCTTATTCTCTAGATTACTTTTACCGTCACCTCGAAGAATCATATTAGTTGTAGCAATTGAAAACATATCTTCACGAATTTCAATACCATGCAACTGTTGTTGTTTTATTCGCTCTATCTCCTTATCATCTTTTGCTTGTTCTAACATTTTATGCATTCCTGCAATTAAAAAGCCTGATGTTCCACAACATGGATCCATAATTTGATCAGTTGGTTTTAAATCAACCAAATCACAAAATAATTCGGTAATGTGACTTGGTGTTAATACCACTCCTAAAGTCTGTCCATCACCTCCACTAAAACTTATAAACTCTCCATAAAACCTACCTAAAACATCTTCGGCAGTATTTGCTTTTACTGACTTTAGAATATTTTTTTCTAGATATTCAGTAAAATATTTTAATGGCGTTTTTTTCAAGCGAGCATCAATTTGATTTAAAAGCGCACGGTCTTTAATCATATTAAATTGACCTAATACCTTTTCTTTTTTAGTTGATGGCGTTACTTTTACACGATTCATGTATGTAGAAATGTAGTCGTATAAAATTTGCCCATCAGTTTTTTCCTCATCACCGATTAAGGTTTCCATGTTGAAAGTCTTCTCGCTTAATGCTAACAAGATTGCTGATACAACTAACGGCTTTTCAGAATCACCTAATTGTCCATAATTACGCAATGCCTCATGTAATTCTTTAGATTTGGCAAGAATATCTTCTAATTCTAACTCTTCTTGCGGCGTTTCCCCTAGAACTTGTTCTCGATAATAGCG
Source organism: Flavobacterium aquidurense (assembly GCF_031458035.1). GTDB lineage: Bacteria > Bacteroidota > Bacteroidia > Flavobacteriales > Flavobacteriaceae > Flavobacterium > Flavobacterium aquidurense_C. Next base: position 356,539 of record NZ_JAVDXR010000004.1, read on the forward strand.
ATCAATATTTTGTTTTGAAAAATTAATAAAATTATCAACCTTATCTAGAGGTTTATAACCGTTTAGGTCAACATAAATAGGACGAATCGTATGATGCTTTTCATCACCAGAACACCCAAACGCAAAAACTTTTTTAAAACTTGTTTTTTCTACAATCTGTTTTGCATAATGTAGAGCTCCATTCTCAGCATAGTTGATTAAAGATTTTGTATCAGTAGAATATTCTATTAAATTATTATTAATAAAGTGAGCTTGTTTATTTATATCAGCTTTATTCTCTATTACAATTATATAATCTTTGACGATTGCTGTAAATTCCGGAAAGCCTATTCTACCAGTACCTTTTTTAGAAGCTGTTTTTAAAGCATCATTCACCTCTTTAATATCACTACCATTTGGTGTATATTCAATTTTAGCTTGATCTAATAATTTCCCTATAAAAAAATCAGTTTTACGCTCGTTTGCCATTATTGTTTTGTATTTTCAACCAATTAGACCAATTATAAAAGCTATCAGTCATTTTAGATATTATTTTTGATAAAAGTAAAGTAAGATTTGACAATCTAAATAATTTCATTATCTTTTTTTTAAAGAATTATATCACTTAAGATATAAACTATTCATTAAAAAAAATGTCATTACTTCAGTATTTTTTACTATTAAATTGCTATTTTTTACTGTCATTAAACCATTTGCTTATTTTATTAATGCCCAAAGATATAATTTTAAGTTGGCTTATTAGGTTTGTTTTTACCTACCATATTATAATGTAGTGGGAGCACTTTATATGTTTTAATATAAAACAGCACTTTGGCAATTTCGATTTCTTTCATGACTTAACTTTCTATTCAATTTTACGGTTTTCCATATAGAAAATTAAACCAAAATACTTCTTTAATAAATTTCAATATATTAAAAATATCTATTTTCTAAATTTTAAAACTAAAAAAAGATGCTTAAAAGCATCTTTTTTTGAATATCTATGTTTTTAAATCGAAATCAAAATCAAGTAATTCTTTGGGATGTTTCCCAAGTCCTTTAGCCAAATCTAGAAGAGTTGTAAAAGATAAGTTTCTTTTACCGTTTTCAATGTCACTAATAGTAGCTTTAATCAATTTATCGCTATTCAAAGCAACATTATCTTGACTTAGATTCAAATCAGTTCTTAACTGTTTAATATGTAAACCAAATTTTTTTAATTTTTCCTCCTTCAGCTTTTCCATTTTTAATCTTTTAAACAAAAGGCGTCATAATTTTAAATAAAAATGTTATAAGAACTTATAACAAATAATTTTTTTTTGTTATATTTGTAAAATATTCAAATAAACATTTATAAATGTTTGCTTTGAATTTATAAATAAATAATTTTGCGATTCTTCATATAAAATATTTGAAGCATTCGCTTTGAATCTTGCTTAGAAAAACTGGACACTTTTTTAGCGCGTAAGATGATAAGTGCAATAGCCTACGCTTTAAAGTGCGTGGGCTCACTTATTTGCGCGCAGGTAGTCCAGTAAATCCTTCTAATGCAATAAGATGAGTCCCACGTATCTTTTTTTACGATTTAGACTCTTCTTACATTCTTAGCAATTCTCTCTTTTATTAAAGCTCCGCATTCCAAAATTCGAATCTTTAAAATATAATGCCTATGTACTAATTATTAAAATTATGACCATTAAGCCGTTTACTTAATGCATAAAAAATGGCCCTCTACCACAGCGACTAAACTAGTATAGAGGACCGTAGCTAATTAAATCATATCTAACTAACCAATCCCAATATTATGAATAATTTTTCATTTTACAAGGATGGAAAAGCTCTTTATTGCCTAATTTTTCTTGGCTTCTTATTGTCTTTTTCATCTGCTTATGCCAAATCTTCTTTTCGGTATAATACTTTATTACCTCAACAGTATCAAATTCAGGGAACTGTCACTGATGGCAGTAATCCGCTTCCAGGGGTTACTATTGCAGTTAAAAGCAAATCAGGGAGTACTGCAATCTCTGACTATAGTGGCCAATACACTCTTTCAGCTGCTGCTAATGACACTTTAATTGTTTCGTTCATTGGATTCAAAACTGCCCAAATTCCAGTTGCAGGCCGTAAAATTGTTGATATCAAATTAATTTATGATACAACAACACTTCAGGAAGTGCGAGTAAATGCCGGATACTATTCCGTAAAAGAAAGCGAGCGCACAGGAAGTATTGCACGTATTACATCCAAGGATATTGAAACACAGCCTGTGATCAATGTTCTGGCAACCATGCAAGGCCGTATGGCTGGGGTAAGTATCACACAGACAACTGGAGTGCCTGGAGGAGGCTTTGAAATTAAGATTAGGGGACAAAACAGTCTTCGCTCAGAGGCAAACGCACCTTTGTATATTGTGGATGGAGTACCGTATGCTTCAGAATCAATTGGATACAATCAGACCTCTACAATATTCCCAACTGTAACAAGTCCATTAAATAATATTAATCCTGACAATATAGAAAGCATTGAAGTCTTAAAAGACGCCGACGCGACTTCCATATATGGTTCGCGTGGAGCTAATGGTGTTGTGCTAATTACAACTAAAAAAGGAAAAGCAGGCAAGACAGTTTTTAATATTACAGCAGTAACAGGTACAGGCAAAGTGACTAGATTTTTGAATCTCATGAATACGTCCCAATATTTGGATATGCGTAAAAAAGCATTTGCAAATGATGGCATTTCTCAATATAATGACTGGGATTATGATATTAACGGTGCTTGGGATCAAAATCGTTATACGAACTGGCAAAAGGAATTCCTTGGAGGGACTTCCCGTACAAACGATCTGCAAGCCAGCGTTTCGGGAGGTTCTGACAGGACTCAATTTTTACTTAGTACTTCTTACCATACAGAATCTACCGTCTTTCCAGGTGATTTCACTTATAAAAAAGGTGGCGGGCAATTTAATATGAATCATACTTCAGAGGACAATAAGTTTAAATTGACATTGTCCACAGGATATAATGTGCAGGATAATGATCAGCCTTCTCATGATTTCACCTACGATTCAAGGACATTGCCCCCCAATGCACCTGCACTATATGACAGCAATAGTAATTTAAACTGGGCGAATGGAACATGGGACAACCCCCTTAGATATCTAAATGCAAAATTTAAATCCAAAACAAATGATCTGGTAGCCAATACAGTTATATCATACCAGCTGGCACCCGGGCTACTTATTAAAACAAATATGGGGTTCACCAATTTGAATACTGTTGAAACGCGCACAAACCCCTCTAGCATCTATAATCCCTCCTTTAATATAACGAGTAAAAGCAGTGCGATTTATGTAAATAACACAAGTAGGTCGTCGTGGATTATGGAACCACAGATTAACTATGAAAAAAACTTGGGTAAAGGTAAACTTGATCTCCTTGTGGGATCTACTTTCCAGAGTCAAACAACCACAAGCCTTTTTCAATCAGCGAGCGGTTTTAGTTCTAATAGTTTAATTTACAATTTGGCTTCAGCTAGTGTCGTAAGTATTTTATTAAATGACGAAACAAAATATAAATATCAGGCTTTTTTTGGCAGGGTAAATTACAATTTACTTGAGAAGTACATCATTAATATAACAGCCCGTCGTGATGGTTCAAGCAGGTTTGGTTCAGGAAACCAATTTGCAAATTTTGGTGCCATTGGAACAGCTTGGCTGTTCTCACGTGAACATTTATTCCAAAACAGTTCGTGGTTAAGTTTTGGAAAGATTAGAGGCAGTTATGGAACGACAGGCAATGATCAAATTGGAGATTATCAATTCCTTAATACATATCGAACAACCGGCGTAAGTTACAACGGCAATATCGGACTTGAACCATCGAGGCTTTATAATCCTGACTTTGGATGGGAAACAAATAAAAAATTGGAAATAGCCATGGAATTAGGTTTTTTTAAAGACCGTATTTTTTCAACAGTTGCATGGTACCAAAATAGATCTTCCAGCCAATTAGTAGGCATTCCATTACCGGGAACAACCGGATTTACTTCCCTGCAGTCTAATTTAGATGCTACGGTAGAGAATTCCGGATTGGAACTGACTTTAAGAACATCAAATATTGAATCTGGTCATTTTAATTGGACTACAAGTTTCAATATCACATTTGCCAATAACAAACTTCTGGAATTTCCAAATTTGGAAAGCTCAACTTACAAGCAAACCTATAGAATTGGCGAGCCTCTGAATATTAAGCTCCTTTATAATAATATAGGGGTCGATCCGCAGAAGGGAATTTACCAATATGAAGATGTTAATAAAGATGGAAGAATTTCAGCTGCAGAGGACCGACAAACAGTGTCCGATCTTAATCCTGAGTACTATGGAGGAATACAAAATCATGTAAGCTACAAAAAATGGACACTTGATTTTTTATTTCAATTTGTAAAACAAAAAAACTACTCCTATCCAATGGGAATCACTGGTCAAATGTCCAACCAGCAAACCAGAAAAAGCGATAGCTGGCAACAGCCGGGAGATATAAAACCTTATCAGGTCTTTACGACATCATACAGTAATGACGCGGCAAATGCATATTATTTATATTCTGACAGTAACGCTGCTATTGTAGATGCTTCCTTTATACGCTTAAAAAATATTTCACTCACCTACGACGTCCCTGTAAATTTAAAAAACACCAAACTTAAAATAATGTTACAAGGGCAAAATCTGCTAACCTTCACCCCATATGATGACGGCGATCCTGAATTTATTAAATATGGTTACCTACCTCCTCTTAAAGTTGTTACTGCTGGAGTCCAATTAATATTTTAAATAAGAACAAATGAAAAAATTATATACAAATACCCGCTATTTTATAAATATTATACTTCTGCTTTTCGTCTTAAATTCATGTGATTCTTTTGTTGATGTCGATTTACCCAAATCGCAGCTTAATAGTTCAGCAGTATTTCAGGAGTATATGACAGCTAACACTGCAATTACCGACATCTATTCCAAAATTAGAGATAAAGGTTTTCTTGCAGGCAACAACTCGGGATTGTCGAATAAACTCGGAAATTATACAGATGAAATGGTCCCATTTGGAAATCCATCCAATACAAGTTTTAATTTTTATTATAATTCCGTCCTTGCTACAACTCCGGAAGTAACACAGTACTGGAATTATGCCTACAATCAGATATATGCTGCAAACGAAGTAATTGAAGGAGTTTCAAATAGTACAGGCCTTTCACCGGAACAAAAGAATCAGCTTACCGGTGAAGCGCTTTTTATTAGAGCGCTCTCCCATTTTTATCTTGTTAATCTCTATGGAGACATTCCGTTTATAACCCAAACAGATTACAGAAAAAACAGTGTGACTGGCAGAATGCCTATCGAAGAGGTGTTCGGATATATTATAAAAGATTTAGAGAACGCAAGTATACTGTTAACTAATAATTACAGTAATCTACAGCGAGTTCGCCCAAACAGATATGTAGTTAAGGCATTACTTGCCAGAACCTACCTCTATAGTGGAGCTTATGCACAAGCATCTAATGAGGCGTCGTCTTTGATAAACCAAACAGGTCTGTTTAAATTAGAGCAAGATTTAAATCGAGTTTTTTTAATTAGTTCCTCCGAAACGATTTGGCAGTTACAATCTGCAAATCCAGGCAAAAATACAGAGGAAGGACTACAATTTATATTTCAGTCTACTCCACCACCAGTTGTCGCTCTGAGCACTTTTTTAGTTAACTCATTTTCACAAGATGATTTACGCAAGTCCAATTGGTTAAGATCGAGAACAAATGGTATTTCCACATGGTTTCATCCTTTCAAATATAAAGAGCAAAATAATACTCCGAGCTCCTTGGAATATTCAATTGTCTTTCGTCTCGCTGAACAATACCTTATTAGAGCCGAAGCACGAGCGCATCAGGGTGATTTAATAGGGGCCAGAGAAGATCTAAATAGAATAAGAAATCGTGCCGGTCTGCAAAATACAGTAGCAAATAACAAAGAGGAACTACTCACCGATATTCTAAAAGAAAGAAGATTGGAGTTCTTTTCAGAACATGGCCATCGGTTTTTTGATTTGAAACGATTTAACCTGCTTGACAGTCAATTATCGGTAAGCAAACCAGGTTGGAAAACTTCGAACGCACTTTTCCCAATACCACAAAATGAATTGCTTACGAATCCAAACCTTGGGCCACAAAATCCCGGATACTAAACTCGTAAGATCATGATTATAAATAACAATACACAAAAAAAGATTTATAGTAATGCGGTCATTTTTAATCCAGTTTTAATTTTTGTTTTAGTTTTTATTTTGCAATTGGAAGCCTGTCCCTTATGGGGGCAGGTGTTGCAAAAAAAAGAACTAAAATCTTCAGATTATCATCTTTGGACCAGAATAAATATTAATCAGCTATCTCCAAATGCACAGTGGACAAGTTACAAATTGTCTTATGAAAATATTACCGACAGCCTTTTTGTCCAAAATACAGACTCAAAAAAATCATACTCTTTTCCCAGCTCTGAAAGTTCAACATTTACCAATGATAATTCATTTGTATGTAGTAACAAGAATGGTCTCTATATTTTAAATTTGAAAACCGGAAAGCAGGAAGTTATCAAAAATGTAAAGGAATACACTTATTCACAACAAACCGGTTTTTTGGTTATTCTCCTGCACCCCGAACTAAACATAAACACTCTAATAATTCGTTACCCAGCTGGAAAAACGGTCAGAGAATTACAAGATGCAGATCAATTTTCATTGAGTCCAAATGGGGAGGACTTGGTTTACACCAGTTTCCAAAATGAAAAACACGCACTTCGAATTCTTAATTTAAAACATTTGAGCCTTGAAAATTGGATCATAATGAATGCTAAGGATTCCTTTGATGGTTTCTCATGGCAAAAAGAAGGAAAATCAATTGCACTTTTTTCAAAAACGGACCCCAAGACGATAAAATCTATTTTTTATTATGTTTTACAACAAGACAAATTATATATACTAAATTCAAATGATAGGTCTGACTTTCCTAACGACAGTTTAGTAATTCATCGAGAACCACAATTACTAATTTCTGATGATATGCAAAGGGTTTTTTTTAATGTTACTAACAAGGTTATTTCCACTGTAAATACGCAAAAATCTAACGTGGAAATTTGGAATGGAAATGACAAATGGGTTTATCTGGATGAAATTAAGCACGGAAAATTTGAAAGAGCTGTAAAGAACGCACTTTGGGTTCCTGAAAATAATTCTTTCAGGCTTCTTTCAACAGATAATCTCCCTAAAATTTCACTTACGGGAAATAAAGACTTTGCAATTTTATCAAATCCTAAAGATTACGAACCTCAGTTGGAATTATATTCACCAAGGGATTACTATTTAATGAATTTAAGAACATTTGAGAAAATGTTATTTCTTAAAAAACTCCCTTACGAAAGGAAGCACATAAATCCTTCTCCAGGTGGAAATTATATCGCTTATTTTAAAGACAAGGATTGGTGGTTATATGCGATTAAGGAAAATAAACATATCAATCTGACTAGTAACATTGATACAAAATTTACAGCTAAAGAGGAAATTTTTACACCCGAATCAGTTTGTGGCAATCCAGGATGGACAGATGGTGATAAGGAAATTTTAATTTATGATCAATATGATATATGGGCGATTAAACCAGATGGCAGTTCAAGCAGAAGGCTGACCCACGGGAGAGAATCAAAGATAAGATATAGAATCGCTGCCATACCTAATAAAGTTTATTATGCCGCTATTTATGAAGATAACCATGTGGAAAGTTATAATCTGGAAAAGGGAATTTATTTACGTGCTCAGGGAGACGATGGTAAAACAGGATATTTTACATGGAACAATCATTCAAAAGAGCAAAAAGTTCTTTACCGTGATTCTTATATTGACCAGCCTTTCTATAATCCAAAAACGCAGAGTTTTATTTTTAGAGAACAAAAATTTGATCTCCCTCCACAATTGGTAATCAGTAATAAAGCATTGAATTATAAACCGTTTTTCCAAAGTAATATACAACAGCAAAATTATTTTTGGGGACGTTCGGAGTTAATAAGATATCAAAATGCAAAAGGCCAAAATTTGAAAGGAGTTCTAATATATCCAGCCAGGTATGACCCTGCAAAAAAATATCCTATGATTGTAAATATTTATGAAATACAATCAGATGAGCTTCATCGTTATAAAAATCCCACCTTATACAATGAAGATGGCTTTAACAAAACAAATTTTAGTGCGCAGGGATATTTTATACTATTACCTGATATTGTCCAGGAATTTCAAAATGTAGGCAATTCTATTGTAAATTGTGTAACAGCAGCCGTTGAAAAAGTACTCGAGAAAAACGTTGTTAATACTGAAAAAATTGGTCTTATAGGATTTTCATCGGGAGGATACGAAACCGCATTTACTATTACACAAACCAACTTGTTTGCAGCTGCCATTGCTGGCGGAGCAAGTACTGACCTGAATAGTTTATTTTTTAATTTGGGTCAGGGCACCGGTAAATCTGAAATGTGGCGATTTCAAAGCACCTATTGGATGTTAAAGAAAACTCCCTATGAAGCACCTGAACTTTATAATGCAAGTTCGCCGGTATTCCATGTTCAAAAGGTACAAACGCCACTGCTATTATGGACAGGAAAAATAGATCCGCAGGTAGATCCGCATCAAAGTATGGAATATTACCTGGCACTTCGAAGGTTTAGAAAAAAAAACATTATGCTGCAGTATCCCGCCGAAACTCATGTGCTCCTTAATGAAAAAAATCAAATAGACATTACTAATCGCATGCAAGATTGGTTTGATTATTTTTTGAAAGATATTCCTTCTGGTTGGGTCGAGAAAGGAATAAAATAATCTTAAATAAATATAAAAAGACAATGCAGTTTCAAATTGGAACTGCATTGTCTAATTGTTAAATCCTAATTATGGATTTGAAGGTTTATACAATTCTACATTACAATTATCCTCACCATCTTTTCCAAATGCCTGCGGTCCTGTATCACCTCCTTGGCGACATACCGGATTGGTGGAGATATTGCTACAATTTACTTCAACATTACATTTATTTCCACTAAAAATGTAACCGTTTGGTAATGTACTCTTTGGTGCACTTTGCATCGAAGTAGTTAAAAATGCTCCAGAGACCCCCATTACAATTACAGCAAAGGGAGCAATGTTTTTTAAAATTAATGTTTTCATAATATTTAATATTAAATTAAACTTTGACCTACTTTTTTTTACAGGTTTTCGATCTTTCTTCCTGATACTGGCCAGTATATCTTCATTATTTTAAATCACTATTTTGAGTATGATTAAATTCTTTTCCTAAAACTGACCTAAACTCATGTACCACCAATTGATCTCCAATCAGAGCGTACAAATTTGTTTCAGTAACATAGAATGAATTTATTTTTTTTCCCTTAATTCCATAAATAGCAAAGCTCATTAAATAAGATGCCTTTTCGATGTCGTAGACATCAATTATAGAAGCCTGCTCCCATAGTTTATCAACTTCGTATTTTCCTTTTACTTTTGAGTGGATAAATAAAAGATTGTCATACACTGTTGAATGCGGATTTATCATTAACGGGGGTTCTGACATTGTTCTGTCTCCATTTCTTAAATAGGCAATCTTTATTTTTGCTCTTGAGTTAGTATCTATAGTATGTTGTGTTCGAACTAGATTTACAGATTTATTGCTTATTACAAATTCATTGCGATAGTAATATAGATATACTATCTTATTAGATTTTTCATCATAGAGCAGCATACCATCCGTATCAAAAACACCGTCAATTTGCTTTTGTAAATATTCTTTATTGTATACGATTTTCGGAGTTCCATTTGGAGAAAAAAGACCAATTATATGAGATGAGTTCTTTCCGTCGTGTGACCTGAATACAATATGCGTTGAATCGATTGGTACCGCTAGATTAAAATATGGACTTCCGTTAAGTTTTTCTCTAACTTTCCAATCTAAAATAGATCCTCTGTAAATAACCGGGACTGTACCATCCATTAAATAAAAAAAATGACCACGAATGCGAATTGTAACTAATTTAAATGGAATCTTTTTTGGGTCAAAAGATATTTTTATTATGGTTTGATTCTGTAAATTATTATCCATCGAAAGTAAATGTAATGGATCGGTATAATTACCCAGATAAATTCTTCCATTAATAGATCCGGCGAAATAATAGGAATTAAATTTTATATCCTTAGAATGGGTCATCATTATTGGATGTTGTGGATAACGTCTTATAAATGGGTTTTCATTATGAATAATATTTTCAGAATATAGAAACAAAATTATTACTGTCATCGAACTAAAAACAATTGAAATTGAAATCCTTTTAATTAATATCATTCTATCATTTTCAAATGTTTCTCTATTATTTTTATATTGGAATACCAGTGCAGCTGCGGCAAGAAAAACAAACAATACGTTAAAAAACAAATGAATATTCCAACTCATTTTTTCTAATATACCACCACAGGAACAGGGAACAAAAGAACTAAAATGCAATACAATAAAAATATAAGCCGTAAACATAATCATGAGGCTGAAGGCACCAAAGAGCCCGAAATTTCTAAATTTTGGAATGCACAGCAGCAACGAAATTATGATCTCAATTATTGGAACCAGCCATGAAATCCATGAAGCGAACGCACTTAATATTGGAGACTGTCCTAATTGAACCTGAAAATTCTCAAAATCAAGTATTTTACTGATGGCCGCGTAAATAAATAAAAGAATATATAAGAGAGAAATTATCTCTACAATTAAACTTTTATTCTTAGTATTTAATTTCATAATCAACAGTTTTAGATTCGTTCTGACTTTTCAAACTTATCATCAGTAAATTCTTAAACAAATGTAGATCGGTTCTTTTGAGAAACAGCTATCAAAAACAAGCCAAAAGTTTTCAAAAAGAAGCCATTTTATATATATTTTCCTAAAAAAAATGCTTTATAAATACAGAATATCTATAAAGCATTTCTAATCGTTTAGGTAACGTTAAGATTTATAAGACTCACTCAGCGATAAAAGCTTTTGATTGAGTTCTACAAGTCCGGCCTTCTGAAGGCATTCCTGCGAAATATTTTTGAGTTCTGATAGCCCTTCTTCTGAAAGGTTTCCCATCAGGCTCGAGGGATCTTTTTCCAACAGCAATCCCTGTTCAATAAAGTGACTTAATACCAGTACATTCTTGCGTGAAATTTTAAAATCAATCTTCACCGCCTCACTCATGCCAGGAGTACTGAAAACAGTATCAAAGACCTTGGCAAACTCATTTTTTGTAATCATAATTTCAACGTTTTAAATTAATAATTCAATCCCTAAAGTTAATAAGGTATTCTCAGAGCATCATAAGCATAATTTACCCATGATGCTCTGCATTCATTGGGCTTTGTTAACTTCGTATGACTAATTAAATTGTAAAATAACATATCAAGAGAAAGTCTTTAATCTGTTTCAAATACTGTGTTTTTCAATTCCCCTAAATACATGGAACCATAACAAATACATTATAAGACCCGCAAAGATTGCCACGTTCCTGCAATCTGCAAGATGTCCGGTTGTGTCACAACCGATATCTTGCCGCCTTTTTACTCGGAACTCGTTGGCGGTGAAACTTAAAGAAATTATTGTTGAAGATGAAAAAAAGATATATGATGAAAGAGCAACAAAACAACAGAACAAGATGGCTTCATTTAAGACTAACACCTGATGAATTTGAAAGACTTCAAAACCTTTATAATAAATCTACCTGTCCAAAGCTCAGTGATTTTGCCAGAAAAAACCTTTTACAGAAACCGATAGTGATGAAATATAGAAACGAATCACTTGATGCTCTGATGACCGAATTGATTCAGCTTAAGGCACAGCTCAGCTCAATTGGAAACAATTTTAATCAGGCAGTAAAGAAACTTCATACACTTGCACATATCTCCGAATTCAGACACTGGATTATGGCTTATGAATCGGAAAAAAAAGTGCTGCTTGATTCTATAGATCAGATAAAAAAACATATTCAAAATCTTGCAGAAAAATGGTTGCAGTCATAAACACAGGACATTCGGTTAGAAGTATATTCTATTATAATGAGACCAAAGTTTTGGAGGGTAAAGCAGCGTGTATTGGCGAAGGTAATTATCCTGTTGCTGTTGAGAATCTCTCTGTTGATTTAAAATTAAAACTGTTTTTGAAACAGCTGGAATTAAATGAAAATGCAAAGAGGAACAGCGTTCATATTTCACTAAATTTTGATCCTTCTGAAACAGCATTAGCAACAGAAAAACTAATGGAAATTGCCAAAATGTACATGGAGAAAATCGGTTTTGGTTCCCAGCCCTATCTGGTTTATCAGCATTATGATGCGGGGCATCCGCACATTCATATTGTATCTATAAAAGTACAGGCAGACGGCAGAAGAATAGACATGCACAATATTGGAAAGAATAAGTCCGAGACTGCCCGCAAAGAAATAGAAACCACTTTTAATTTGGTGCGGGCAGAAAGTAAAAACAGTAAAGCAAAATTAAATATTCAACCAGTGAATATTCAAAAGGTTCAATATGGCAGCCTGGATTCAAAAAAAGCAATCTCCGGAATATTAAACGCCGTAATTCCAAATTATAAATACACAACTATTGGGGAACTTAATGCCATTTTAAACCTGTACAATATTACAGCCGAGCAGGGAAAAGAAGGCTCTAAAATGTTTCTTCACAAAGGACTGGTATATCGTATACAGGATTACAACAAAAAGCCCGTCGGGGTTCCGATAAAAGCCAGCAGTTTTTATTTACAACCAACACTTAAAAATCTTGAAATAAAATTTGCCTCCAATAAAGCAGCCAGAATTCCTCATTTAAAAAAAATTAGGAATACAATTGATCTGGCCTTTTTAAAGAACAGCAAAATAGCACTGAATGATTTGCAAAACATTCTGTTTAAAGAAGGCATCTCTGTTGTTTACAGAAAAAATGAACAAGGATTATTGTACGGAGTCACCTATGTTGATCATACTACAAAATGTGTTTTTAATGGCAGCGTTTTAGGCACAGCATATGCTGCTAAAGGTATTCAGCAGAGATGTGGAATTGATTCAGTTAGTAGTAAATCATTAAGTCCTGTAACCCCCAAAGAAATTGTTATTTCTAAGAGCAAAAAATATATGACCTCATTTATTTCGGAAAGCGAATTAAAAAAAATAATAGATAGCATAGTACAGCCTGAATATACCGAAAACTACATTTCAAATCAGCTAAAAGGAAAGCGCAAAAAAAGAAAAAGAAAAGGACAATCCGACAATTAATAACAAACAAAGTCATGGGGATGCAGACAGGAGAAAATGAGCAGGCACTTAGAAAAATTTTAGATATGACCAGACTTATCAGTATCATTCTTTTAAGTATTCATTTCTATTATTACGGTTATGCTGCATTTAAAAATTGGCAGCTGGTAAGTGAATTTAGTGACCGGATTCTGGAAAACATTTATAAGACCGGATTGTTCAGCCATTTCTATAAATCAAAACTCATAGCCTTAGGCTTTTTGTTTATTTCCTTACTGGGAGCAAAAGGCCGTAAGGATGAAAAACTACATTTTAAAACAGCGCTGTCTTATATTCTCGCCGGACTTTGCCTATACTTTTGCAGTTCAATATTCTTCATTGTTTTTGTGAATCTTTTATACAAAACAATCGGGTATATAGCAACTACCTCAATTGGTTATCTGATGGTGCTCTCAGGAGGCACTTTACTGACCAGGATCATTCAAAGAAAGTTAAATCATAAAGATATCTTCAACAAAGAAAATGAAACCTTTCCCCAGGAAGAAAGACTCATCGAGAATGAGTATTCCATTAATCTTCCGGCCCGCTATCATTTAAAAGATAAGATCCGAAACAGCTGGATTAATATCATCAATCCTTTTCGTTCGTTTCTTGTTGTCGGAACCCCGGGTTCAGGAAAATCATACTTTGTAATCCGTCATGTTATTACCCAGCATATTCAAAAAGGTTTTTCCATGTTTGTATATGATTTTAAATTTGATGATCTGAGCCGGATCGCCTATAATACATGGCTTAAATACAGACATCTTTATGTTGTTGAGCCAAAATTCTACATCATTAATTTTGATGACCTGAGCCGCACGCACAGATGCAATCCACTTGATCCCAAATCTATGACAGACATCACTGATGCAACCGAATCAGCACGCACTATTTTACTTGGGCTGAACCGAGAATGGATTAAAAAACAAGGCGACTTTTTCGTAGAATCTCCTATCAATTTCCTCACTGCCATAATATGGTACCTGCGTAAATATAATGATGGTGAATTTTGTACCCTGCCTCACATAATTGAACTAATGCAGATTGATTATGACAGTCTTTTCACGCTACTCAGAACCGAGAAAGAAATTGAAGTATTGATCAATCCCTTTGTCAGCGCCTACCTAAACGATGTCATGGAGCAATTGGAGGGTCAGATTGCTTCTGCTAAAATTTCCATGGCAAGGCTTTCTTCCGCCCAACTCTATTATGTTCTATCAGGAAATGACTTTACATTGGACATTAATAATCCCTTGGAGCCTAAGATTGTATGCATGGGTAATAATCCTCTGAAAATCCAAACTTACGGGGCAGTTTTATCTCTCTATGTGAGCCGTCTGATTAAACAGGTTAATCAAAAAGGAAAGTTGAAAAGCAGTCTGATTTTTGACGAATTTCCGACAATTTATTTAAACAATATGGACAGTTTAATTGCAACGGCAAGGAGCAATAAAGTGGCAACCTGTCTGGGAATTCAGGACTTCAGCCAGCTTCGAAAAGACTATGGCCGTGAACAGGCAGATGTAATTTTAAACATTACCGGAAACATTATCAGCGGTCAGGTCACAGGTGATACAGCGAAACAGCTCTCCGAGAGGTTTGGAAAAATCATGCAGGACCGCGAAAGCCTCTCAATTAATAGCGCCGATATCTCAATCAGCCGTTCCAAACAATTGGAATCTGCTGTTCCCGCGTCAAAGATTTCTTCTCTGAGTTCAGGAGAATTTGTAGGGATTATGGCCGATAATCCCGACTGTAAAATTGAGCTCAAGACCTTTCACTCAGAAATTTTAAATGATCATGATGCGCTAAAAAAAGAGCAGGATACTTATCTGGATATTACTCCAATCCGGAGAATTGACAATAGCATAATACAGCGAAATTACCTTCAGATCAAACAGGATGTACAAGATATTGTTCATTCTGAAATTGAACGTTTACTTGGTGATCCTTCACTGACTCATTTAGTTATAAAAAAATAAAAATTATTTCCTGCTAGTATGCTTTTCCGTAAAAAAATGTGCTTTTTTTTTTATATCATTACATTTTAAGCTTTTTATTTTTTTTAGAGCAAATGCCTAATCTTTTATTATTTTAAATTATATGTTATTATACATTTGGATAAACAACTTCAGAAATATCTCAAGAACAGGATTTAATCTTTCCTCAAGATATAATTTTACATTTGAAGAAAGTACAAAAAGAACTATCTCAAACGGAATTGAAGGAGAATTAAAATGTCAGATATTGGATAGTGTAAATATTTTTCCTGACAACATAATAGATTTTAAAGTTATTATTGGAGAAAATGGTGCTGGCAAAACTTCTCTCCTAGATGCATTAATAAATAATTTAATGACGGAGCATAACAGGAATTTTGATGGATTTATAGTAACGGATAAATTCATAATTTTTAGAGATAATAGTAAAATCAAATATAATAATGATAAGCTTAAATTAGATTTTGTTGCCGATATTGATGTAGTTAATTATGAGCTTCCTAAATACAAGGAAAAACGCGACAAAGATTATCCAACCAGATTAGTAGAAAGCTACTTGAAGAATAATCTTGTTTTTTACTATAGTCCTTTATTGAATTTCGACAAGGTCATTGATTTTGAAGGAGTCGGAGGAATGAATGATGCTTTCGAATACTATGAAAAATATATCAATCTATCCATTGAAAACCAAATAATAAGAGATTATAAAAACAATATAAACCAACCAAATCAATACAGATTAAACGGAGTAAGCGAACTGCTTAATTTTAAAATTTTTGAGACTAAAAGATACCTTGATTTTTTATTTAATTTCCAGGTTGGGGATGATTTTATATTTAACAATAAAATCGAAAAAATCCGTTTCCGAATAAATACTTTTTACGATATGTATTGGGAAACAATTGATGATTTTTTAAAAACTGACAACCAGACTTTAGGAAGTATAAAAAAAGTAACCAGTTTTATCAATGAAAAAGCTAAATCCAATAACTATGGCTTCACGGATTTAAAATCAAATTTATACAGGGAATTTATATACTGTGTTTTGAAATTTGAATATGACTACAGGTGGAGTATCAAAAACACTGCTGGAAGTAACGCTTTAATAGACACCTTAAATACTTTTATTGAAGCA
Organism: Flavobacterium aquidurense; assembly: GCF_031458035.1. GTDB lineage: Bacteria > Bacteroidota > Bacteroidia > Flavobacteriales > Flavobacteriaceae > Flavobacterium > Flavobacterium aquidurense_C. Next base: position 373,046 of record NZ_JAVDXR010000004.1, read on the forward strand.
ACTAAGGGAAAGCGGACCCCCCATACCATATTAGAATCTTTTCTAAAAGAAACACTCTTTAATAAAAAAACAAAGATCAATATAAAAATCTTTGAAGATATTATTAAGTTTATAACTGATAATGCAAAAATTAAAACATTATATGAAGACTGTTTTGAGATTGAAGTTAGTGAAGTAGAAACCATTAATGAATTATTCAGACTTTTTTATGAAAATGAAAATTTTAAAACAGAACACAAATACTACTTATGTAATTTTATTTTAATAGAATTTGACGGATTAAGTAATGGCGAAAAGAATTTACTTGCATTATTTTCCAGATTTTATAGTAGTTCTAAATATTATAATTTTAAAAACAAAGAACTTATATTACTGCTGGATGAACCTGAAGTTGGGCTTCACCCACAATGGCAGACCGAATTTATTTCAATATTAACTTCCTTTCTGACAACACTTTTTCCTGCTAATAAAATCCAGATTTTACTGACAACTCATTCTCCTATTTTATTATCTGATTTCCCTCCGAATCATGTAATATATTTGAAAAAAGACGGGGAAACAGGTAGATGCCAGGTTGATAATATGCAAAATTCAAATTCTACTTTTGCTGCAAATATCCACTCTCTTTACTCCAATGCTTTTTTCTTAAGAGACAAAGGTGCAGCAATGGGCGATGTCGCCAGAGGCTATATTAATAAACTTATAAAGGACATTAAACGAAAAGAAAAAAGTAAAGGTGAATTAGCTGCCTTGATAGAGCTTATAGGGGAGCCATTAATTAAAAATCAATTAAAAAATTTATTAGACGAAAACTATCCTTCTTTTCATGGCAATATAAAGAACATTGATCAATATATTGAAAGTTTGGAAAACACATTGTTAGAAGCAAAAAAAATTAAAGCTAATTTAAATGAGAATAGTAACGAAAATTAAAAATAACGGTGATAAAATTGTTGAATTTAAAGATTTCTCTTCTGAATATTTTAATTTTCATAAAGGATCATGGACAAATTATTTTACTAATGCAAAAAGTGGTCTGGAAGATTTACGACAGGGATATCATAATTCTGAGTTGAGTTTAATAAATGATTTAATAAATAACTTTGAAGATATAATCAAAGCTGCCCCTAGTGACATACCTCAGTTAATTACTAAATTTACAACTGGCCAGTATGAGAATTTACTAATAGATGCAGCTGATGCCAGAACAGCTTTATGTACTGAAATAGAAGATAAATTTAATTATAAGGATTTTAGGAAAAGTGCAAAAGCATCATGGTTCTGCGAAAAATTAACTGTTAAAGCATGTTTGTACTGCAATGCGCAGTTTACTTTAGCAGTTGGAAAAAGTGGCAATTCCAAAAAACTCTTATTTCAGTTAGATCATTATCACACCAGGAGAAAATACCCTTTCTTATCTTTGACAATGGGCAACTTAATACCTTGCTGTTCGTCCTGCAATATAGCCAAGAGCAAAAAAGATTTTGACTCAGCAAATTTTTTTCATCCATATCTAGAAGATATAAGCTCTAATTTTACATTTAGAGTAGATGAAGAAAATATTTTGAAATATTTAGTAGAAAAAAGAGATGAGAGACTATTAGAACCAATAATTCATTTTACAGATAAAAGGGTTTATAATCATATACAAGAGTTCAGATTAGATCACATATATAATAAACATACTGATATTGTAGAAGAACTGGTTTTAAAATTTTTATATTATAACGATTCCAAAATACAAGAACTAAGAACAGCTTTTGAGGATCTTAAATTAGATAAATCGACAATTAATAGATTTATACTGGGTAATTACACTTTAGATTCAGAAATAAACAATAGGCCTTTGTCTAAACTTTCTAAGGACATAGGAAAACAACTCAAAATAATAAAATAAAAAAACGCTGTGATCTATATCAGGGAGTCTCCTGTTCCACGACCAAACTAATCTATTAATTTAGGATGCTGTAAATTCTGAATAAAGGCCAAATCCCCTGTTTCTTCTCCATTATACAGGTACTGAAAAATAAGAGTTTTTTAATTTTGTTACTATTTATAACATTTTAAAATAAAAAATTGTTATCATCAATGCTAATTTTGTTTTTGTATAAAAATGAGAAGAACATTGGAAAGATCTATTGTACATATCGACATGAATACGTTTTTCGTATCCTGCGAAAGGCTGACAAATTCTGAATTAAGTGGAATACCTCTAATCATTGGAGGCGGTGAAAGAGGTGTTGTGGCATCCTGTTCTTACGAAGCCAGACGTTTTGGAGTGCGCTCTGCAATGCCCATTCACATGGCCATGAAACTCTGCCCACAGGCCAAAATAATGAAAGGTGATATGGAATTGTATTCCAGACTTTCCCATGACATCACAGAAATTATTCAGGAAAAAGCGCCCGTGGTGGAAAAAGCCAGTATCGATGAATTTTATCTGGACATCACCGGCATGGACAAATTTCACGGCAGTTATAAATGGACCAATGAACTTGCCCAGACTATTATCAAAGAAACGGGACTGCCTCTCACCTTTGCATTATCAATAAATAAAACCGTTTCAAAAATTGGAACCGGAGAAGGAAAGCAAAAACAGAACCTGGAAATCCCGGAGCATCTGGTGCAGCAATTTCTGAACCCTTTGTCGGTTCAGAAAATACCTATGGTTGGTGACAAAACTTTTCAGTTACTGTCCCGAATCGGGATTCGTACTATTGAAACCCTTTCCAAAATGCCTTGTGATGTACTGCAGCAGATGATCGGCAAAAATGGTTCGGAGCTTTGGAAGAAAGCCAATGGAATAGACCATAATCCCGTCGAGCCCTATACAGAAAGAAAATCCATATCCACTGAACATACTTTTATGCAGGACACCATCGATATTGACAGGCTCAAAAGGGTAATCCTGGGAATGGTGGAAAAACTGGCCTTTCAGCTGCGCTCCGAAGAGTGGCTGACTTCGACAGTCACCATCAAAATCCGATACGCCAATTTTGATACCGAAACCAAACAGTGCCGTGTTCAATACACCTCAGCGGATCATATCCTGACCAAAACCGTAACGGAACTCTTTGACAAACTCTACCAGCGCCGCATGCGACTGCGTCTGATTGGGGTGCGGTTCAGTGGACTGGTCAGGGGGACTTATCAGATCGATCTGTTTCAGGACACCGAAGAAATGCTCGCACTTTATCAGGCCATGGACCGAATGAAAAACCGTTACGGTTTCGATGCCGTGATGCGGTGCGCCGGAGCCTCGTTCAAACCAAATAACAAAGATGAAATTTTAAAACGTAAACCATAATTTCCATGTACCTCAACTGTCATTCCTTTCACTCCCTGCGCTACGGGACCATTCCTTTGGAGGAACTGATTGCTCAGGCAGTAAACTGCGGGATCACTGCCCTGGCACTTACAGATATTAATACCGTAACGGGAATCTATGATTTTATAAAAGGTTGTGAAGCTGCAGGTATTAAACCTCTGGTAGGAATGGAATTCCGCTGGGAACATAAACTGCATTTTATCGCAGTGGCTAAAAATGCAGCGGGGCTTGGGGAGATGAACCGCTATCTAACCAGACACAATTTTGAAAAAACTGCCCTGCCTGAAACCGCTCCAAAGTTTGAGAATGTAATTGTTATCTATCCCCTTGAGAACGTGCCAGAATCTTTAAGGGATAATGAATATATCGGAATCCGTCCCGAACAATTACAAAAACTGATATTGTCCGAGTGGAAAAACAGACAGAAAAAAATGGTAGTGCTCCAGCCTGTAACCTTTCGTACCAAAAGAGAATACAATCTGCACCGCATCCTTCGTGCTATTGATATGAATCTGATTTTGTCACGGCTTTCTGTCTATGATTATTGTAAAGATACCGAAGTAATGGTACCTCTGGACAGGCTTTTGTCCTGCTATTCAGAGTATCCTGAGATTATTTCCAACACGGAAAAGATAATCGAACAGTGTAATTTTGAATTTGATTTTAAAACGCCAAAAAACAAGAAATTTTACACCAATAACCGTAAAGACGATATGAACCTGCTGACCACCCTGGCAAAGCAGGGTCTTGAATGGCGCTATGGCAAAAATAATGCAGAGGCTAAATCCCGAATGTTCAAGGAACTCAAAGTAATTGACGAGCTCCAGTTCAGCGGCTACTTTTTAATTACCTGGGATATTATCCGGTTCAGTAACTCTCAGGGATTTTTGCATATTGGAAGAGGAAGTGGCGCTAACAGCATCATTGCCTATTGCCTTGGGATTACTGATATCTGTCCATTGGAGCTTGATTTATATTTTGAACGTTTTTTGAATCTAAACCGCAAAAGTCCGCCGGATTTTGATATTGACTGGAGCTGGAAAGAAAGGGATACGATTCTGGAATATATCTTCTCTCGTTACGGTTATGATCATGTGGCTTTTTGCGGCACCAATGTAGAATTCAAATACCGATCAATTTTCCGTGAAGTCGGTAAAGTTTTCGGGCTTCCCAAGGAGGAGCTCGATGCGCTGGCTAAAAACCCGATGGAACTTCATGCGACTAACAAAGTAGTCAAACAGGTACAGGAATATGGAATGCTTTTGGAGAAATACCCAAATCAGCGAAGCATGCATTCTTGCGGGATCCTCATCTCCGAAGAACCCATTACAAATTACACACCGCTTGAAATGCCACCTAAGGGTTTTCCTATTGTGCTTTTTGATATGCACATTGCCGAGGATATCGGACTTGAAAAATTTGACATTTTAAGCCAGCGCGGGATCGGGCATATTGACGACAGCGTAAAACTTATTGAAAAAAACCGTGGGATCCGCCTTAATATTCGCGACACTACAATTTCAAAAAATGAGAAGCGATGCAATGAGTTTCTGGGGATTGGCAAAACCATCGGATGTTTTTACATTGAAAGCCCTGCCATGAGAGGCCTTTTGCGACGATTGAATTGTAACAACTATAAAACTCTTGTTGCTGCTTCTTCTATCATTCGACCCGGAGTGGCACAATCCGGAATGATGAAAGAGTACATCTTCCGCCATAATAATCCTGAAAAATTTGAATATTTCCATCCAGTGTTTCAAGAGCAATTAGGTGAAACCTATGGGATTATGGTTTATCAGGAAGATGTAATTAAAATCGCTCTGCATTACGGCGGTCTTCCCGCAGCTGATGGTGATATCCTTCGTCGTGCCATGTCGGGTAAAGGACGCTCCAAAGCGGCACTACAGAAGGTGAAAGATAATTTCTTTGTATCCTGCGCAGCCCAGGGACACCCCTTAAGACTTAGTGAGGAAATCTACCGACAGATCGAATCCTTTGCCGGATATTCTTTCTGCAAGGCACATTCAGCATCTTATGCTGTAGAAAGCTACCAAAGCCTCTATTTGAAAGTGCATTATCCTATCGAATTTATGGTGGCGGTGATCAATAATCAGGGTGGTTTTTACCGCACTGAAGTGTATGTCCATGAGGCACGAATGTCGGGTGCTATTATCCATAATCCGTGTGTAAACAAAAGCGAATTTGAAACTACACTTTACAGCTCAGATGTTTATCTGGGATTCATGCACCTGCAAAGCCTGGAATCCAAAATAGCCCTGCTGATACAACAGGAACGCGAAAATAACGGTGCGTATAAATCACTCGAGGATTTTATTAACCGCATTCCAATTGGCATTGAAGGCATTCAGATTTTGATTTTCATCGGCGCTTTCCGTTTTACCGGAAAAACAAAAAATCAATTGCTGGTCATTGCAAGACTGATCCTTGTCAATTTCAAGCCCGAGAACAGAAGCCTGATGTTGATTCAGGAGCCTGTCAAGGAATATGAATTGCCAGAGCTTGCTCGTTCTGCTTTTGAAGATGCTTTTGATGAGATTGAACTCTTGAGTTTTCCAGTCTCCTGTTCTCCTTTTGAGCTGCTGCAGACTAAATTCCGTGGTGATGTTATGGCAAAGGACCTACTGAAACATCATAAAAAAACAGTTAGAATGATAGCCTATCTCATTTCACGCAAACATGTCCCAACCAAGATGGGAGCCATGTATTTTGGAACCTGGATCGATACAGAGGGTGAGCTCTTCGATACGGCACATTTTACCGGAAGCCTCAAGGAATATCCGTTTCAGGGAGGTGGCTGTTATCTGCTCTTGGGCAACGTAGAGGTAGATTATCATTTTCCGACTATTACAGTAACCAAAATGGCCAAGATGCCCTTTATTGCCGATCCCCGTTATTCCAATGCTGATGACAGGCAATTTACCGTCCACAAACAGATTCGCGAAGATGTCAGCATGACCCATCGGGATCCATATCCGCAGGAACATGAAATCAATTTGCCAAGACATAAAATGATTAATAATAATCTTTAAAGAGCAAGAATATGACACTGTTCAACGATACCGAGATCTTCTCATCTGGAAACCGGGGAAGAAAAACTTTTGATGTTCCCGATGCGGATTTACTGCTCATCGATAATTTCTTCAACAAGCACGAATCGGACCACTATTACAAGACACTTTACAATCAGACCCGGTGGCATGAATATGAAATGCCAATGTATGACAAGGTTGTTACTGCCCCTAGAATGATTTCCTGGTATGGTCACAGTAACAGGGCTTCGAGAAAATCAAATCCAGAATGGCCTGAGGAACTACTGGCAATCCGCAAACGGGTTGAAAACGAAACGCATATCGATTTTAATGCCGTACTGCTTAATCTCTACAGGGATGGAAGCGATGGCGTGGGATGGCACAGTGATAAAACCACAAGCAGCAACAAGAATATGAATATTGCCTCTGTTACTTTTGGCGAGACCAGAATCTTCCGTCTTCGCCATAAATTTTTAAAAGACCTTCCTCAGATCGAAATTCCTCTGCATCATGGTACTTTTTTACTCATGGCAGGAAAGACTAATACCTATTGGGAACATCAGGTGCCTAAAACAGCGCGTGATGTGCTGCCGAGGATTAACTTAACATTTCGTCAGGTTAGCTACTCTTTATAATCCTTATCGAATATTTAGTCACTGATCTGGAATCAATATATTTTTTTCTTGATGACTCCGTTTATACAACTTTTCATCATTGAAAAACATTACATTTATCAAACAGAATGGTATTCTTGTTTTTTGCTCTGACTCTAATTAAACTTGATTAAATGCAATTATTATAACCTTAATAAATTTATGAATAACTTTGAAATAACTGAATTTCCACCCGAAGTTACAGCTGAATTAAACTATTACGTTTACCGATTGATCGATCCTCGTAATGGTGAAACATTCTATATTGGAAAAGGGAAAGCGAACAGGATCTTTGAACATATTAAGGGTTCAATTCCATTAGATGACAATGAAGACAGCGTTGATTTAAAATTACAGCGAATTAGAGAGATTCAAAAAACCGGCTTACAAGTAATTCATATTATTCATAGACACGGTTTGGATAACGATACTGCCTTTCACGTTGAGGCATCTTTAATCGACGCATTTCCAGGAACCACAAATTTAGTTGCCGGTCGCTACAGTAATGATATTGGTCCGATGAATTCTTATGAAATCTTACAAAGATACAAAGCTGAAACAGCAGATTTCAGACATAAAATTATAATGATCAGCATCAATAGATCAGTCAATGACAAAGACATCTACGATGCTGTGAGATTTGCATGGAAACTTGATCCAAACAGAGCTCAAAAAGCAGAATATGTTTTAGCAGTAGAAAAAGGAATTATTGTAGGGATTTTTACAGCTGAGAATTGGTATTTGGCTGAACTTACAAATCAAACCACTAAAAGATACGCGTTTAACGGACAACAGGCTCCCCTTGACATTCAGGGGCTGTATCTAAGAAAAAGAATCCCTGAAGAATATCGAAAAAAAGGAGCATCTAACCCTATTAAATATAGTTATAAGAAATCATAAATGAAATTATTGTCTTCTGGATTCAATTATAACAATTACAAAAGGCAGTTTTCTGGCACCTCTTTTTTCTAATATTTAATAGCTCTTTTAAACTACAACAATGATTATAACAAACCACGAAGGATCATCTCATAAGGAACATTTATTGCAGCTTTTCAAAAATTCGGATGAAATAATCTTTGCAGCCGGATTTTTAAGACAGAGCGGTTTGAACAATATCAAATCGGAATTGAAAACTTTCTGCAATGATAAAAAAAAGAAATCTACCTTTTTCATTGGAACCGGACTCGGAGAAACCGACCCAAAAACATTGGAAGAGCTGCATTCTATTATCAAAACCAAAGAAAATCACCAGCTGATTCTCTGTACTCCTGATGCAGGAATATTTCATTCAAAAATCTATGTCTTCCGTAAAGAAACCACGGTAACAATTCTGATCGGTTCTGCCAATTTAACCGAAGCAGGATGGGTGGTAAACGATGAAGTTTCAATGCTTACCCAAACTTCAACTCACGCAGCAGATTATTTACAACTCACCCATTATCTCTCGCACCTTCACAAATCTTATTATACTAAGGATATCCTTGGCCTTATTTTAAAATATAAAACTCAACTCGAGCAGTTCAATCAAAATCATAGCAAAAAGCCAGTTTTTAAATTTAAAAGAACTCAACAAGCAGAAATCCTGGGAATTGATCTTCCCATGCTTAGGCATTATTATGAAAGTTATAAAAAATCAAAAGAATTTATCAAACCTTCTACAAGAGAAAATCAATACATTCTCGCCAGACAGAATTTGGATCGCCTGGCCAGTGATGAACCTTTGGATGCAGTACAATTTCATGATCTATTTGGTCCCCTTGTTGGACACGCCGGATATGAAAAACTCTGGCATTCGGGCAGTATCCACCGGACAACGCATATCACTTTGCAATATGCCGATGCTTTTCGTGAACTGGTAAGGGTTGTAAAAGATAACTCAATCAACACCGTTGACAACGCTTTTTCAAATGTGATGCATTTTTTAAATACAAAAAGAAAATCCAAAGAAATTTTCGGTATTGGAGAAAATATAATGACCGAGATAATGCTGAGTTATAATTTTCAAAAGTTTCCCAATTTAAATAGAAACCCACTTACAGTCTTATCAATCGCAGGCTCAAATTTTAAAGCAGCAGGCTCTTTCAAAGGTGCAGATTATCTTCAATACACACTTCTTTTAACTAAAATAAAGGATGATCTGAAGATGAAATCATTTTTGGAAATCGATAGCTTTTTTAATTATGTGTACTGGATAGATAACTGAAAAATGCTTGGATTTGAGAATCTTTAATCTCTTTAAATATTAACTAAAATACCATGCAACCCTATTTCTTCTTACACTGATTAACCAAAATCTTATTTCATAAAATATGAAAAACACTGATGACTTTCTTTTAACACAAACCATTACGGTAGGACAAGCCAAGCAATGGATCACCGATAAGGATGATCAGGCAAAAGAGGCCCTGACAAATTTTATTTACCACAGATTTTATAACCGGTATATCAAACATGTGAAAAGTATGGACAGCGGTTTTTTAAAAATGGCCGTCTGCTGCCTGATGATTGAAACAATCGAATCTTTTAAGCAGGGCAAAAAAAATACTAAACCAACGGGTATGGGAAAAAAAATGTTTGAGGACTTTTTTAAAAGTGAAAAATCAAATTTTCCTGAATTTGAAAGTATCTATAAAGAGTTTTATTACAATATTCGCTGCGGAATCCTGCATCAGGCCGAGACAACTAATGGCTGGCGTATTTTAAGATCAGGCAAAATTTTGGATAAGACAAATAAGACAATCAACTCTGAAATGTTTGTAAAGGCTTTAGAAAAATCCTTACAGGATTACAAAACTGTTCTGGATAACAGTACTTTTACTGAAGTGATCTGGCAAAATGCAGTCAAAAAAATTAAGTACATCTGCGAAAATTGTAAAGTCAGCAGCTAAGGCTGGCGAAAATCACTAACATAAACTTTTAATCATTCCTTAAACCAGACAAAATTCTTATGGCAATTCCAAAAAATTTACAACACAAACCAATTATAGCAGTAGATAAATATGATACAATAGATGGTCACTATGCGCCAAATACCGACGCCAGAGCCCTGTCAATTGGAGAAGCACAATACGGCAAAAATGAAATCTCAGCAAAAGTCCTCAGACATACCGGTAAGAATTGGAGCAGACAAAGCGAAGAGCTGCCAATCCACAGAACACTGGATTTAGCAATTCTTATTGTAGCATCAATGCTTCCTCCGAATAAAGACGAAAAAAGTGTGTCACAAAGATTGGGCGAAAAAATTGTTGACCCTGACAAATATCAAATCCTCAAGGATTATTATAAGACGCACGACTATATATTAAAGCCAAGATTGGACGAATTAAAAGATCTTTTGAACACACTTATTCCTTGAATTACATAATATCTAATGAGGAATCTTCTAAGTTGACTGGAAAAGATTCCTCAAATATCTCAAGAACTTCTCGAATAAACATAAAACCAAAGCGTCAAAAATTAACACAAAGATAGTCGCTCTTCCGTTTTAAATTCCCGTTGACGTATCTTTTTGAATCTGCTCCATTTTTGCGTATATATCTTTGGTCAATTTAGCTAGCGGTCTTTTGTGAAAATCAGAATTATCATAGTAATTATGAAAGTGAAACCTGTAAAATTCCTTTTCCCCTACTCCCATGAGTTTTAATTTTTCTTTAATTGATTTAATGTAATAAGGGCTGTTGGCATCAAATTTTTCGTGGACTTCCTCAACGGTATCATAATGCGATTCATAAATTTTCTGAAGCTTAAAAACCTTGATACTACCCGTTACCTGGCCTTTTTTATCTACCTTCTTGCCTATTAGTTTGAGCTCGTCTTCAGGGCTTATTCCATTTATAAGCTTGATAGTAGGTTTGAATATAATCTTTTTTTCGGCGCTCGTATTCACCAATTTTAAATCAAAATCAAAGAAAGCATTTTTTCCAAACTCATCTGTATAAGGATACAAATGAGTTGTCAGATCAAAATTTATTCTATTTTTTAAGTTACTGTTACAGACATAACAGCTTGGAATAAGGTTAAAAAAGCTCAGCGCACAGAATTTGTAAGTGCTTTTATTAAAAAAATGATCATATGTAGGACCTATAATACGCCTTTCATCATCAGATGACACGTAAGTTATATAATTTCTATTGCAGTAAGGACAGCAAATGATTCCTAATTCCTGACCAATATATTTATTTAAGGTCTTATAGTACTTTTCATAATCAAAAAAATATGCATAAACTCTCGAATCTAATTTACCACCATCAATAAAAAGCTGATCAAGCTTTTTTAATTCGCCAATTTCTGCCGAAAACAGCTTCTTTAAAGAATTAGAATTAAAAATTAGCTTCAACTGTGTTTCAATAAAATTATACCTGATTCTTCTATTGCATTTTGATCGTTTGTCTGCTCTGATGCGATGCATATCAATATTATGATATAAAATATCAGTTTTATCGTTCTTCGTCTTCCCTTTAGGAATTTGAAGCTCTGTCTGATTTAAAATCAATTTTAAAGCGGGCAGCCCTTTATTTACATGAATATTTTTATCGTAATTGCCCGTACTAAGTAGGATTTCCAGGATCCTTGTAATAATGCCTCTCTTATTTTCAAATTGTTTAAAAAGATCATCAGCATACTTCGTTGCAATAATATTAATATTAGGATGATTAATTAAGATCATTGTTCAAATTATTTTTACGATTTTCTAAATCTTCTAGTTCTTTTCTCTTTTTCTCAATCAAGTCCTCCAATGCTTTTGAAGTTTTTTCAGAATTGCTGAGAATCATTTCAAGAAGTTTCTCTCTAAAGAAATTTTCCCCAATTAAAGATGCCTTTTTTAATAATTCCTGAGATTCCGCATAAGGTATTTCCTTATCATAAGAATTTATCTTCCTTATCAATTGCTTCAAATAATCATCCGCTTTTTTGCCGCTGAACGCTTTATTTTTAAAGAAAAAGCTGTTCGCCAAAAGATCGTGAATGTTCGCCCCAAAAGTTTGGGTACCTTCCAGGATCGGAACAGCCGCTTTTAAACTTTGATCATACTCAATCTTTAAAATATTCTGAACTGGAATATCTGAGAGTATAAATGGTGAATGGGTAGAAAAAATAAGATTTAATCCCTTAATCCTTTTATCTTTATCCTGTGTGATGTGAGAAAGTCTCTTAATGTTTTGCAAAAGATCGTAAATAAATTCCCTTTGAAAATCCGGATGGAAATACAATTCAATCTCATCAAATATAATATTGACATAATTATACTTTGTTCTGGTAATCGCAGAATGCGAATTATGTACTGAAAAAATATTATTAAGATGATAAACTACCCCATTTATGATATGGATTTTCTGTTGCTCACCTGAGCTTAGACTGTCAAGAGTAGGAAGCTTCTCTTCTTTAAAATTGTTGCTGACAAACAATTTATTAGTGTCAAGAATAAAATCTATCTTAAAAACAGATGGAGGGATTCTTTCAAAAATCAAATGTAAATCTTTAATCTCTTTAATTTCCATCCACTCCAGCAACTCATACAGGTCAAAATCAATATAGCCCCTTTCCTGTGCCAATGTCCAAATCATCGCATTGCGCGGCTCTAGCAATTTTCTAAGAAAAAACAAGGCACGCTCGATTTTAAAAGTAACATGAGACTTATCATCTCTTAAGACCTTTAAAACTGCATCAAAATAAGAAAGTGTATCACCAGATCCTAATAAACTGCCATACCTAGGATATTTTTTTAATGCTTTTGGAATTTTTCTTTTTAAGTAATCAATAATTTCATCGGTAAAGGGCAACTCCTTTTTTTGTGAAATTACCGGAGTCAATTCCTTGTAATAAAGGGTTAAAAGCTTTAAAATGTTTTCATTCATTTCTTTTTTGCCGATAAAACGATCCTCATAGTTCAAATAGTATTGCTCCTCATAGTTATTCTCTACTTCACTATTTTTTTGATCCAACTCAAAACGAACTTTATAAACATATTGTTTGTCAGTGAGTTTAATTTTTTTTGGATTTTCTCTGTGATGGAGTGCCTGAACCAATAAATTCATCAAAAGCCGTGACTTGGCTAAAGCATTTTCTGTATTAATATCAAAATTGCCTTCTTTGCGCATTGGATTGATAACCGCAGGGGCTTTATATCCATCGTTTTTATGAAACAGCATTGTAATCCAAAATCCTAAATGGGAGGAATTAAGACCGTGGTGTGAATAATTGAGTACCATCGTGTAGAAAAAACTCGAGAGGATTTTATAATCATTGGGATCAAGTAGATTAAAAATTCGAATGTTTCTAGCCTCTGCATTAACAGGATTTTCATCGGACTCAACAACCTTCAAATTTACATCTACTTGATCATCGGTGTTCAATTCGCAAACTACGCCATCAACCTCAAAGAAAATGCTGCATTTTAATTTTGAGATGATAAAATCATTCTCCTTTTGAGCTTCAGCAATGTTTTTTTCCAGCAGATCCTTTCTTCGAACTGATTCTTTGATTTTATTGTCTATATAGGAGAATTCATCAAGTTTTTGACTATAATCAACGGTTTTTTGATTATTAGCAATCAAAAAATATTTTTGAAGTTCTATTGTTTTTACCAGATCAATGTCAAGGATATCATTAATAAGTTTAACATCTTCTTTTGCTTGCTGGCTGTATGTTTTTAAAACAGGTTGACCGAACTCATCCTTTAGAGTTATTCCCAGTTTGTAGATGCTGTACAATAAAAGCTCAATCAAACTGCTCTTTCCGCTTCCATTTTTTCCTACTATAGCTGAAATATTTATATTGAGATTATCAATAGTGAATAAATCTGAAGGAACCTCATTTTCAACTCTAATATAAGAAACAATAGTATCGCCAACCTTAGCCTGGTCTCCTTTCGCATTTAAAAAAATAAATTCTCTATAGAATTGATACAATCTTCCACGCTCCAGCACTTTAGTGAATTTTTGATCACAAGTAAGATGGGGCTGGATACCAATAAGTTTAAAATTACCTGAAATGTCTCCCATTATATTTTTATGTTGACTGTAAATATATTCTAATAAAAAATAATTTCTTATTGGCAGAACAAAAACTTTAATCTGCCAATGCTTCTTAATTAGTCTTTTCATAGTCCTCGTAAGAACTTCTTTCAGACAGATAAAACATAAATAAGCATTTTCATTCGAAACGGACTAAAAGGGCAGCTAAGATAGTAGTACCCCAATACCCTGTGCGCATAATGGACTGCGCTTCCCTTGCCCACCCTTCGGGACTTATAGCCCATGATATCCAGGCACTACTGATTTCTTGCTTTCTTTTTTTCCGTTTTTTCTTTTGAAAATATTTTTTGGACAAAGCGGATTTTAAAAGGATTTAGTAGTAACCTTAAAAACAAACCCTATGGAAATCACCGGACGTATCACCAAAGATGCCAGCCTTTTTAAACTGAAAGACGGCAAACAAGTCATTAATTTCAGCATAGCTATTAATGATTCTTATAAACCCAAAGGAGCTTCACAGGTTAAAGAAGTAACCACTTATATCAATTGTGATTACTGGCTCAGCCCTGGCGTAGCTCCTTATCTAAAAAAAGGCGCTCTGGTTCAGCTCTTTGGGCGGATCGGCCTCAGCGTTTATCTAAGCCATGAAGGCAATCCCGCTGGAAGTCTGACTTTTCATGTCAACCACCTGAAAATTTTGGTCTTTGCCAAAAAAGATTCTCAAACACCCTCAGCGGCTATACCATTAACAAATTCCAATAAAGACGATCCCGACGACCTGCCTTTTTAATTATTTACATCACATTTTTTAATTTAAAATTCAATATCATGTCACATCAAATTCATTTTAACGAGAGTACACAAAAACATTCTTTTTTTTCCGTTGCCCAAAAACCATGGCACAATCTGGGTCAGATTGTATCGGATTATCCAAACTCCGCACAGGCTATCAAACATGCAGGGCTGGACTATGAGGTCATCAAAGCACCGCTATACAGCCAAAGGGGAGAACTTGATAAAATACCCGTTGCCGATTATTTTTCAACCCTGCGAACCGACACCAGTGCTGTTCTGGGCGTTGTGGGCAAAGATTATCAGATTGTACAGAACAGCGAGGCTTTTACATTCTTTGACAGCATTATCGGTGGTAACGGTATCCTTTACGAAACTGCAGGCGCTCTGGGAAAAGGCGAACGTATTTTTATAACTGCCAAACTCCCCGATTATATCCGTGTTGGAAAAGACGACCTGATAGAAAAATACCTGTTCCTTACCACCTCTCACGACGGAAGCGGAAGCATTACAGCTGCCTTTACTCCCATTCGCATTGTCTGTGCCAATACGCTTAACGCTGCCCTTCGCACACAAACCAATACCGTAAGGATTCGTCATACCTCCAACGCCATAAGCCGTCTGGAACAGGCGCACAAAGTCATGGGAATTACCGACTCTTTATCCGTCCAGCTCGAGGGCATTTTTAACCATTGGGCAAAAGTGCCTATTACCGATACTGAAGTAAAAAAACTGATCTCGTTAGCCCTTGCACCAAGCAAAGAAATAACCCAGAATCTTAAAAATGGCGAAGTAGCAGAATTGTCTGCCTGTTTTTCAAACTGTGTAGAAGCCTGCTATGAATACGCCATGAGCAATGACACCCAGCTCAACAAAACCTGTGAAGGCACCGTTTTTGGGGCCTATAATGCCGTTACGGGCTACTTTCAAAATGTAAGGAATTACAAAGATTCTGAGGCAAAACTTAAATCATTGCTTTTAGGCGGTACAGCCCAGCAGAGAGGACAGAGCGCCTTTAACCTCTGCACTGATTTTGCACAGAAAAGAAACAGTATCCTGTCCAATTAAAAGCCCTTTAGGGGCAGGCTGAGAACAGCCTGCCCCTGCTTTGAGGCGCTCAGACATTTGAATCTCCTGTAGCTTTAGTAAGGCTGTTATTTTTATTTATATGTTATTAATAGTATCACAAAGTTCGAAAACGTTCAGCGGTTCACTGCAAAAAATTCCCCCATAAATGTGCGGGTAAACCGCACTTTATTGCGTTGCTTTTTGCGCTCGCTTGCCCATTTCCGGTATCAGTTCCATTATTAATTTAAAATATAAAAATCATGGAAACTACCAATCAGAACTGGCAAATGGTCTCAGAAATCGAACTCGTTTACAAATCAAAGGTAAAAGCTTCTGAAAGACTGCAGATCAAATCCTCAAAAGATGCCTACCAACTTTTGAAATCCTCCTGGGATCAGGGTAAAATCGAATATTTCGAACAATTTAAAATACTCTTTCTAAATAATTCACTAAAAGTTTTAGGGTTATATGAAATGTCCTCAGGAGGTATCACCGGAACCACCGTGGATCTTCGCATGATATTCTCCGCAGCCCTGAAAGCCAATGCCACCAGCATTATGATCGCCCACAATCACCCTTCAGGCAATAAAAGACCCTCCGAGGCTGATAAGTACACCACTACAAAGATCAGACAGGCAGGAGAGCTGCTCGATATTAAACTAATGGATCACCTGATTATCACCTCAGAATCCTACTACTCCTTCATAGATGATGGCGCCCTGTAAGGCGCCATTTACCATTTTTTATACTGCGTGAGGTCATAAGCTGTAAAGATGTCGTCAGGTGTGCAGATCAGAGGATCCATCCAGTTAATCTTTTTCTCTGCCCACACAATCCACTGCTGAAGTGCCTCATCCAAAGGATCAGCTTGCGCGTGAACCGCCTTTACATAATTACGCAGTTTGGTGACCTCATCATATCGCTCAGCACCGCTGAGCAAAGCTTTAAAATCCTGCACTTCCTTTTGTTTTCTCTGAGCTGCAGCCCTTTCAATGGCCTCTTGTTTTTCACGCTCGATCTGGCGCAAACGGGATTCTTCCTGCCATTTTTTTTCTTTCTCCGCCATCAGCTCCAGTTTGGCCACGATCCTGGCCAATAGTCCTTCTACAGGTTTGGCGCCGTCGCGCCATTCTTTCTGACCGGAGTACTTTCCCACCTGAAAAATAAAGTCCCCCGTTGGCACGAGCTCCGTTCCGCTGTAGCCGCCGGTCGCCGGTACACGTTTACTGGCTTCACGGAGATAGACCTCGATTTCAATTCCGTCAACTACCGCGACCGTATGGTTGTATCGGTCTTTTTGAAGCCCATGACCCCTGTATTTAAGCAGTTTAATAAGCGCATCCATAAAACGAAGTGCCCGTGGAAAATTGGTATCCGCGACATTAAAAAAAATAATCTCAGGATCCTGCTCGCGATAGTTTTTGTTTTTGCGTCTTTTGTCCCAATACTCTTTGGTCTGACGAATCAGTGGCTCAGGTTTGGTAAGTTTCTCCGCAACGGTAAGAGGAGCCTTAGGATCCTTTTCAATTTCTTTGGTCCGTAGCACTATAGGAGATGGAACAAGTTGGGGCACATTAGTTTCGTATTTCTTTTTAAGAATCTCTATCGATTCAGGCCCCTCATAAGATTCTGAAAGTTTAGCAACCCAACTATAACCATGCTTTAACTGTATCCAATAACTTGCATGAGGTAGTGGAACTTTTAGTGTGGCACAGGCCTGTCGAATACTATAACTGGAAAGATCATACAAATGACTAATTTGGCCGAGGTTTTTTTTCCAGACAAGATCATATAATTCTTCACGTGTAAAACTGATCGTTTTCATAGTATACTATATAAGAGCATTATAAACGGGACAATGCCAATTGATAGTATACAGTAAAAGAAAAATTACAGATCAGTAGCGCTGCCTTTTTATTACTAAATCACAGCTCCGCTGTAGTAGTTATTTCGTAATTCTGTTCCCAGTATCTTCATCGCATCATTGGCAGCAAAGGTTATTTGTGCCAAAAGATCTATGCTTTGCCTCCAGCCCGAAGTACTGGAAACTGTGGTCATTTTACCGAGAATAACCCTGATCTCTCCGCGTAACTTCTCATTTTCGATACGCTCCAGGTGCATCATCAAATCCCTTATCACAGCCATCAGTTCATTATAATTTTCAGAATTCGGGGATTCTTCGTGCCACTCTCCTGTATCATCGAGTTTCTGCATCCCCTGAATATGCATCAGGTTAATTATCCCGAGCGCTTTATAAATATTTTCCTGAATTTTTAAATAATTATCGCGCTGGAATTCGCGGAAAATTTCCTGACGTTTGTAGATTTCAAGTTTATTCTGGTTTCTGGAAACATTTCTTGAATTGATTATTGTAGTGACTATACTCGCTGAAGCCCCGACAACGGTGCCTATAAGGGTTCCTATAAAACCCCAGGTAAGTGGATCCATATCTATAATTTTTAGTGCTGAATTTTCATGGTAATAAATTTAAGAATTAATTCCATAGTAACGCAGAGCAAGAATGGAGCAAAACAAAAAGTAAAACTTCACAAGCACATACTTTTAAAATACTGGTTTAGATAAAATTAATTTCTACTTTAGCCGGGAAAGTTTATCTTCGATAATGGAATTCTCACTGCTTTTGCCACAGCCAATTCAGAAAATAAAGGCAGATATAAATTCACAAAAATCTATTTTTCAAAATGACTACACCAGAAATAGCCCTATTTTCCACATGTATTGGAGCAGCTGCGGGAATATTGTCACAATATGTAGCAAATACATTAAAAGATAAAAGCGACAAGAAAAAAACAGAAATCGACTTAATTGCAGAAGAGCGCAAACTGACTTATATGATTTTATTAAATCAGGTAGGTTACCTTCAAACAGGTATGACTATTGAATACTATCATCAGTTAGCAGTTATTAGTACAGAGAAAGAACAAAAAGATTTTAGTATACAAAGGCATCATGAAGAGATTAAAATTAGTAATTCCATGCATGCACAATATTCTGCTCTGATCGGTGATTATTGTAAAAATATTTATAAGCTTATTTCCCATTTTGGTAATGAATCGGAACTTGAAAATATAATGCAGAAAATCATTAACGAGCCTCACCAGGATTTTACAGGAATGTTTAAAGATGTAAAAAATTATGAGGATTTATTTAATACATACCATAAGGAGCATCAGTCAGCCTCTATCAAACTTGAAATTTATAAATCCTATTTCTATGAAATGCGAGAAATAATAGAAAGAGTTTCAAAAAACTAATCATAAATACGCATTTGACAAATTCTTATCAATTTCTACCAAAGTAAAATGTAATGATTATGCTTTGATATTGCGCTTTGCCAAAAGCCCTTCGCAAAGCACTGCCACACCTAAAGAAGCGAAGCGTTACCGCTGACTTAAGTTGAATAATGCATTACCCCTTCAATCAAAAAAGGGCTTGCCATATTATACACCAGCATCATTCCATAAACTAAGCCACGGAATAAGGCAAAAGCCAAACTGGTACTTATAAGTTTATTGGATTCTACAAATCTTCTTATTGTGATTGCATTAATTAAAAAATTGCGGTACCTGTTGCGTTTTCACTTAAAACCAATCAGATTTTGTTAATCAGCTAGTCAATACTTAAAATTAAAACCTATAAATATAATATTTCCCTCGTCGGAATTAAAACAAGCAGCCTGAAGACTTAGCGTACTGAGTCCTCCAAACCATATTCCACCGCCCTGCGAGGTATGCCATTTTTTGGAAGGATCATCCTCAACCCAGACGCGGCCGACATCAAATCCGCCATAAAGGCCAAAATCAATCGGAATAAGGCCTGTTTTAAAACTTGCTACTTTTAGTTTAAGATTCGAGCTGTCATACAAACTGTTTTTCCCACTGAAACGTTCGTTGCGATAACCACGTAAACCATTATTGCCACCCAAAAATGAAGAGTGATAGAAATAATAATTATCTCCAAAAATAACGCGTCCCTCGGCAACCGTCTGAAATACCAGATTACCTGAATTGGTAAGCTTGTCTTCGAGTCCTACCTTTCCAACAAAATAACCAAAATTATTATCGCTGTTATCGGTATTAATTTTCCAGCCTGCCTTAGCGGAAGCATATAAACCTTTTGTAGAAAAATCTTCTGCATCCCTGTTCAGATAAGCTATGGATGCTTCTGTACCGGCATAATTCTGGTGTTCAAATACAGCAGGATCTACATTTGCAGGAGTAAAAAAACGATCATTCATTTCCTGGATTTCAAAACTTTCAAACAAAGCCTTAATTTTAAATTTGTGATATTCAAACCCTGCGTTCAAATTGGTCTGTCTGGTTCTAGCACGGTTATAATCCTTTCCAAGTTCCTTATCATCATTAACGGTTTCGTTTCCGTAACCAAAGAAGTTGTTCGAAAACTTAGTTCCCGAGAAATACGCTTCGACTAAAAGGTTAATGTGTGGAAAAACATTAAAAAAACTTCCATTGTATCCCGCCTCAGCTGATTGGTAGGTGAAATAATAATTGGCAAAAATTTCATGTATCTGTTTATGTGGATTTCCATTAAAGGCATTGTAGGTATAAGTATCCTTCGCTCCGAGTACAAAACCGTCATCAGTCGCATACCCCAATACAGGAACTAAAATATTATTGCTTGGGATAAAATACCTGAAATGCAAATTATTAGTTTCATAAAGTGATGATAACTGTTTCTTTGAAGGCTGCTTGGCGTCGATGATGTTTTTCTCATAATCATAGTCATAAATACGGATTTTATCATTCTCCTCTACTGTATAATGATCCGTTCCATAACCTCCAATAATGCGCACCAATATTTCCTTGTCTCCTTCACCTTTTACTATAAAATCATCATCGCCATTAAGTCCGTATATCCAGATTTCACAAGTGTTGTCAGAATTTATTACGGCTGAATAATAAGGCTGGGTACTGTTCTTTTCAGAAAATATTTCTATTGTTGTATTGCCCTTTGGCTGTCTGGTAATCTGGAAAACATCTTTTTTATCTGTGCCGTGAACTACAACTTTTTCATTGATGAAATCAGCATATTCAGAAGCCAGAATGTTTAAATTTTTAAGTCTTTTTTTAAATTTTGTTTTGATATCTTCCAAAGCCTTATCCTGCATTTCTTGTGGAAGATTCAAAAATGCCTTATCAATTACAGCATCGGTTATGCCTTTTTGAATGGATATTGCTTCTTCATTCCAGATTGATGCATCATACTGGGAAACAAGAATTTTATCAAGGTTATAGGCTTCAGAATTAAACCACTTTACATTGTCCAGATTGTCATCATAACTTTGCCAAAAACGGGTGTCAGGAACTCTGTTTTTGACTACGGCTAAAGCAGCACCATCAAATTTTGAAAAAGCGGCATCACGATCCCGTGGTATTGGCGAATAGACCCCTGATTTATTCCCTGTTTCCCGAAGTGCCCATCGCCATTGGTCTTCGTGGCGGTCCCAATCGCCAATAAGCATATCGAAAATTCTCGAGCGGATGTACTGACGCTTATCAATACTGTATTTATCATTATCACGCAATTTTTTAAGAACGTCTTCTGTATTTGCAAAATCAACTATCTCGCCTGAATTTTCTATTGAAGTATGCTGAAAACCTTTAAAATCTTTCTGGTCTTTTGATGGTCTTTCTTCGATATAATACAATCCATTACCGTATTTATCATTTAAATCTCCAAATCCGGATTGTTTGGGAAAGTAGAATAATTTTATATTGGAATGATTGATTAAAGCTGCCTCTGCAAGATCGCTCACGGCCAACTGTGCATATGGGTGCGCTGTAGTGAAAAAGTCGGATACCAATTCTTCTGTAGCTGTATCATCATACGAATCGGGTTTAAAAGCAATCCCTTTTAGTTTAAATCGCAAAAATTTGAGCGCATCTTTGTGAAGTGATCGCATTACATATTGTTTTCCGGTTTTACCTTGGAGTTTTAAAGACTGAGACTGATGCCCCCCGCCTTCTCTTAATACCGTAAGTCCGCCATATAAGGTATCCAGCGATGCAGTTTTTACAGTGACTTCCCTGGAATAATAATCACGATAATGTTCTCCCCAGAATAACTTATAAAACCAGGATTTAGATGTTTCTTCTTTAGTTAATATTTGGGCTTTTGCAGTATTCGGGAAATCAGCTGTTACAATATTATTGGGTTTTTCATCAATATTTGGCAGCGCTTTATTTACTGCGTGTCGGTATAATAATTTGTTGTTTTCAACAGAATGAAATTCCACTTCTGAGGAACCATCCTCGAAGTAATTAAGCTTGGCATATCCTTTTTCACTTGAGCTGTAAATGCCTTCATACTTTAATTTTCCACCTGGAGCTGTTACGAGTTCCTTTGATAGTTTTGTTGCTTCACTTTTTCCAAGTGAGCCACTGATAATCTGATGAATTCCATTTCCTTCCAAATATTGCAGACTGTTTTCATGTCCTGAAACAATAACAATATGATCCGATAATTTTGCGAGGGCGGCCACGAAGCTCGTTAATTCTCTATATCTGCTGTAGGCAATGTCTTGAGAACTCGTTCCTCCCAGTTTGCGGACCGTTTTATCTGCTAAGCCAATAATGGGTAAAGGATGCTGATAATCATTGAAACTATATTTTCCACCATGCTTACCATTGCTGAAAATTGGGTGATGCATGGCAATGATTACGTTTTTAAATGCAGCATCACGAATCATACCTTCCAGCTCCTCGAGAAAACGTCTTCTTGTTTTAATATCCGGTGAATTCTCATTTATGTACTGCACATCATCCCAGTTCGAAATGTACCACTGCGAATCTATAAATATAATTTCGAGATTTTCATTAACCGAAACTTTGCTTAAGGGAGCTCCATTTTTAGGTAAATATTCTGCCGTATTGCGTGGTATGATCTTCAGCAAATTCTGGCTCTCTTGCGTCTTTCTGCTATTTTTGTATTTCCACTCATAATCACCGGGAAGAAAATAAGTATTTCCACTATAACCTTTAATCATCTCTGTCTGTTCAGTTAAAAGCGACTTATCCGAAAGAATATCTTTTTCATTTGCAGTTATATTATCTCCCAATAACAAAAATGTTGAATTTTTTTCCTTTTCTTTTTTTAGTATTTCATTAAACTGATTCAAAGTATTGTCGGCTGTTTCCTTTTCTCCATATCCTCCAGTCAGGTAAATAGAATGAATAATCTTTTTATCGGATGCATTTGCAGTTTCTTCAATTGATTGCTCTTTGAATGTGGCGCATCCAACTATTTGCAATAAAACTAAGATTACTAAAATAGTTGTTTTTTTCATAATGTTAAGCTTTAAGTAAAAAATCTAGGAATAAACATGCAAGGAGCGCGCCATTATTTAAAGCATTAAAAATCAAAGCATTAAAAATTTTGCCGCGTAATTTTTTGCTTTATTTCGTTAATTTGATAATATGAATTGTTGCTATTTAAACAAAAAGTAAACCGTAGCGTTCTCTTCCACACAACACTTAAACACGGTTAAAGCAGAGATCACAATAAAGTCACACAGTTATCTCCTCCCGCCTCCTGCAGCACGACAAATATCTACTGTTGCATCAAAACGTGATTTTTTAATTTGTGCTAAATCCAACTCACTCTCCAATATTTTCGACTGGGCAGAATTGTCGCAAATGGCTATTAACAAAAAAGATATTTCAATAAAATAAAGTCATAACTGATTTAGTTTCGAAACTTCTGTATTACAATAAAATTCTAAATCTTTCTAATCGATTAATTTAAATCCCTTATTTCTTATACTAAGAATTTCTACAGCCGGATCAGCGCTTAAA
This sequence comes from Flavobacterium aquidurense, assembly GCF_031458035.1. GTDB lineage: Bacteria > Bacteroidota > Bacteroidia > Flavobacteriales > Flavobacteriaceae > Flavobacterium > Flavobacterium aquidurense_C. The sequence continues at coordinate 396,749 of NZ_JAVDXR010000004.1, forward strand.
TATTTTCGCAGGCGGGTGATGTAAACGTCCATGCTTCTTGCTGTAAACTGATTATTATCTCCCCACAGCAGCAACAAGGCTTTATTGCGATCTAATAATTGATTTTTATTTTGAATGAGTAAATCCAATAATTCTGATTCACGCTGCGAAAGATTTACTGATTTCTGTTCAAATGTTAATTCTAATCTATGACGATTGAACTGAAAATTTCCAACTATTATATTTTTATCACAAGTTTTGGAAGTTGCTTGATCCGAGTGGACATACTTTCGTCGTACTAGTTTTTGTATTCGCAAAATAAGTTCTTCCAAACTAAAAGGCTTTTTCATATAATCATCCGCACCAATTTTAAGTCCTTTTAAAACATCTGCAATTTCATTTTTTGCCGTGAGAAAAATTATGGGAGTCAGATGATCTACTATTCGAATATCTTCTACAAGGGAATATCCGTCTTTTCTGGGCATCATGATATCAACTATACAAATGTCAGGTTTCTTTCTTTGAAATTGTTCCCAGCCTTCTACTCCGTTTTTGGCAATTGAAAAGCTAAACCCTCGCAATTCAAGAGTTTCTTTTATGATAGTTGACAACACTTCTTCATCTTCTACAAGCAAAACGTTAATTATCTCCTTCATAACGGAAATTTTATAATAAAGGTTGTACCCAATCCTAAAGAGCTTTTTACAATTATTTCACCCGACAGCAAACCAGCCAGTTCTTTTACGTAACTCAATCCTATTCCATATCCCTTTACATCATGAAGATTACCAGTTGTTATCCTGTAAAATTTATCAAAAATTAAAGGAAGATTTTCTTCGCTTATTCCGCTGCCATTATCCTCTACTTCCAGTTGCCAAAATTTTGATGAACTCAAAACTTTTATTGTAATTTTAGAAGACCTGACACTAAACTTCAAAGCATTATCTATAAGGTTATTCAATATTCCCTCAACCATATCTTTATCGGTACGAATTATTTCATTTTCTAATTCAGTCCTTATTGATATCTGATTATTATTATCTACTTGAAATTTATCTACTATGCTTCTTACTAGTTCATCAATATTTACATTGCTTAAATTTACGTATTTTACTCCTAGTTCGTATCTGGTTATGTCCAAAAGACGATCTATATTATAATCCAATTTATTTAAAACATCTGCATTAATCTTTAAATAACGATTTGTCTTCTCTGGATTGGAAGCTTGTCCGAATTGTAATAATGCTTCATTAGAAGATTTAAGAATTGATATTGGTGTTCGTAATTCGTGAGTGATATTGCTTATAAAATTATTCTTTTTATAATCCAGCTGTTTTTGTCTATAAATTATCAATCCGAGATACCAAAGGCTTCCTGCGGTTAAAATTACCAGTATTAAGGATATCGAAAAAGGAATGATATTTATTAAAAGCAGGTATTTTTCCGTTTTAAAAAGCCTGGCTTCAATTACCCAGTTTTTCTTACCTGTGCCTAAAGGAATGCTTACGATTTCTTCAGAATCCAAAACTGCCTTTTTTTTCATTGACAATTTATAGTCGATGAAAATTTTTTCTTTGTAGAGTTCTTTTTTAAAATCTTCTTTAATCACTGATAAATCTAGATTTTGCTTATTTGATGAAGCTATTAATTTCACTAAAAAAAGACGTACACTTTCCAAATCTGCGGTATCTATTTTTAGGGGCTGCATTCCTATTTTGATTGGTCCTGACGATTTCGAAAAATCTTCTTTTAAGCTTAATTTTTCTTTCTTTTCATTTGTAACCTCGCTTACTATTGACAAATAAGGATTGCTACTGGATAAACTCATAGGTGTTCTGATTTTTTCCAAAAAGAATAAGTCGACACTTCGCTGCAATGCAGTTTTAACTTTCACCTGAAAATTCTCCCGACTATTTTCATAGGTTCTATAAACCCAAAAAACCTGAAAAAGCAAGATGCTACATACAGTAATAGAAGTAATTAAAATAATTTTAAACTGATTTTTCATAGCAAATTATAATATACAAATATATCTCATTTTGGTAACCGAAAAAATCAGTTAACACTAGTTAACATTAGTTAAGATGGGGTTAACCTGTAAGGCAAAACATTACAATTACTTTTGACATATAAAACTTAAACAATTGAAAAAATGTATAATATAAAATCTTTAATATGTGCAGCTGTATGTTTACTTTTCGTAAACATGAATGGTCAGACTCTGTCTTCAAAAAAGTCAACCCATTTTATTTTGCCAAATGGTGAGGTTCTTAAAAGTAATAATCTCGATAGCCTTGAAAATGCGTGGGGAAAAGGTCAAATACTATTTAAACATAGCGAACAGGATGATAAAAATGGTGTGATGCATCTGGTAAGAAAGACTTCTGAATTTAAAGAAAACGAATTTAAAAGTAAAAAAGCTTTAGCAGAAATGCTTAATAATCCAGCTCCTGATTTTCAAGTTAAGGATCTTGATGGTAAAATATGGTCTCTAAAAGAACTTCGCGGAAAAACAATAATATTGAATTTCTGGTTTATATCTTGTGCTCCATGTATTAAGGAAATTCCTGAACTCAATAAGCTAGTGGGTGAATACAAAAATAAAGAGGTCATTTTTCTTGGACTTACATACAACACTTCACAACATGTACATAATTTTCTAAAAAAATCCGCTTTTAACTTCACACAATTGCCAAATTCAGGTGAGATAAGTAAAAAATATAATGTTTTTTATTTCCCAACTAGTTTTGTGATTGATAAAAACGGCATTATAAAAGGAGTTATGGACAACAGCGAAACTATATACAATGATTTAAAAACGATAATTGATAAAGAAAGCTAAAAAATTAGCTCAAAATTCAAAAAGCTGTCTTCAACGCTTTCAGAAATTTATTTTTTTACAGACCATTCCATTTTTTCAAGTCGCTCGGAAATTAATAGTAAAGTTTCAAGAATTTTATTTTCATCAGGAAGATGACCTGTTACCAATTCTTTAAAAGATGTTGTATAAACTTTTTTTAATTGATTCCATACAATGGAGGTTTTACTAAAAATAAAGGCCTCTTTTGGATGTTCATAAAGCCAGGCTTTGTCATTTGGGATCGCCTTATCATCATCCATCGCTACTTGCAGAAGCATGCTGTCAAATTTCTTCGAAGCTATAAAGTTTTGGATTTTTTCGAGTTGAAGCAACTGATGTAAATCGTACGTATGGCGCACTTTTTGAGACAAATCTTCCAATGGTGTTTTTGAATAAGAAAAACGAATCAGACTGATTATTTTCTCACAAAAAGTTCGTTCAACTGCTAAGGCACAAACCTCAAAATCTTGCAATCCAAATTGTGTAATCAATCCTGCATCTTCTGGCAGCGTCTTGATATAATCAGCAATAAGTGTACAGATTGATCGTGTTTCATTAGGCATGTAATTTCCCAAATGCGAAACCTCAACAGTAATATGCTCCCTAACCTGCCCGTAATTCCCAGACATCCCAATTTTTGGATACGAATAAACTATTTTTCTTACGCTGCCTCCTTTATTGGTTTGAGCATCACCTGTAACTTCCTGCAAAATAGATTTGTCGACAACCTCAGTAATCTCCTTTAGTTTTCTTTTAAGCTCATTTCCCGTATCGCTATCTTTTTTTATAATCACCAGATCAATATCTTCAGAGAATCTTTCGATTATCTTATAACATTTTGAAAGTGATGTTCCACCTTTAAAAACAACCCTATCTTTTACTTCTGATTGAAATAGTTCGGCAAGTGCATAAGTAACCCAGTAATCCTTTTCAATGAAAATCTCCGGAATTGAAAAATAATCTGCTGCGGCTGTAATAGCACCTTCAAAATTTTCTTTGTCTAAATGTAAATTCATTATGATATGTTCCATAATTGTGCCGTTGAAAGCAATATAGATCCAATCCCATACTGATAACGACTCGTTACATTTAAAGAATTTCTAAGTTTTTTTAAATCTCCGCCATCATTATAATATTCCTCTAAAAGAGCACCAAGTAAAGCACGCACCTTTGGTGGATAAGATATACCGTAGGCAATCAGTTTTTTTATCTCAATATTATTTAAATTCCTAATCGTTTTTTTTAAGTAAGCCAGCCCATCTTTTTTTTGCAAATCAGGAATTGTATTGAAATCTTTAATTACATCCAGTATTTCCAAATAACGAACATTCTCCGAAGTTACTCTTACATAACTCCTGGCTGGTTTAATAACTAAATTTCCAACTTTACCCTTGATCTGCCTGTCAAGTGATGCTATACGAATTGAACTTGGTACTTGTGTAGTTAGTCCAAGTCTGTTATAAAGCCTTGTTCCGGTAATATAAGCCGTCTGTTTATTGTTATCAAATAAGTAAAGTTTAAGCAAAACATCTTCTCTGGGTTTTTGTTCACCAAATACCGAAAGCTTGGGCTTATAGTAATATCCCTTTCTTGCTCTTTTAATAACCCCTCTTTCCTTTAATCTGCCAAGTGCTTTAGCACCTGCCAAAACTTCATTTGAAGCAAGTCCAAATGTATTATATCCAAATACCTCTCCAGGAGCTATTTGTTCTATCTTACGTTCTATCTTATTTGTTACAGTCATAATCAATTACAAAGATAACTATTTTTTCTATATGTCAAGTTTTTTCCATTATTTACTTGACAATTTACTCTTTTAATATCTCCTTTATTACGTTCATTTCAAGCTCTATTAACATTGTAACTTTGCTTATACTTTCAAATACAGCTCAATCAATAAACGTTTCTATATATTTTTAATATATAAAATTCTCAATCATTACTTATGTTTTCTTCTGTTATAAGTCAACGTTCAGCATTAGGATCTATATTTTTGTTTTTCTTTAAGCATGGTTGCGGCTTTGCTATATCCTCCATCTGAACCATCAACAAAGTGAACATGGTCATCCTGAATGTTTCTTACATAACATGACATTATCGAAGCATTGCTGATATGCATACCATAGATAATTTCGTCATTCGATTCCATTTCATCCAATAATTGCTGTAGAGCTGATCTTTGGTCTTCTGTGCCTGATATAATTGTATTAATTTTTCCGTCAATTACGAGGGTATCAGACATTATAACAAGACTCTTAAGGTATTGTTTCCCTTTTTTTGTTGTAAAATAAAAACGAAAATATTGTGTATTAAACCAAGTAAATATAAGCGTCAGCCATTTCGTTGAGCCAGATTTCATTCGTGATTCCATACCTAATCGTTTAAACGAACTTTTTACTTTTAGTCTGCCAATAGATATGGGTTGTCGATTTTTTTGGAGACCATAAAGTTCATCAATTTTTTGAAGTACTTTTTTAAAAACAATGGCCTGCTGTGTCGTGCCATTAGCGATTACTAATAGGGTAACTACTTCCTGCTTATTTTTTGGAGGCTCAATAATATCCCAACGACATAGCATCCCCTCTAAATTTAATTTTTCTGTATTGTTTTCATTTTCCTCTACGCTAAAATCTTTTGCCTTGATCATATGTTCTGCGTATGCCAATCCACTGCCAAGAACAATGGGAATAGAAAAGGAGCCTTCGCTTTTAAATTTTGATATTTTTATCTGATGGCCTGCTTCATAAATTTTAGCGACCGAAATAGTCTCCGTTCTTAATTTAAGATTGAAATTTTTGAAGATATTTGCTTTGTATTGTGCAAGGGCATCCATCATGTGATCAATTAGAAATCCAGGCACAAGGAATGTCGCCCCGTCTCCACCAAAGAAAAACGGTATAGAAATATTCAAATCATAAGCAATGTTCAGGACCACTACAATGCTTCCTGTTGCGGCTAGGTTTACAGTTTGATGCATACCCTTATGAACAGCCCCGGTGGAATTTGTAATATCAGTAATAATTACATGCCAATTTTCGGGCAAAGGAGTAAACATATCTTCAGCTTCCAAGAGTTTAACAATGGAAACTTTATTTACAGGTAAATTAGAGTAGAAATGTTCGCTATCTTTTATCATCGGTTTTTATATTTTTATAAAAAGCACCAACATTATTTTAATACTAAAGAGGTATAAAAATACCCATTTTTCAATAGTAATGCATGACCAATGGGCATTTATAATTTAATTAATTATTGAAAAGCATCTTTATCGGCTTCCTTTAATTAATAAAAGGCTGTTATATAAATATAACAGCCTTTACTTTATAGGTATTTAACAAAACCTGTTAGGAAGTTGGATAATAAATACCTTGTAAATTTACGTGAACAACCATAATTTGCTGTGACATCTTCAGAAAAGTTATAACTATTAAATTTTCCTAAATTCCCTTAAAATTTGCGGTTATTCTAAATAAATGAGTTTCTTCAAATGTTCCTATAAAGGAATTTTAAAGAAGTCTTTTTATTATAATTCAATAATTATTTTTAAACAGATGCGGCTGCCTTACGGATAACATCAATGACAACTTGAGGATTTGAAAGCATAGGCACATGACTACTTTTAATCTCGGTTACATCAGCTCCCATACGCTTAGAAACCCAACGCTGTAAGTCTGGATGTACGGTGTGATCATCAGTACATAAGATATACCAACTAGGTTTACTATCCCACGGTGGTGTAATAGTGATTTTTTGCTGCTGGAATAAATCAGCAACAGGTGCATAATGTGTAGCCCAAACCAGTTTTTGATCTTCTGGAGACAGGTCACCTGCAAAGAACTCGGTTCCTGA